>DATBZF010000121.1:0-31966 GCA_036513315.1 Roseiarcus sp.
TGCCGGCCAAGGTCGAGCGCATCGAATACGATCCAAACCGCACGGGCTTCATCGCGCTGATCAAATACGACGACGGCGAGCTCGCTTACATCCTGGCGCCGCAGCGGCTCTCGGCTGGCGATACCATCGTGTCCGGGGAGCATGTCGACGTCAAGCCCGGCAACGCCATGCCGGCCGCCAATATCCCGGTCGGCACCATCGTCCACAATATCGAGATCAAGATCGGCAAGGGCGGTCAGATCGCGCGCTCCGCCGGCACCTATGTGCAGATCGTCGGCCGCGACGGCGAATACGTCATCCTGCGATTGAATTCTGGCGAGCAACGGTTGGTGCACGGCCGCTGCATCGCCACCGTCGGCGCGGTCTCCAACCCGGACAACATGAACATCTCGATCGGCAAGGCCGGCCGCAGCCGCTGGATGGGCCGGCGCGGTCATGTCCGCGGCGAGACCATGAACCCGGTCGATCACCCGCTTGGCGGCCGCACGCGCGGCGGCCGGCATCCGGTGACGCCGTGGGGCAAGCCGACCAAGGGCAAGAAGACCCGCAAGAACAAGCGTACCGCCAAATTCATCATGGCAAGCCGCCACGCGCGGAAGAAGACATAGAGCGTTAGGAGCGATTATGGTGCGTTCGGTTTGGAAAGGCCCGTTTGTGGACGGCTATCTGCTGAAAAAGGCGGATGCCGCGCGCACGTCCGGACGCCATGAGATGATCCGCATCTGGTCGCGGCGTTCGACCATCCTGCCGCAATTCGTCGGGCTCACCTTCGGCGTCTATAACGGGCAAAAGCACATCCCGGTGATCGTCACCGAGGAAATGGTCGGGCACAAGTTCGGCGAATTCGCGCCGACCCGCTCGTTTTATGGTCATTCGTCGGATCGCAAGGCCAAACGCGCCGGCGCCGCGCCGGCCGCGGGTGGCGCTCCGGCGGAAGGTGCCGCTCCGGCGGCGCCGGCACCCGGTGCATCGTGATGCGGGAGCGGAATTAATGAGCAAGAAAAAGCGCGAACGCGAGCGCGCCGACAACGAGGCGCAGGCCGTCGCTCGCATGCTGCGGGTGAGCCCGCAGAAGCTCAATCTTCTCGCCCAGCTCATTCGCGGCAAGAAGGTTTCGGCGGCGCTCGCCGATCTCGAGTTCTCGCGCAAGCGCATTTCCACGGAAGTGCGCAAGGCGCTGGAATCGGCGATCGCCAATGCCGAAAACAACCATGATCTCGATGTCGACGATCTGGTTGTCGGCGAAGCGTTCGTCGGCAAGGCGATGGTGATGAAGCGTTTCAGCCCGCGTGCGCGCGGCCGGGCGGGGCGCATCGAAAAGCCATTCTCGAATTTGACGATCATCGTGCGCGAAGTCGCGGCCAAGCCCGCCGACGCGGCCTGAGGAGATAGGCATGGGTCAGAAGATCAATCCGATCGGGCTGCGTCTGGGCGTTAACCGGACCTGGGATTCCCGTTGGTATTCCGGCAAGAACGAATATGGCAAGCTTCTGCACGAGGATATGAAGATCCGCGACGTGCTGATGAAGAATTTGAAGCAGGCCGCGATCTCGAAAATCATCATCGAGCGGCCGCACAAGAAATGCCGGGTCAACATCCATTCGGCGCGTCCCGGCGTCGTCATCGGCAAGAAGGGCGCGGATATCGACAAGCTCCGCAAGCTCGTCTCCAAGCTGACGGATTCGGAAGTGGCGATCAATATCGTCGAGGTGCGCAAGCCCGAAGTCGACGCGACCCTGGTCGCCGATTCGATCGCCCAGCAGCTCGAGCGCCGCGTTGCGTTCCGCCGCGCGATGAAGCGCGCCGTGCAATCGGCGATGCGACTTGGCGCCGAAGGCATCCGCATCAATTGCTCCGGGCGATTGGGCGGCGCGGAAATCGCCCGTCTGGAATGGTATCGCGAGGGCCGCGTGCCGTTGCATACGTTGCGCGCGGACGTCGACTATGGCGTCGCCACGGCGCACACCGCCTACGGGACCTGCGGCATCAAGGTCTGGATCTTCAAGGGCGAAATCCTTGAGCATGATCCGATGGCGCAGGACAAGAAACTCGCCGAGGCCGATCATTCGGGCAGCGGCAATCGTCCGCGGCGCGAGCGAGAGCCGCGCGATCGCGACGCCGCCTGACATTTGAAAGTATGCGATCATGCTGCAACCTAAGAAAACCAAGTTCCGCAAAGCCTTCAAAGGCCGCATTCGCGGCGTTGCGAAGGGCGGCTTCGAGCTGAATTTCGGTCAGTTCGGATTGAAGGCGATGGAGCCCGAACGCGTCACCGCGCGTCAGATCGAGGCGGCTCGCCGCGCGTTGACGCGCCATATGAAGCGCGCCGGCCGCGTCTGGATCCGGGTGTTCCCCGACGTTCCGGTGTCGAAGAAGCCGGTCGAGGTGCGCATGGGTAAAGGCAAGGGCGCGCCGGAACTCTGGGTCGTGCGCGTCGCGCCTGGTCGCATCATGTTCGAAATCGACGGCGTGCCGGCCGATATTGCGCGTCAGGCGTTCACCCTCGCCGCCGCCAAATTGCCGATCAAGACGCGCTTCATTCAGCGCATCGCAGAATAGGGGCCGCCGCCATGAAAACGAAAAACCGCCTCTCGGACCTGCGCGTCATGACCGAGGATCAATTGTCGGACGAGATCCTGGCTCTGAAGAAGGAGCAGTTCAACCTGCGCTTCCAGCGCGCCAGCGGCCAGTTGCAGAATACGGCGCGCGTGCGCGTCGTGCGGCGCGACATCGCGCGATCCAAAACGCTCGCCGCCCAGAAGCGCGCGACCAAGACCAAGACCTGAGGACGAAAACCATGCCGAAGCGAATTCTCCAGGGCGTCGTCGTCAGCGACAAGCAAGACAAGACTTTGGTCGTCAAGGTCGAGCGCCGTTTCACTCATCCGCTCTTGAAGAAGACGGTGCGGCGTTCGAAGAACTACCACGCCCATGTCGAAAACAAGACGCATAAGGTCGGCGACACCGTTTCCATCGAGGAGACCAAGCCGATTTCGAAGCTCAAGCGATGGATTGTCGTGGACGGCGCGCTCGCCAAGGCGTGAGGCCGAAGGCGGGAAATGAATTTTGGATAAGGAGGCGAGAGCCTCCTTCAGACGTAGTCCGGCGCTTTAGCGGCGCCGGAAACCGATCTGGAAAGAAAGGCGAATAGGCCATGATTCAGATGCAAACCAACCTCGACGTCGCCGATAATTCCGGCGCGCGTCGCGTGATGTGCATCAAGGTGCTTGGCGGCTCCAAGCGCCGGTATGCTTCGGTCGGCGACATTATCGTCGTCTCGATCAAGGAGGCGATCCCGCGCGGGCGCGTCAAGAAGGGCGACGTCATGAAGGCGGTCGTCGTGCGCACCGCCAAGGACATCCGCCGCTCCGACGGTTCGGTGATCCGTTTCGACTCGAACGCGGCGGTGTTGATCAACGCCCAGTCCGAGCCGGTCGGCACCCGCATTTTCGGGCCGGTGCCGCGCGAATTGCGCGCCAAGAACCACGTCAAGATCATTTCGCTCGCGCCAGAGGTGCTGTGATGGCCGCTAAAATCAAGAAAGGCGACAAGGTCGTCGTCCTCGCCGGCCGCGACAAGGGCAAGTCGGGCGAAGTGACGCTGGTCAACCCGACCGCGCGCCGCGCCATTGTCCAGGGCGTCAATATCGTCAAGCGCCATACGCGCCAGACCGCCCAGACCGAAGGCGGCATTATTTCCAAGGAAGCGTCGATCGACCTGTCCAATCTGGCGATCGCCGATCCCAAGACCGGCAAGCCGACGCGCGTCGGATTCAAAACCCTCGATGACGGCCGCAAGGTCCGCGTCGCCAAGCGTTCCGGAGACCTGATCGATGGCTGATCAAAAATCAGACAAGGGCGGCAAGGCGGGTAAATCCGACAAGCCCGCCAAAACGCCGAAGGCCGAGGCTCCCGTTGAGAGCGCCAAGCAGGCGAAGGCCAGGAACAAGCAGGCGGCTGAAACAGCGCAGGCGGGTCCGGCCGCAGCTGTGCCGAAGGATTATGTCGCGCGTCTCAAGAAGAAATATCGCGACGACATCGTTCCCAAGCTGGTCAAGGAATTCGGCTACAAGAACGCGCTGGAAGTGCCGCGCATCGACAAGATCGTGCTCAATATGGGCGTCGGCGAGGCGGTGAACGACACCAAGAAAGTCGCTTCCGCGGCGGCTGATCTGGCGCTGATCGCCGGCCAGAAGCCGGTGGTGACGCGCGCGCGCAAGGCTATATCGACCTTCAAGGTGCGCGAGAACATGCCGATCGGCGCGAAGGTCACGCTGCGCCAGACCCGCATGTATGAATTCCTCGATCGTCTCGTCACCGTGGCGCTGCCGCGCGTGCGCGACTTTCGTGGACTAGACCCGAAGTCCTTCGATGGACGCGGCAATTATGCTCTGGGCGTCAAGGAGCACATCATCTTCCCCGAAATCGACTACGACAAGGCGGAAGCGATGCTTGGCATGGATATCGTCGTTTGCACGACGGCCAAGACCGACGCGGAGGCGCGGGCTCTGCTCGCCGCTTTCAACTTCCCGTTCCGGCAGTGAGCTGACCCGCTCAAACGCGGAAAATGGAGGCCTTAATGGCAAAGAAGAGTGCAATAGAGAATAACAAGCGCAAGGTGAAGCTGGTGAAGAAATTCTCCGCGCGCCGCAAGCGCCTGCTGGATATCGCCAACAACGAAAAGAATTCGATGGAAGAGCGTTTCGAGGCGCGCCTGAAACTTAGCCTGACGCCGCGCAATGCGTCGGCCGGCCGTATTCGCAACCGCTGCGAAGTGACGGGGCGCCCGCGCGCCTATTATCGCAAATTCAAAATGTCGCGTATCGCATTGCGCGAACTTGGCAACAAGGGCCTGATCCCAGGCCTCGTCAAGTCGAGCTGGTAAGGGGAGACGATCATGGCTGTGAACGATCCCTTGGGCGATATGTTGACCCGCATCCGCAATGCGCAGATGCGCAAGCGCGGCAAAGTGTCGACGCCAGGCTCCTCCCTGCGCAAGCATGTTCTCGATGTGCTGGAATCGGAAGGCTATATCCGCGGCTATTCGACGACCGATTACGGCAATGGCCGTACCGAGTTCGAGATCGAATTGAAATATTTCGACAACGAACCGGTAATTCGCCAGATCGAGCGGGTGTCGAAGCCCGGCCGCCGCGTCTATGTGGCCGTCGACGCCATGCCGCGCGTCGCCAATGGTCTTGGCGTCACCATCATCTCGACCCCCAAGGGCGTGATGGCGGATCATGCGGCGCGTGAGAGTCACGTCGGCGGCGAAGTCCTCTGCAAGGTCTTCTGACCGCTAGAAATGGAAAAAGAGCTATGTCTCGAGTTGGCAAAAAGCCCGTCTTGGTCCCCGCCGGCGTCACCGCCAAGCTGGATGGCCATACTGTCGCCGTCAAAGGCGCCAAGGGCGAATTGAAATTTACGGCGCCCGAGGACGTCACCGTCAAGATCGAGGGCAACCTCATCACCGTCGATCCGCGCGGCGACAGCAAGCGGGCGCGGGCGATGTGGGGAACCTCGCGCTCGTCGATTCAAAACCTGGTGGTCGGCGTGACCAAGGGCTTCGAAAAGAAGCTCGAGATCAACGGCGTCGGCTACAGGGCGGCGGTCGCCGGCAAGAACCTGCAGATGGCGCTTGGCTTCAGCCATGATGTGATCTATCCGATCCCGGCGGGCGTGACGATCGTGACGCCGAAGCCGACGGAAATCACCATCACCGGCATCGACAAGCGGCAGGTCGGCCAGATCGCCGCCGAAATCCGCGCGTTTCGCGGACCCGAGCCCTATAAGGGCAAGGGCGTGAAATACGAGGGCGAATTCATCTTCCGCAAGGAAGGCAAGAAGAAGTAAGGGCGCCACAATGGCTAAGTCAAACAAGACCGGAGACCGGCGCAAGGCGCGCATCCGCCGCGCCATCGTCGCGCGCAGCTACGGGCGTCCGCGCCTCAGCGTGTTCCGCTCGTCCAAGCAGATCTATGCGCAGGTAATCGACGACGAGAAGGGCGTGACGATCGTCGCGGCTTCTTCGCTGGAAAAGACGCTGCGCGAAGGCCTGAAGACCGGCGCCGACGTCGAGGCGGCGCGCAAGATCGGCAAGGAGCTCGCCGAGCGCGCGATGAAGGCCGGGGTCAAGCAAGTGGTGTTCGATCGCGGCGGCTACATGTATCACGGGCGCGTCAAGGCGCTCGCCGAGGGGGCCCGCGAGGGCGGTCTCGACTTCTAAAACGGAAATGAACGAAGCGAGCGGGCGCCATCCGGCGTTTCCCGCGTAAGTGACGGAATGGAATTGACATGGCGCGTGAAGAAGGCGGCCGCGGCCGCGACCACAATCGGGAGGAGCGGGACAGCGAGTTCGTCGACCGTCTCGTTCACATCAATCGCGTGGCGAAGGTTGTGAAGGGCGGACGCCGTTTCGGTTTCGCCGCGCTCGTCGTCGTGGGCGATCAGAAGGGCCGCGTCGGCTTTGGCCATGGCAAGGCGCGCGAAGTGCCCGAGGCGATCCGCAAGGCCACGGAAGCGGCCAAGCGCGGCGTCGTGCGCGTGCCCCTTCGCGAGGGCCGCACGCTGCATCATGACGTGAACGGGCGCCATGGCGCCGGCCGCGTCATCCTGCGCGCCGCGCCGGCCGGCACCGGCATCATCGCCGGCGGCCCGATGCGCGCCGTCTTCGAGACGCTCGGCGTGCATGACGTCGTCGCCAAGAGCCAGGGCTCCTCGAACCCTTACAACATGGTGCGCGCGACTTTCGACGCGCTTCGTCAGGAAGACAGCCCGCGCGCCGTCGCCCAGCGACGCAACATCAAAGTATCCACGCTGCAGTCCCGACGCGTCGGCGTCGAGGCCGATGCGTCGGATTCATGATCGGGAAGCCCATCATGTCGACGACACCCAAAATGATCACGCTCGAACAGACGGTCAGCGCCATCGGGCGCAGGATCGACCAGCGCCAGACCCTGATCGGTCTCGGCCTCAACAAGATTGGCCGGCGCAGCGCCGTCCTCGATACGCCCGCCGCGCGCGGCATGATCGCCAAGGTCGCGCATCTCGTGCGCGTCATTGACGGCCTGTGAGGACAAACATGAAACTCAACGACATCACCGACAATCCGGGCTCCTCGCAGGCGCGCACCCGCGTCGGGCGCGGCATCGGCTCCGGCAAAGGCAAGCAATCGGGTCGCGGCGGCAAGGGTCAGACGGCCCGCTCCGGCGTGCGCATCAAGGGCTTTGAAGGCGGCCAGATGCCCTTGCATCGCCGCCTGCCCAAGCGCGGCTTCGTCAATCCTTCCGCAAGCGACATTAACGAGGTCAATCTCGGCCGCGTCCAGCAGGCGCTCGATGCGGGCAAGCTCGACGCCGCCAAGGCGGTGACGGTCGAGGCCCTGGTCGCGGCCGGCGTCTGCGCGCGGTCGCGCGATGGCGTGAAGATCCTCGGCAAGGGCGAACTGAAAGCGAAATTGTCGTTCGAAGTCCTCTCCGCCTCGAAGAGCGCGATCGCCGCCATCGAGAAGGCCGGCGGCCAAGTCAAGGTGCTGAAGGCCGAAGCGGGCGCTGAGGCCTGAAGCGCCGCGCAGGTGGTGACAAATCGCTGCGGGCCGACCATATGACGGGTTTGACGGGCGCGGCGCGTTTTCCGCTTGCGCTTCGTCGGTCCACGTCAGAACCTGTTGAACCCGGCGCGCCGCGCCGCTCGGAGCGCTCCTAATGGCATCGGCCGCCGAACAGCTTGCAGCCAACATCAATTGGTCCGCCTTCGGCAAGGCGGAAGAGCTTAAAAAGCGCATCTGGTTCACGCTCGGCGCCTTGGTCATCTTCCGCCTGGGCACCTACATTCCGTTGCCCGGCATCGATCCGGCCGCCTTCGAGGCTCAGTTCCTCGGACAGAAACAGGGCGTGCTCGATCTCTTCAACATGTTCTCGGGCGGCGCCGTACAGCGGATGGCGATTTTCGCGCTGAACATCATGCCGTATATTTCCGCCTCGATCATCATCCAGTTGCTCAGCTCGGTCATTCCGAGCCTCGAGGCGATCAAGAAGGAAGGCGAGGCCGGTCGCAAGATCCTCAATCAATATACCCGCTACCTCTGCGTGATTCTGGCGGTTTTCCAGTCCTATGGCATCGCGGTGGGCTTGCAGGGCCGCGGCGGCCTCGTCGCCGAACCGGGATTGTTCTTCACGCTGTCGACGGTGGTCACGTTGACGGGCGGCACGATGTTCCTGGTGTGGCTCGGCGAGCAGATCACTTCGCGCGGCGTCGGGAACGGCTCATCGCTGATCATTTTCGCGGGTATTGTCGCGCGCCTGCCCGAGGCGATTATCCAGACTTTCGAACTTGGCCGCCAGGGCACGCTGTCGACCGCTCTGGTGATCGGCGTCCTCATCATGGCGATGGTGGTGATCACCTTCATCGTGTTCATGGAGCGCGCGCAGCGCCGCGTGCCGATCACCTATCCCAAGCGCCAGGTCGGCAATAAGATGTATGAGGGGCAGAGTTCGTTCCTGCCGCTCAAACTCAACACCGCCGGCGTCATCCCGCCAATCTTCGCCTCCTCGCTGCTGCTGCTGCCAACCACCATCGCCAATTTCGCGCAGGGCAGCTCAGGGTCGGGATTTCTCGCGACGATTTCGACGCTGCTCGGACGCGGACAGCCGCTTTATTACCTGCTGTATATCGGCCTGATCGTCTTCTTCGCTTTCTTCTATACCGCGACGGTGTTCAACCCGACCGACACCGCCGACAATCTCAAGAAACATGGCGGCTTCGTGCCCGGCGTGCGGCCGGGCGAGCGGACGGCGCAATATATCGACCAGATTCTCACGCGCATCACGGTCCTCGGCGCCCTCTATCTCGCCATCATTTGCCTGTTGCCGGAAATGCTGATTTCCTATGCGGCGCTGCCGTTCTATTTCGGCGGCACGTCGCTGTTGATCGTCGTCAACGTCACGATGGACACGGTGGCGCAAATTCATGGACACTTACAGGCCCACCAATACGAAGGCCTGATTCGCAAGGCGAAGCTGAGGGGGAGGAAGAGATGAGGTTGATACTGCTCGGGCCGCCGGGCGCCGGCAAGGGCACCCAGGCGACGCGGCTCGTGGAGAAATTCGGTATCCCTCAACTTTCAACAGGCGACATGCTTCGGGCGGCGGTCAAGGCGCGCACGCCGATCGGGCTCCGTGCGCAGCCGGTGATGGAATCGGGCTCCCTGGTCTCGGATGAGATTGTCGTCGGCATCATCGCCGAACGGATTGACGAGCCGGACGCCAAAAATGGCTTCATTCTCGACGGTTTTCCGCGCACCATTGCGCAGGCCGAAGCCCTCGACGCAATGCTGGCGCGCAAAGGCATGAAGCTCGACGCGGCGATCGAACTGCAAGTCGATGAGGCCAAACTGATCGATCGAATCATGAGGCGGGCGGAAGAGGCCAAGGCGGCCGGCCATCCCGTGCGCAAGGACGACGACCCGGAAGTTTTGAAGACGCGGCTTGAAGCCTACCGAAAGGACACGGCGGCCGTGACGCCTTATTATCGTAGCGGCGGTGTGTTGCACTGCGTGGACGGAATGGCGCCGATCGGCGAGGTCTCGGCCTCGATCGACGGGATATTGGCCGCACACGCTTAAGGCGCGGCGCTGTCCCCCGCCGCCGACCTTCCCCTTGCGGCGAATGGTTCCATCCCCGATCCAGGAGAAGCGATGAGCGAGCCCGAGGTTCTGGCGGAAAAACGGGGCTCGGCGGGCTTCCTCATCCTCAACCGACCCAAAGCCCTCAATGCGCTCAACCTCGGCATGGTGCGCGCCATCGCCGCCGCGCTGGACGATTGGGAGCGCGATCCCGCGGTCATGCGTGTGGTCGTCACCGGCGCGGGCGGGCGCGCGTTCTGCGCCGGCGGCGACATCCGTCTTCTCTATGAGCAGGGGCGGGCGGGCGATCATGCGGCGCAACTCACGTTCTGGCGCGAAGAATATCTGCTCAACCGCCGCATCAAGCGCTATTCGAAGCCCTATATCGCGCTGGTCGACGGCATCGTCATGGGCGGCGGCGTCGGCGTTTCGGCGCATGGCGCGCATCTGGTCGCGGGGGAAGGCTTCACCTTCGCCATGCCTGAGGTGGGCATCGGGTTTTTTCCCGATGTTGGGGCGACCTATCTGCTGCCGCGCCTTGCCCATCGCGCGGGCGTCTATCTGGCGATGACGGGAGCCAGGGCGCATGCCGACGACGCCCTCGCGCTCGGCCTTGCCCAGACCCGGGTTCCCAGCGCGCGCATGGAGTCGCTTGTCGCGGCTTTGGCGGAGCGTGCTCCGCTCGAGGCCATCCTGGCGACATTCGCTCTACCTGCGCCGCGCTCCGCGCTCGCCGCCGCGTGCGCGCTGATCGAGGATTGCTTCGCCCATACGACGCCTGCGCGGATTATCGCCGCGCTCGGCCAGGCGGCAGCCGCCGGCTCTGATTTCGCGGGGAAAGCTCAGGCGGCGATGCTCGCCAAATCGCCGACGAGCCAGGCCATCGCGCTTCGGCAAATGGAGGCTGGCCGCTCTTTGTCATTCGAAGAGGCGATGGTTCTGGAGTTTCGCATCGTCTCGCGCATCTGTCGCGGCCATGACTTTTACGAAGGCGTTCGCGCCCTGATCGTCGATAAAGACAATCGGCCGCAATGGCGGCCGGGCGCCGCCGAGGAGGTCTTGAGCGCAGACATCGACGCTTATTTCGCGCCGCTCGGGACAAGCGATCTCTCCTTCGAGGCGGCGCGATCGTGAGCAAGCCACCCAAACAAACCGGCGGGAGCGAGATTCGCGTCATTGAACGGGCGCCGCTGCCCGCCCTGCGCATGATCGGCTCGACGACGACCGACACGCCGACGACGCTGCGTTGGACCTTGATGCTCGTCTGGTTCATGCGAACGATGGCGGTGGTCTGGATCGCCAAAGGCTTGTTCGCCTGGACGATCGTGCTTGGCGTCAACCGGGTCGTCGCCGACCTGCTCGAGCTTCCCGTCGTCATGCAGGCGATGGTCAGTTTTTTCGCGGTCGCAGATCTGATGGCGGCGGTCGGCCTGTGGCTGGCGGCGCCCTGGGGCGGCGTGCTCTGGCTGATTTGCGCGGCGACGGAGGTGATGGCCGCGACATTGGGCGCCGGCGTGTCCCTGACCGGCGTCGTCGGCGTCGTCCTGGATGGCGCCCTGATCGTCGTCTATTTCGCGCTGAGCTGGCTGGCGGCCAACGAGCGAGTCTAAGCCGCTGGCGCGGCTGCCGTTAAGAGTCTGGCAAAGTAAACAAAGCCTTTGATTTAGTTCAAATTTACCGCAACAAGTAAACCTTGGATTCATCCTGACTTTTAAACTCGTCTTCATGCCCTAACGCTACAGTTCACCTCATAGACGGACCGAATATAAAAGTCGGCCGGGGACAGTCGAACAGGTGGGTGTGCTATGAGAAACGTTGCCAAATCAGAAGATATTGTGAGCCGCTCAGAACGAATTGCCGAAGTTCGCCCAGTATACCTCGAAGCGTTGACGATGGTGGAGCGCCTTCACCGTCGTCTCCTCGATGTTATCAAGGATGAATTCGACCGCCGGGGGCGCTCAGACGTCAATGCCGTACAGGCGCTATTGCTGTACAACATCGGCGATAAAGAACTCACCGCCGGCGAATTGCGCACGCGCGGCTATTATCTGGGGTCGAACGTCTCCTACAACGTTAAAAAGCTAGTCGAGATGGGTTATCTGCACCATGCCCGTTCACGCATCGACCGTCGGTCGGTGCGGATCAGCCTGACGGAAAAGGGCGAAGACGTGCATAAGATCGTTTCGGGGCTTTACGAGAAGCATGCGACCACGGTCGAGCAGATTGGCGGCGTGATGACCGACGATTTTGCGCGGATGAACCAGTCTCTGGCGCGCCTTGAGCGCTTCTGGACCGACCAGATCAAATATCGTCTGTAGGACGGCCGAGACCTAAAGCGGGGGCGGGGAGTCGGATCGCAAAATGCGCTCCGGCCCGGATTGATGTTCGGTTTGCTTCCCGAGCCGCGCTGCCGCTCCGGGCGGTCCAGCTTTATTCACACAGATAATTCCCCCGAAGCATCGCAACTCCTCGTGATTGCGCGCCTTGGGCGCTTTGGCGTGGCGTGAAGCCATAAAAACGCCCGACTGCTCGTCTCCAGTTAACGCCGAGCGTGCTATTCCAACAATTGCGGATTCGGGCGATCGAAATCCAGCTTGACGCTGGCGAACGAGGCCTCGCGTTCCGCGTCTGGCGTCCCCTTCAGGGTTACGCGAGGCGGGAATATGCGTAACAAAACATTAACTGGGGCCTGCCTGTCTATGAACCAATTCAAATTTTTGGGCGTCAATCGCCGCGCGCTTTTTTCGGCCATCGCGTTCAGCGCTCTGACCGGGCCGCTGGCGATTCTTGCAGGCTCCAGCGCTCTCGCCCAGGAAGCTGACGGCGCGCGCGAGCCGCAGGCCGAGTGGCGGCAAAGCTACGAAACCGCCGAACGCCTTTCGGTCAATCGCGAGACGACGCCGATCTTGTCGCAGGCGACGCTGGCGGCGACCGACGCCGCGATCCAGCAATACCAGGGCATCGTTTCGCGCGGCGGCTGGAGTCCGGTGCCGGCCGGCTCGCAATTGAGGATCGGCGTGAAGTCGAAGGCCGTGCAGGCGCTGCGGCAGAGGTTGGTCGTGTCGGGCGATCTCGATCCGGTCGCCGGAACCGGGCCGGTGTTCGATTCCTTCGTCGAGGCCGCGGTCAAGCGCTTCCAGGCGCGTCACGGGCTCGGCGAGACCGGCATCGTCAGCGAACAGACATTCAACGAACTCAATATTCCCGCCGACGCGCGGCTGCAGCAGTTGGAGACGAATATCGTCCGGCTGCGCGCTTTTTCCGGCAATCTTGGCGATCGTTTCGTGACGGTGAACATTCCGGCCGCCGCGGTCGAGACGGTTGAGAATGGCGTGGTCTATTCCCATCACGCCGCCGGCGTCGGCAAGATCGATCGCCAGTCGCCAATCATGCAGGCCAAGGCGACGCAGATCAATTTCAACCCGTTCTGGACGGTGCCGCCGTCGCTGATCAAGAAGGATCTGATCCCCAAGATGCAGGCGGATCCGACCTATCTGACCGAAGAGAAAATCCGTGTCTTCAACAAGGAAGGCCAGGAGGTCTCGCCGCAGTCGATCAACTGGAATTCGCTCGACGCGACCAATTACAAATATCGGCAGGACACCGGCGCCGACATCAATTCGCTCGGCTTCGTGCGCATCAACATCCCCAATCCCTACGGCGTCTATATGCACGACACGCCCTCGAAGGGCATTTTCGGCGACGATTTCCGCTTCGTCTCGTCCGGCTGCGTGCGCGTGCAGGACGTTCGCGATTACGTCGCCTGGCTGTTGAAGGACACGCCCGGCTGGTCGCGCGACCAGATCGACGAAGTGATTCGCTCGGGCCAGCGTCTCGACGTAACCTTGAGCTCGCCGGTCAACGTCTATTGGGTCTATGTCACCGCCTGGGCGACGCCCGATGGCGTCGTGCAGTTCCGCCAGGACATTTACCAGCGCGACGGCGCCGGTCCCGGCCCGATGGCGACCGCCGTTCCCGCCGAGCCGATGGCGGCGGTGCAGGAGTAAATCCGCAAGTCTTTCGTCCGCTTCGCGGGCGAGGGCAATCCATGCGATGATGGTCGTCTGAGGACGACCCTGGCAGGCTCATGCAGAACAATTCCATTGTCGAGGTCGGGCGCGGCGCCGGCGCCGTACGCTTCGGCGCCGATCTGCCGCTCGCTTTGATCGCCGGCCCGTGCCAGCTCGAAAGCCGCATGCATGCGCTGGAGATGGCGGGCGCGCTGAAAGCGATAGCGGCGAGGCTCGGCGTCGGCCTGGTGTTCAAGACCTCGTTCGACAAAGCCAATCGCACTTCGGGCGCCGGCCAGCGCGGCATCGGCCTGAAGGAGGCGCTGCCGATCTTTGCTGAAATCCGCGACAGCCTCGATCTTCCCGTGCTGACCGACGTTCACGAGCCCGACCAATGCGCGCTGGCGGCGCAGGCGGTCGACGTTCTGCAAATCCCGGCGTTCCTTTGCCGGCAGACCGATCTGCTCGTCGCGGCGGCGCGCACGGGGCGGACGGTCAATGTCAAGAAAGGCCAGTTCCTCGCGCCCTGGGACATGAAGCATGTCGTCGCCAAAGTGGCGGGCGCCGGGGGCGCCAATGTGCTGGTGACCGAGCGCGGCGTCAGCTTTGGCTATAATACGCTGGTCTCCGACATGCGCGCGTTGCCGATCCTGGCCAGCGACACCGGCGCACCAGTGGTGTTCGACGCTACCCATTCGGTTCAGCAGCCGGGCGGGCAGGGCGCTTCGTCGGGCGGCCAGCGCGAATTCGTGCCCGTCCTCGCCCGCGCGGCGGTGGCGGTCGGCGTGGCTGGCGTGTTCATCGAGACCCACCAGGATCCCGATCACGCGCCTTCCGACGGGCCCAATATGGTGCCGCTGCGCGACTTTGAGGCCTTGATCAGCCGTTTGATGGCGTTCGACCAGCTCGCCAAACGCCGCCGGTGAGCGCGCCCCGCAGCGCCCGCGCCCTCGTCATTATCCGGTCACGCGGCTGCGATATGCGATTCTGAATGGACGATTTCCTGTTCAGCTACGCCGTGCCGACCGATCCGCCCGTCAAGCGCAAGCTGATCCGGCTGGTGGAGAAGGCGACCGGCCAGCCGGTTCTCAAGCGCCTTTATCTCGATAACCAGCGCTCTCCCCGGCCCAGCGAAAGCTTCTGGGCGGCGGCGGTGCGCTCGCTTGCGCTCAACGTCATCTATGACGAGGCGGCGCTGGCGCTGGCGCCGCGCAACGGGCCGGTGGTGTTTGTCGCCAATCATCCCTATGGCGTGCTCGACGGCATCGTGATCTCCTGGCTCGTCGAGAAAGTGCGGCCGGATTTTCTCGTGCTCACCAATGCGGTGCTGATGCGCGCCGAGGAGGTGCGCGATTACGTCCTGCCGATCGATTTCTCCGATAATCCGGATGCGCGCGGCATGAATGTCCGCTCGCGCGCCGCGGCGCGGGCGCAGCTCGAAAAAGGCGGCGCGGTCGTGGTGTTTCCGGCCGGCGGCGTTTCGACGGCGCCCGATCGTCTCGGACGATTGCCGGCGGTCGACGCGCCCTGGCAGCCGTTTGTCGCGCAGCTCGTTCAGCGCGCCAAAGCGACCGTCGTGCCGATCTGGTTCGGCGGCCAGAACAGTCGCCTGTTCCAGATCGCCAGCCATGTCAGCCTGACGCTGCGCCTCTCCCTGCTGTTCCATGAGGTGAAGGCGCGGATCGGCGCCAGCCTGCCGGTGGCGATCGGCGCGCCGATCGCCTATGCCGAAATCGCCGATATTCGCGACCGTCAGGCGATGGCCGATCTGCTGATGGCGCGCACTTATGCGCTCGCGCTGCATCCGCCGCGGGCCCCGATCCCCGCCGAAGGCCGCGCCGCCAGATTGCGCGGCAAGCTCCGGCAGTTGCGGCGGCGGCTGGCGGCCTAACCGCGCCCGCGATAGGGCGCGACGCCCTGGTCGGGCGCCCAGACGCCCTTGGGCAGGGCGCCGGTCTGCCAGAACACGTCGATCGGAATGCCGCCGCGCGGGAACCAATAGCCGCCGATGCGCAGCCAGCGCGGCTTGAGCAGCCCCGCCAGATCCTTGCCGATTCGCACCGTGCAATCCTCATGGAAAGCGCCGTGATTGCGGAAACTGCCGAGATAGAGTTTCAGCGATTTCGATTCGACCAGCCAATGATCCGGCGTGAAATCGATGACCAGATGGGCGAAATCGGGCTGGCCGGTGACCGGGCAGAGCGAAGTGAATTCGGGCGCGGTGAAACGCGTGACATAATTGGAATCGGGATGCGGATTGGGCACGCGTTCGAGAATGCCGGCGTGCGGATGGTCTGGCAGAGCGGAGAGATGACCGAGATGGGAAAGGCCGGCAGGCGGGCGCGGTTTGGGTTTGGGCATGGCGAGGCTTTCGCGGGAGAAGGAGCGTTGGCGGACCGCGTCAGCTAGAACCAAGTGCTGCCGATATTCCCTCCCCCCTTGCGGGGGAGGGTTAGGGAGGGGGGTCGCGCCGACCTATCGAGTTGGAGCTTGACCCCCTTATCCGAAAGGCCCGCGCGACCCCCCATCCCGGCCTTCCCCCACAAGGGGGGAAGGGGAAGGAAGGCGGGCGCTGGATCCAGTTGACGCAAACCACTACTTGCGACCCTTCTCCCGCGCTTTGCCTGGGAAAGAAAGCCCCTATCGCGCGCTCGCGGTCTGCACCGCAGGCCGCTCCAGCGCAGGATCATGGCCGAGCACGAGGACGATGATCGCCCCGATGATGGCGCAGGCGGCCAGGAACATCAGGCTGGCGAAATCGCCGCCAGTCCAATCTTTAAGCGCGCCGAACACTTTCGGACCGAAATAGCCGCCGAGATTGCCGATCGAATTGACGGCGGCGATGCCCGCCGCAGCGCCCGTTCCAGTCAGGAAAGTCGTCGGCAGCGTCCAGAACACCGGCAGCACGGCGAAGAAGCCGAAACCGGCGACGCAGAGGAAGATCATCTTGGTCAGCGGCGTCGGCATCACCGCGGCGAGCGCGAGGCCGATGACGATGATGGCGAGCGGAATCACGGTGTGCCATTTGCGCTCGGCCATCTTGTCGGAATGGCGGCTCCACAACAGCATTCCGATCGCGCCGACGACATAAGGCAGCGCGGTGATGCAGCCGACTTCGAGATTGCTCAATTCGCCGAAGCCCTTGACGATCTGCGGCAGGAAGAAGCTGAGGCCGTATTGCGGGATGTTGCAGCCCATATAGACGAAGCCGAGCGCGATCACCCGAGGGTCGAGCATCGAGCTGAACCATGAAATGGCGCCATGCCGTTCGCGATTGGCGCGCTCGGCGTCGAGCCGATCCTGCAGCCAATGGCTTTCCTGCGGGTCCAGCCATTGCGCCTCCTTGGGGCGATCGGTCAGATAATAGAGGACAGCGAGGGTCATCAGGATCGCCGGCAGCGCCTCGATCAGGAACATCCATTGCCAGCCATGCAGGCCGGCGACGCCTTCCAGATTGAGGATCAGGCCGGAAATCGGCGCGCCGATCACGGTGGAGATCGGAATGGCGAACATGAACCAGCCGACGATGCGCGCCCGATAGGCGGCGGGGAACCACAGGGTCAGGAAGAAAATGACGCCGGGGAAGAAGCCGGCCTCGGCGGCGCCGAGCAGGAGACGCACGATGTTCAGGCTGAATTCGCCAACGACAAAGGCCTGCGCGCCGGCGATGATCCCCCAGGTCAGCATGATCCGGGCAATCCACAGCCGCGCGCCGAACCGATCGAGCGCCAGATTGCTGGGCACTTCAAAGAAGAAATAGGCGATGAAGAAAATGCCGGCCGCGCCGCCGAAGGCGCCGGCGCTCAAGGCGAGGTCCTTGCTCATCGAGCCGCCGGCGAAGCCGACGTTCACGCGATCGAGATAGGCGATGAAATAGCAGAGCATCAGGAAGGGAACGAGGCGCCAGGTGACCTTGTCCATCGTCCGTTTTTCGATTTCCGGCATTTGTTCCTCTCCCCTGGCGCCCTATGCGATGGGCTTGGCATCGGCGCGTTCATGATTCTGTCGCGCCTGAATGCAACGGGATTTGACAGGAGATCGGCGCGCCTTGCAACCCTCGGCGGCGCGCCGTTCACGCAACCTTGTCCCGCCTCGACCGTTCCGCACCGGCGCCATGCCATGGCCGCCTTTGTCCACCACTAGCTTGCCGCGCGGCGCTCCCGGACTTGCGATTCGCCGCGCGATGGACCAATCACGGGCGAGGGAGACGCCGATATGACTTCAGCCGCAATCTCAAGGCCGCGCATGCCAATGGCGACGATCGCCGCCGGCGCTGTTCTGATCGCCCTCGGCATTTGGGCCTCGGTGAGCCTGCACTCCTGGGCTCTCGCCGCGCCGGCCGGCGCGGCCGGCCTTGCGCTCTGGCGTTTCGCTCTGACGTCAAAACCGTTTGCGCCGGCGCAGATCGTCCTCGACGCCGCCGCTTTCGCGATCTTCGCCTTCATGCGCAACGATTCGATCGGCTTCTGGCAATTGCCGGGACCATGGGGCGACGTGCCGCATTTCAACGGCTCGGGCGCGCTCATCGCTCTCATCGTCTATGTCGCAGGCTCGCTCGCCGCGCTGCTGAGCCGCTATCGCGGCTTGCGCATCATCGAGGCGGTCGGCCTCATCGCGATTCCGTTCCTGTTCAATCTCGTCATGGTGCTGGGCGCGGATTGGCATATGCAGGAGCTCGGCGCGCTGATCAGTCCGGATGTTCCGCGCTCGTTTCAGGGCCAGGTGTTCGTCGGCCGCATGGCGCTGCTGTTCGTCGTCGCCGAAGCCTTGCTGCTCGGCTATTCCTCAATCGCGCGCGGTCGGCCGACTGGCGATCTCAAGCTGCATGCGTTGATGCTGCTTGGCGCGGCGCTCGCCGCGCTGACGCCGCTGATCGCCAATCTCGCGCAAAGCGTCGCGCAGCCGTTTCTGGCGATTTTCGTCGGCGCGATTCTCGCCGCGCTCGCCCAGGCGCCGCTCTGGGGCATTGTCTATGTCTTCACCGGCCTGACGCTCGATCTGATCAGCGGCAGACCGCCGAGCTTTCGCTCCGCTTACGACCATTGGCGCGCCGGATTCGTCAAGGGCGCGATCTATGGCGGCGTGTTCATGGGCCTGCTGCTCGCGGTCGCCTTTCCCTTGCGCGAGCCCGCTATCTCCAGCTTTCTCAAAGAGCATGCGCTGCTGCTGTCGCCGTTGCTCGGGCTCGCCTATCCGCTGATCCAGACGATTGTCGGCAGCGCCGACGGCACGCCGCCGTTCTTCGGCCGGCTGCGCCAGAACTATCGCGATCCGCGCAGCTATATCAGGGGAATCGTCGCCGGAATTGGCGCCGTGTGGGCGCTGACATCGGGTCTCAGCGACGCCGGCGGCGGCCTGCGGTTCCTGGCGATGTTCGTCGTCGGCGCGCTCGCTTATGGCGGCGTCGATCTCGTGTTCGACGCCGCGCGCATCGCCTCGGGCGAACGCGAAAAGTTGCAGACCTGGCGGCTCTATGGGCTTGGCATTCTGCTCGGCGGCCTCGTCGCCGGCGCGCTCGGCTGGTATTTCGATACGGCGCAGATCAATGTCGTGGTCGCCAAATTCTGGGCTTATGTCGATGTGAACTATCGGCTGACCGGCCGCGCGCTCGGCGATTTCAATGTCTATCCGCTGTTCAACAAATACGGCCAGGTCAACCTTGGCGAAGTCGCCGGCGGCGTGCGGCTGTTCTATGCCGAATCGCTTTCCGGCGTGATCAACTGGTCGATCGCGGCGCCCTTGTTCGGCGTGAATTTCGTGCTGCTCTCGGCGCTGGTGGAGCGCAGCCTGCGGCCGATCAAAGGCCTGCTCAGCGCCGATGGAATCCAGGGCCTGTTCGCGCAGACGGTGCGCGTGATGCGCTGGGGCCTGTGGATGGCGCCGGTCATCAATTCCTTCCTGCGCCAGTCGCCCGATCCGAGCTGGTACAATCAGGACGGCGCGGTGCGTACGTTGGTGGCGATCGGCGCCGACATCGGCCTGCCCAATCTCGATTTCCGCGCCTTCAGCCTGACGCTGTTCCTGGGCCTGCTCGCCTTCGACTGGCTGCGCGTGCTGATCTGGTTCGACCATATGGGGCTGCGCGTCGCGACGCTCGTCAATCTTTCCTTCGTCGGCGGCGATCGCGCCGACGAAGCGGCGGGCCGGTTCCTCGGCCATGCCGCGCGCACGCGCGTCATCCCCGACGGCATCCGCCGTTTCGGGACCTGGGCGCCGCTGCTGATCCCGTTCTACATTCCGCGTGGGGCCGAATGGGACAAGGCGTGGACCGGCGCCGAGACTTTGCGCAATGCCGGCGGGCCGCTGCCCGGCCCGGTGCGCGTTCTCGCCATCGCTTATGGAATAGCCGGCGTCGCGATGGCGTTGGCGGCGTTGATGATCGCCAGCCGCGCGCGCGAGAAGCGCGGCGCCGCCGGTCCCTCGCTCGCCGGCGCGCCAGATGTTTTGAGCGATCTGCCGCGCAGCTTTTCCTTCAACAATGGCGCAGTCGGAATCGATCTTGAGCGCGATGGACGCGGCGTCGCCTTTGTGATGGGCGCCGCGCGCGACAGTTTCCCTATCGACCTGAACCGCCGTCCGCTCGATCCCCTACAATCGCGCGGCCAGTTTTTCTATGTCAGCGAGGAGGGCTCGGCGCCCTGGTCGATCGGCTATGAACCGGTGCGGCGCGCCGGCGGCTATCGCATCGAGGAGACCGGCCGCAACGGTCTCGCTTTCGTCAATGAAATCGGCGGGCTTGAGGCGCGGATGGAAGTCGCGCCTGACCGGGATGAGCCGATCGTCTCCTGGCGCATATTGCTCGCCGACAAATCCGGGCGCGCGCGCAAGCTGCGCGTGACCAGCTTCGCCGAAATCGCGCAGCACGAAACGGGCGCCTATGCCAGAGATCTCGATTTTGCCGGCATGCATGTCGAGACGTTTTTCATCAAGGCGCTCAATGCGATTTTCGCGCGCAACCGGCTGTTGCGCTCGCCGCGCGCCGGTCGCAGCGAGATCGGGTTTTTCGCGGCGCGGCCGGGCGCGGACGGCGTCCGTCTCGTCGGCTATGAGGATTCGCGCGCGCGCTTCATCGGCGAGGGCTCGCTCGCCAACCCGACCGGCATTGGCGCGTGGCGCTGGCGCAAGCCGGACGATGAAGGCAAGCTGTGGAGCTTCGATCCGGCCGCCAGTCTCACGTTGGAGGTCGAACTCGCCGCCAATGGAATTGCCGAGATCGAGTTCATCGCCGGCCATGCCGACAATGAGCGCGAAGCGGCCGATCGCATCGCCCGCCGCCTCGATCTGGCGCCGATCGCCGATGCCGATCTGGCGAGCCGCATCTATCACAGCCGCTCGGTCGAGCCGACTTTCGCGCTGCATAGCCGCTGGCCGTTCTCATTCTCCGCCGATGGCCGCGAATTTCATCTGACCCATCGCACGCCGCGCCCCTGGGCGCATGTGATGGCCAACGAACAGGGCGCCGGGGCCGCCGTCAACAATGACGGCGCGTTCTATTCGTTCTTCGGCAACGCCCAGCAGAACGGCCTGACGCCGTTCCGCTTCGACAGCGTGACGACGCCGCAGCCCGGGCAGGTGATCTATCTCAAAGACCTCGACAGCGGCGATGTCGACGCGCCGGGCTTTGCGCCATTCCAGCGCGAGGACGCGGTTCATGACGTCGTGTTCGAGCCGGGCGTCGCCACTTTCCGCAAGACGCGCGGCGCGCTCGCCAGCGAATATTGCGTGTTCGTGCCGCCCGACTATCCCGGCGACATGCGGCTGCTGACCCTGCGCAACAATGGCGAGAAGACGCTGCGCCTGCGGGTGACGCCGTTCTTCGATATCGTGCTCGGCGAGGACGCCAATGGCACGCGCGGCATTATCGAGACCGAGATCGTCGACGACGTTTTGATGTTTGAAAATCCGCGCAATGATTTTCAGAAAGGCATCGCCTTCGTCGCCACCAGCCTGTTTGATCCGGTCAAGGAGACCATCCGCACGCGCTTCTTCGGCGGGCCGGGGCGCAACATCGTCTCGCCGGTCATGGTCGAGACCGGCGCGCCCGACGGCGCGCAGGGCGACGACGGACGCAGGGTCGCGGTCTTCTCGCGCGACATCGAAATTGCGCCCGGCGCCGAGACGAAGATCGCGCTCGTCATCGGCCAGGCGTCCGACCACATTCTGGCCCTCAATGCGGCGCGCGCGGCGCGCGTCGCCGATGTCGAAGCGCATCTGAAAGCGACGCGCAGCCATTGGGCCGAGCTTCTCGGCAAGGTCCATGTGACGACGAACCGTCCCGATTTCGATCGGCTGGTGAACACCTGGCTGCCGTATCAGGTCATGGCCTCGCGCCTGTTTGGCCGCCTCGGCCCCAACCAGCGCGGCGGCGCCTTCGGCTTCCGCGATCAATTGCAGGACGTGCTGCCGCTGATCTTCATCGAGCCGCGCCTCGCCCGCAAACAGATCCTGCTGCATGCCGGCCAGCAATTCCTCGAAGGCGACGTGCTGAAATGGTGGCATCGAGCGCCCAATGGCGATACCGGTCTCGGTCAGCGCACCAAGGCGAGCGATCCGCATCTCTGGCTGCCCTATGTGCTGACGCGCTATGTCGCGGCGACGGGCGACAGAAGCGTGCTCGATGAGAAGGTCGGCTATCTCGAAGGGCCGGCGGTTCCCGACGGCGCCGACACCTGGGTGATCGTGCCGCGCGGCTCGCGCGAGAGCGGCGACGTCTATGAACATTGCCGCCGCGCGATCCACTATACGCTGCGCCATCTCGGCGCCAATGGCCTGCCGCTGCTCGGCGCCGGCGACTGGAACGACGGCATTGACGGGCTCGGTCATGAGGGCCGCGGCACCAGCGTCTGGATGGGGTTCTTCTTCTATGACGTGCTGACGCGCTTCGTCGCGCTCGCGCAGGCCAAAGGCGATTCCGTCTTCGCCGCGCGTTGCGAAAGCGAACGCGCCGCCTTGCGCGATGCGTTGGAGGTTGGCTGGCAGGGGACGCATTACGCGCTCGATTTCGCCGACAATGGCGAACCGCTCGCCATGCCCAATGCGATGACGACCGGCTGGCCCGCTTTTTCCGGCGCGGTCGATCATGCGCGCGGCGTCGAAGCGATCGAAGGCGGCCTCAAGAGCATCGAACGCGCCAACCGCATTCTGCTGCTCGAAAAACCATTCTTCGAACATTCCTCACCCTATCCCGGCCGTATCGCCGATTATCCGCCCGGCGTGCGCGAGAACGGGGGCCAATACAGCCATGGCGCGTCATGGATCATCGACGGCTTCGTGCGCCTTTCGGAAGAAGCGCGCGCCGCGGGCGACGAGGCAGGCGCCACGCGATTGATCGGCCGAGCCTTCACGATTTTCGAGAAAATCTCGCCGCTGAAAAAGACCGATCCCGACAATCTCGCGCGCTACGGCCTCGCGCCCAACCAGCAGCCGGCCGACATCTATGACGGCTACGGCCATGATGGGCGCGGCGGCTGGTCATGGTACACCGGCTCGGCGGCGCGCATGCTGTCGGCGGCTTATGCGTTGCTGGGCGTGAAGATGGTCGATGGCGAGGTTACAATCGCGCCTGAATTGTTCGAGGCGAAGGGCGAACTGCGGGTCGAGGCGTTGCGCGCCGGCGGGCGCGAGCTGCATCGGCCGGGTGGGGAACTGGCGGCGTCCGGCGCGCGGGACGAGGCGGAGGAAGCGGGGGCGAAGTAGGGCGGGCGGCGCGTAAGCGCGGTCCGGACTAGCTATCGATCGCCGCCTTGGTTCGAATACTTTTGAGATGCACGACGCTTGCGGCGACAGCACTTCATTGATTGCATGGAGGCGATTCCTCTCGCGCACACGCTCCGCCATGCAAACAATGAGGGAATCCGCTCTCGATCGTTGAACGCTGCGGCTGAAGCATCCGCGGACCAATGGTGGATGACGCGTTCAAGATGGCGACGGACATACGTTAACGGCAACACGTCATTGCGAGGGAGCGCAGCGACGAAGCAATCCAGACTGAGCTCTGATAGCCTAGTCTGGATTGCTTCGTCGCTTCGCTCCCTCGCAATGACGTACGTATTCGTTCAGCCCACGCCGGCTTTGGTGAAGCCCGTTGGCGCGCTGCTCAATTTATCGGAGAGCTCGCGCGCCGATGCGGCCAGCGTCTCGCGGTAGCGATCATAGTTTCGCGAGGCGTCCTCGCGCGGCGCGATCAGGCATAAGGTCGCGGCGCAGACGCCGTCCGCCTGATGCACGGGCGCGGCGAAGCAATGGGTGAAATTATCGGCGATCGAGTCGAAGGAGAAAAATCCCGCGATTCGAGCGCGGTGGACTTCGGCCAGAAACACATCGGGTGCGAGCGCCGAGCCGTTCGGCAGGATGAAGTCGCCCTTCGGGATGAATGCGAGAATCTCCTCGTCGCTCATGTGCGAAATCAGCAGGCGGCCCGAGGCGGTCCAGGGGATTGGTATCCGCTCGCCGACGTCCGAACTGATGCGGAACGGCCTGGCGCCTTCCTTCATCATCGCGACCGTGTATTTGTCGCCATCGAGCATGCATAATTGCGAGGTCTCGCGCGTCGTCTCGGCGAGATGGTCGAGATAGGCGCGGCACTCGCGCGTGAGGTCGAACTGCGCGTGATAGGCGAGGCCCAGGAAGTACAGCTTCCGCCCGAGGAAAACGCGCCCCTCCTTATCCGCATATTCGAGAATGCCGGCTTTGAGCAGCAGATTGACCAATTCGTAAGTCGTCGATTTAGGCGCGTCCATGCCGACAGCGATCTCGTTGGGGCGGGCGGGCTTACGTGTCTCGCGCAGGAAATCGAGAATTTCGAAGGCGCGATCGAGGCCGCGCGTGCGCCGGTTGATTGCAATGTCCGCCACGGTCTGCGCGCTCATCGTCAATCCCTCAATCCCGATTCCGGGCACGCCCTTATAGCCGCTTCAGCTTTGCTGTCGCCAACCCGCAAAAGGCGACGCTTAGCATCCAGCCTCCATTATTACGGTATTGTATCCGAAATAATGGAAAAGGTATGGAAGCAAGCGTCGGGCGCCCGGATTTGTCGTCTCCGAAGGGCGCCGGCGTCGGATCGTCGATCGACCGTTCGAGATCGAGTTTTTGGGTCCGGGCGTGCAAGCTTTTGCGTTCACATTCGGCTAATTCGCCGCGCATCGTTGAATTATCGAGACCGCCAAAGGATGGGACCAGCAACATGGATGAAATCGATGCGCATCGCCGCCGCTTCCTCGCCGCCGCCGGGATGGTGGCCGCGGCCGCTCAATTCGGCATGAGCGCGCGGGCGCAGGCGGCGGAAACCGCGCCGTCCGCCGCCAAACCAGGGATGGAGGCGTCCTTCGGGCCGTTGAAGCAGATCGACGCCGGCGTGCTGAATGTCGCCTATGCGGAAGCCGGCCCCGCCAATGGCCCGGCAGTCATTCTCCTGCACGGCTGGCCCTACGACATCTATAGTTTCGTCGAGGCCGCGCCATTGCTCGCCTCGGCGGGCTTTCGGGTCATCGTTCCCTATCTACGCGGTTATGGCGCGACCCGGTTTCTCGCCGATGCGACGGTGCGCAATGGCCAGCCGTCGGCGGTCGCCGTCGACATGATCGCGCTGATGGATGCGCTGAAGATCGACAAGGCGGTGCTCGCCGGCTTCGATTGGGGCGCGCGCACCGCCGATATTATCGCCGCGCTTTGGCCAGAGCGCTGCAAGGGGCTGGTTTCGGTCAGCGGCTATCTGATCGGCGGCCAGGAGGCCGGCAAAATGCCGCTGCCGCCAGGGGCCGAGCTGCAATGGTGGTATCAGTTCTATTTCGCCACCGAGCGCGGGCGCCTCGGCTATGAAAAATACCGTCACGACTTTTCCAAGCTCATCTGGCGGCTCGCCTCGCCCAAATGGGACTTCGACGACGCCACCTTCGATCGCTCGGCGGCGGCGTTCGACAATGCCGATCACGTCGCCATCGTGATCCACAATTACCGCTGGCGCCTGGGCCTGGCCGAAGGCGAGCCGCAATTCGACAGTCTGGAGAAACGACTTGCGGAGAGCCCCGTCATCGCCACGCCCACCATCACCATGGAAGGGGACGCGAACGGCGCGCCGCATCCGGAGCCTGGCGCCTATGCCAGGAAATTCTCCGGCCGCTACGAGCATCGGCTGATCAAGGGCGGCATCGGCCACAATCTGCCGCAGGAAGCGCCGAAGGCTTTCGCGCAGGCAATCATCGACATCGCCGGCGCCTGAATCTGCTCTCGGTGGTTGCTGTCATCGCCATGAGCGCGCTGCTTGCGTTCAAGACCGCAAATCTGCGATAGGCGGAGGCGGGGGACGAGGCGGCGGTGGGTGGACGAAGGCGTGAGATGAAAATCGTTCTTGGCGCATTGGCGCTGATTTCGCTGTCGCTGGCCGGCTGCGTGACGCCGGGCGCGCAGGCTCCGGCGCCGTCGATCGGGGCCGAGGCGATCCCGCAGAATGCACTGAACGAGCGCGTCGCCTATTACGCCGGCGTTTACGGCGTGCCGGAATCGCTGATCCACCGCTCGATCAGGCGCGAGAGCGGCTATAATCCGATCGCCCATCACGGGCCGTTCTGGGGGCTGATGCAGATCCGCTACGACACCGCGCGCGGCGTCGGCTATCGCGGGCCGGCGCGCGGCCTGCTCGATGCGGACACCAACCTCAAATATGCGGTCGCCTATCTCGCCAACGCCTATCTCGTCGCCGGCGGCAATCCGGACCGCGCGCTGGCGCTCTATTCCAGCGGCTATTTCTACGAAGCCAAGCGAAAGGGCCTGCTGGACCGGTTGCGCAAAGCGCAGGGCGATTGAGGCGTAGTTATCGAGCCGCGACGCCGTCAATCGCCAACCTCAAACAGGCGGCGAGTCGAGGAAGACGTAAAGGGCGGCGATCTTCCCGTCGCGGGCGATAATGACGTCGAGCCCGGTGTAGCGGGGCGGCTCAAAGGCTGGCCCGGATCCCCAGGCGATGCGGCCGCCATCCTGAACCACCTGCGGGGCGCTGTGCGGCGTGTAGACGAAGCTCGGATGGCCGGCCCGCAATTCGCCAGCGATCTTGTCGAGCGCCTTGTGGCCGATGTAGCGGCCGAGGGGGAGGAGGACGGCGCAGTCCGGGGTATATAATTCTTCGATGGCGGCGCGTCGGCGCGCGGGATCGCCTTCGCCGAAAACTTCTCTCAGGTTGCGCAGCAGCAGCGTTTCTATGATGTCCGACATGATCCTAACTCCTGTCCGAAGGGCGAGGGATGGCTCCTGGCTTTGCTTGACGGCTCAGACCTGGGCCTGGCCGCCATCGACGAAGAGTTCGGCGCCGGCCATGAAGCTGGAATCGTCGGAGGCGAGAAAGGCGACCGCCCTGGCGATCTCATCCGGGTCGCCGACCCGACCGATCGGCACCTGGGTCGCCATATGATCGAGGAGCCCTTGCTGCTGGGCGGCGTCAGGGCCGGCCAATCCGATAAGGCCCGGGGTCTTGACGGGACCGGGGCTGACGACGTTGACACGGATGCCGCGCACCTTGAGGTCGAGCGTCCAACTCCGCGCCAGGTTGCGCACCGCGGCCTTGGAAGCGCTATAGACGCTGAAGGCGGCCGTGCCGGTGGCGCCGGCGGTGGATCCCATCAGGATCACCGAAGCGCCGTCGCGTAGCAGCGGGAGCGCCTTTTGCACCGTGAAGATCACGCCCTTCACATTGCGGCCGAAAGTGTCCTCGTACTGTTCCTCGGTGATGGCGCCGAGCGGCAGCATCGAGCCGCCGCCGGCATTGGCGAACAGGACGTCGATCCGCGAATGCTTCTCCTGGATGGCGTCATAGAGGCGGTCGATGTCGGCCAGCTTCGACATATCGGCGCGCACGCCGCTCACTCGTCCGCCGATCGCCCTCACCGCCGCGTCCAGTTCTTCCTGTCGGCGGCCGGTGATGAACACGAATGCGCCTTCGGCCGCCAGGCGCTTGGCCGTGGCGAGGCCGATGCCGCTCGTCCCGCCAGTCACCACGACCACCTTGTTCTCGAATTTGCCGGTCATCTTCGGTCTCCTTGATCTGAGCGGCGAATGGCTCGCCGTGTTAGGAACGAGATGTTCATGGAACGAAGAGTGCGGTAGACTGGAATACTGAGCCTCAGTGTTCCTAAAATGAGACGATGACGGCGCCGGACCTTAACGATTACGCCCTGTTTGCCGAGGTCGTGACCCATGGCGGCTTTGCCGCGGCGGGACGGGCGCTGAGGGCGCCGAAGTCGACTTTGAGCCGCCGCATAGCAGCCTTGGAGATGCGCCTCGGCGTCCGGCTGATCGAGCGCTCCACGCGCCGCTTCCGCGTCACCGAAATCGGACAAGCCTTTTACGAGCGTTGCCGCATCGTGATGATGGACGTCGAACAGGCTGACGCGATCGTTTCCGAGGCCCTGGGCGAGCCGCGCGGCATTGTCCGTTGCTCTTGCCCGCTGGGGCTGGTCGAGGCGCTGTCGTCCACTTTCGTCGGCTTCATGAAGGCTGTTCCGAAGGCGAAACTGCAGATCGTCGCCGTCGATCGCGCGGTCAGCCTCATCGACGAGCGGATCGATGTCGCCATCCGCGTCCGCGCGGCGCTCGACGCCGACGCCGCCCTGACGGTGCGGACTTTAGGTCGCTCCAGTCGCATCCTGGTCGCTGCGCCCAGCCTGGCCGCTTTATGCGCTGCCGGCGACGTGGCGGCGCTCGCCGATCTGCCGACCCTCGCCACCACCGACCAGATGGGCGAAATCACGTGGGAATTCTCCGGGCCGGACGGCGAGCCGCGGGCGATCCGCCATGCGCCGCGGATGACCTGCGTCGATTTCACCGCGCTTCGCGACGCCGCTGTCGCCGGGCTAGGCGTCGCCCTGCTGCCGGACCATACCTGCCGAGGCGAACTCTCGAGCGGGCGCCTGGCGCATGTGTTCCCGCAATGGCGCACCGAGGACGGCATTATCCACCTGGTCTTCACCACGCGCCGTGGCCTGCCGCCGGTAGTGCGGTCGTTCATTGATCATTTGGCGGGGGCGTTTCGGAGCGGAGAGATCGCGAGTTGAGGGTCAGGAGGTGGAGAGCTCTCGCGAGCGATCGACGGAATGGAGGTCGGATTCCTCCATTGGTTTCTGGAGCTTCAGCGTAAGACGCACAGCCTCTCAGGCTTTAAAGGTTCTTCTTAGGCTTTTCGTTTTTGGCGGCGCGTGCGCCGGCGGCAGTCGCATCGGCTCGGCAGACATAGGCGCCCTTCGCGCCTTTGCCGTAGCCCTCGTGGCCGGCAAGGTGAAATATCTTTGTTGCGGCGTTCAACCAGACGACCTCATTGGCAGGGCATTTCGCCTTCGCCGCCGCCTCGGTCGCGAAAAGCTGAGGCGCCGCGGCCGCCTTGTCCGCCGGCTCGGTCTTGACGGCCGGCGCCACGGGCGCGGCGGCGACAGGGGGCGCGGCGACGGCCGGGGGCGCCGCGGCGGCGTCCGGCTTGGCGTCGGCGGGCGTCAAACCGATGCTGCGGCTGAGGCCATTCTGATCGGTTCCGCACTGGTCGAAGAATTCCTTCCAGGACTTGCCGCCGGTCGTTCCGTTCGCCTTGGCCGCCTTCCATTCGAGCGCGCATTTGTTGGTCGCATTTTCGGCGGAGGATTCGCCGATGGCGGCGAGAGCAAAACCGCCGGCGAGGGCGATCGTCGCCAGGCAAAGCTGGGTGGCCTTCCAAGACATGGGGCTCTCCTGTCGCGTTCGACGCTCGTCGGGTTGGAGCGCCGAGAGTTGGATATTACGGGATAGCCGGCGGCGGAGCCAGTTGGGGAAGCTGGGCGCGTGGGAGGGGTTGGTGAAGAGCACGCCCCTTGAGCGACATTTTCTTTCTGAAAAGTCAAATGTCTGCTATTTTGAGTTTCTGCCCCTCGCCAGCCCCGTCCCAGGCAGATCGCCGGGGCGCTTTTGGCGGAAAAACGGGGCGGGGCAAGGAAAATGCGGGTTAAAGCGTTGATAAAGCTCGTTTCGATGAGGTTTTTGATTTGGCGGGCGGGTGGATATCAAGGGCTTAGCAGGCAGTTTCAAAGACTTTTTGCGTCGATCCGGCGCTTTTTCTTGGAAAAATTTGGGTGCAATTTGGATTTTTGCTCGCGAACGGAGACCTTATTTACAACCCACGCACGTCTTGCCCGGCCTTGTGCCGGGCATCCACGCCTGGAAGCCAGCCCGAGCTTGAAATGTTGTTTACAGCGGCGCCGCGTGGATGGCCGGGACAAGCCCGGCCATGACGTCGGGGGTGGGGCGATGACCTTAGAGGACGCCCAGGTTCGCCCGCGTTTCCAGGCCTTTCACAGTTAATTCGCTCTCCCCCGATTCTTTTTCTCGCAGAATCGAAACGAAACGGTTAGACCTCGGCTCCCATGGCTCGCTATATTTTCATCACCGGCGGCGTGGTTTCCTCGCTTGGCAAAGGTTTGGCTTCGGCGGCGCTTGGCGCCTTGCTGCAGGCGCGCGGCTATACCGTGCGGTTGCGCAAGCTCGATCCCTATCTCAACGTCGATCCGGGGACCATGAGCCCCACCCAGCATGGCGAGGTGTTCGTCACCGACGACGGCGCCGAGACCGATCTCGACCTTGGCCATTACGAGCGCTTCACCGGGCGCTCGGCCAACAAGCGCGACAATATCACCACCGGGCGCATCTATCAGGAGATCATCGCCAAGGAGCGGCGCGGCGATTTCCTCGGCGCCACCGTGCAGGTGATCCCGCATGTCACCAACGCCATCAAGGAATTCGTGCTGGAAGGCAATGACGGCGTCGATTTCGTGCTGGTCGAGATCGGCGGCACGGTCGGCGATATCGAGGGCCTGCCGTTCTTCGAGGCGATCCGCCAGCTCGGCAACGATCTGCCCAAGGGACATTGCGTCTATGTTCATCTGACACTTTTGCCGTACATTCCAAGCGCCGGGGAACTCAAGACAAAACCGACGCAGCATTCGGTCAAGGAATTGCGCTCGATCGGCATTCAGCCCGATATCCTGCTGTGCCGCACCGATCGCGAAATCCCCAGGGAAGAGCGGCGCAAGCTCGGCCTGTTCTGCAATGTGCGCGAGAGCGCGGTGATCGAGGCGCGCGACGTCGCCTCGATCTATGACGTGCCGCGCGCCTATCACGATGCCGGGCTCGACCGCGAAGTGCTCGCCGCCTTCGGCATCGAGCCGGCGCCCAAGCCGAACATGAGCCGCTGGGCGGGGGTGACGCGCGCGTTCCACAATCCCGAGGGCGAGGTGACCATCGCCATCGTCGGCAAATATACCGGATTAAAAGACGCCTATAAGTCCTTGATCGAGGCTCTGACCCATGGCGGCATCGCCAATCGTGTCGGCGTCAAGCTTGACTGGATCGAGAGCGAGATTTTCGAGCGCGACGATCCGGCGCCGCATCTGGAAGGCGTGCACGGCATATTGGTGCCTGGCGGCTTCGGCCCGCGCGGCGCCGAGGGCAAGATCCTCGCCGCCAAATTCGCCAGGGAGCGCAAGGTGCCCTTTCTCGGCATCTGCTTTGGCATGCAGATGGCGGTGATTGAAGCGTCGCGTTCACTGGCGGGTGTAAGTCAAGCAAATTCCAGCGAATTCGGCCCGACGTCAGAGCCTGTCGTCGGCCTTATGACCGAATGGCTGCGCGGCAACGAGCTGGAGCAGCGACGCGCCGAGGGCGACCTTGGCGGCACGATGCGGCTCGGCGCCTATCGCGCTGATTTGGCTGAGGGTTCGAAGATCGCCGCGATCTATGGCAAGACCGAAATCTCCGAGCGCCACCGCCACCGCTATGAGGTCAACACCGCCTATCGCGAAAGGCTGGAGGCCAAAGGCCTGATCTTCGCCGGCATGTCGCCGGACGGACTGCTGCCGGAGACGGTGGAATTTACCGACCACCCCTGGTTTATCGGCGTGCAATACCACCCCGAATTGAAATCGCGCCCATTCGAGCCGCATCCGCTGTTCGCCAGCTTCATCGCCGCGGCGAAGGCGCAGTCGCGGCTGGTGTAGGGGGCGCGAAATTATTATCCATCTGCGGCGGGATACGATATGGAAAGGCCGAACGAATGCTTCGCATTCGGCGTGGGAAGGGTGGCCGAGTGGTTTAAGGCAGCGGTCTTGAAAACCGCCGTGGGTGCAAGCCCACCGTGAGTTCGAATCTCACCCCTTCCGCCAATGACATGATAATTACCATATGACTTCAATGACTTAACTCTTGAAGATGGACACGGTCCCCTTCGGGGTCCCACTTTGGGATTTCCGCCGCATCGCCCGCATCGACGACAGGCCAGAATTTCGGATGGTCAAGCTTCATCGCCACGGTGTGGCGGAAGTCGACCTGCTC
>DATBZF010000122.1:0-2887 GCA_036513315.1 Roseiarcus sp.
GACGGCGGCGTCATGATCGCGGCGGCGACGATATAGGAGGTCAGCACCCAGTTGATCTGGTCGGAACTCGCCGAAACGCTGCCCTGGATATAGGGCAGCGCGACATTGGCGATGGTCGTGTCCAGCGCCTGCATGATCACCGCGAGGATCACACAAGCCGTAATCGCGCCGCGATTGGCGACCCTGGGCCCCCGCGCCGGCGCAGCGGGATTAGCCATGCGCCTTCTCGTCGCGGCCGAGCCATTTGTTGACGAAATCGGGGAGGCCGCGCGGATGACCAGTATCGACATCGACGGTGACGCTCATGCCGACGCGCAGCGGCGGTTTGCCTTCCATGTCCTCGATGCGCACCCGCATCGGGATGCGCTGGACGACTTTCACCCAATTGCCGGTGGTGTTCTGCGCCGGCAACAACGAGAAGCTCGATCCCGAGGCCGGACTGATGCTATCGATGACGCCTTTCCATTCGAGGCCAGGATAAGTGTCGACGCTGATCGTCGCCGCCTGGCCCGGCCGGACATAGGTCAGCTCGGTTTCCTTGGGACTCGCCTCGACCCACAGTTTCGAGCTGGAGACGAGGCTGAACGCCTGTTGCGAGGCCTGGAGATAGGAGCCGATCTGAATGGCGTTGACATTGGTGACGACGCCGTCGAACGGCGCGCGCACGATCGTGTCGTTGAAATCGCGCTGCGCATTGTCGACGCCGGATTTCGCCTGCAGATAGAAAGGATTGGCCTCGATCGGCTGATTGGCGTCGCCGCTGAGCTGGGCGAGCGCGGTATCGGCCTGCGCCTTGGCGACCGCGATGCGCTGTTTGGTGGAATCAAGGTCGTGCTGGGCCTGGTCGTAAGCCGCTTTCGTTCCGGCGCCGGTCGTCACCAGATCCTGCTGCCGCTTGAAATTGGTCTGATAGAAGGGGAGATCGGCCTCAGCCTGCTCGATCTGCGCGAGCGCGAGCTTGTAGCTCGCCTGAAGCGTCAGAATCTGATCGTGGACCGTGCCGAGCTGCGCCTTGGCGCCGTCGAGCGCGATCTGGAACGTATCCTGCCTGAGGCGATAGAGCACCTGGCCTTTTTTGACGGGCTCGTTGTCATGTACCTCGATCGCGACGACCGTGCCCGGTACATCGGTCGAGACGCCGACCGTGTCGGCCTGCACATAGGCGTTGTCGGTCGACATCACCTGGCCGCCCGTCACGTAGAAATAGCCGCCGGCGACCAAGGCGATGGGCAGAAGCGCGAACAGCAAAGGGCGCGTCAGCCGCCGTCGCGGCGTAGGCGCTGGCGCGGCTTTCTCGGCGGTCGCGGCCTTCGGTACGGCGGGCGTCTCCGCTTCCGGCGCCGTCTTTCGCAGTTCGCGCACGGAATCAAGCCGTGTCGGCGGCGGCGGATCCCCGGCAGGGCCAGCCGACTCGGTCGCGACGCGATGCAAAGAAGCGCCATCAGCCATAATTTGCTTCCTTCTCGACGAGCGGGGCCCGCGTGGCCGCCATCAAGTTCGATTTCATCCGGGTTAAGGTCTGCAAAAGCTGGTCGCGATCGACTTCGGCGACGCCATCGAGCGCTTCGGCTCGCGTCGCTTCGCCGATCGGCTGCATCGCGGCGATCAGCGGACGCGCGGCGTCCTTCAGGAACAGCAACCAGGTGCGGCGGTCGGTGGGGTGTTGGCGGCGTTCAATCAACCCGCGCTCAGCGAGCTTGTCGAGAATGCGCACCAGCGTAATGGGTTCAATGTCCAGCAATTCGGCGAGGCCGGCCTGATGGATGCCTTCGTTCTTGGAGAGATAGGCGATGGCCTGCCATTGCGCGCGGGTAAAGCCGAGGCTTCGCGCGCGCTGCTCGAAGCGCTTGCGCAGGAGCCGGGCGACCTCATGCAGGAGGAAGCCGAGCGTGGGATGATGATCGTTCATTTCTGGCGGACGCAGACCAAGTTGGAAGATAATTGACAATGATAAGTCGGCTTATTATCAGGCTACATATAACAAGCATAGCGGCGCGCCACAAGGGACGCGGTGTCGCATTTGCGCAATTTCGCGCCCGACGAGATGAGTTCGGGATTTCGCCGACGGTGGGCAGAAGAAAGAGCGTCATATGAATATTGCGAGAGGAAAGCCGGCGAGGCTGGCGCTATGCGCAGTGCTGGTTACGGCGACCGTCCAGGCGGGCCCCGTTTTGGCCAAGTCAGCCGTGAGTTGTGGCGGCGCAGCGCTGATCGGCGGCGCGCAACTGCTCTGCAGCCACGTCGATCCGAAGGCGCCCGCCCAATTGTGCACGTTCAGTTGGGCGCTCGCCACCGCGGCGAACCAGACGCAGGTCGTTTCAGGCTCGTTTCTGCTGGCGCCGGGTGTGTCGAACCTCCAAGTTTATGAAGGTAGTGGCTTCACTCATGCGATGTCGGAACCCATAGTGCTTTGCCAGGGCAAACGACCGGCGCCTTAGCGAAAAGCCGTGGGCACAAGCGATCCCGCCATCCTTGCGCTGGGACGGCCGGCGAAAGAACATTTGCTCATCGCTGTTTGCTAGAATGAAAACAGATCAAAAATTCCAAAATATAATAGATATAGAATTTTTTTTCTGAAAGTGCTTGATTTCGTCGACCGACGCAGGCAATGTCCGCACGGCTGAGCGCTTGCGCCGCCAAATTAATCATCGAGCGCGTCAAGGCGCCGATCCGGGAGGAACCCATGAAGAAGCTACTCATCGCCACCGCGCTCGTCTCGCTCGCCGCCTTCAGCGCGCCCAGCCTCGCCGCCGATACGCCGACCATTCCGATCATCGTCAAGGACACCACATCGTTCTACTGGCAGATCGTGCTGGCCGGCGCCCGCAAGGCCGGCAAGGACCTCGGCGTCAACGTGCCCGAACTCGGCGCCCAGTCCGAATCCGAC
>DATBZF010000123.1:0-20430 GCA_036513315.1 Roseiarcus sp.
CTACGACCGCCTCGTCAAGGCCGGAAAGCCCCACACCGTCGCCATCGTCGCCCGCGTCAGAAAAATGATCATCTACGCAAACGCCGTCCTACAAAGAGACCAACCATGGAAAATCATAACGGCTTAATCGACCCCATCTGATAGTTGCTTCTCCCGCTTCGCGAGAGAAGGGAACGCGCGCCCCTTCTCTCGCGAAGCGGGAGAAGGTGTCATGCGGAGCATGACGGATGAGGGGCGGCGCGAACCTCTACCGTGTGAAAGCCTGCGCATTGCCGGCGTCGACATTCAATATATTGCCCGTCGATTTGGCCGACAGGTCGCTGGCGAAGAAATAGATACCCTCGGCGATATCCTCCGGCAGCACCGACAGCTTCAGCAGCGAGCGCTGGCGATAGACTTCCTCGAGCTCGTCCTCCGTGACCTTGTTGGAGGCGGCGCGCTGCTGGCGCCATTCGCCGGCCCAGATTTTCGAGCCGCGCAGGACGGCGTCGGGATTGACGGTGTTGACCCTGATGCCATGCGCGGCGCCTTCCAGCGCGAGGCAGCGCGCGAGGTGGATTTCCGACGCTTTGGCGGCGCAATAAGCCGAGGCGCCGGGCGAGGCGGCGAGGCCGTTCTTGGAGGCGACGAAGACGATCGCGCCGCCGCGTTTCTGGCGCTGCATCAGCCGGAACGCTTCGCGCGCGACCAGGAAATAGCCGGTCGCCAGCACGTCCATGTTCTTCTGCCAGAGCGCCAGGCTGGTGTCCTCGACCGGCGAGGCGGAAGCGATGCCGGCGTTGGAGACGACAATGTCGAGGCCGCCATAGGCGAGAACGGATTCGTGGAAGCTGGCGATGACGCCCGCCTCGTCGGTGACGTCGAGCTTGATGCCAATCGCGCTGTCGCGCCCGAATTTCTTTTTGATCGTCCCGATCCGCTCATCGAGCGCGTTCTGGTCGATATCGGCCAGCACCACGCAGGCGCCTTCGCCGAGCAGGCGCAAGGCGGTCGCTCCGCCGATCCCGCCGGCGCCGCCGGTGATATAGGCGACGCGACCCGCCAGCGATTTCGGCTTAGGCATGCGCTGGAGCTTCGCCTCTTCGAGCAGCCAATATTCGATGTCGAACGCTTCCTGCTCGGGCAGGCCGACATAGGCGCTGACGCCGGAGGCGCCGCGCATGACGTTGATGGCGTTGACGTAGAATTCCGAAGCGATGCGCGCGGTCGCCTTGTCCTTGGCGAAGGACAACATGCCGATGCCGGGCACGAGATAGATCACCGCATTGGGGTCGCGCATCGCTGGCGAATTGCCGTGTTTGCAGCGCTGGTAATAGGCGGAATAATCGGCGCGATAGGCCTCCAGGCGTGCGTCGAGCGATTCGGCGATGGCGTCGAGATTGTCGGCCTGCGGATCATAGGGCAGCACCAGCGGGCGGATTTTGGTGCGCAGGAAATGATCCGGGCAAGAGGTCCCCAAAGGCGCCAGCGTATCGAGCGCGCGCGAATTGACGAATTCCAGCACCTCAGGCGCGTCGGTGAAATGTCCGACCTTGCGCTCGTCGCGCGAAATCTTGCCGCGGATCAGCGGCATCAGCCGGGCGGCGACGGCGCGGCGCTTCTCGAGGGAAGCCGGCTCGATGCGCGCGCCGCCGAAGGCGGGTTGCTTCTCATTGGCGGCGAGCCAATCGGCGGCCTGCTGGATGATGCGCAACGTCGTCTCATAAGCGGCCTTCGATGTCGCGCCCCAGGTGAACAGGCCATGGCCGCCGAGCACGATGCCGACATATTCGGGATGCGCCTTCGCCATTTCGCCAAGCTTCAGGCCGAGGTCGAAGCCAGGCCGCTGCCAGGGTAGGTAGCCGAGCTTGCCGCCGAACACTTTCTTCGTCAGCTCTTCCGCATTGGCGGAGGCGGCGATCGCGATGACGGCATCGGCATGGACGTGATCGACATGCGGATGCGGAATGAAGCCATGCAGAGCAGTGTCGATCGAGGTGGCGCGCGGGTTGAGATCGAAGGTGCAATGATTGAACAAAGCGACCATTTCGTCTTCATGGGCGAGGCCGCGATAGAGGCCCTTGAGGCTCTCGAGCTTGTCCATATAGAGGGTGGCGAAACCGTCTCGCTTCATCGAGCCAAGATCGCCGCCCGAGCCTTTGACCCATAGCACCTCAGTCGATTTCTTGGTCAGCGGATCGGGCGTCGCGACCTTGGCTGACGTATTGCCGCCGCCGAAATTGGTGATGCGCAGATCGCTGCCGAGCAGGTTGGAGCGATAGAGCAGGAGGCCCGGCTCATCGAGGCCCGCGGCATGGGATTCGTCCCACAGATTGGGGAGCGGTTCCGCCGCGGCCCTGGTCATCAATGTCGCCTCCGTCGCCATGCGATTTCGGCTAGGCATAGCTTTGCGACCGCTCACGGTCAATCGCGATTTGAGCGATAGTGCGACGCAATATGATTGATGCAGCGCAAAAATGACGGAATATGCGCGTTTTAAATTGACCGATCCCGCGGTTCATGACTAGTTATGAGCGATCGGGAGGAACAGGGCCGTGCACGAACGCGAGCGCTGGCAGGTCATCAAAGCGATGCTGAAGGAGCGCGTGCTGGTGCGCATCGCCGACGTCTGCCGCGCCACCGGCGCGTCGGAGGCTTCGGTGCGGCGCGACTTTGCCAGGCTCGCCGAACTCGGCGCGGCGACGCGCGTGCATGGCGGGCTCGAAGCCATCCCCGGTACGCCAAAAGAACTGAGCGACACGCCATCCCTGGCGATCCGACCCTTCGAAGTGAGCAAGACCCTCAATGTCGCCGCCAAGCGCGCGATCGCCAGGGCGGCCGTCGCGCTTTGCGCCGATGGCGAGGCGATTATCATCAATGGCGGCACGACGACCTTCGAAATGGGCGAATTCCTGCGCGAGCGCTGGCTGAAGGTGCTGACCAATTCCTACCCGCTCGCCGAGTCGCTGATCCATAATTCGAAGTGCCGCGTCGCGCTGCCGGGCGGCGAAGTCTATCGCGAGCAGAAGCTGATCGTTTCGCCGTTCGAGGACGATGCGATCCAGCATTATTCGGCGACGCGCATGTTCATGAGCGCCATTTCGATCGGCCCGCTCGGCGTTATCGAGGGCGATCCGCTGGTGGCGCGCGCTGAGGCGAAACTGTTGAAGCGCGCCGACAAGCTGATTGTGCTCGCCGACAGTTCGAAATTCGTCTCGCGCGGCAGCCTCGTTGTCTGTCCCCTGTCGCGCATCGATATCTTGATCACCGATGCCGGGGCGCCGAAGGAAGCGCTCGATATGTTGCGCGAGGCGGGCGTCAACACCGTGATCGCCAGCGAAGGCCTCGAAAAGGTCGCAGCGGCATGACCGACGCGGCGACGCGAGCGATGACGACGGGGCATGCGGCGCGGGCGCCGTTGCTGAGCGTATCGGGCATCGAGAAATCGTTTCCGGGCGTGCGCGCGCTTTCCGGCGTCTCCTTCGATGTCGAGGCCGGCGAGGTCCATGCGCTGCTTGGCGAGAATGGCGCCGGCAAATCGACCTTGATCAAGATCGTCTCCGGCGTCTTCAAGCCGGACGAGGGCGTCATTCGCGTCGACGGACGCGAAACGCAACTGAATAGTCCGGATGATGCGCGCCGCGCGGGCATCGCCACGATCTATCAGGAGCTCCTGCTGTTTCCCGAGCTCAGCGTCGCCGAAAATGTCTTCATGGGCCACGCGCCGCGCGCCGGCGGCGGCCGCCTCGACTGGGTCGCGATGCGCGCCCGTACCGAAGAACTGCTCGCCTCGCTCGACATTCACGATCTCGCGCCCAACAGAATCGTCGGCACGCTGTCGGTCGGCAACCGCCAGCGCGTGGAAATCCTGCGTGCTTTGTCGCAGGATGCGCGGCTGCTGATCATGGACGAGCCGACGGCGGCCTTGACCGAATATGACGTGACGCGGCTCTTCGACATCGTGCGCCGGCTGAAATCGCGCGGCGTCGGCATCATCTACATCAGCCATCGCATGGACGAGATTTTTGCGCTCGCCGACCGCGTCACCGTGCTGCGCGACGGGGCGCAGGTCGGGACTCGCCGGGTCGCCGAGACTTCATCGGCCGAACTCGTTCAATTGATGGTCGGGCGCCGAATTGAAAGCCTGTTTCCGAAAATCGCCGCCAAGATCGGCGCGCCGGTGCTGGAGGTTCGCGATCTCGTGCGCCGGCCGATGACGAAGAGCGTCAGCCTCACCGTGCATTCAGGCGAAATAGTCGGGCTCGCCGGTCTCGTCGGCTCGGGACGCAGCGAACTGGCGCAGACGATCTTCGGCGTGACGCCGGCCGAATCCGGCGCGATCCTGCTTCTCGGCGAACCTGTCCAGATACGCTCGCCCGCCGCCGCGCGTGCGCTCGGCATCGCCTATGTACCGGAAGATCGCGGCACGCAGGGGCTGGTGCGGCCGATGAACGTGCGCGAGAATTTCTCGCTCGCCTCGCTCGCCAAAGTCTCGCGCGCCGGCTTCATCGATCGCGCTGCCGAGACGCGCCTCGCCGAGGACGGCGTCGCGCGCTTCAACGTCAAGGCGAGTTCGCTCGATCAGATCGTCGGCCGGCTGTCTGGCGGCAACCAGCAGAAAATCGTCCTCGGCAAATGGCTCGCCAACCAACCCAGACTCTTGATCCTCGATGAGCCGACGCGCGGCATCGATGTCGGCGCCAAGGCGGAAATCCATCGGCTGATGAGCGAGCTCGCCGGCGCCGGTCTCGCCATCCTGATGATATCAAGCGAATTGCCTGAAGTGCTGGGCATGAGCGATCGCGTGCTGGTGATGCGAGAGGGGCGGCTCGTCGCGGAATTTTCGCGCACCGAGACGATTCCGGAAGCGGTCGGCGCGGCGATGATGGGCGGCCATGGCGCGGAAGCGGGGAGGGTGGCGTGAGCGCGACAATCATTGCGCCCGCGCGCGCCGGGGAGGGTGGCTTCCTGCGCGCCTTCGCGTCGCAGGAAGGGCTGCTCGCCTTCGCTATCGTCGCTGTCGCGATCCTGGTCGGCCTCGACAATGCGCGCTTTCTGGCGGTGCGCAATCTCTCCGACATCATCCTCGGCAACGCCTATATCGCGGTGGCGGCGGTCGGCATGTCGATGGTGATCGTCTCCGGCAATATCGATATTTCGGTCGGTGCGCTGATCGGCGTTCTGGCGACGATCAGCGGTTCGCTGGCGGTGGCGGGAGCGCCGCTCGCTTTGGTCTGGGCGGCGCCGCTCATCGTTGGCGTGCTGGTGATGATGCTGCAGGGCGCGGTGATCGCGTATCTGAAGATACCAGCGATCGTGGTGACGCTCGGCATGCTGTCCATTTTGAAGGGCGGCCTCATCAGCGTCACCGGCGGGCGCTGGATCACGGACCTTCCAGAAAGCTTTCACCTCGCCGATATCGAATTGTTCGGCATCCTGCCGATGCCAGTCGTCATCATGGTGGCGGCGACGATCCTGGCCGCGTTCTGGATGCGCTATTCCGCGCGCGGGCGCGCCATCTATGCGACCGGCGGCAATGCCGAGGCGGCGCGCCTCGTCGGCGTGTCGCCGCAGCGCACGGTGGTGATGGTGTTCGCGCTGCATGGCTTTTTCGCCGGCATCGCCGCGCTGTTGTTCGCCACCCAGCTTAAGGTGATCCAGTCGACGGTGCCGCCCAATCTTGAACTGACGGTGATTACCGCGGCGGTAGTTGGTGGCGTCAGTATTCTTGGCGGCGTCGGCACGGTGGTCGGCTCGACGCTGGCGGCGGTGTTGATCGCCGAAATCGCCAGCGCACTCGTCTTCATCAATGTCTCGCCGTACTGGATTCACGCGGTGCAGGGCGTCCTGATCCTGGTGACGGTGGTCGCCGACATCCTGCGGCGTCGGCGCCGCCTGGCGGGGGGATGACCGGCATGACCGTTCTCACTGAGGGCGCCCGCCGCGCCGCGCCGCGCTGGCTCATCCGCCATGAGACGCTGCTCGCCGCGATCCTCATCGTCGCGCTGGCGATCCTCGGCCTGTTCAACGATCGTTTCCTCACCGTCGACAATCTGCTCAATCAGGGCCGGCTGATGACCGAGGTCGGGATTATCGCGCTGCCGATGACTTTCATCATCATCACCGGCGGCATTGATCTTTCCGTCGGCTCGGTGGTCGGCCTGTGTGCGATCATGCTCGGCTATTCATGGAAGAATTTTGGCTTTCCGCTGCCGCTGGCGATCGTGTTTTCGCTCGGCGTCGGGGCGGCGGCCGGCTTTGTCAACGGCCTGTTGATCACTCGCGTGCGCGTGCCGCCGCTGATCATGACGATCGCCACGCTGGCGCTCTACCGGGGCCTCGCCGAAGGCGTCAGCCAGGCCCATTCGGTGCGCAACTATCCCGAATGGTTTTTCTTCGTCGGTCAGGGCGAATTGTTCGGCGTGCCGACCCAGCTCTGGATATTGCTCGTCGGCATCATCGTCGCCGGAATCGCGCTCGATCGCACGACATTCGGGCGCAGTCTTTACGCGATCGGCAACAACGAGACCGCCGCGCGCTTTTCCGGCTTGCCGGTCGATCGCGTCAAACTGCTGATCTATACGCTGTCGGGGCTGGCGGCCGGCGTCTCCGCCTGGGTGCTGGTGTCGCGCGTGACGACGACGCGCTCCGACATGGGCATCGGCTACGAACTCGACGTGATCGCCGCGGTGGTGCTGGGCGGAACCAGCATTTTCGGCGGCGCGGGGACGATCTGGGGAACCGTCGTCGGCCTCGTCATGATCCAGCTCTTGAAGAACGGCCTGGCGCTGACCGGCGTCAAGGGCGACGCAACGATCATCGTCATTGGCGTGGTGCTGATCGCCTCGACATTGATCGCAAGTTCTCTCCAGCGGCGCCGCTGACGCGCCGATTGGAAGGAAAAGCCGCAACGCGGCGCTTTAAGGAGGAACGACAATGAAGCATGCAATGATGACGACAGTCGCGGCGGCCATACTCGGCCTGGCCATGGCGGGCGGCGCAGCGCGCGCCGCCGACAAATGGGACGGCGGCGACGATATTGCGACGAGCCCGCTCGCCTGCGACGCCGGCCCGCCGGCCGCAACGGCGGCCAAGCCTTACGACGGCGGCCAGCCGACCGCCGCGCCTGACAAAGCCGGCAAACCGATCACCATCGTCGACGTGCCGAAACTGATCGGCATCGGCTATTTCAACGCCACTTCGAAGGGCATGCAGGACGCCGCCAAGGAGCTCGGCAATGTCAAGGTGACGACCGACGGGCCGACCGAGGCGAAGATCGACGAGCAGATCAAGTTCATCGACAATTACATCACGCGCGGCGTCGACGGCGTGCTGTTCGCCGCCAACGATCCCGTCGCTATCGCGCCGGTGCTGAAGAAGGCCTTGTCGAAGGGCATTCATGTCGTCGGCTATGACGCCAATTCCTCGCCGGATGCGCGCGAATGGTTCGTCAACCAGGCGCAGTTCAACGGCATCGCCAAGGCGATGATCGATTCGCTGGCCAAGGAAGTTGGCGAGGACAAATCCTTCGCAATCGTCACCTCTACCTTCACCACGCCCAACCAGGCGCGCTGGATCGCCGAAATGTCGGCCTATGCCGCCAAATGCCATCCCAAGCTGAAATGGCTTGAGACGGTCGAGGCGCAGGAGGACAATGTCCTGTCGTTCAATCAGGCGACGACGCTGATCAACAAATATGGCGACAAGCTGTCGGGCCTGCTCGGCATGACTTCGGTGGCGACGCCGGCTTCCGCCGAGGCGGTCACCAAGGCCAATCTGTGCGGCAAGGTCGCCGTGGTCGGCCTGGCGACGCCCAATGCGATGAAGCCCTATGTCAACGCTGGCTGCGTCAAATCGGTGGTGCTGTGGAACCCGGTCGATCTCGGCTATGCCGCGACCTATGTGCTGCGCGCCGTCGTCGACGGCAAGCTGAAGGCGGGCGGGACTTCGGTCGAGGCCGGCAAACTCGGCAAGCTGAATGTCATCAACGGCAGCGAAATCCTGCTGGGCTCGCCGTTCATCTTCACCAAGGACAATGTCAAAGACTTCGATTTCTGATTGTGTCAGCGCCGGCCCCGTCGCGGGACCGGCGCCGAGGCTTTGACGATGACCGAACGTTACGCTTTCAAAATGTTCCTTAATCCCGGCTGCGCCGACGAATATCGCCGGCTGCCATGACGCGCTCTGGCCGGAGCTTGCAAAGCTGCTGCGCGAGGCGGGGATCGCCAATTATTCGATCCATCTCGACGAGGAGACCTCGATCCTGTTCGCCTATCTCGAGCGCAGCGCGGGCCATCGGATGGCGGCGCTGGCGGATCATCCGATCATGCGCCGCTGGTGGGATCATATGAAGGACATCATGCGCGCCAATCCCGACGGCTCGCCCGTCGCGGTCCCGCTCGCCGAAATGTTTCATCTGCCGTAGACTTTGCGTCGGGCGAGCGAGACAAGCCGCCGGGAGGAAACGAGCGATGGACGGCGCCGCCGCGGTTCTCGATATTGGCAAGACCAATGTGAAAGTCGCGACTTTCGCGCGAGACGGCGCGCTACTGTGGGAGCGCGCCATGCCCAACCGCGTCCTGCCTGGGCCGCCCTATCCGCATGCCGATGTCGAGAAGATCTGGGATTTCCTCATCGCCGCGCTCGCCGAGGCGAACAGGGCGCATCCGATTTCGACCATCGTCGCGACGACGCATGCCTGCACCTTCGGCCTCATCGACGACAAAGGCCTGGTGCTGCCGGTGATGGATTATGAATTTGCCGGCGTCGACGAGATCGAGCCATCTTATGCGCCGCTGCGGCCGGCTTTCTCGGAATCCTTCTCGCCGCCCTTGCCGGCCGGCCTGAACTTCGCCCGGCAATTGGCCTGGCAGAAACAAAGCTTTCCCGAGGCCTTCACGCGCGCGCGCTACTTTCTGACCTATCCGCAATATTGGGCGTGGCGGCTTTGCGGAATAGCGGCCGGCGAAGTGACCTTCCTCGGCGCCCATTCCGATCTCTGGGCCCCGCGCGAGCGGCGCTTCTCCAGCGTTGTCGCCGCGCTCGGTCTGAATGGGCTGACGGCGCCGATGCGGGCCGCCCATGCACGCCTCGGACCGGTCAAGCCGGATATCGCTGCGGCTGCTGGCCTTGGCGAGGGAGTCGATGTGCTCTGCGGCGTTCACGATTCCAATGCATCGCTGCTGCCGCATCTCGCCTCGCGCAAGGCGCCGTTCACGATTGTCTCGACCGGCACCTGGGTGATCCTGATGGCGCCGGGCCTCAGCCTCGACGGGCTGGATCCGGCCGACGACACGCTCGCCAATGTCGATGTCGAGGGGCGCCCGGTCGCCACCGCGCGCTTCATGGGCGGGCGCGAATATGCCGCCATCGCCGGCGCGCCGGCGAGCCCCGACGCTGCTTCGCTCGCCCGTGTGATCGTGTCCGGAGCGATGGCGCTGCCGTGCTTTGCCGGGCAGGGTGGCCCGTTCGCCGCGCGCAAGGGCGAAGTCCGCGGCGCCGTGTCGCCCGCCGACCTGCCGGCGCTGGCGACGCTCTATCTCGCGCTGATGAGCGATTTGATGCTGACGCGGCTCGGCGTCGAGGCGGGCGATCTGATCGTCGAGGGAAGCCTCGCCGCCAATCCGGCCTATTGCGCCGTGCTCGCCGCTTTTCGGCCGACGCAGCCGGTGTCGGCGGGGAGCGATGCGGCGGGGACGGCGCGGGGCGCCGCGCTGCTCGCACAATGGCCGCCGCGCGATTTGACGCCGCCGCCGCTGGTGGCGGCGGAGGCGTCGGCGCTCGAGGGGCTGCGGGGGTATCGCGAGGCGTGGCGGGAGGCGGTGCTGGGGGTGAGTGGAACTGACGCTTGATAACAAGCGTCGCGCTGCCATCGCCGCGCGAAGCCGTAAAGGCGACCCGCTGCGCGGGCGGCTTCGCCGGCCTTGACGGCCCCGCGAGGCGATGGCTGTTGGTGAACAGTGCGGCCTTTTTTGGCCGCGCCGTTCACCAAAAGACATGGAGGCCACTTGCTGCGCCGACGAGACGCAGTCATCCCGAACGGACCGTAGCGAAGAGTAGGAGCGCCGCAGGCTGCGGACGGATGCTTCGCATTCGCCTTGACTTGACGGCGTTTCGTCGGCGTGGCCCGCGCGCCATTCGTGATGGCGAACTACAATCATCTCTGATAGTTCGTCCGCGCCTCTTCCCCGCGCATGCCTTTTGCAATTTCCGCGAAAAGGATAGACTCCGTCGCGAGCGTACCGATTCCGTTCCGAACCGCTCGTCATTGCGAGGGAGCGAAGCGACGAAGCAATCCAGACTGGGCTACCAGAGCTGAGTCTGGATTGCTTCGTCGCTTCGCTCCCTCGCAATGACGACAGAAGCATCATAAAATATCGGCGGCGATTGCACCCTGGGGGGATTTCTTGCGCGCTCTGACTTTGGCGTTCTCGCATCGGTTCATCGTGCTGACGCTATGCATTCTCATCGCGATCGCACTCTCGGTCGGCCTTGGCGAATCGGTGCTGCGGCGATGGGAGATTCCGCTCGGCCTCGCGCTCGCCATCTTTGTCGGCCTTTCCGTGCTCGGCATTCGCGATCTTCTGCAAACGCATCATTCGATCCTGCGCAATTATCCAATCGCAGCGCACCTACGTTTCCTGCTCGAGGAAATCCGCCCGGAAATCCGGCAATATTTCTTCGAGGGCGAGAAGGACGGCCTGCCGTTCCCGCGCGACCGACGCGCGGTGGTCTACCAGCGCGCCAAGCTGGCGCTCGACAAACGGCCATTCGGCACCCAGTTCGACATTTATGCGCCGGGCTATGAATGGCTGCAGCATTCGATCGCGCCGCGACCGGTGGCGGCTGAGCCTTTTCGCATCAGCGTCGGCGGTCCCGATTGCGCCAGGCCCTATTCGATTTCGGTGCTCAATATTTCGGCGATGAGCTTCGGCTCCTTGAGCGCCAATGCGATCCGCGCGCTCAATTCCGGCGCGAAAAAGGGCGGCTTCGCCCATGACACCGGCGAGGGCGGCTTCAGCCCCTATCATCGCGAGAATGGCGGCGACATCATCTGGGAAATCGGTTCGGGTTATTTCGGCTGCCGCAATCCCGACGGCTCGTTCAACCCCGAGAAATTCGCGGCGGTGGCCGCCAACGATCAGATCAAGATGATCGAAATCAAGATGAGCCAGGGCGCCAAGCCCGGCCATGGCGGCGTGCTGCCGGGGGCCAAGGTCACCGCCGAAATCGCCGCCATTCGCGGCGTCACGGAAGGGGCCGATTGCCTGTCGCCGGCGAACCATACGGCGTTTTCGACGCCGGTTGAATTGATGAAATTCATCGCCGAACTGCGCCGGCTGTCGCTGGGCAAGCCGGTCGGCTTCAAGCTATGCGTCGGCCATGCCTGGGAATTCCTGGCGATCTGCAAGGCGATGCTGGAGACGAAAATCTATCCCGATTTCATCGTCGTCGACGGCAAGGAAGGCGGCACCGGCGCCGCGCCGCTCGAATTCATGGATCACCTCGGCATGCCGATGCGCGAGGGTCTCGTGTTCGTCAATAATGCGCTGATCGGCATCGGCGCGCGCGAGCGCATCCGCATTGGCGTCGCCGGCAAGATCATCACCGCCTTCGATATGGCGCGCGCGATGGCGCTCGGCGCCGATTGGTGCAATTCGGCGCGCGGCTTCATGTTCTCGCTCGGCTGCATCCAGTCGTTAAGCTGTCACACCGATCGCTGCCCGACCGGGGTGGCGACGCAGGACCCGACGCGCAGCCGCGCGCTCTACGTGCCCGACAAATCCGAGCGCGTTTACAATTTTCACCGCTCGACGTTGCACGCTCTGGCCGAACTCACCGCCGCCGCCGGGCTCGACCATCCCAGCGATTTTCATCCCGTCCATTTCTGGCGCCGCCTCAATGTACGCGAGGCGACGACTTTCGCGGAGATCTATCCAAGCGTCGAGAAAGGCGAGCTCGTCGCCGGCGCGCGGGATGAGAGCCTGCGCAAGTCGTGGAACATGGCGAGCGTTGATACGTTCAGAGTGGCGATGACGTGAGGGCGGGCCAACGTCATTGCGAGGTCAGGCGAATGTATTCATTCGCCTGACCTCGCAATTGTGCAGGTTCACAATTTCGTTGATCTGGCCTCCAACAGGAAGGAGGTGCAGGATAGGAGACAAAAGCTTCAACAGCATTCGTCTGGGGCGGTTCTCAGGAAGAAGGCGTGGGCCGCGCCAGCGCGAGAACAACGACAACTGAAACGGTCGAGTGTGATCCATCGTTTCGCATGGCGGAGCGTGTTTCACCGCTGAGACCTTTGTCAATGACGACCGCAAAGCGGTCGCCGCCTTCGGCGGTGGCCTGAAAGGCCATCATTGACAAAGGTCTCAGCGGTGAAAGAATTGCCTCCATGCGAACAATGGCTCAATAGCGAAGTCAGTAGGGGCGATAAACCTGTCCAAGCTGTTGTCTCGCATCCTGAGCCTCCTCCGATATGGAGACCGAATCAACGAATTCGTGAACCTGCACAGCAATGACGGCGAAGCGGGTTCCAATAGAAGGCAGGATGCTCCGGCCCTTGCCGCATTGAATTGCAATCTCACGCAATCCCGATTCGATTTACCTTTTCCGGGGCAATCAGCCGAGCTGTCCCAGCGCCGGAAAGGCATTGATCAACCAGCCGGAAGCGGCCTGGATTCCGCCGGTCAGGAACGCAATTCCCGTCAACACCAACAGCCCGCCGACCAGCTTTTCAATCCGCCCGAACTGGCTGCGGAAACGTCGCGCCATCGCCAGAAAAGGTCCCATCGCGAAGGCGGCGAGCACGAAGGGCGCGCCAAGGCCGACCGAATAAGCCGCGAGCAGCGCAGCGCCCCGCGCCGTCGTCTCCTCCGACCCCGCCACCGCCAATATGGTCGCCAGGATCGGCCCGATGCAGGGCGTCCAGCCGAACGCGAAGGCGAGTCCCATCAGATAGGCGCTCCACAGGCCCGGCGGCCTGGCGATTTCCAGCCGCTTTTCGCGGAACATCGCGCCAATGCGCAATGCGCCGAGAAAATGCAGACCCATCAGGACGATGCCGATGCCCGCCGCGATCGACAGGACATGGCTCCATTGCCGGATCAGCGCGCCGAACACCGAGGCTGTCGCGCCCAGAGCGACGAAAACCGTGGAAAAGCCGAGCACGAACAGCACAGAGACGACGATCGTGTCGCGCCGGGCGCGCGCCTCGCCCTCCCCGACAAGCTGCTCCAGCGAAGTCCCCGCGAGATAGCAGAGATAGGGCGGCGCCAGCGGCAGCACGCATGGGCTCAGAAACGAAATCAGCCCAGCGGCGGCCGCGGCCGGAAAGGATATGTCGGTCATGCCGGCTGTTGTGGCCCAGCCCGCCGCGGCAGGCAATTCACTTTGGCGGCGCCTGCTTCATCTCCGGCGCCGGTGACGAATCGGATCCTGCCGGCGCAAGCATCGCCCAGCGCTGCGGCCAAGAAAATTTACTGGCGCGGGCTGCCGGAGAATTCGCCATGCCGCACGCGCTCGGGCAAAAGCTCGGCAAGGCGCGCGGCGGTTTCTTCGCCATAGGCGGCCACCAATTCGCGGAACGCCGCGCAAAGCGCCGCTTCGGCGAAAGAATCGACGTCGATGCCATCGAGCAGGGCTTCGGCGAAGGCTTCGCTGACATAGTTAAGCGCGGCCCGGCGCGCGTCGTCGGCCGAGAGCTCGCGAAGGGATTGGGCAACCGAGGCGATCATGACTCGGGCACTCTATTGCCAATCGTCGGGTTGCGCGACGCTCGTCTTAAAGAAAGGTTAATTCCTTCCGAGACTTTGCGCGACAATCGCAACTATTTTCGGGGCGACTGCCGATCATGGCGCGGACGCCCGCGCCGAACGCCGGCGGAATCGACGAGCGCCATCGCCCGATCGAGCAATTGCCGCATCGACTGGCCGATTTCGGCCCCGGCCTTGACCTCGTCAGGCGTTGGCGGCCTATGCGTATGATCGCAAAGATCGACCGCCGAGTCGGCGAGCTTGTCGATCCCAGCCACAACAGCCTCAAAGGCGCGTTGCGTCACGGGGCCGAGGTCCCCATAGCTGCGCCATATTTCGTCCTTCCGGCCCCGCGGCGGCCATTGCGGCCGCTCGCCCTTGCCATGAGAGCGCCAATCCCTGATATCGCCGGCATAGTCGGGCAAATGATCGAGAACCTCGACCATCGCCGCGATTTGCCGAAAGCGGTCCAGATAATCGCCGAGCGCCGGCGAGCCGTCGCCTGGGGCGACCGGAGGCTCGCGCGGGGATTTTGTCGCCGCTGGCATCGTCGTTTCCGCGTCGCTTCAAAGCGTTTAGCAAAGGCTTAAACAGAAGCTACAATTTGTGGTTGCGCTCCTCAAAAGAATAAAGACAAACGTCCTTATCGAGTTCCTGCCAATGCCCGGAAGATTTTATATAATTTCGCCGCCCGATGTCCTGCGCGCGTTCTTCGGCTATGCCGAGCAGCCGGATTTTCCGCCGCGCTATAATATCGCGCCGACGCAGCCGATCCCGATCGTCGCCGCAGCCCCGCATTCCCGAGGCGCGCGACGCCATTTCATGCTGGTGCGCTGGGGCTTCCTGCCGGCTTTCGTCAAGGACCCCAAAGCCTTTTCGCTACTCATCAATGCGCGGGCGGAAACCCTGATCGAAAAGGCGAGCTTTCGCGCGGCGGTCAAGCGCCGCCGCTGCCTCGTCATCGCCGACGGCTATTATGAATGGCTGCGCGGTCCCGGCTGCGCCGGCGCAGCGCGCTCTTTCCTGATCCGCCGGCGCAATGGCCAACCGATGGGCTTCGCCGGCCTTTATGAGACCTGGAGCGACGCCAGCGGCGGCGAGATTGACACCGCCTGCATCGTCACCACAGCGCCCAACAGCACGCTCGCCAAAATGCGCGAGCGGATGCCCGCCATCATCGATCCCGACGCCTTCGCTCTTTGGCTCGACAATGACGACGTCGACGCCGGGGCGGCGACGGCGCTGCTGCGCCCTGCCCCGGACGATTGGCTGGAGGCCGTCGAGACCGACGGCAGCGTCGGCCATATCCGCAATGATAGTGCCGAAGTTCAGCGACCGGCCTCGCCCGCAAAGAAGCCGCGCGATAAGGCGCAGGAAGGGCTGTTTTGAGCCGCTTGCCGAAAGCCGGCTAACGGGCGATTCTTGCCCCCTGAATCGGAGAGCGCGATGAGCGAGAAAAAGAAACCGGCCAAGGCGCTGAAGCCGCCGCGCATTCACGACGCCGTCTTGCACGCCGACGGGCGCTGTCGCTGCCCCTGGCCGGGCGAGGACCCGCTCTATGTCGCCTATCATGACGAGGAATGGGGCGTGCCCGAATGGAACGACCGCGCCTTGTTCGAGAAGCTGATCCTCGACGGCTTCCAGGCCGGCCTGTCCTGGATCACCATCTTGCGCAAGCGCGACGCGTTCCGCACCGCCTTCGACGGCTTCAGGCCGGAGAAAATCGTGCGCTATGACGAGGCGAAGATCGAGGCGCTGATGCAGAACGCCGGCATCGTGCGCAACCGCGCCAAAATCCGGGCGACAATTGCGCTGGCGCGCATCACGCTCGATCTGCGAAAGCAGGGCGGCCTGGCGAAGCATCTATGGGGCTTTGTCGACGGCAAGCCGATCCAGAACAAACGCAAATCCATGCGCGACATTGTCGCCGAGACCGATATTTCCGCCGCGATCGCCAAGGACCTGCGCGAACGCGGCGGCAATTTCGTCGGGCCGACCATCATCTACGCCTTCATGCAGGCGACCGGCATGGTCAACGATCATCTCGTCGATTGCCACCGCCATGCCGAATGCGCGGCGCTCGGTCGCAAGTCTCATGTCTAAGGCCGCGCGTGCGTGGCAGCGCATGCTGTCGGGGCGCCGGCTCGACCTGATCGACCCTTCCCCGCTCGATATCGAAATCGCCGACATCGCCCATGGCCTTGCCCGCGTCGCGCGCTGGAACGGCCAGACCAAAGGCGCGGAGATTTTTTCGGTCGCCCAGCATTGCCTGCTCGTCGAGGCGCTGGTCGGCGCGCTGGCGCCGCAGGCCGACCGGAAGGCGCGGCTGTTCGCCTTGCTGCATGACGCGCCTGAATATGTGATCGGCGACATGATCTCGCCGTTCAAGGCGGTGATCGGCGGCGATTACAAGACGATCGAGGCGCGCCTGCTCGCCGCTGTCCATCTCCGCTTCGGCCTCACCGCCGAGGCGCCGCCGGAAGCCATCGCGCTGATCAAGGACGCCGACCGCGCGGCGGCCTGGTTCGAGGCGACCGCGCTCGCCGGCTTTTCCACGACCGAGGCGAAAAAGCTGTTCGGCGCGCCCGACATCGCGTTGAGCGGCGTCGCCGCCTATCTCGCGCCGATGCGGCCGGCCAAGGCGCAGGAGGCTTTCCTCATCCGCTTCGCCGAACTCGACGACCATCCCGAGACGACGCCAGCCGCCCGAAAGCCCATACGATGAACCCCACGACAAAAGCCCGCCTGTATGTCTGTCCGCTCGGCCGGATCGACGAATTCGTCGAGGCGACCGGCGCCCGCTCGCTGGTGACGCTGCTCAATCAGGGAACGCCGGTGACGCGCCCGCCGGCGATCCGGCCGGAGCGGCATTTGTTCATCGCCATGTCCGACATTGTTGATCCGATGGACGGCCACATCCTGCCCGGCGAGCGCCATGTCAGCGAACTCCTCGCCTTCGTTCGCGACTGGGACCGCGCCGAACCGCTGCTGATCCATTGCTTCGCCGGCGTCAGCCGCTCGACGGCCGCCGCCTTCATCGCCGTCTGTGCGCTTCAGCCCACCCGCCGTGAAGCCGAGATCGCCCAGGCGATCCGCGCAGCGTCTCCCACCGCCACCCCCAATGGGCGCCTCGTCGCAGTCGCCGACAAGCTCCTCGGCCGCTCGGGCCGGATGATCGAAGCGGTTGCCGCCATCGGCCGCGGGGAGACGTGTGACTATGGCGTGCCGTTCGGGCTGGAAGTGGGGTGAGGGGCGGCTTAACGGTGTGCGTTTGATCGGCGAGGCAGTGACCTCAGAGCGTTGGGACGATTGGATTACTTTAGCAATGATCGCCATCAATCCGTGTATTTCTTACCGCGCGCGCACGCTAAAGTAGTGGACAAAACATGAACATTCTGCTTGGATTGGTTTGTTAGATCCGGACGAACCGAACCGGGCGGGAAAAGTCCAAAACCGTTGTTAGACGTTCCGTTGAGAAGTCTACAATGCCGATGAATCGAATCTGGAGCGGGGCCGAGTCGTGCTAGCTAGAGTTGAAACGCCGAGCCTGTCCGCCGACCTTCTCGTCGCTACCAATGGCAAGTGCTTCAAGACGATCATGGCCGACCCGCCATGGCGATTCCAGAATTCTACTGGCAAGGTTGCGCCGGAGCATAAGCGCCTTAGTCGTTATGAAACGATGAGTCTTGGCGACATTCAGGCTCTTCCCGTCGCCAAGATCGCGCATGAAACAGCCCATTTGTATCTGTGGGTGCCGAATGCGCTCCTGCCAGAGGGATTAGCCGTGATGCGGGCCTGGGGCTTCGCCTATAAGTCCAATGTTATCTGGCACAAGATCAGAAAGGATGGCGGTTCCGATGGCCGCGGCGTGGGGTTCTACTTTCGGAACGTAACCGAGATCATCTTATTTGGCGTTCGCGGGAAAAACGCTCGTACGCTCGCGCCAGGTCGCAGTCAGGTCAATATGATCCAGACACGCAAACGCGAGCATTCGCGGAAACCCGACGAGCAATACGATATAATCGAAACATGTTCGCCGGGACCATATATCGAGTTGTTCGGGCGTGGCGTGCGCAAGGGTTGGACGACTTGGGGCAACCAAGCTGTTGAAGGCTACGAGCCTACTTGGGACACCTATAAGCACAACAGTTCGGCGAAGCGTCATTTAACCACATCGCTCCCGCTTCCGCTCGGCGAGTAGCGCTATTCGTTTTCTGATTCGTCATCGGAGGCGGTGGCGCCCTCGGCCGCCGCAATTTTTTTTGCCGCCTTTTCCGCGGAGATTTTGGCCTTCAATTTCGCGAGGGCCTCTGGACCGTCTTCTACAAAAAGCGCCGGCCGAATGGCAAATGTCAGGACTGGGCAGCCTCCTCCACCGCCGCCTTCAACTTTTGGCCAGAGTTTTTCGTGATGGGTTGTCGCTTTGCCGTAAGAAGCGCCCTTCCCAAGCCGTTTGAATATTTCTTGCAGTTCCCATGACCGGGTAATGATGACCCCAACCTGAATGGCCCTCAGTTCGAACAGAAGGCGAAAATTATTCAGGTCTCGATCAAAGAATGGGTCCTTGTTGTTCCATTCCATCTCGACCGCTACGCCACCCTTTAAGCAATCAACCGCGTGGGTCGGGCTGTCATACTTGGTGGCGTCGACGGAGATTGACGTGGCGAAGCCTTTTTCCTGCCAGCCCCTCCGGTAAAAGGCGGTGTCGATGCGCTGACTGATTAGAGAGCGATTGCCTCCCCCAACCAAGACCTCGGACTGGAGAAGCCGAAATTCGCGAAGGACCGCTTGAACATCGGCCCACTCGTCCGGACATGCCGTCGCCAGAACGCCTGCCGCATTGCGCCATTCTTTGACGTGGTAGGCCTCGCGAAGATCCGCGGGGACCAAGTGCAAGGTCGTCATCGAAGCGCTCGCAAGGTATCAACCCCGTGATGCGATCGTAGAGGCGCACGAGAAACATGTCACGTCGGCTTGGCGTGATCGCCCGGTTCAATGTCGCGAACAATGGACTTCCTGGCACCCCCCGCCCTTGGCAGCCGCCCCAACATCTGCTCGTATGACCGCGATCGACCAGCAAAGGAGTCGCGCCATGGCCAAGGGGCAGATGCGCAGCAATAAAGAAGCCAAGAAGCCGAAGAAGGACAAGCTGAAGAGCTCAGTGTCGGGGCCGGCCAAGGCGGGTCAGCCGGCGGAATCGGCTTCCAAGAAGAAGTGACGGCCGATCGTGGCGCGCTTTTCGTCGCCGCCGTCAACCGGTGCGGCGCGCCATGATCGCACAAGGCGCATTTCAGCCCGATGCGGGCGTCGCAATTGCGCCGCATGCGTCGGGTAGACGTTCGCGGTAAACTAACGACATTCGTCTTTTCGTCTCCACGGCCGCTTTGTCGAGACGCGTCGCAAATGTCCGATCCCAGGGTGTTTCGACAATGTCCGAAGGCGACCTGCCCTCTTCCGCGCAAGCAATCCCTCACGCCCAAAGCCTTGCCAAGGTTCTGGCCCGCTATCGCGACCCCTCGCTGCCGCGCAGCCTGACCGAGATCGCCATTACCGCGCTGCCGCTGATCGGCCTCTGGGCGGGAATGTGGGCGCTGATGCATGTCAGCTACTGGCTGAGCCTGATCCTCGCCGTCCCCGCCGCGGGCTTTCTCGTGCGCCTCTTCATGATTCAGCATGATTGCAGCCATGGCGCCTTCTTCCGCCATCGCTGGATCAACGACTGGGTCGGCCGCGTCATCGGCGTCGCGACCTTGACGCCTTACGATTACTGGAAGCGCACCCATGCGGTGCATCACGCCAGTTCCGGCAACCTCGACCGGCGCGGCATGGGCGACGTCTCCACCGTGACGGTGCGCGAATATCTCGCGATGAACTGGCGCGAACGGCTTGGCTACCGCCTCTATCGCCATCCCGCCATCATGTTCGGCCTCGGGCCGGCCTATCTCTTCATCCTGCAGCACCGCGCGCCGCTCGGCCTGATGCGCGGCGCCGGGTGGAGCCCATGGATCAGCACGATGGCGACCAATGCCGGCATCGCCGCAATCGTCGCGTTGCTCGCCTGGCTGATCGGCATCGGACCGTTTCTCGCCATTCACCTGCCGATCGCCGTGCTCGCCGCCTCGATCGGCGTCTGGCTGTTTTACGTGCAGCACCAGTTCGAAGAGACGGCATGGGCGCATGAGCCTGCCTGGTCGCATCCGGAAGCCGCGCTGCATGGCTCCTCGCACTACGATCTGCCGCTGGTGTTGCGGTGGTTCACCGCCAATATCGGCGTGCACCATGTGCATCACCTCAACAGCCGCATCCCATTCTATCGTCTCGGCGAAGTCCTGCGCAATCACCCCGAGCTTTCGAGCATCGGCAGGCTGACGCTCTGGCAAAGCCTGCGCTGCATACGCTTCGCGCTATGGGACGAAAGCGCCCGCCGGCTCGTCTCGTTCGGCGCCCTGCGCCGGCGGGCGAAGGGTTAGTGCGCGCGGCGGTCCTTGCTGTGCAGGTTCACAATTTCGTTGATCGGGCCTCCAATATGGGAGGAGGTTCAGGATGCAAGACAACGGCTTCGACAGGTTTATCGCCCCTACTGACTTCGCTATTGAGCCATTGTTCGCATGGAGGCAATTCTTTCACCGCTGAGACCTTTGTCAATGATGGCCTTTCAGGCCACCGCCGAAGGCGGCGACCGCTTTCGCGGTCGTCA
>DATBZF010000124.1:0-2741 GCA_036513315.1 Roseiarcus sp.
TCATTTGATCCGGCAATATTCCGATTTGTTCGAGGTCGAGAAAGAATGGCGCTGGAGCGGCATGCACTACCAGCGCACCGCGCAGGACTGGCTCCGTAATTTCGACGCGCACTACGACGAGATCGAGGCCATTCTTCGCCAAGTCTACGGCAACGACACCAATCTGTGGATGCGGCGCTGGCGCTGGTTCTTCCTCGCTACCGCAGGCCTGTTCGGCTACGCCGACGGCAGCGAATGGGGCGTCAGCCATTACCGGATGCGGAAAGCGAACTAAAAGAAAGCCGTATTGAAGATTCGTCATTGCCGGGCTTGACCCGGCAATCCATCCACTTCGTGAAACGACATCTCGCGAAGATTGATGGATGCGCGGGTCAAGCCCGCGCATGTCGAGTCCCGCGAAGCTGCCTCACTTCCCCAGCGGCTTGAGAATCTTCACCAGTTCGGCGTGGATGAACTCGTTGCCGCAGACCAGGTTGCCTGACTTCAGCGGGTCGTCGTCGCCCTCGATGCCGCTGACGATGCCGCCGGCTTCGCGCACGATGATCTGGCCCGCCGCCATGTCCCAGGGCTGCAGATTGCGCTCCCAATGGCCGTCGAGGCGGCCGGCGGCGACGAAGGCCATGTCGAGCGAGGCGGAGCCGAACCGGCGCAGGCCCGCCACCTTGTTCTGGATTTCCGTCATTTCCAGGCGCGACAGATCGTGGTCGCCGCGGCCGATATGCGGCAATCCGCAGGCGATCACGCATTCGCCGAGCTTGCGCCGGCCGGCGACGCGCAGCCGCTGGTCGTTGAGGAAGGCGCCCTTGCCGCGCTCGGCGATATAGAGGTCATCATTGGCGGGATTGTAGATCAGCCCGGCGATCATGACGCCTTCGCGTTGCAGCCCGATTGAAATCGCGAATTGCGGAATGCCGTGCAGGAAATTGGTGGTGCCGTCGAGCGGATCGACGATCCAGGTGTGGGTCTTGTCCAGGCCTTCGCGCACGCCGCCTTCCTCGCCGATGAATCCATAGCCCGGCCGCGACCTGGTGAGGTCCTCGAAAAGCATTTGCTCGGCGCGCTTGTCGGCGAGACTGACGAAATTGGCCGGCCCCTTCATCGACACCTGAAGGTTCTCGACCTCGCCGAGGTCGCGCTTGAGGCTGCGGCCGGCGCGGCGCGCGGCTTTGACCATGACGTTGATGAGGGCTGAATGCAGCATGATCTCGGCTTGCCCTGATGTTTCGACGGTGAAGGTGCGCCCCCTCTCCCATAGGGAGAGGGTTGGGGGGAGGGGTTGCGGTTTCAGTGAGGTTCCAACCCCCTCACCCGGCGCTGCCTGACGACGCTTCGCGTCGTCGTCAGCGCCGACCTCTCCCAGTGGGTGCCCTGCGGTGATCGTGGCGTCAAGGCGGATCATTTGGTGCCGAGCCATAAGCGCGCGGCGGCTTCCGCCTTGGCGCGATCTTCCGGGCTTAATTGCGCCATCGCCTCGTCGAGCGCCGGGTCGCCTTTACCAGCGGTTTTGGCGACAATGTGCCATTTGAAGCCTTCGATCTTGTCCATCGGCGCGCCCACCCCCTTGATCAGCACCCAGGCGAGGCGGTTCTGCGCGATCGGACTGTTTTGCTTGGCCGCCTTGCGCAGCAGCGCCACCGCGGCGGCCTCGTTCTTCGGCGTGCCGGTGCCGTTAAAGAGCGCGATGGCGTATTCGACCTCGGCGTCGACATTGTCGGCGAGCGAGGCCGCCTGCAGCAGCCGGACCGACTTTTCGATGTCTTTGGGGACGCCGGTGCCCTCCTTGTAGAAGGTCGCGAGCGCATATTGCGCCTCCGGATTGCCGGCGTCGGCGGCGAGCCGAAGCAGTTCGGCGGCGCGCCGGAGATCCTGCGGCAGCGTCTGTCCGTCGAGATAGAGCAGCGCCAGATTATAGGCCGCCTTCGGGTTGCCGAGTTTCGCCGAGGACGCCAGCAATTTCGCGGCATCCTCGCGGTTGACCGGTCCGCCGCGTCCCTCCAGCCGCATCATCGCCAGCGCCAGCATCGCCTCGCGGTCGCCGCCATCGGAGGCGCGCTTGTACCAGTCGGCGGCCTTGGCATAGTCGCGCTTGACGCCCATCGCGTTGGCGTAGAGTTCGCCGAGCATGGTCATGGCCTTGGGATCGCCGGTGTCCTGCACGCGTTTGGTCGCGAGATCGAACGCGGTCTTGTACTGGCCGCGCTGATAGGCGCCGTAGACGAGATCGACATTGGGATCGTCGGGCGCAGGCGCGGGCGTGACGGTCGCGGCGGGCGCTACGGGAGCAGCAGGTTTCGGCGCCGCGGCCGCCGCGGGTTTCTTGGCGACCGCGTGCGGCTTGGCTTTCGGCTTTGCGGCTGGCTTGGCCGGCGGCGTTTCCGCACCCGGGGGCGTCAGCGAAATCTGCGCCACCGCACCAGCCGTCCAGGTCAGGCAGATCGCGACAACAGCTATGGGACGCAGGATCTTCATGTCCGGCGTTATCCCTGTCCGGCTTTGGCGGTGGCGGGCATCGCGCTGTGCGCCTGCCTGATCGCCTGCTCAACCTCTGAAAGCGCTGCCGCCGCGCCGCGCGGATCGGCCCAGATGAAGTCGCCGACCAGAACGAAATCGGCGCCGGATGCCGCGAATTGAGAAACCTCCTCGCACGAGGCCGCAAAGCCGACGCAGGGCGGCTCGAACAGCTCAGCCCACCATTGCAGGCGCTCGGCGATGGCGTCGACCGAAGGCCGCTGTCCTCTCGC
>DATBZF010000125.1:0-32541 GCA_036513315.1 Roseiarcus sp.
ATTCGGCAAGGGCTCCGTCCAGACGATCATTCCTCTCGGTCAGAACGGCGCATTGCGCCTGACGACGGCGCGTTACTACACCCCCTCGGGCCGTTCGATTCAGGCCAAAGGCATCGAGCCCGATATCGAGGTTCTCGAGGATGTGCCTGACGATTTGAAGGGCAAGGACGACACCAAGGGTGAAGCTTCGCTCAAGGGTCATCTCAAGAACGGCGACGACGAAAAGACCGGATCGCAGGCTTACGTGCCGCCCGACGTCTCGAAGGACAAGCAGTTGATCGCCGCCGTCGATCTGTTGCATGGCGTCAAGAAAGCCGCCGCCATTCCTGTCGATCCCGCCGCCGCCAAGACCGCCGCGCCTTCAGACGGCGCCGTCGATCAGGCGCCGGCCGCAACGCCGACGCCGCCTGTCGCGACGCCGGCTCCGGCGACGCCGTCCGACCCCGCCAAGCAGAACTGACGCCGCCCGCGGCAAAATGCCATTCGCGCCCCCTCGCGGTCTGGCCGCAGGGGCGCGTTTGGTTAGCCAGCGAGCAGGCTTTTCACGATGGCGCTCGCCTTGGCGAAGTCCATCTGACCGGGATAGGCGTCTTTCAGCGCCGCCACGACCTTGCCCATATCCTTGATGCTCGTCGCGCCGGTCTGCGCGATCGCCGCCTCGGCGGCGGTTTTGACGGCGCTTTCGTCCATTTGCTTGGGCAGGAATTCGCTGATGATGGCGATCTCGGCGCTTTCCTGCGCGGCCAATTCATGGCGGCCGGCCTGCTGGTAAATGCCCAAAGATTCCTGGCGCGACTTCACCATTTTGGTGAAAAGGGCAAGTTCATCGGCGCGGCTGACGATTTTTCCCGTCCCTCGCATTTCGATCTCGCGGTCCTTCAACGCCGCCATCATCAGCCGCAACGCGCCGACGCGAACCTTGTCGCCGGTCTTCATCGCATCTTTCATCTGTGTCGCTAGGATTTCGCGCATCGTTTGAAGGCCTTTATCGTTGTGGCGTCCGACCGGCTTGCCCGACGAAGCTGGAGGCGAAACTTGACGCGGCGCCCGCCCGGCGCATAAGCACAGGCCGAATTGTTTCTCAATGACTCTAGAGCGCGCATGACCCCGGTTCAAGGCGAGACGGAGATGGACGGCTGGACTGCGCGTAAGGCGACGGCGCTGCTGGTCATGGCCGATGGCGTGATATTGGAGGGATTTGGCTTTGGCGCAACGGGCGCGGCGGTCGGCGAGGTCTGTTTCAATACAGCGATGACGGGCTATGAGGAAATTCTGACCGATCCTTCCTATGCCGGCCAGATCATCACCTTCACCTTTCCTCATATCGGCAATGTCGGCACGAATGAGGAAGATATCGAAACGGTCAATCTGGCGGCCTCGGCGGGCGCGCGCGGCGTGATCGTGCGCGCCGATGTGACCGACCCCTCGAATTTTCGGGCGACCCGGCGGCTCGACGCCTGGTTGAAGGCCCGCGGCATCATCGGGCTTTACGGCCTCGACACAAGGGCGCTGACGGCGCTCATTCGTCAGCGCGGCATGCCTAACGCGGTCATCGCGCATGAACCGGACGGTCAATTCGACCGGGCGGCCCTCGCCGCCGAGGCCGCCGCTTGGCCAGGCATTGACGGCATGGATCTTGTTCCGGGCGTCACCTCCGCCCAGCGCTATGACTGGGACGAAACAAGCTGGACACTGGGCAAAGGCTACGGCCGGCGGTCTAAGGCGAAATACAAAGTCGTCGCGATCGACTACGGGATAAAGCGCAATATCCTGCGGCTTCTGTCCGATTCCGGCTGCGCCGTGACGGTGGTTCCCGCGACCGCCTCGGCGAACGACATATTGGCGATGGCGCCCGACGGCGTCTTTCTTTCGAATGGCCCAGGCGATCCAGCCGAAACGGGCGATTACGCCGTGCCGGTCATCAAGGCGCTGCTGGAGGAACGGGTGCCGATTTTCGGCATCTGTCTAGGCCATCAAATGCTGGGGTTGGCGGTGGGCGCCCAGACGCTCAAAATGAAACAGGGCCATCATGGCGCCAATCACCCGGTGAAGGATTTCACCACCGACAAGGTCGAAATCGTCTCGATGAACCATGGTTTCGCTCTCGATCGCGAGACTTTGCCCGCCAATGCGACGGAGACGCATGTGTCGCTGTTCGACGGCTCCAATTGTGGCATCGCTCTGACTGATCGTCCGGCTTTTTCCGTGCAGCATCATCCTGAAGCGTCGCCAGGCCCGCGCGACAGTCATTATCTGTTCACCCGCTTTGTCGAAACGATGGAAAAGGCGCGCGGCCCCGCTTGATCGCGGGTGGAGACGACCCGGCCCGGCGCCTTAGTCGTCCGTCAGGCGTTGGATCTGCTGCGTCAATACGCCGATCTGCGCCTTCAACTTGGCGTTCTCCGCTTCGAGCGCTTTTATCCGGGCCGTCGGGTCGGCGCTCACCGCGCTTTGTTCGCGCTCCTCTGCATCCACAAAATCCACTCCGGCCTGATCGTCTTTCCGCCAAACCAGTTTCACCCGCCGCGAGATTCCCCTCTGTGGAATGACGATCTCGAACGTCTCGGGGAGCGAGAAGGCGCCGGCGATGTTGATCCGCGCGCCGGTCTCCGACAATTGATTGACGGTGCAAGCAGTTGAAATAGCGCCATCGCCGTAGCTGATGCGCGCCTGCAGGAAGGTTCGCACCCGGGCGGCGCGGCGCGAATCCATCGAGTTGCTATCGTCAGGGGCGTCGGTCAACTTGCTCTCTTCAAAAAGAACTTCCGACGATAAAATGCCGGCTTTATTCCTCTGCGGGCGAGACTGCCCCACGATCGTTCATTGGGGCTGAACGGCCTCCACAAGAACTCAATAATGGAGCCGCATTTCTGAAAGCATTATTACCTAAACGTAGTAACTTCAATGACTTTTCGGTCGTGAAAGGGTCAACACTTTGTCTAGGAGGCTATTTCCGCCGCAAGGCGCTCCATGAAGCTAATGCACGCTTCAATCTGTGAAACTTCGAGGAATTCGTCAGGTTTATGCGCCTGATCGATCGAGCCTGGTCCGCAAACCACCGTGGGCAGGCCGGCGCGTTGGAATTGCCCGGCCTCGGTGGCGTAGGAAACTGCGTTCGTCCGGTTGGAGCGCGTCAGCTTCAAGGCGAGCGTTTCGGCCTGCGAGCCAGGTTCCGCTTCGAGACCCGGCACGTCGACTTCGACGATCGTCTCGACTTTCGGGCCGGCGACGAAACGCGTCAGGCGCGGCAAAGCCGTTTCGTCGATATAGGACTGAATCAGGCGCAGCGGCGCCATGGACGATGCGCCCGGCAGGCCGCGAAACTCCCAATGGAACATGCATTCGCGCGCCAGTATGTTGCGCGCCGTCCCGCCGTGGATCGTGCCGACGTGCAGCGTTGAATAGGGCGGATCGAAACGCGGATTGAGGCGATCCGGGGCCTCATAGGCGAGCGCCTGGCGATAGATCTTGGCGACGATGTCGCAAGCGCAAGCCACCGCATTGGCCCCCAGGGCCGGTTTGGACGAATGGGCCTCATGGCCGGTCACGATCGTGCGGAAAGTCGCGATGCTTTTATGCGCGTCGGCGACTTCCATCATGGTCGGTTCGCCCACGATCACCGCGCCGGGGCGCGGAACATCCTTGCCGAACCGCCGGATGAAATCGAGCGATCCCTCGCAACTCGTCTCTTCGTCATAGCTAAGGAGGATTTGGATCGGCCGTCGCAGTCCAGCTTTCTTGAAACGAGGGATCATCGCCAGCGCAATGGCGTCAAACCCCTTCATATCGCACGAGCCGCGAGCGTAAAGGCGACCGTCGGCGCTCCGCAGACTGAAGGGGTCGCTCGTCCACTTTTGCCCTTCGACCGGCACGACGTCGGTATGGCCCGAAAGCACGATTCCGCCCTCGACCATCGGTCCGATCGTCGCCAGCAGCGCGGCTTTGTCGCCGGTCGCGTTGGGCGCGCGTAGCACGGGAATATCCTGCCGCCGCAAATATTCCTCGACAAAATCGATCAGCGGCAGGTTGCTCTTGTCGCTTTCGGTGTCGAACGCCGCCAACCGCTCCAGAAGAGCGATCGCGCTTGCTTTGACATCGTCGCCCATCCTGCTTCTCCTGTTCTGGTCAATATAGGACGAGTTCGGGCGAAGCCGAAAGCGTCGGCAGGCTACAAAAGGGACTCGACGGCCCGCCCCGCCTTGCTAAAATGGAAGGATGTACACGGCCGTCAGCCATAAAATCAAAGTCACGGTGCGCCCCAAATATCTGGAGGAGCAATCCGAACCAGACGAAAGCCGCTATTTCTGGTCCTACACGATCGAAATCGCCAATGGCGGCGACCGAATCGTGCAACTGACCCATCGCCATTGGCAGATCACCGACGCCAACGGCCGCTGCGAGGAAGTGCGGGGTCCCGGCGTCGTCGGCGAACAGCCGAGGCTGAAGCCGGGCGACGCGTTCAGCTATACATCGGGCTGCCCGCTGAAGACGTCGAGTGGCATCATGGTTGGAACCTATCGCATGATCGACGAGAGCGGCGAGGCGTTTGACGTTGCGATACCGGCGTTTTCGCTCGACAGTCCCCATGCGAAGCGGATGTTGAATTGAACCTGGCCGCACGGAATGCGGGCCCCGCGTCAGTTCATCGCTTTCTCGATTTGCGGGCGCACCACGCTCGCCAAAGTCGCCGCGCTCATCGGCCCGACCAATTTGAAGGCGATCGTGCCGTCGCCCTTGACGATGAAGGTTTCCGGCACGCCATAGACGCCCCAGTCGATGCCGGCGCGTCCGTCGCGATCGACGCCGATTCTGGAATAGGGATCGCCTTTGGCGCCGAGAAAACGCCGGATGTTTTCCGGGTCATCCTTTTGCGCGACGCCAATCAGCCTGACGCCCTCGGCGGCCAGAGCCTTATCGGCGGCCAGATCCAGCAGAATCGCATGTTCCTCATGGCAGGGCACGCACCATGACGCGAAAATATTCACGACCGAGACGTGGCCCTGCCGCAGATCCGCATCCTTGAGGCCCGCCGAGCCGTCGAGCGCCGGCAGATCGAGCGGCGGGGCGCTTTGGCCAATGAGGGCGGAGGGGATGTGCGAGGCGTCGCCTGCGAACAGGCGCGCGAAAAACAGCAGCGCCAGAGCGCCGAAAATCAGCAACGGCGCCAGCGTGAGAAGGCGTCGACGCCGGGGCGGCTCTGCGTCCTCGTCGGTCAAGACCCGTCGCCGCTCCGGTGGGCATCTTCAAGGCGGCGCAGCGCGGCGCTCTGGAAACGAAAATCGGCGAGCACGCCGACAATCATCGCCAGAATGGTCGCCGCAGCGACCGCATAGGCGGCCGCGACGAAGCCCCAATGCGGCGCGTCGCTCATGGACGCATTCCCGCCGTGGCGAGCGCGGGCGACAGGCCATCGCCGGAGGCGGCGGCGATCATGGTCAGGCGGGCGACGCGCCGGCGCAGGATTTCATTGCGGATCGCCATCACATGCAACGTGATGAACAGCAGCGTGAAGGCGAGCGACATGACGAGCAGCGGCCACAGCAATTCTGGTGCGATGGTCGGGCCGTCCAGACGGAACACCGAGGCAGGTTGATGCAGCGTATTCCACCAATCGACCGAGAATTTAATGATCGGCAAATTGACGCAGCCGACCAAAGTCAGGATCGCAGCCGCCCGCGCCGCCCGCCCGGCGTCCTCGATCGTGCGCCACAGCGCGATCAGCCCGAGATACAAGATGAACAGCACCAGAACCGAGGTCAACCTGGCGTCCCACACCCAATAGGTCCCCCACATCGGCTTGCCCCATAGCGAGCCGGTGGTGAGGCAGATGAAGGTGAATCCGGCCCCCAGCGGCGCCGCCGCCTTCTGCGCGGCGTCGGCGAGCGGATGGCGCCAGACCAAAGTGCCGAGCGCCGCCAGCGCCATCACGCCATAGATGAAGGTCGACATCCAGGCCGCCGGCACATGCAGATACATGATCCGCACGGTCTCGCCCTGCTGATAGTCGGGTGGGGCGGCGAAGGCGAGCCAGAGCCCGAGCGTGAACAATGCCGCCGTCGCCGCCGCGAGCCAGGGCAACGTGCGCTGCGCCAGCGCCAGGAAGATGGTCGGATTCGCGAGATTCCACATGGCGGCATTTTAGCCCTCGCGCGGGCGGGCGGCAATGCGGCGATCGGCGCGTGCGCCGGGCCGCGAACATCACTCGCTGCGCCACCCTTGTTGGCGCCAAGTCGAGAGGAGGCTGGCGCCTTCGCCGTCTGCGATCGCGGGCTTGCCGCTCGCGGCGATCGGGCAAGCTATCGTCTGATCCGAAATCGCTAAATCCCCGCCGCGTCTTCAAGAATCATCGCCGCCGCCCTGGCGGCGACCATCATCACGGCGGCGTTGGTGTTGCCTGATATGAGCGAGGGGAAGATCGAGGCGTCGGCGATGCGCAGGCGCTCGACGCCATAGACGCACAGGCGCGCGTCAACGACGGCCCGCGCGGGATCGGCGCCCATTCGGCAGGTTCCGACCGGATGGTAGACGGTGCCCGAACGGGCGCGGAAATCGGCGATCAGCGCTTCGTCGCCGGTGACATCCGGACCGGGCGCCAGTTCAGCCTCGATCACGTCCCGCAACGCCGGCTGCGCCGCCAGCCTCCGCAGAAGCTTGACGCCCTCCAGCATGTCCTGCACGTCGCTCACAGCGCTCAGCGCATTCGGCGCGATGCGCGGCGGCGCGAAGGGATCGGCGGAGCGCGCCATGATCGATCCCCGGCTTGCCGGCTTGCAATTGGATAGTCCGAGCGAAAAGCCGGGAAAGGGATCAGGCGTCAGCAGCGGCCGCGTGCCGGATTTGGCGTGCAGCGTGCTGATCGCCTGGAGATAGAGCTGGATGTTGGGGCGGTCGAGTTCCGGCCTCGTCCGCACGAATCCTCCCCCCTGATTGAGGCTGAGGCTGAGCGGCCCGCGCCCGCGCGCCAGGAAATCGAGCCCGGCGGCGAGCCTGCCCCACCACGGGCGAAGCTGGTCGTTCAGCGTCCTGACGCGCGAGCGATAGGTGTAGTTGATCCCGATGTGGTCCTGCAGATGCGCGCCGACGGCAGGGCTATCGCGCAGAATCGCCATGCCGAGTTCGCTGAGATGCGCCGCCGGCCCGATGCCGGAGAGCTGCAGAAGCTGGGGCGAATTGACCGCCCCCGCCGCGACGATGACCTCTCGCCGCGCGCCGATGACGTCCCGGCGCCCGCCACGGTCGATCTCGACGCCGGAGGCGCGCGCGCCGTCGAACAGGATGCGGCAGGCATGCGCACAGGCGACAAGGCGGACATTGGGGCGCCTCATCGCCGGACGCAGAAACGCCTTGGCGGCGGACATGCGCCAACCGTTCCGGACGTTGATCTGGTAGACGCCGATTCCTTCCTGAGTCGGGCCATTGAAGTCGGGATTGAAGGCGATGCCAGCCTGCCGGCCCGCCTCGACGAGCCGCTTGGCGAGCGGATGAAGCCGGCCCGAGACATCCGCGATATGGACAGGGCCTCCTTTGCCTCGCCATTGGTCCTCGCCCGCTTCATTGTCTTCGAGCGCCTTGAAGAAAGGCAGGCAGTCGGCATAGGTCCAGCCAGGATTTCCCTCGGCGGCCCAATCGTCGAAATCGCGCGCGTCGCCGTGGATCCAGACCATGGCGTTGATGGAGCTGGAGCCGCCGAGCAGTTTTCCGGGCGGCCAATAGTCGGATTGGCCGGCAAGGCCGGGATCGGGCTCGGCGCGATAGGCCCAGTTGACGGAGCGATCGTAAAACGTCTTACCGTAGCCGAGCGGGACCTGCACCCAGAACCTGCGGTCGGAGCCGCCCGCTTCGATCACCGCGACGGTGAAGCGGCCATTGGCGGAAAGTCGCTCTGCGAGCACGCAGCCGGCCGAACCGGCGCCGACGACTACGAAGTCGAAAGCCATGCTATCGCTGGTCAGCAAGTCAGGCGTGCCAGGCAAAGCGCTGCGCGCCCGGATTTGCGCACTGCGGCGACATTTGATAGAGCGGCGAAACACGGCCGCCCGCTATCGGCCATCGATGGAAACCCTGCGTCATGGACAAGTTCACGACCCTCACCGGCGTCGCCGCTCCGCTTGAGATCGACAATGTCGACACCGACATGATCATTCCCAAGCAATATCTCAAAACGATCAAGCGCACCGGGCTCGGCGCGGGTCTTTTTTCCGAGATGCGCTACGCCGACGACGGTTCGCCCAATCCCGATTTCGTTCTCAACAAACCTGCCTATGCGAAAGCCAAAATTCTCGTGGCCGGCGATAATTTCGGCTGTGGCTCGTCACGCGAACACGCGCCCTGGGCTTTGCTGGATTTCGGCATCCGCTGCGTCATCTCGACCGATTTCGCCGACATTTTCTACAATAATTGCTTCAAGAACGGCATTCTGCCGATCAAGGTGTCTCCCGAGGACCTGGAGAAACTTATGGACGACGCCCGGCGTGGAGCGAATGCGACCTTGACCGTGGATCTGGCGGCTCAGGAGATCAAAGGCCCTGACGGCGGCACGGTGCGGTTCGAAATCGACGCCTTCCGCAAACATTGCCTGATCGAAGGGCTTGACGATATCGGGTTGACCATGGTCGAGGCCGGCGCGATCGATTCCTTCGAAAGCAAGGCCACTTCGGCGCGCCCCTGGAATTAAAGGCCGCTCTCCTCCGCATAACCGGGTTGGGAATAGCGTTCGTTTGCCGTGAGTTCCTCCAGGGGATGAGCCGATGAAACGAACCTTTCTGCGAATCGCCAGGGCCGCGGCGATGCTCATCGCTTTTTGCGCTCCGGCGCGCGCGGATTTCTCGTCCTGCGTGGCCTCCCTGCGCGCCGAGGCGTCGCGCGCGGGCGTGTCCGGCGCGGCGCTGGATGCGGCGTTCAACGGCCTGCAACCGGACATGAAAGTCCTGGACTTCCAGAAGGACCAGCCGGAATTCAAGACCCCGGTCTGGGATTATCTGGCGACCCTCGTCGACGACGAGCGGGTGTCGGACGGCAAGGCTCGCATGGCCGAGTTTGCCTCCGCTCTCGCCAAGGCCGAGGAGCGCTTTGGCGTCAGCCGTTATGTGGTCGCCGCCGTTTGGGGCGTCGAATCGGATTTCGGCCGCTCGATGGGCAAGCGCCCGCTGGTGCAATCGCTCAGCACGCTGGCCTGTTTTGGCGAACGGGCCAGCTATTTTCGCGGCGAGCTGATGGCGGCGCTCAAGATCATCTCGAACGGCGATGTGCCGGCCGACCGGCTCAATGGCTCATGGGCGGGGGCGTTCGGGCAGACGCAATTCATGCCCTCGACCTTTCTGCGCCTGGCGGTTGATCTCGAGGGAAACGGCAAGCGAGACATCGTCGATTCCGCGCCTGACGCTCTCGGGTCAACCGCCAATTATCTGCACAAGTCGGGTTGGCGGGCCGGCGCGCCCTGGGGGTTCGAAGTCAAACTGCCGGCGGGTTATTCGGGCCCCTCGGGTCGGCGCAATAAAGCGTCGATGTCGACCTGGGCGGCGCGCGGCCTGACCCGCGTCGACGGCCGCCCACTTGGCGAAGGCGAGGCGGGCCTGCTGGCGCCGGCCGGCTTCGACGGACCGGTCTTTCTCGTCACCAGCAATTTCGATGCGATTTACTCTTATAACGCTTCTGAATCCTATGCTCTGGCGATCGCCTCGCTCTCCGACCGGCTCGCCGGCGGCCGCCCTTTCGTCACGCCATGGCCGACCGACGATCCGGGACTCTCTCGCGCCGAGCGCCGCGAATTGCAGAAGCTGCTCACCGCCCGCGGCTATGACGTTGGCGAGCCGAACGGCGACGTCGGCAAAAAGACGAAGGACGCGATCGCCGATTTTGAGAGCAAAAACGGCCTCGAACGCAACGGCCGCCCGTCCGCCAAAGTGCTGGCCGCGCTGCGGCGCTGATCGGGCGCGCGAATCTTCACCATGGCCACCCCCGAAGCTTTTCACGCAAGAGGGGTTGGTGTAGTCGTGTGCCGCGTTGGCTCATTGGGGCTGAGGAGATTTTCATGAACATTCGCGCCGTTTTGTGCATTGCCGCTTTGAGCGCCGTCGCTGCCGCGCAGCCCGCTGCCGCGCAAACAAACGTCAAGGTCGGTTCATTGCGATGCGAAGTTTCCGGAGGCCTTGGCCTGATCATCGCCTCGAGCAAGGACATGGAGTGCCGGTTTACTTCGGCGGCCGGCTATACCGAGCATTATTACGGCACGATCCGCAAATTCGGCCTCGATATCGGCGCCACCAACGCCGGCATCCTCGGATGGGACGTTTTCGCGCCGACGCTCGGGCCGAGGCGGCACGCGCTGGCCGGCGACTACGCCGGCGTCGACGCCTCAGCGACGGTCGGGGCGGGTCTCGGCGCCAATGTGCTGGTCGGCGGCCTTGATCGCTCCTTCGCCCTCCAGCCTTTGTCGATCCAGACGCAGACCGGACTGGCGCTCGCCGCCGGCGTCGCCTCGTTGACGCTTCGTCCGGGTCGCTAGCCAACCCCGCGCCGTCGCGGCGATCAAGCGCTGTCGCCGCCCGGCGGCGGCTGCGGCCATCGCTCCAACGCGGCCCGGCCAGTGTCGGTGAGCACATAGAGGCCGCGCTCGGCGCGCGCGAACCAGCCATAGACGTTGTCCTGAAGAATGTTCGCAGCCTTGGGAATGGCAGCCGATTTGAGATCGCGCGGCCGCTGCGCGCCACCTGTCATCGCCGCCGCGCAGGCGAGCGCCTGCTGGCGGTAGAAAGTCATGACCGGCGCCCGCGATCCGCCGCCCGCGACCGGATCGCCCTGCCGGCGCCGGTGCTCGTCGATCAGACGGGAGCGCCGGCGCGGATTCCGGCGCGGCTCGGGCGCGGCCGGGCTGACCAGGATATGGACCTCGCCGCTCTCAGAGACCCCGAGCATTCCGAAGCCCAGCCGCCGGCATAGATTTCGGAAACGGGCATCGCTCTCCCGCCCCTTTCCCCTGGCCGAGAGCCGCGCTGCGAGCCAGACCTCGTCGCAGGCGGGCGCGCGCTCGACGCCCTGCAGCACGAGTTCGAGATTGAAGCTGAGCTTCAGCTCGCCGATTACCACAATCGGCGTCGCGTCCGCGCCGAGCGCGACAAGATCGCAATGGCCGATCTCGCCCTTGACGGCGAAACCCAGGCGCTCGAGGAAGCGCTTGACGGGCAGATAGAGCGAGGTCTCCAGGGAAAATCTCCGGCGCGACGGGCGCATGGGCTGATAATCAAACGCCGCTACGATCACGCTGGGGAAGTCTGAACTTGGCAAATGGGGCCGACACGACGCGCTACGCCCGTCCCCGCCCGCGCCGCGCGGCCCCCACGATAAGGCCGAGGAATCGACGGCGCCACAGCTTTGTTAGGAAATTTCGTCCAATCTGCGCCCGAGCGGCCGCCTCCCGCGACGCCCGGACAAAATGTGATTGAGGAGCAATATCTTGCTTCAGACGCCCCCGAGAACTCAGGCTCGCTATTATCTAGCGATTTTTGTTTTGGCGTCCTCGATTCTGTCCTACCAGATATTGATAACGCGCTTTTTCAGCGTGATTCTTTACTATCATTTTGCGTTCGCCGCTATTTCGCTGGCCATGCTTGGGCTGACGCGCGGCGCGATGGAGGTCTACGGCAAACCCGCCCGCTATGCCCGCGAGCGGGTGAGCGTGGAATTTGCTCGTCACGCATCGTGGTTCGCGGTCAGCGGCGTCGGCGCCATGATCGCCTTTCTGTGCCTCCCGCTGGTGATTCCTCAGGCCCTTCTGACGTTGGTCCTGGCGTTGACGACGACCGCCTTCGTCATTCCGTTCACCGAAGGCGGCGTCTGCATAACGCTGCTGCTGACGCGCCTGCCTTACGCCGGCGGCCGGCTTTACGCGGCCGACCTCTCGGGAGCGGCGCTCGGATGCGTCGGCATCATCTTCGCCTTGCTGGTGGTCGACCCGGCGAGCGCCACGCTCTGGATCGGCGCCTTCGCGGCCGGGGCCGGTTGGTTCGTGGCGCGAGGCGCCGCCGACTTACGCACCCTGCGCCTGAGCGGCGGCGTTGCGCTGACATTGGCCGCCGCCGCCGCCGTGCATACCGGGCTTGCCGCTTCCGGCCAAAGCCATCTCGGCGTGTTCTGGGCCAAGGGGCTGGAGCAGACGGGAACGCTGTTCGAGCGTTGGAACACCTATTCGCGCGTTCGGGTGACCGCGCTCGGAGAAAGCGCCCCGTTTGGTTGGGGGCTCGCTCATAAGACGCCAATGAAAATAGACCAGGACTATCTCGACATCGATGCGGATGCGAGCACCGTGATCACCCGGCTGGATGGCGATATCGGCAAGCTCTCCTATTTGAAGGACGATGTCATCAACGCCGCCTATCTCGTGCAAAAGCCCGCCGACGTCGCCGTGGTCGGAGCGGGAGGCGGCCGCGACATTCTTTCCGGCCTTTTCTTCGGCGCCGCGCGCATCCGCGGAATTGAGATCAACCCGGCGATTTTCGAAGTTCTCACTGACAAGTTCGCTGATTTTTCAGGGCATCTCGACCGGCGGCCCGGCGTGTCGCTGGTCAATGCCGAGGCGCGAAGCTACATCAATCACTCCCCTGATCGCTATGACCTCGTCCAGATTTCGCTGATCGATACCTGGGCGGCGACCGCCGCTGGCGGGCTGACGCTGACCGAAAACCGCCTTTACACGGTCGAGGCCTGGGAGGATTTCTACCGGGCGCTGAAGCCTGGCGGGATGCTGTCGGTGTCGCGCTGGTATAATCCCGACAATCATCGCGGCGAGTTCTATCGCCTCGTCGCGATCGCCGCGAGCGCGCTCCAGGGCCATGGCGTGCCGGCCGCCGAACTCTCCCGTCACGTCATCGCGCTCAATGTCGGCAACATCGTAACGGTGATCAGCCGCCCCGACGCGTTCACGGACGGGCAATGGCAGGAGGCGCGCACCAACCTTCTGGCGCAAGGGTTCAAAATATTGCTCGGGCCGGATGTCGCTTTCGACAATGTGACCTCAACATTGCTGTCCGGCAAAGCCGACGCGGCGTTCTTCGATTCGCTGCCGGAAAACATCGCACCGTCGACCGATGACAATCCGTTTTTCTTCTACACCGCCCGCCTTGGCGATCTTGTCTCGGCATCCGCTTCGACCGCCATGAACCAGAGCGACGCCGCGATCAAATTGACGCGCATGCTTGTCGTCATGGCCCTGTGCGCCTGCGTCTATTACATCGCCTTTCCCTTCGTCCGCCTCGCCAGGCGCATGCCGCTGGCGACGCTGACGCCGCCGGTGACTTATTTCAGCGCGATCGGCATGGGCTTCATGCTGATCGAGATATCGCAGATGCAGCGGTTGATGGTCTTCCTTGGACATCCGGTCTATGGGCTCGGCGTCGTGCTCGTCACCATTCTGCTCTTCAGCGGAATCGGCAGCGCCACGGTCGGCGGGCAGGCGCCAAAGCAAGGCGCCGTCGCCGTCCGGATCGTCGCGCTATTGGCGACGCTCGCCGCCGCCGGGCTTTTGACGCCCCTCGTCACGACATGGGCGAGGCCGGAGGCGACCGCCATGCGCATCGCGGCGTCCGTGCTGCTGCTTGCGCCGCCGGCGTTCTGCATGGGCATGATGTTTCCGCTTGGCTTGAGCATCTGGCGCCGCCACGGCGAGCTTCTGCCGTTTTTCTGGAGCGCCAATGGCATCACGTCGATGCTGGCGTCGGTGCTCGGCATGGCCCTGTCGATCCAGTTCGGCATTGCCAGGACCTATGAGCTCGGCATTGGCTTCTATGTGGTCTGCGCGGCCATGCTGGTCGCGAGCCGCCGGGCGAGCAGCGTCGGCGCATCAGCAACGAGGCCGATCGAGGGAGCGGGATTGGCGCGCCAGGACGAAATCGCCGCCACGCCCGATCGAGCCGCAACGTCGCCGCGATCGGCATAGCCTGCTGTCAGCTCAACCTTTAACCGCGCCGGCGGTCAGGCCGGCGACGATATATTTCTGCGCCATGACGAACATGACGATCGCCGGCAGGATAGTGAGCGTTATGAAGGCGAGCACCAATTGCCAGTTGGTGGAATACTCGCCCTGATAGGCCATCAGGCCGAGCGTCCAGGGATAGCGGGTCTCGGTGTTGAGCACGACGAGCGGCAGGATGTAATTGTTCCAGGAGTTGACGAAGGCGATCACTGCGACAGTCGACAGGATCGGCGCCGAGAGCGGCAGTGTGATGTGGATGAAATACCGGATATAGCCGCAGCCATCCATCAGCGCCGCGTCGAGCAATTCGCTCGGCAATTCCTTGAACGCGTTACGCAGCAGGAGGATCGCCATGCCGAGCGCGAAGGCTGTCTGCGGCAGCACGATGCCCCAGTGCGAATTCAAAAGACCGAGATCGCGGATTTTGATGAACAGCGGCAGGATCGCGGTGGCGACGGGAAACAACAGCCCGAGCAGCAGATAGTTCAAGAGGAAGCGGTCGCCGAAAAAATGCAGATGGGCGAAGGCGAACGCCGCCATCGACGCCAGCGTCAGGGTCAGGAAAACCGTGAACAGCGAGATGAACAGCGAATTGCCGAGCATCTGCCAGTAGCGCGCGCCCGAAAGAATGTCCCAATAGTTGCGCCACACCCACAGTTTCGGCAGGCCGAAGGGATTGGCCCTGAGGTCGCCCAGTTCCTTGAAGCCGCCAAGCGCGGTGGCGATGAGCGGCGTCAGCACGATACTGGCGAGGATCACGAGCGCGGCGAATTTGACAAAGCCCGGCAGCCCGGCAGGCAGGCGCGGCGAGAACCATCGCGTCGCTGGGCCCGCGGCGGCGTGCGGCTGGCGGGCTATTCCGATCGGCGGGGAGAGGCTTTGGTCAGTCATCGCGCATGAACAACCTGCGGTAGCCGAGAGCGAAGGTGACGCAGAACAGGAACAGCACGACGCCGACCGCCGATCCGAAGCCGACGCGCATGCGCGTAATGCCGAAGAAATAGAGATAGGACACCATCGTATTGGTGGTGTCGAATGGTCCGCCGCCGGTCAGCGGCACGATCATGTCGAACAATTGCAAGGCCCCCACCACCGAAAAGAAGACTGAGAGGCGGATCATCGGCCCCAACAGCGGCAAGGTGATGTGCCAGAAGCGCTGGACCGCGCTGGCGCCATCCATTTCAGCCGCCTCCAGGAGCGATTTGTCGAGGCTTTGCAGGCCGGCGATGTAAAGCATCATATGGAAGCCGAAATATTTCCAGACGATGACGACGAGAACGGCGGGAAAAGCCCAGCTCTTGTCGGCGAGCGGATAGACGGGCGGCGCGCCGATGAGGCTCATTGCGCCGGAGATCAATCCGTAATCGCCGTCGTAGGCGAAGCGCCAGATGAGGCCGGTGGCGACGTCGGCGAGGATATAGGGCAGGAAGAAAATCATGCGGAAGGCGACGGCGCCCCTGATTTTCCCGGCGACCATCAGCGCGACGCCAAGCGCCAGGGGCAATTGGATCGCGAGCGAGGTCAGGATGATCAAGCCATTATTGGCGAGCGCGCGCAGGAAGGCGGCATTGCCGATCAGCGAGAGATAGTTCTTGAGGCCGACGAAATTTTCGGGCCGTCCGTAACCGTTCCAATTGTAGAAGGAGTACCAGACCGCCTCGCCCATCGGCATGGCGACGAAAATTGTGAACAGCAGCAGCGCGGGCGGCAGGAAAATGAGGACCGTCAAGCCGCCGCGGCCGCCTGCGCGGCGCGAGGCCGCGCCAGGACTTGCGATCGTCGCCGTCAATATTCCGCCTCGCGATCTCTGATGGAGACCGGCCCCGCTCGTCGCCAGCAGCAGGGCCGATGCTTTCGGTTCCCTAATGTTGGCCTATTGTTGGTCCCACGCTTCCTGTATCGCCGCGGCGGCGGCTTCGGGCTTCATTTCCCCGGCAGCGACAGCCGCCGAAATGTCGTTGACGACGCGGCCGACCGACGGCCCTAGATCCTGGTCGAAGAAGTTCTGATGATAGGTCGAGGCGGCGAGCTGGCCGGCGATCTGCTTGACCACCGGATTTTCGATCGCGCTCTCGGTTCCGTTGACGACCGGGATGTAATAGCCCTTCGCCGCAGCTTCGCGCTGGTATTTGTCCTGACTGAAGAATTTGAGGAACTCTGCGGCCTCTTTCGGCGCGCCCTTGGTGACGAGCCAACCGTTGATGCCGCCCAGAACGTCGGTCGCCACGCCTTTGCCGCCGGGCACGAGGGGGAAGGAAAGCAGCCCTATATTGTCGATCGGCTGTCCCTTGCCGTCGGCCGCATTGGTCGCCTGCGAATCGAGCGCCCATTCGCCCATCAGCTGCATCGCGCCCTTGCCGTCGCCGAACATGCCTTCGGCCTGGGTATGGCTGGTGCCGATATAGCCCGCCTGGAACGGTTCAAGCGCGGCGAGTTCGCGCAGGCGTTTGCCGGCCTCGACGAACGTCGCCGCCTTGAAGCCGCCATCCTTGCCGGCGGCGGCGTCGGCGAGCGCCGAGGCGCCGCCGATCCGCATGACGAGATAGGAATAGTAGAAATGGATCGGCCATTTCTCGCCGGCGCCGACGACGATCGGCGTGATGCCAGCGGCTTTTATTTTCTTCACCGCGCTGAGAAAATCGTCCCAGGTCTTGATGTCATCCGCCTTCACGCCGGCCTTGTCGAACAGCTTCTTGTTGTAGAAGAAGCCGACCTCGCCGGTGTCGAAGGGAATGCCGACCGTCTTGCCGTCGACCTGGAAGGCTTTGACGGCGGTGGCGCTCAGCGTGCCCGCCCATGGCGCGGCGTCGGCGGAAATGTCGCTCAAGAAACCCGCCTTGGCCTGCGCGCGCATGACGCCGCCGCCCCAGCTATAAATGATGCTCGGCCGCTCCTCAGATTGCAGCAAGGTCGGCAGCTTGGCTTTGAAAGCTTCGTTTTCCAGATATTGGACGTCAACCTTGACGCCCTTGTTTTGCGCCTCGAAATCGCTGGCGATCTTTTTCCAGAGCGCGACCGCGCCGGGATTGTCCGACACATGCAGAAGCCGCACCGTGGTGTCGGCGAAGGCGGCCGTCGCGCCAAGCGCGACGCCGATAGACGCAAGCGTCAGTTTTCGAAAAATCATCGACTCCTCCCCGGAGAAAGTTCTGCGGCGGATGTTGATTATATTTATCCGCTATGCGTATTAAATCTGTCCTGACTTTCGGCGCCTGTCAAGCGATAGCCCATATTTCGCGGTAAAATGAACGTTTCCGCCATTGACACTCATCAGGCGGAGTGAAATTAATTCCGGCGCCAAAACAAATAGCCGGTGAGCGAAACAAAGAAGCGATGAAAACCGCCGACCCGGAATTGATGCGCGCGATCAATCGCTTCCATGTGATGGACGCGATCCGGCGGTTCGGTCCGATCTCCCGCGTCGAAATCTCGCAATTCACCGAACTCAGCCCGACTACCGTCTCGGCGATCACCGCGGCGCTGCTCGATGACCGCCTGATCATTCCGATCCAGGTCGGCGCCGTCAGAGAGGATGCCGGCCGCGGCCGGCCGCGCGTGATGCTGCGCCTCAATCCGGACGCCGCTTACGTCGTCGGCGTCAAGCTCGCGCCGGACCAGATCACGGTGGCGACCACCAATTTCTGCGCCGACGTGCTGCACAGCCTGACGCTGCCGATCCGCGTCGATCGCCAGCCGGCGCCGGTTATCGCCGACCTTGTCGAGGATGGCGTGCGACGCTGCGTCAGCGACGCCCATCTGGCGATGGAGAAGATCGCCGGAATCTGCGTCGGCCTGCCCGGCATCGTCGAGCGGGCGGCCGGCATCTGCCGGCAAAGCCCGATTTTCAGCGAGCGCGATGTAAATTTCGGCGCCGACCTGACGAGGCGGCTCGGGGTCGCGGTCTCGATCGACAGCGACGTCAATCTCGTCACGCTCGCCGAACATTGGTTCGGCCAGGCGCGCGGGCTCAATGATTTCCTGGTGGTCAGCGTCGAACATAGCCTTGGCCTCGGCATCCTGCATAACGGCGAATTATTCCGCGGCGCCAATGGCCTCAGCCCCGATTTCGGCGACGTCATGGTGCGCCCGCCCGGCAGCGGCGGCGGCCGTCTTGCCGCCTGGGCGTCGGAAGCGTCGGTGCTGGGCGAAGTCGAGGCGGCTCTGCGCGGCAGCGAACATGAGGCGACGTTTCGCGCCGGCCGCAGCATGGCTTTGCTGCTGCGTCTCGCTGAGGAAGGCGATCAACGCTGCATCGGCATCCTGGCCTCGGCCGGCGAGGCGCTCGGCTTCGCCATCGCCAATCTGATCACGCTTTTCGCGCCGCCCAAGGTCATCGTCACCGGCCGGACGATGGCGACTTCGGCGTTTTTCATCGGCCCGTTGCGTGAAACGGTGACAGCGCTGACGCCGGCCAGTCTCGCCGATGTCGCCGAGATCGTCGTGCGCGAATGGAGCGACGGCATCTGGGGGCGCGGTGCGGCGGCGATGACGTTGCGCGACCTCTATGGCGCTCCCTGGGGCACCACCGGTCCGGCCCCCAATCGCGCCGCGCCGGGTTCGGCGGCGGAAAAACTGATGGGAGATCTGGATTGAAGCGCGTCGGCATTGGCATCATCGGCTGCGGCAATATTAGTCCAGCCTATCTGAAGGCGGCGAAGAAGTTTCCGATCCTCGATATCGTCGCGCTGGCGGACGCCATTCCCGCGTCCGCCGAAGCGCGGGCCAGCGAATTCGGACTGGCCGCACGCTCGATCGAGGCGCTGCTCGCCGATCCGGGAATCGAGATCGTCGTCAACCTCACCGTTCCCAAAGCGCATGTCGAAGTCGGGCTGCGAGCGATCGCCGCCGGCAAACATGTTCATTCCGAAAAACCGCTCGGCATCGACGTCGCCGAGGCGCGCAAGTTGATCGACGCCGCCAAAGCCAAGGGCGTGCGGGTCGGTTGCGCGCCCGACACATTTCTGGGCGGCGCCCATCAAACCGCGCGCAAATTGATCGATGAGGGCGCGATCGGCCGGCCGATCGGCGGCACGGCCTTTTTCATGTGCCCCGGCCATGAACTTTGGCACCCCAATCCCGGCTTCTATTATCTCGATGGCGGCGGCCCGATGCTCGATATGGGGCCGTATTACATCACCGATCTCGTCAATCTGCTCGGCCCGGTCGCCCGCGTCAGCGGCATGGCGACGCGCCTGCGCAGCGATAGGCTGATCGCCAGCGAGCCCTTGAGGGGAACCCGCGTTCCGGTCGAAGTGGCCACGCATGTGACAGGCACGCTCGCCTTCGTCAGCGGCGCGTTGGTGACCGTCACGATGAGCTTCGACGTAGCCAAACATCGGCATGCGCCGCTCGAAATTTACGGCGAGCGCGCCTCGCTCATCGTTCCCGATCCCAACTATTTCGGCGGCGCCATCGAATATGCCGGGATCGGCGAGGAATGGCGCACAATTCCGACTGAACATGCCTATGCCGACGACAATTATCGCATCATCGGCGTCGCCGACATGGCGCAGGCGATCCGCGCCGGCCGCGCGCATCGGGCGAGCGGCGCGCTCGCCTTTCATGTTCTGGAGGTGATGACGGCGTTTCATCGGTCTTCCGATTCCGGCGCGGTCGTTTCGATCGAAAGCCGACCAGAGCGGCCAGCGATGCTGCCGGTCGGGCTCGCGACCGGCGAACTGGACTGAGAGGCCGGCGAGATCGCGCTGGAAGCAAAGAGTAAAGCGAGGAGCAAAGCATGCGCGAAGCGCTGATCGTATGGGGCGGATGGAGCGGGCACGAGCCGGAGAAAGGCGCCCATATCATCTCCGACATGCTCGAGGGCGACGGCTTCAAGGTCTATATCGAAAACACCACCGAGGCCTTCGCCGACCCGGCCATTGCCGATATGAGCCTGATCGTGCCGATCTATACGATGTCGAAGATCGAAAAGGAGGAGCTCGACAATCTGACCGCCGCGGTGCGTAGCGGCGTCGGCCTTGCCGGCTATCACGGCGGCATGTGCGACGCTTTTCGGGAAGCGGTCGATTATCAGTTCATGTGCGGCGGCCAATGGGTCGCCCATCCCGGCAATATCATCGATTATCGCGTCGACATTGCGCGACCCGACGACCCGGTGATGAAAGGACTGACCAGCTTCGCCTATCGTTCAGAGCAATATTACATGCACGTAGACCCTTCCAACGAAGTGCTCGCCACCACCACCTTTTCAGGCGAACACGCGCCGTGGATCGAAGGCGTTGTGATGCCGGTCGTCTGGAAACGCCGGCATGGCGCCGGCCGCGTGTTCTATTCCTCGCTCGGCCATGTCGCGAGCGAGTTCGAGGTTCCGCAAATGCGTACGATATTGCATCGCGGCCTGCTCTGGGCGGCCCGTTGAGCGCCGCCCTGAAATCTCAAGGCCATGCGGCGAAGGAAGAGGGATCGTCGGCCCCGCGGCGCGCGCGCGCCGCGTTGCGGAAGGCGCCCGGCGCAAGGCCGCGGCGCCGTTTGAAGAACCGGTTGAAATAGCCGGGATCGCGAAAGCCAAGGCTATAGCCGATCTGTTCGACCGATAGTTCAGTCTCCTCCAGGCGCCGGGATGCTTCCTCGACGAGCCGCTCGTGGACGAGGCCGAGCGGCGTCGCGCCGGCGCCGCGGGCGCAAGCGTCGTGCAGATGAGAGCGGGTGACGCCAAGCAGGCGCGCGAAGTCGTCGATGCTCAGGCCTTCGCGATAATGAAGTTCGACAAGTTGGCGAAAACGCTGCGCCGTGCCGGCGCCGCGCAGATCGCCCAAAACGTCGCGTCCCGAGGCGCGCCACAGGCCGATCAGAACGATTCCGAGATGCAATCCCATCATGACGGAGGCGGCGGACTGTTGGTCGTGCGATTCACGCACGATCGCCGAAAACGAGGTCGACAGTTCGTTGAGGCGAGGCGCGATCCGATCCGATGTCGCAATTGCGACCCGTCCAAGCAGCGGGCGTAAATAGGCGACCGAGCCGCTGCCGCCGGCGGTGCGCCACAGAAAGTCGTCGAGCACCGAAAGCGCGACGCCGTCGCCGCCTGCCTCCAGCCGAAATTCACCGCGTGAGGAAGATGGCAGCCAAAGGATGAACGGGGCGTTCAACGCGATGTCCCGCTCATCGCGCGCGGCGAAAGAAGCGCGGCCGTGGATGACGAGAAACAAATGGCCGCGCGGCGCGTGCCTCTCGCTGGCGATCGACCACGTCCGCCGCACGAACGCGGCCTCCATCGCCGCGCCGATCACATCAGCGACCGCGGGGCTCGACGATGGATGCGGGTGGTGCGGGCGAAGCGGGAGCGAAGCGGCCATGAGCGATTTTGAACCGCGCAAGAAAAAGTGCAATATATTTGTAATATAGTGCATTACCGCGACGCGAGGACTGGGGCTTACTGGTGGTGAAATCTGGTCGAAGCGCCAGGTGAGAAGATATGGGGAATCGCCAGCCAGGAGCAGCCAGCCCAAGCCATGGCTTGCGCGGCCGTCTCTCACTCTCGTTTTCCCAAAAAGCCTTGCCGCCGGGCGCACATCGATGCCGCCGCACTCCGCCCGGATGTTGCGCGGCCATTGCCGGATCGTCCTAGGGAGAAACGCCATGGCTGATGTCGCATTGATGATCCAGGGCAAAGATTGTCCCGCCTCCGACGGGGCGACCTTCGATCGGCTCAATCCGATGAGCGGGGAAAGGGCGACGCGCGCCGCAGCCGCCACCATCGCCGACGCCGCCAGCGCCGTGTCCGCGGCGGCCGCCGCCTTTCCCGCCTGGTCCGCGCTCGGGCCGGGTGAGCGCCGCGCGCGTCTTTCCCGCGCCGCCGCCAATCTCGAGGCGCGCGCCGCCGATTTCGTCGACGCGATGGCTGCAGAAACCGGGTCGACCGCCGGCTGGGCGCATTTCAACGTCCATCTTGCCGCCGGCATGCTGCACGAGGCGGCGGCGATGACGACGCAGATCGCCGGCGAGATCATCCCCTCCAACCGTCCCGGATTGACGGCGATGGCGGTGCGCCAGCCGGTCGGCGTCGTACTCGGCATTGCGCCGTGGAACGCGCCGGTGATCCTCGGCGTGCGCGCTGTCGCCATGCCGCTTGCGTGCGGCAATAGCGTGGTGCTGAAGAGCTCCGAAATCTGCCCACGCACCCATCGCCTGATCGGCGAAGCCCTGCATGACGCCGGCCTCGGCGACGGCGTCGTCAATGTCGTCAGCAACGCGCCAGCCGACGCCGCCAAGGTCGTCGAAGCCCTGATCGCCAATCCGGCTGTTCGCCGCGTCAATTTCACTGGCTCGACGCGCGTCGGCCGCCTCGTCGCCGAGACGGCGGCGCGTCATTTGAAGCCGGTTCTGCTGGAGCTCGGCGGCAAGGCGCCGTTCATCGTCCTCGACGACGCCGATCTCGACGAAGCGGTGAAAGCGGCCGCCTTCGGCGCCTTCATGAACCAGGGCCAGATCTGCATGGCGACGGAACGGGTCGTCGTCGACGAGGCGATCGCCGATTCTTTCGCGGCGAAATTCGCCAGGAAAGCCGCAACTTTGGTCGCCGGCGATCCGCGCAAGGGCAATACGCCGCTGGGCTCCATCGTCAGCCAGGAGGCGGTCGATCGCATCGACCGGCTGGTCAAGGACGCCGTGTCGAAAGGCGCGCTTCTGCTCGCCGGCGGCCACGCCAATGGCACGCTGATGGACGCCACCGTGCTCGATCATGTCACGCCGGCAATGCGGATCTATGCCGAGGAATCGTTCGGGCCGGTCGCCGCCATCGTTCGCGTGCGCGGCGTCGAGGAAGCGATCCGGGTCGCCAACGACACCGAATATGGCTTGGCGGCGGCCGTGTTTGGCGGCAATGTCCAGCGCGCCCTTGAAGTCGCGCGCCGGATCGAATCGGGGATTTGCCACGTCAACAGCGCTACCGTGAACGACGAGCCGCAAATGCCATTCGGCGGGGTGAAATCGTCGGGCTATGGCCGTTTTGGGGGGACAGCCGCGATCCATGAATTCACCGAATTGCGATGGCTGACGATCGCCAGCCTGCCTGGACATTATCCGATCTGAAATGAGCGCCCGCCAATTCGAAGCCGAAATCCGGCGCGCTCCAACGAAGAGGAAGGGGAGAGAAACATGACATTTCAATTGAACGGGTCTTTGGGTGCGGGGCGCGGGCCTTCGCGCCGTCAATTGCTCGCCGGCGTCGGGGCGGGCGGCCTTGCGTTCAGCCTGGGCGCGCGCGGCGCCTTCGCCGCCGGCGCCGAGAACGTCCTGAAAATTGGCTTCATCAGTCCGCGAACCGGCGCGCTGGCCGGTTTTGGCGAGACGGACGGCTATGTTCTTGAGGTCGCGCGCAAGGCGCTCGCCCAAGGCCTGACGATCGGCGGCAAGACCTATCAGGTGGAGATTCTCGACCGGGATACGCAGTCCGACCCCTCCCGCGCCAGCCAGCTCGCCAAGACCTTGATCAACAGCGATCAGGTCGATCTGATGCTGCCGATTTCGACGCCGGAGACGATCAATCCGGTCGCCGACGCCTGCGAGGCCGCCGGCGTGCCGTGCCTGTCGACGGTGATGCCGTGGGAGGCCTGGTATTTCGGCCGCGGCGGCAAGCCGGGCCAACCCTCGCCGTTCAAATGGTCCTATCACTTCGGCTTTGGCGGCGGCGAATTCCACAAGACCTATCTGTCGCTGTGGAACAGTATCGAGACCAACAAGAAAGTCGGCGTGCTCTATCCCAATGACGCCGACGGCAACGCCATTCGCGAAAATCTCGCCCCCGGTCTCGCCAAGGCGGGCTTCACCATTATCGATCCCGGTCCCTATGAGGACGGCACTACCGATTATTCCGCGCAGATCGCCAAGTTCAAGGCCGAGAAATGCGAGATCTTCAATACGTTCCCGATCCCGCCGGATTTCGCCGCCTTCTGGCGCCAGGCGGCCCAGCAGGGCTACACGAAAATGGTGAAAATCGCCCAGATCGCCAAGACCGGCCTGTTCCCGAGCCAGGTCGATTCGCTCGGCGATCTCGGTTTCAACCTTGCGACCGCCGCCTATTGGCACAAGGTTTTCCCGTACAAATCCTCGCTCACCGGCGTCTCAGGCGAGGAACTCGCCGACGGCTATGAGAAAGCTTCCGGCAAGCAATGGACGCAGCAGCTCGGCGCCAGCATGGCGCTGCTCGACGCGGGCTTTGCTGCGCTGAAAGCGAGCGCCGATCCGAAGGACAAGGGCGCCGTCGCCAAGTCGCTTGGCGCGCTGAATACCGTGACGATGGCCGGCAAGGTGGATTTCACCTCGGGTCCGTTCCCCAACATTTCGCCGGGGCCGATCATCGGCGGCCAATGGGTGAAGGCGAAGGCGGGTTCGAAGTTCAAGCTCGACCTCGTCATCACCGAACACGCCACCGATCCGAATGTGCCGATCGAGACCAAGCTCGTCGCCTACAACCAGAAGTAATTCGGATTCGGAAACGAGAGCGGTGACGATTCAAGGCGATGGATTGGTCCTTGCCACATCCGGGATTCACAAGCGCTTCAACGCGCTAGTGGTCCTGGACGCGATCGACTTCTCACTGCGATCCAATGAAGCAGTCGGCATCGTCGGGCCGAACGGGGCGGGCAAGACGACGCTGCTCAGCGTGCTCGCCGGCGCTCATCCGCCGACTTCCGGAACGATCCATTTCCGCGGCGCGGACGTCACCGGTCTAGGCGCTGCCGAGCGCTGCCGGCTCGGCATCGTGCGGACGCATCAGATCCCGCAGCCGTTCAGCGGCATGACGGTGTTTGAGAATGTGTTCGTCGCCGCGACCCAGGGCGGTCAATTGCATCGCGAGGCGGCGCATCGCGGCGCGATCGAAGCGATCGCGCTTTGCGGCATGATGCGCCTCGCCAACCGGCGCGCCGAAACGCTCGGCCTGCTCGACCGCAAGCGGCTCGAACTGGCGCGCGCGCTCGGCGCCAATCCGTCGGTTCTGTTGCTCGACGAGATCGGCGGCGGCTTGACCGACGGCGAGGCGGGCGAACTCGTCGCCACCATCCGTCAGCTCAAGGCGCGCGGCCTCGCCATTGTCTGGATCGAGCATATCGTGCACCTTCTGCTCGAAGTCGCCGAACGGTTGATCTGCATGGACGCCGGGCGGATCATCGCCGACGGCGATCCGCGCGCGGTGATGGCCGACAGGGCAGTGATCTCGGCCTATCTCGGCGGGAGCGTCCATTGAGCCTGCTCGCCGTCGCCGGGCTCGACGTTCGCCACGGTCTTTTGCAGGCGGTGCGCGGCGTCAGCTTCGAAGTCGAGCGCGGTGAGACAATCGCTCTGATCGGCGCCAATGGCGCCGGCAAGACGACGCTACTGCGCGCGATCGCCGGGGCGCATCCGTCATCGGGCGGACGGGTGTCGTTCAGCGGCGCCGAGGTGACGCATATTCCGGCGCACGCCCGAGTCGGGCGCGGCATCGCACTGGTCCCCGAAGGGCGGCGCCTGTTCGCCAAGATGAGCGTCGAGGAAAATCTGCTGCTCGCGCGCGCGGCGGGACGGCCGGGCGCGTGGACCGTCGACGCGGTGATGGAGGCCTTCCCCAATCTGAAAGCGCGTCGCCACGCGCGCGCCGGCACTTTGTCTGGCGGCGAACAGCAGGCGACCGCCATCGGCCGCGCGCTGATGACCAACCCTGAATTGCTGATGCTCGACGAAGTCTCGCTCGGCCTGTCGCCCCTGGCGGTCGACCGTGTCTACGCTTCGCTGCGCACGCTGCTGAGTTCGGGCACGACGATCGTCCTCGTCGAACAGGATCTGACCCGGGCGCTGCGCGTCGCCGGACGGGTGATCTGCATGCTGGAGGGACGGATCGTTCTGCAGGGCAAAGCCGGCGATCTGACGCGCGAAGAAGTCACGCTGGCCTATTTCGGCCTCGACAAGAAAAACGCGGCGGCGGCGCCATGATCTGGATCAATCAGATCATTCAGGGCGTGCTGCTCGGCGGTTATTATGCGTTGATCGCCTGCGGCCTGTCCTTCATGTTCAGCGTAATGGGCATCATCAATATTGCTCACGGCAGTCTGGCGATATTGGCGGCGTTCGCCCTGTTCGTGCTCGCCGACCAGTTCGGCATGTCGCCATTCCTCGCGCTTGTCATCGTCGTGCCCGCAATGGCGGCGCTCGGCTGGGCGCTGCAAAGGCTGGTGCTCGAACGCAGCGCCCGCGCCGGCGCGCTGGTGCCGATCCTCAGCACGTTCGGGCTGGCGATCGTCATCGACAATCTCCTATTCGAGCAATTCGGCGCCGATACGCGCTCGCTCGCGCCCTATATCGGATCGTTCTCCTACGATTCCTGGTCGCTCACCGACGACATCGATATCGGCCAGCTCTCGATGCTGATCTTCGCAGCGGCGGTGATCCTGCTCGGCGGCTTGCAATTGTTTCTGTCGCGCACGCCGCTTGGGCGGGCGATCCGTGCGACGGCCGAGGATCCCGATACGGTCGGCCTGGTCGGCATCAATGCGCGGCGCGTCAACGCGACCGCGGCGGCCATCGCGATGGCGACGGTTGGTCTGGCGGGCGCGGCGCTGGCGATGCGCGCGACTTTCGATCCCTATGCCGGCGCGCCGCAATTAATCTTCGCCTTCGAGGCGGCGGTGATCGGCGGCGCCGGTTCGCTATGGGGCACGCTGATCGGCGGCATCGTGCTCGGCGTCGCGCAAAACCTCGGCGCGCAGATCAATCCGCAAGGCTTCTTCATCGCCGGCCATGGCGTGTTTCTCATTATCCTGTTCGCGCGTCTGTTCTGGGGCGACCGCGGCGCATGGTTTCTCAAACCGTTGAGGCGCGCATGAGCGGCGCTCCGATCGAGGTCGTGCGATGGAGCGGTCTTTCGATCGCTTCGGCAGGCGTCGCCATCGCTTTGATCGTCGCGCTCGCGGCGGGGCCGTTGTTTCTCGGCGCCAACGCCATCGACAAGCTGACGACGCTTTTCATCTACGTCATCCTCGCCGTCACCTGGAATGCGCTGGCCGGCTATGGCGGCCTCGTCTCGATCGGCCAACAGGCGTTCTTCGGCCTCGGCGCCTATGGCGCGGTGCGCCTCGCCGATGCCGGAATCAGCGTCTATCCCGCGCTCGTCGTCGGCGCCGTGCTGGTTGGTCTCGTCGCATTGCCGATTTCCAGTTTCATGCTGCGCCTCAAGGCCGGCGAATTCGCCATTGGCATGTGGGTGGTCGCCGCGCTCGCGCATCTGCTCGTCAATCTCGACACTTTGGTGCGCGGCGAGACCGGCACGTCGCTGATCGCGCTCAACGCCTATGCCGCCGAGGCGCGCCACGCGCTCACCTATTGGATGGCGCTCGGCGCGATGGTCGCCCTCATCGGCATTCTCTTCGCCTTGCTCCGCTCGCCGCTCGGCGCTGCGATCCAGGCGATCCGCGACAATGAGGAAGCGGCGGCCGCCGTCGGCGTGCGGGTGATGCGCACCAAACGAATCATCTTTGTCCTTGCCGCCTTCGGCGTCGCGCTGGCTGGCGCGCTCTGGCTCGCCACCACCGTCACTTTCCAGCCGAAGACCTATTTCAGCGTTCAATGGACGGCCTATATGATTTTCATGGTGCTGGTCGGCGGCCTCGGCACGTTCGAAGGGCCGATTCTCGGCGCTGTGTTGTTCTTTGCGATCGAGGCCTGGTTCGGCGCTGCCGGCGTCTGGTATCTGGTCGGCCTCGGCGCCGCTGCGCTGCTGTTCGCGCTGTTCCTGCCCAAGGGTTTGTGGGGCTGGGCCGATCAAAGGCTTGGCCTGAGGCTGCTGCCGGTCGGCCGCTGGTTGAAGATCGACGGCGCCGATTTGCTCGCCACGCCGGAGGCGACGGAGCCGGCCGATCGTAGCTCGGGCTAGCCCAACGAGGAGGCGACCATGCTTTACGGAAAGACCATCGTCATCACTGGGATCTCCTCCGGGATCGGCGCCCGCACGGCGGAACTCGCAGCGCAGCTTGGCGCCGACATCATCGGCATCGACCGGCGCATGCCGGAGACGGCGATGGAATCTTTCATCGAGGGCGATCTTTCGACGCAGGCCGGCGTCGACGACATCGTCGAACATCTGCCGCCGCGCTTCGACGCCTTGTGCAATGTCGCAGGGGTCTCGGGCACGCTTGGCGCGGCCAAGACGCTCGCCATCAATTTCTATGGCCTGCGCGCTCTGTCGCTGGCCGCGGCGCCGCATCTGCGCGAGGGCGGCGCCATCGTCAACGTCGCCTCGATCGCCGGCTATGGCTGGCGCGCCAATCTCGAACGCGCGAAGGCGCTGGTCGGCGCCGCCGATTTTCCCGCTACGCCCGAGGTCGCCGGCAATCACACCGTCAATGACGCGGAGGGCTATCCCGTATCGAAGGAAGCCCTGCTGCTATGGACGCAGCGTGCGGCGCATCAGTCGCCGTTCAAGGAGCGCGGCATCCGGGTCAATGCGGTCAGCCCCGGGCCGGTGGCGACGCCGATCCTACGCGAATTTCGCGCGGTGTTCGGCGACGCCCGCGTCGACAGCGATATCGCGGCGGTCGGGCGGGCGGGGACGGCGTCGGACATCGCGCCGGCGATCCTGTTCCTGTGCTCGGACGGCGCGCGCTGGATCAACGGCGCCAACCTTGCGGTCGATGGCGGGCTGGAGGCGGTGGTCAATGCGGCGACGCTGGGGTTTTGAAGGGGGGCACGATAGGGGCCATGCCGCCGAGACGCCGTCAACCGGATGCGCCGGTCCTTCACTTAGTTTCGGTCCCTTCGGGATGACGGCGTCTCGTCGGCATGGCAGATGGCTACCATGTTCCTTGGTGAGGGGCGCGGCCTGTTGGGCCGCGACCCTCACCAAAGAACATGGTTGCAAACGGCCATCGACGCGGGAAGCTGTCAAGGCCGGCGAAGCCGCCCGCGAAGCGGGTTGCCTATACAGCTTCACGCGGCGATGGCAGCGCCACGCTTGCTTGGCGCGCGATCCACACCCCGCGACATCGGCGGCGCTTAACAGAACCCCTCCGATCCACTAATCTCCCCGCCCGCTGACACATTCGAGAGCGCGCGTGACGCGGAGCGGCCGGAGATCGACGATGCCAAGGCGCGGCGGCGTGAGCCGCTGGATGCGCTCGTCCTTCTCAGCCTGGGCCGCGATCCTCGCCCTTGTCCTGCAACTCGGCGCAGCGCCCGCGCCGCGTGCGATGGCAAGTTCCGCGGAGGCGGACGCCGTCGCGGCGCTCGGCGCGCTCAGCGCTCTGCTCGGCCCCAATGTGGCGCTTTGCCTGCATGAGGACGGCTCCGCGCCAGGGTCGCCGACGCATGGCCAGCATGATTGCTGCATCGATTGCGCGCTCTGCCAGGCGGCCGGGCATGCGGCGGCTCTCGTGCCGCCGGACGCCTTCCTGCCAACGCCATTTGCGGTTCAAACGAGGCCCCTTGGCGTCGCCAATGAGACGAAGCTCGCCAAGCCGCGCGTTCCCGCTTCGGCGCAACCGCGCGCGCCACCGCTTCCCGCCTGACCTGACTTAGCCGAGACGCGGCGATCCTCCTTGAGGAAGCGCTTGCCCGTCTCCCCTCTTCCGTTCAGATCAAGGCGACTTCCATGTCTCTCAAAATGACCTCGGCCCTTGTCGGCGCGATCGGCGCCGTCACGGCCATATTTCCACTGACGCCGGCCTTCGCCCATGCCGTCTGCGGCAGCCGCATCTTCCCCGCCACTCTCGCCATCGACGATCCCGGCGTCAGCGACGAACTGGCGCTGCCGACGCTGACTTATATTCCCGTCAACTCCGATGGCGTTCGGGAATTTGACGCCTCGTTCAGCTATACCAAAACCATCGTCGAGAATCTCGGGCTCTCGGTCACCTATGGCAAGACCTGGCTCAATGCCGGCGGCAGCGGCTGGGGGAATCTCGACACCGAATTGAAATATATGTTCTTCTGCGACGAGCCGCATGAGTTCATGGCGTCGGTCGGTCTCGACGCGACGTGGGCCAACACGGGGACGGCGGGCTTTTCTGACCCGTTCAATACGTTCACGCCGGTCATCGACATTGGCAAGGGCTTCGGCGATTTGCCGACCAGCCTGAATATTCTGCGCCCCTTCGCATTGACCGCCGAGTTCAGCCTGTCCGTGCCGAGCGCCGGTCACACGTCCTCGATCGTCACCGACGCTTCCGGCAATCCAAGCCTCAGCGTCGCGCTCAACCCGACCGTCTTCAATTGGGGTTTCACGGCGCAATACAGCCTGCCCTATATGAACGCCAATATCAGCGAGGTCGGCGGCCCGGACTTCCTCAGGCATATGGTGGCGATCACCGAGTTCGCCTTCCAGACGCCGGTCGGCAATGTCCCGCCCGGAGGGCAGATCACGACGGGGACGATTCAACCCGGCGTGATCTATATGGCCGATACCTGGCAGATCGCCCTGGAAGCGCTGATCCCGATCAATGCGGCGAGCGGCCATAACGTTGGCGCCGTCGCCGAACTGCACTTCTTTCTCGATGACATTTTCCCAGATTCGATCGGCAAACCCCTGTTTGGAGGACGTTCCTGATGCTGCGTAATCTCACCATCAACATTGTCGCCTCGCTCGCGCTCGCCGCCGCCGCCACCGCAGCCCTCGCCCATGCGCAATTGCAACAAGCTGTTCCCGCCGTCGGCGGCACGGTGACCGCGTCGCCGAGAGAAATCCGGTTGAAATTCAGCGAAGGGCTGGAGCCGCGTTTCTCGGGCATCGCCTTGTCGACTCAGGCGGGCGAGCCGGTGAAGATCGGCAAGCCGGCCGTCGATCCCGCCGACAACTCCACGTTCATCGCGCCGATCAGCCAGCCGCTCAAGCCCGGCGCTTACACAGTCACGTGGCATGCGGTCTCGGTCGACACGCACAAGACCCAGGGCAGCTTCACTTTCACCCTGGCGCCGTGAACCCGGGCGTCGCGGCTATTTTCGCTCGTTCACCCCCCGACCATGAAGGAGAAAATCATGGCGCGCTTTTTTTCGATCGCCTTGGCGGCCGTCTTGTCGGTGGTCGCGCCTCCGGTTTCCGCCCAGCAATTCAAGGCTGGCGACATCATGATCGACAGGGCCTGGTCGCGCGCGACGCCGAAAGGCGCGGCGGTCGGCGTCGGCTATCTTGTCATCCATAATCATGGCGCGACGGCGGACAAATTGACCGGCGGCTCTGCCGATTTCGCCGCCGGCGTTTCCGTTCATGAAATGACAAAGGACAATGGCGTCATGCGTATGCGCGAATTGACCTCGGGCCTGGAAATCCCGGCCAATGGCGAAATCGCCCTGTCGCCGGGCGGCTATCACATTATGTTCACGGGCCTGAAACAACCGCTGGAAAAGGGAGTGAGCGTCAAGGCGTCCCTGACCTTCGAACATGCCGGAACCATCGCCGTCGAATTCGTGGTCGGCGGCGTCGGCGCCGCCGGACCCGGCGGCGCCGCCAAGCCGGACGATTCCATGAAGGACATGAAAATGTAGGGTCGGCGCCCGCGAGTCCGCAAAAATGGAGTCGATGCCCACAGCGCTCGTCCTCTGTCGCCTGGCGCATTTTGCCGCAACGATGCTGCTGTTCGGCGCCGGCGCCTTTGTCTGGGCGCTGGCTCCGCAGAGCCTCGCGCGCGAACTGGCGGGGCCGATGCGACGGATGGCCGCCGCCGCGATCGTCGTCGCCGCTGCGACGGTTCTCGCCTGGTTCGCGCTCGAAGCGGGGCAGATGGGCGACGGCTGGTGCGATACCGTCAATCCCGATACTTTGCGCGCCGTCGCTTTTGAAACCGCCTTCGGCCAGGTCTGGTTGTGGCGAATCGGTCTCGCGCTGGTTCTGGTCGGTGCGCTCTGCGTCGGCCGACACGATCGCTGGGCGTTCGTCGTCCCCGTTTCCGCAATGCTGCTGGCGAGCCTCGGCCTTGTCGGCCATGCGGCTATGCGGGACGGGGCGCTCGGCGCGCTGCACCGCCTCAATCATGCCCTTCACCTGCTTTGCGCGGGGGCCTGGCTCGGCGCGCTGCCGCCGCTGGTTCTTTGCCTTAAGCGATGCCGCGATCCCAGTCTGCGCTTCGTAGCGGCAACGGCGCTGCGACGTTTCTCCGGGCTCGGCCATTTCGTCGTCGCGCTGGTGGTGCTGACCGGCATCGTGAACACGATGCTGGCGCTCGGACATTGGCCAGCTGATTTCGCCTCGCCCTATCAGATGCTGCTGGCCGCGAAAATCTTGCTGGTCGCAGTGATGATCGGCCTTGCGCTCGTCAATCGCTATGTTCTCACGCCAAGGGTGAAAAAGCAGAACGGCGGTGCGCTACGCGCACTCGCGGCGAGCAGCATTGTTGAGATAGGGCTTGGAGCGGCTGTGCTGGCGCTGGTCAGCGTCTTTGGTACGCTGGCGCCGATCTAAGGTTTGCGCCGCCCCTCATCCGTCATGCTTCGCATGCCACCTTCTCCCCGCTACGCGGCTATTCGATGCACACATCTTTTCCTTGAGTTTTTTGACGAACTCCGATTCGCTGCAGGGGCAGATTCTGGAGCCGATGATGGATTTGAGCGCGGTCGATGTGGAGCGATATGGGGTTGGGGGATTTGGGGACGAGCGG
>DATBZF010000126.1:0-4346 GCA_036513315.1 Roseiarcus sp.
GCCGCGGCTGCCGCTCCCAAAACCACTCCAACTCCCAAGTAACCAGCTTTACGAATCATCCGCGCGCCTTCTCGATGTCTGACTTTGCCCACCACGGCCCCGGATCGATCGCAGTTCCGTCCTTGCGCAACTCTATATAGAGAACCGGCCGCGCGGCGCCAACTGCGGCCGCCGTCGCCATGCGGGCAGACCCGTCGCCCATAACGCCGACCGGTTCTCCCGCCAATACGAACTCGCCGGATTCAACATTGATTCGATCCATCCCGGCAAGCAGGAGATAATATCCTCCGCCCGCGTCGATGATCAAGAGTTGCCCATAACTCCGGTATGCTCCGGCGAAAAGGACCGCGCCGTCCGCCGGCGCGGAGACGGTCGCCCCGGCGGGCGTCGCCAGGGAGACGCCCCGTTCGATCCCTCCAAGGTCGTCCGCCGAGCCGAATGTCTTTAGAATCGCGCCCGCGACGGGCAGCGGCACCTGTCCCTTAGCGTCTGCGAAGGCAATTTCGGGCTTCAGCCGCGCCGTATCGCCGCCCGCAGCCTGCGCGCGGACTTCGATTTCAGCCGCCGTCGCCGCGTCGGCTGCATGCGCGGCGTCCGCCGCGGCTTTGCGGGCGGCGTTTTCGCTGTCGAGCCGGGCGATGAGATCCTTGAGCGACGTCGCCCGCTTGGCCAGGTCGGCCGCGCGCTCGTGCTGGGAGCCGAGCGCGTCCTGAGCCGCGGCCAGGGACTGCTGGCGCGCGTCGATAAGCGCGGCGAGGCGCATTTTGTCGACCGCCAGCGCTTGGCCCTTCTCGGTCAGCTCATCGCGCTCACGCGCAATTGATTCCCGGGTCTTGGCGAGAGCCTCGAGATCGTGGCGCGCCGCCTCGATCTCCGATTTCAATTCCGGTATGAGCGAGCCCAAAACCGTCGCCGCGCGCACCGCTTCCGACATGTCATCGGGCTTGACGAGAATGGCGGGGGGAGGATTGCTGCCCATCCGCTGGAGGGCGGCAAGCACCTCCGCGATCACCCCTCGCCGGCGCTCGAGCGAGCGCGAGAGCTCGTCGGCCGTGGCGTTGAGGCTCGCTAATTTGTCGGTCGCCGCGGCGGCCCCGCGCTCGGAATCCTGCACTTTGGCGGTGGTTTCGATGAGCGCTGCGGAGAGGTGCGCCCGATCGGCGCGAACGGAATCGATTTCGGCCTCGATCGCGCGGCGCTGCTCCTCCGACTCGCGCAGCGTGTCCTCGACGCCGCGCAGCTCGAGCTCCTTGTCGGCGCGCTGCTGATCGGTCGCCGCGGGCGGGGGGGCAGGGTCGGCGAACGCGCCCCACGCCGCGCTTAACGAAGCGACCGAGACGGCGGCTCCGGCGCAACTTATCCATCTTCGCCGCCGCCGCATTGTCGGGAAGAATCACCAAATCTAGCCAATATCGAGGCGCTCATTGACGATGATAGGGATGTCCAGCGAGAATCGTCATCGCCCGATAGAGCTGTTCGCTGGCCATCACCCGGACAAGTTGGTGGGGCCAGGTCATTTGGCCGAAGCTCAGGACTCGATGCGCCAGGGCGGCGAGCGACGGGTCGAGCCCATCGGGTCCGCCGATCGCCACCGTATAGGCTGTTCGCGACGCGTCCCGCGCCCGGCCGATATCGGCGGCCCATTCCTCGCTGGTCGCCGAGGCCCCCCGCTCGTCCAGCAAAACCAGGGCGCCGCCCTTGGGCGCGGCGGCAAGGATCGCGGTGCGCTCTTCCGTGCGCCGTTCGTCTGGCCGACGCGCCCGCGATTCACTGATCTCGCGCAAATCAACGCCGGCCAAGCCCGCGCCCCGCGCGCCCTCGGTCAGCCGCTTAAAGTAGCGATCGAACAGCAGACGCTCTGGCCCCGCCCTGAGTTTGCCGACACAAACCAGCGCGAGGCGCATGGTTCAGCTCTTGGCCGATTCAGCTCTTGGCCGCTTCGCCGGGCCGATCGGCGCTCCACATCTTTTCGAGGTTATAGAATCGGCGAACGTCCGGACGGAAGATGTGGACGATCGCGTTCTGCGCGTCCAGCAGGACCCAGTCGCACAGCGGCATTCCTTCGACTTTCGGTGAGGGATAGCCGGCGTCGCGACAGGCTTTGACGACACGGTCGGCAATAGCGCCGACGTGCACGCTCGAGCGGCCAGAGGCGATGATCATTCGATCGGCAAGCGTCGTCCTGCCGAACAGGTCAATCGAGACGATGTCTTCGGCCTTAGCGTCCTCTAATCCTTCGACGATGATTTGCGACAGGGCGTCGTCCGTCAGCAAGCTCCCGGAGGCGGCCGGGCTACCGGCGGCAAGCGCCGCGGCTGGGTGAGGCGTGATGTTCAGCGTCGCGTTCCTCTTCGCGCAGGGTCGATTCGCGTCCGCGCAACTAAAAGATGCGATCTTCGGCGGCGCATTTCAAGTTCGCCGTTCGACAGGACATTTTAAATCGTCAACACGACCTTGCCGACATGCTCGGCGCTCTCGATCCGCTCATGCGCCTTCACAACCTCCGAGAGGGGAAAGACCGAATCGATGACCGGCCGGCAGCGCCCCGCCTCCAGAAGCGGCCACACTTTGGCGCGCAGAGCATCGGCGATCACCGCTTTTTCCGCTGGCGAGCGTGCGCGCAGGGTCGAACCGGTGTGGATGAGGCGCTTGGTCATGATCGGCCGTAGATCGATGGTTGTCTTTTGTCCCTTCAGAAACGCGATCTGCACAATGCGGCCGTCCAGCGCCGCCGCCTCATAGTTGCGCGCGACGTAGTCGCCGCCGACCATGTCGAGAATGACGTCGGCGCCCCGACCCTCGGTCAATCGAAGCGTCAGCGCGACGAAGTCGTCCTTGCGGTAGTTGACGCCGAGATCGGCGCCCAGCCGCTGGCATTGCGCGGCTTTGTCGTTCGATCCGGCGGTGGCGACGACGCGCGCCCCAAACGCCTTGGCGAGCACGATCGCCGTGGTGCCGATGCCGGAGGAGCCGCCGTGGACCAGCAGGGTTTCGCCGGCTTTCAGCGCCCCGCGGGTGAAGACATTCGTCCACACGGTGAAATAGGTCTCGGGAATGGCCGCCGCCTCGATCGCCGTGAGCCCGGCGGGAATCGGCAACGCATTGATTTCATGCGCGACGCAGTAATCGGCGTAACCGCCGCCGGGGACCAGCGCCGTCACGCGTGCGCCGACGCGGTGGACCCTGGCGTTCGGTCCAAGCGCCGCCACCTCGCCGGCGATTTCCAGGCCGAGCACATCGGTCACGCCGGGGGGCGGCGGATAATGGCCCTGCCGCTGATGGACATCGGGCCGATTGACGCCTGCGGCTTCGACTCGGACCAGAATCTCGCCCTCCGAGGGAGCGGGACGCGAGCGCTGTTGAATTACGAGGGCCTCGGGACCGCCCGGGCGGGGCGCGACAATTGCGCGCATTTTCTCGCTTTGATCAGGCACATGATGCTCCCGGATTCCAGCCGGACTCATCTCGGCGCTTGGCCGCATTTCGTCAATCGCCGATCACGGAGGCGGTCGCCCCATCCTCCGGCGGAGCGGCGCGAAACGGTGGAAGCGCTTCTGCGCGGGCGCAGAACGCGCCGAGATTGGGATAGCGGCTGGTCTCCACGACGTCGGCCAGAAGCGCGTGGGTGAAGCCGAAGGCGCAGGCGACGGTAATGTCGGCAAGGCCTAATTCCCCGCTGATCCATGCCGACCCGGGCAGTTCGGCGTCCATTGCGCTCAAACCCGCGCTCAATTGACCCATAACCCGGTCGACCCATGGTTCGTGCTGCTTTTCTGCCGGGCGCAGCATGCGCTCATAGTGGCGCTGCACCGCTTTTTCCATGACCGTCAGGGCGAGGCCCGTCGCCCGCAACGCTTCTAAGCGTTGGGGCGCTTTCGACGGTGTCAGCGCGGCGATGCCCGAATCGACGGCGGCGAGATAATCGAGAATGAGGCTCGAATCCATCAACACTACGCCGTCATCGGTGATGAGGGTCGGCGCTTTCAAGAGCGGGTTGAACTTTGAGAATTGATCAATGTGCCGGAAGAGCGAAATTGGCCGATGTATAAAGGGAGTTTTGGCGATGATCAGCGCAATCGCGACTCGGCGCACATAAGGCGAATCAAGCATTCCGATCAGTTGCATGAGGTTTCCTAATCGACGCGCCGCCCTACTAGGGAAGGAAACAGCCAAAACGCAAGGGCGACAGCCGGATGGCACAATGCCGCCGGGGAGGAGAGCTTGCGCTCGCAGGCCGTGCGCGGTAACTAATCTCTCAGCCCGTCCGACTCAACGCGGGCGTCAAAAGCGAGCGAAACAACAGTTTTGACGACCTTGGCGGCTGCTTTTCCGCGGCTGGGCTCCCA
>DATBZF010000127.1:0-143641 GCA_036513315.1 Roseiarcus sp.
CCATCCACGCCGTGCGGAGCCGCCAACTTCGAAAGTTCCTTGAACGGCGCGGCGTGGATGGCCGGGACAGGCCCGGCCAAGACGCTTAGAGGTTCCATTCCACTTAGATTCTCTCGTGCGACGAAACTTTTCTGCTCAACCGGACAGCCGCGGGACAAGCCCGGACACGACGCATGAGGGTTGCGAGGCGCGCCCCGCGACCCGCCGATGAATTTCGCAAAACCGCCGATCGGCGGTTGACGCGCTGGAGAACGGGCGTCTATAAGCCGCCCAACAGGCTGGGCCGCAAGGTCCGGTCCGCAAGCTTTTGGGCGCCCCCGCAAACGGCGCCGCCGCATCTCTCAGGGACCTCGTTCATGGCAAATACATCGTCGGCCAAAAAGGCCGTCCGCAAGATCGCCCGCCGCACCGCCGTCAACAAATCGCGCCGCAGCGAAATGCGCACCTATGTGCGCAAGGTGGAAGAGGCGATCGCCAGCAAGGACCCGAAGATCGCCGCCGACGCTCTTCGCGAGGCCGAGCCGCTGGTCGCCCGCGCCGCCCAGAAGGGCATCCTGCACAAGAATACCGCCGCCCGCAAAATCTCGCGCCTCACCAAGCGCGTCAAGGCGCTCGCGAGCTGAGATTTTCGCGCCCGCCCAAGCGCTCGGGCGGGGCCGAATCCTCCGCCGTCGCCGTACGCGGATCAGTTTTCAATTTGTCATCGAACCGCTGGCGCAACCCGCGCCCGCGCGCCTGGCAGCCTTAGGGTTGCAGCACGTTCTGGTCATGTGTGCGGGCGCCGTCCCATTCCGCTGGTCGCGCCGACATTCTTCCACAATTTCTACTCGGCGCTGAAGCCAATCCTCGATTCGGGCATCATCCTGACGACGATCGTCGCCGTGATCCTCGACGCCTATTACAACGGCCTCGGCTCGCAAGCGGCGGCGGAGGGCCAATTGGCCGACGCCGCCCACGCCGCCGATCACTGAGGCGGACCGGCGGGACATATCCGGATAAGGGGCGTGATTTAGCGACTCGCTGGCAACCAGCGCGCCAACGTCCTATATGTCGAAATCATGTCGGATCGGCTATCGTCCGGCCTCTGATCGCCTGTATTCTCAAACCCACGCGGTATCGATGTTCTCATCCGAATCGTCCGCCCCAGCTTCCATCGCCAACGCGCCCCTCGCCCTTTCAGAATCGGCGCGGATGGCCGGCAGCCCCGCGATTACAGACTTTCGCCTGGACAATGGCTTGAGCGTCGTCGTCATTCCCGACCGCCGCGCGCCGGTCGTCACGCATATGGTATGGTATCGCAATGGCTCGGCCGACGATCCGCCGGGGAAATCGGGCATCGCGCATTTTCTCGAACATTTGATGTTCAAGGGCACCAAGGCCCATCCGCAAGGTCAGTTTTCCGAGGTGATCGCGGAACTCGGCGGCCAGGAAAACGCTTTCACCGGCAATGATTACACCGCCTATTTTCAGCGCGTCGCCAAGGAGCACCTTGGCGTCATGATGGAGTTCGAAGCCGATCGCATGACCGGCCTGGTGTTGACCGACGAGATCGTCGCGCCCGAACGCGACGTCGTCCTCGAAGAGCGACGGATGCATTGCGACGCCGATCCCGGCGCCCAGCTCAATGAGGCAGTTCAGGCGGCGCTCTTCACCCATCATCCCTATGGCGCGCCGATCATCGGCTGGAGCCACGAAATCGAGGGCCTCACTCGAACCGACGCGCTCGCTTATTACCAAAGGTTCTATACGCCGGAAAACGCCATTCTTATCGTCGCTGGCGATGTCGAGGCGGACGAAGTGCGCCGCCTGGCGGAGGCCAATTACGGCGAGATCAGGCCGCGCGGCGAGCCGCCGCAGCGCAAGCGCCCGCAGGAACCCACGCCCGTCGCGCGCCGTCTGGTGACGCTGAACGATGAAAAGGTCGAGCAGCCGAGTTGGCAGCGCTGCTATATCGCGCCCTCGTTTCGCACCGCCCAGCCGGGGGAAGCGGAGGCGCTGGAAGTTCTCGCCCATTTGCTTGGCGGCGGACAAACGAGCCTGCTCTATCGCACGCTGGTGCTGGATCAGGCTATCGCCGTCGTCGCCGGCGCTCACTATATGGGCACGGCGCTTGATGAGACGCGTTTCTTCCTTTACGCGATGCCCAATCCGGGTGTGACGATGGAAGCGCTCGACAAGGCGATCGATGGGATCGTCGCGCGATTCATCGCCGACGGCGTCGACGCGGCGGCGCTGGAACGCGCCAAGACGCGGCTCGTCGCCGATGCGATCTATGCGCAGGACAGCCAGGCGATGCTGGCGCGCTGGTACGGATCGTCCCTGGCGACGGGGCTCAGCATGGAAGACATTCGTCAATGGCCCGCGCGAATCGAAGCCGTCGATGCGGCCTCGATCGTCGCAGCGGCGAGGAAGCATCTGGATCGCCGCCGAGCCGTCACCGGCCACCTGCTGCCCGCCGAGGAAGCGCCGGCCGCCTGACGGCAGGGACGACAGAAACGGCTCACTATCCCGCCGTGCGAGAGCGCGGATCGACCAACAAGAACGGTGCAAATGCGCCGGATGGAAATGCCCATGAACGCTCCCGTCGCCAACCGGACCCTCTCACGCACCGTCAACGTGCAGCAGCTCGTGACGCCGCGCGGCGTCACGGCCTGGCTGGTCGAGGATTACGCGGTTCCGCTGCTGTCTCTCGATTTCGCCTTCAAAGGCGGCGCGTCGCAGGATCCGCCGGGCAAGACGGGCGCGGCGACAATGCTCGCCGCCTTGCTGGACGAGGGCGCGGGAGATCTCGATTCCCAAGCTTTCCAGCAGGCCCTCGACGAGAAGGCGATCGAAATCTCGTTCAATTGCGATCGCGATTATATCGGCGGGCGCATGCGCACGCTCATTCGCAACGTCGATCGCGCCGGCGAACTGCTGCGGCTCGCCATCAACGCGCCACGCCTCGACGAAGCGCCGATCGCGCGGGTGCGCGAACAGCTCAGCGCCGGCCTGCGTCACGAGGCGAACGATCCGGGCTCGCTCGCCGGACGCGTTTGGCGGGCGCGCAGCTTTCCTGGCCATCCCTACGGCGCGCCGACCAACGGGACGCTTGAGTCGCTGCCCGCAATCGCACGCCCGGATCTCGTCTCGCTGCAACGCGATCTGGTCACGCGCGGCGCGCTCCATGTGGGAATCGTCGGAGCCATCGATGCGGACCGCGCCGCCAGGCTGATTGATCTCATCTTCGCCAACCTGCCGTCGAACGGGGCGATCCGCGAGGTGAAGGACGCATCTTTCAGCGGAACCGGGACGACCGAAATCGTCGATCTTGATGTGCCGCAATCGACCATCCGCTTTGGCCGGCCAAGCTTTGCGCGGCATGACCCCGACTATATGACCAGCGTCCTTCTCGCCCATATCCTGGGCGGCGGCACGGGCCTCTCATCGCGACTATTTCGCGAAGTGCGCGAAAAGCGCGGGCTCGCCTATTCCGTTTCGACTTCGGTTTCCGCGCTTGACCACGCGAGCTTTCTGCACGGCGGCACTTCGACCAAGAATGAGCGGGCCAAGGAATCGCTCGACGTGATCGCAGCGGAGATTCTGGATGTGTCCCGCAACGGCCCAACCGAGGAGGAACTCGTCAAGGGCAAGAAATACCTCGTCGGCTCCTATCCGCTCCGCTTCGACACATCGGCCAAAATCGCGGGCCAGCTCGTGCATATTCAATTGGACGGCTTCGGACCGGAATGGATGATCGAGCGCAATCGCCTCATCGAAGCGGTGACGATGGAGGACGCGCGCCGGGTCGCCAAACGCCTGTTCGGCGACGGCGCGATGAGCGTGGCGGTCGTCGGTCGTCCGGTCGGCCTCTAGACGCGCCGCCGGGGCCGGCGCGAAGCCTTCACGCGATGCCGATCGTCTCGAATTTGGACCTGACGATATCGCGATCGAACGGTTTCATCATGACTTCGTCGGCGCCGGCGTGCATTGCGCGCGCGATATGAGCGACATCATATTCGCTCGTGCAGAAAACCACCTTTGGCGCATCGCCGCCCGGCAGCCGCCGTAATTGCTTCAGGAAACCAAAGCCGTCCAGGACCGGCATGCTCCAATCGACGATGATGGCGTCCGGCATCAGAAACGAACAGGCCGCCAAGGCTTCTTTCCCGTTCTCCGCTTCCGATGTCTGGAAACGCATGCCTTCAAGGATGCGGCGCGCGATCTTCCGGATCACCGGCGAATCGTCGACAACAAGCACTTGTTTCATTTCACGCTCCTGCGCGTCCCGCTTCGCCCAATCATGCTCATTATGGCTGAACGGGGTTAAGGAGCGCTGAAACGCAACAATCGGGGCGGGAAGCGGCCAGCCGTCGCCTATGCAGGAACAGGGGCGGTCGATCCGACCATGGCGCGGGCATGCAAGGTTACGCTTTCGGGATCGCTTTCGACCGTCACGTCAAGGCCGCAGGAACGTGCGACAAGGCCGGTGTAAAACGCCTGGATGGAATGGGCGTCGACGGAACCGCTTTCCGGGCTTCCTGCAATCAGCGAAGCAATTCCATGGGCGAGGCGCGCATTGGCGCCATTCGCTTCCACCCGAGCTTCGAGACTTTCGCCTTCGCCAGCGAGAGTGACCGTAATCGTTCCGCCACGCGGAATGACCGCCAAGGCGATCAGGCAGAGATTGAGCACCAGTTTCACTTTGTTTTTTGGCGCATGCTGGCGCACCGCGTTCCATACGAGCTTGGTGCGATCATTGTTGATCAGGCCGCGCGTGACGTTTTCCGCGTCGCCGGTGTCGATCGAAGCGCCGACCGATCCCGCCGCCCCATAGGCGAGCCGGCAGAATTGGAGACGCGCGGAGGCGGAGGCGGCGCTTCTCTTGATGAGATCGAGCGCGACCTCGCGCATCTCGCCGTCCTTCTCGTCCTCCAGCACTTCCAGGCCGTTGATGATCGCCCCGACCGGGCTGATCACGTCATGGCATACGCGCGAACACAAAAGAGCCGCCAGATCCATTCCATCGAGGGCGAATGTCGTCATTGGACAAATCCTGTGGTCAATAGCTGCGCAAACGCTTCGGCCGGGCGCCGCGCCGCTCAAGGCGGGAAGCTAGGTCGACAGCCCTTCGCCGCCGCCCCCGAATCAGCCCGGCTGGCTAATTCTTGCTACATGGGCTTAACCTCGCGCTGGAAACTTCGCAATCCGGAGGCCAGATTCGCGCGATGAACGCCGATGCAAACCACGCCGCGCCCGACAAGGCCCTGGCCGATATGAGCGAATGGTCGCGCGATGCAATCGCCGAACTTTTCGCCAGGATAGCCCTGGCGGCCGGGCCCATCGTCATGAGCGAATATGCAAAGGGATGCGAAGTCCGCACCAAGGGAGACAGCAGCCCGGTTACGGTCGCGGATGAAAAGGCGGAGGAACTCATCCTCGCGCTGCTGCGCGCCCGCGATTGCACGGTTCCGGTGATCGCCGAGGAAGCGATGGCCCGCGGCGACCGAACCGCGGTTGGCGACAGTTTCATACTCGTCGACCCGCTTGATGGAACACGCGAATTCATCGCCTGCAATGGCGAATTCACGATCAATATCGCCCTGGTGCGCGCGAAAGCGCCGGTCGCGGGCGCGGTTTATGCGCCGGCTTTGGGAAAATTATGGTTCGGCGGCGAGCGCGCCTTCGTTTGCGATGTCGTCGTTGGCGCACCGCTCCCCCAAAGGAGCCTGTGGCGGCAAATCGAGACGCGGCGGGCCCCCGCCGCGGACTGGATTGCGCTGGCGAGCCGTTCCCATTGCGATCCGGCGACCGAAGCTTTTTTGGCGAGGCTGCCCATCGGGGAGCGCCGCTCGGCCGGCTCCTCTTTGAAGTTTTGCGCCCTGGCGGAGGGCGCAGCGGACGTCTACCCGCGTTTCGCGCCGACGATGGAATGGGATACGGCGGCCGGCGATGCGGTGCTGCGCGCCGCCGGCGGAATAGTCGTGGCGGTTGAAGGCGGTCCCCTCCTTTACGGAAAAAAAGGCGATAATCTGCGCAATGGCGGCTTTGTCGCCTGGGGCGACCCCCGGCCCGCAGCGACCGCGCCTATGCTTAACGAGGCGTCAACCTGATCGCGCGAAACTAAGCCCGGCCCCAATTACGCCACCTTGGCCTTGAAGGTCTCATCGGAACTGGGCTGCGGACGGCAAATGGAGATCAAGCGATGCCGAAAGTGACACGGCGCGAGATTCTGGCCGGCGGCGCATTCGCTGCGCTCGGGTCTTTTTCAATGACGGGCGCCGCGTTCGCCGACGCTCCGCCCTCCTTTTCGAACAATGAAGTCGTCGACAGCGGCCATCGCTTCTTCGGCGCGGTGTCGAGAGGGCTGGCGGAGGCGGTCGAGGAGGCGGGACGCCGTTGGGGGCAGCCGAACGGCTATGTCCTCGGACAGGAGGCCTCCGCGGCCTTTGTCGGCGGCCTGCGCTACGGCGAAGGCAAGATGTATACGCGCAACGCCGGCGACCAACCGGTCTATTGGCAGGGCCCGTCGATCGGCTTTGACGCTGGCGCGGACGGCGATCGCACGATGATGCTGGTTTACAATCTTCCGGCCGTCGGCGCGATCTTTCGCCGATTCGGCGGCATCGACGGATCGGCCTATTTTATCGGCGGATTCGGCTTCACCGCGCTCGGCGCGGACAACATCATCGTCGTTCCGATCCGCACCGGCCTTGGCGCGCGGCTTGGCGTCAACATCAGCTATCTCAAGTTCACGCCGCACGCGACCTGGAACCCTTTCTGACGGGGCCAGTCGCGCTTTTGGGGCGCTGAGCGCCGCCCTTTGCTTCAACGCCGCGCCGTGCGATGCTGCGCGACTGTCGCAAGCGCAGGTAGGGCGAATTGGTCGAACCGGCGATGTTTTTCCTTGCGGGCCTCCTGGTTGCGGGGCTTGCAGGCCTTTTGATTTTACCCGCTTTTGCGCGCCGCGCGTTGCGCTTGTCGGAGGCCCGGGCGCGAATGCTGGCGCCCCTTTCGATGAAGGACGTCATCGCCGAGCGCGATCTGTTGCGCGCCGAGCATGCGCTCGAACAACACCGTCTCGAACGGCGCGTCGCCAGCTTGCAGGATGCGAGCGCGGGCCACCGCGCCGATCTTGGCCGGCAGGCCGCCAGTCTCGTCGCTTTCGAAGCCAGGACCGACAAATTGATGAGTGAAATCGCAGCGAAAGAGCGCGACATTCTCGGTCTCGAGGGCGAACTGGGAACAAGCCGAATCGTGGCGCACGATTTCAGCGCGCGGCTCGATCGCGCTTCGGCCGAAATCGCGACGCTGCGAGAACGGCGACTGGCCCTCGAGACCGCCGCCGACGACCATCGCACCACGATCGCGGGCCTGGAGACGCGCGCCTCCGGCCTTGAGATGAAGCTTGGCGACGCCGCGCAAACGGCCAAGAGCAAAGCCGTCGCGGCGGAGGCCGAAACGGGCAGACTGTCGGCGGAACTCGCTTTGCGAAATGGCGAGGTCGCGCGGTTGAACGCCGAGCTCCGCGCGGCTTTGACCAAAAACGCGACCATCATCGGCAACTTTGAAAAAAAGAACGGCGAGCTCGAGCGGACCCGCCAGCGCCTCGTCGAGACCGAAGCATTGGCGGCCTCGCGTCTGCAAACGCTCGAAGCCGCCGCGGCCGAGAACAATCGGCGCCGCGCCGATAGCGTGGCGCGCCTGTCCACGCCGGCCGGTTCCGACAAGGACGCCAGACGCGAATCGGATTCTAATGTCCAAGGCGATAAGGCCTTGCGGGAGGCGATCTCGCAATTGGCCGCCGATGTCGCGCGATTAAGCGAAGCGCCGGCCGATGCCTCGCCGCGCCTCCCGCCTGGCAAAATCAGGAACCGCGACTCGCGCGCGCCCTCTTCCCAGGGACCGGACACGGCGGACAGCGTCGCTTCCGCCAATTTGCGTCAGTTGCAGCCGACCGCTCCGGAACGTTGAAGTCCCGCAGAAACCTCTTGTGAGTTTCTCTTATTAGGCGATACAGCGGGCGACCGCACGCCTGCGGTCCGACAAACAAGACTTCTTCAAAGGAAAACCGGGATGGCTGAAGCGCTAGAGGACGCGGTCGAGGCGAAAGACAAGCGCGTGGCGCTGATCATCGCCATTCTGGCTTTATTCCTCGCCTTATCCGAGGCTGGCGGCAAGAACGCCGAGCATCGTTCGACCGAGAAGAATATCGAATCCTCTGATCTCTACAATTTCTATCAGGCGAAAAAAATCCGCTCCGGAATGATCGAGACTGACATCGCTCAGATGGAGGTCAGCCGGCAGGTCGCCGCCGATCCGGCGGCCCAGGCCGTGATGGAAAAACAGATCGCCGCCTGGAAGGCCACGATCACGCGTCTCGAGACGGAAAAGCCCGACGGCATGGAGGCGATCCAGGAACGCGCCAAGGAAGCGGCGGAAGCGCGCGAGCTCTCCAATCATCGCCTCGAACATTTTGAATATGCCAGCGGCCTCATCCAGATCGCGATCGTGCTGGCTTCGGCGGCGATCATTACCGGCATAGGCACGCTGATGTGGCTGAGCCTCGGCCTTGGTGCGATCGGCGCGGTTCTGATGGCGTTCGGCTATTTCGCGCCGACCGTGCTTGGCTTTCTAGGCTGACAAACTCTTGCCCGAGTGAAGCGCGCAGCCCTTGATCAAGGACGCGCGCTTCGCTCAATGACCGCCACCGCCGCCGCCCATCATTTGCGGCCTGCGCATCATCGGAGCCAACGCAACGAGCGCGAAAAAGATCACCGTCAGCGCAAGGAAAACGTCGCCAAGCGCCATCACTTCCGCCTGCCGCCGCGCCATCAGACTGAGTTGTTTGGTCGCCGCCAGAGCAGCGTCGGAGCCGCGCGAAGCGAAAGCTGCGGTCAATTGCGCCATCGTCTCGTCGGCGGTCCTGCGGCCCCAGGAGACCGCCTCGTGCAGCCTGGCGATATGCAGGTCCATCCGCTTGTCGAGCAGCGTATTGATCAGCGCCAGGCCTACGGCGCCGCCGAGATTGCGGGTCAGGTTGAAGAGACCGGAGGCGTTTTTGATTCGCTGCGGCGGCATCGTCCCCAGCGCCAGATTGTTGATCGGCACCATGCAGAGCATCAGCGAGAAGCCGCGCAGAATCTGCGGCACGAGCAATTCCCAGAAATCCCAGTCCTGCGTGATATAGGACGCTTGCAGAGTGCCAAGGCCGAAACCCGCGAAGCCGATCGCGATCATCAGCCGCGGATCAACCTTGCCCATCAGGCGGCCCGATATTGGCGCCATGATGAACATGCAAACGCCGGTGACGAACATCGTCTGTCCGATCATCAATGACGAATAACCGCGCACCGACGCAAGATACACCGGATAAATATAGGTCAGGCCGTAGAGTCCGATGCCCAGCACGAAAGAGAACAGTGAGCCGGTCCAGAAGTTGCGATCCTTGAAAGCGCTGAGATCGACGATCGGCTGATAGGCGCGAAACGCGCGCCAGAAGAACAGCATGGCGCCGAACGTCGAGGCGACGATCGCCGTCGTCACCGGCGCGCTCTCGAACCAATCCTTTGAAGGGCCTTCTTCGAGTGCATATTCGAGCGCGCCGAGAAACACGGCCATTCCCGCGAGCCCCGCCCAATCGAATCGCTTGAGCAGCGACAGGTCGGGCTCATCGAAATCGATCAGAAACCAGCTTGCGGTCGAGACGATAATGCCCGGAATGATGTTGACGAGGAACAGCCAGTGCCAGGAGAAGGCGTCCGTCAGATAGCCGCCGACGGTCGGGCCGATCGTCGGCGCCAAAGTCGCGACAAGGCCGATGATCGGCGCGACGAGCGGCTGTTTGCTGCGCGGAAAGATCGTATAAGCCGAGGCGAAGACGGTCGGGATCATGCCGCCGCCGATAAACCCCTGCAGAGCGCGCCAGAAAATCATCTCGTTGATTGATGAGGCGCTGGCGCAAAAAAAGCTCATCAGCGTGAAGCCCGCCGCCGAGGCGACGAAGACATAGCGTGTCGAAAAGGCGCGCGACAGGAATCCCGATAGGGGGATCATGATGACTTCGGCGACGAGATAGGCGGTCTGCACCCAGGTCACTTCGTCTGAAGAGGCCGACAATCCCGCCTGAATCTCGGACAGCGACGCCGAGACGATCTGGATGTCCAGGATCGCCATGAACATCCCGAACACCATGAAGATGAACGCAAACAGCTTGCGTATATCGAGGGCTTCGGATTGGGCCGGCGCCGGGGCCTTGGCCGGCCCAGCAAGCGACGCCGAGACCGCGCTCACGGCTTGGCGCCCTTGTCGCGCGCGCTCTGCGCCGAAGCGTCAAAACCGAGCGCGCCCAGCAAGGTCGGCTTGGGCAGACTTTCGTCGCGCGTGCGCACAGAAGCGACGACCGAAAGCCCGGGACGGATCTCGCCGCTTTGCAGCGCGTCGGCCGGCAAGGCGATACGCACCGCGACGCGCTGGACGACCTTGGTGAAATTGCCTGTCGCATTGTCGGGCGGCAGCAGAGAAAATTGTGACCCCGAAGCGGGCGCGACCGAAGTCACGACGCCTTCGATGACGCGGCCGTCCAGTGAATCGACCGCGACATCGACTTTCTGACCGGGATGGATCGAGGCGAGTTGGGTCTCCTTGAAATTGGCGTCGACATAGGCGCTGGTCAGCGGAACAAGCGCGAGCAGACGCGTCCCGGGCTGAACATATTCGCCAAGCTGCGCCGCCCTGTTGCCGACGACGCCGTCGAACGGCGCGACGATCGTGGTGAAGGAGAGATCGCGCTCGGCCTTGGCGAGCGCGGTTTCGAGCTCGCCGCGCGCGCGCTCCGCCTCGATCTTCTGTGCGGTTAAAACGTCGAGATTGGCGCGCGCGCCATTCTCCGCGGCCTCTGCGGCGGCCGCGCTTGCGCCCGAGCCGGTCAAAGTCGCTGACGTTTTGGCGCGATCGGCAGCGGCCTGTTCGAGGCGCTGCTGCGATCCGAAATTGATGTCGGCGAGCTTCTGCGACCGATCGAATTCCAGTGCGGCCCGCTTCTTATCGGCTTCGCCCGCCGCCAATTGCGCCTGCGCCGCGGCGACCTGTGCCTGCGCCTGCGCGATGACCGCGCCCTGCGCCTCGACCTGACGACCGATGCGCGCGATGGTCGCGTCCTGGGTCGCGATCTTGTCCTTCGCCGAGGCGACCGCGAGTTGATAATCGCCATCGTCGATTTTTATCAGCAAATCGCCGGCGCGCACTTTTGCATTGTCAGCGGCCGCCACCAGCGCGACATGGCCCGCCACTTTGGCCGTCATGACCGCCGTGTCCGCCCCGACGTAGGCGTCATCGGTCGAAACGAGGAAGCGGCCGTTGACGAACCAATCATACGCCTTGGTTCCGCCATAGCCGACAGCGGCAAGAATGATCGCGGGCAGAATCAGGCTGCGGACGGACCGGCGCGGCTTGGGTTTGGCGATCGGCGCGAGGGCGCCGCCCTGCCCGCCCGAGGCGAGCGGCGGCGACGCCGTCGCGGCGGGCGCCGCTGTCGTAACTTGCTGATCCTGCGCCATTGAAGGGCTTCCTGGTTTAAAGTTTTAATTTTAATCGACCGAACCGTTCGGTCATTGCTGGCTTGACATAAACCCATTCCGATCGTAAATCAACAACGAACTGAACGGTTCGGTCAGTAGTTTTTGTTACCAGAGCGAGGCGGCGATTGAACGACGGCACGGCGGCGGCGATGGACGCACAATGGAGAGACGGCGTCGATGGCGACGGCCCCGATAGCAGCGCTAAGCGCCGCCAGGTCATGGAGGGCGCGCGCACCGTCTTTCTCGCTTCCGGCTTTGACGGCGCCAGCATGAACGATATCGCCCGCGTGTCGGGAGTTTCGAAAGGAACGCTCTACGTTTACTTCGATTCGAAGGAACGGCTCTTTGAAGCGTTGATTCGTGAAGAGCGACGCCAGCAAGCCGAGCGTCTGACTGATTTTTCATTTGACGATAATGACGTCCGGGGCGTGCTCTTCAATTTCGGATGCACCCTGATTGAGATGATGTCGCGCCCGGACACGCTCGCCCATGTTCGAACGGTGATCGCAGCGACGAATAAATTCCCCCAACTCGGCCGGGCCTTTTATGAAGCAGGCCCCTGCTTCGGCGCCAACCGACTCTCGGCCTATATGCAGCGCATGAACGACGAAGGCGTGCTGCGGATCGCCGATGTTCAGCGTGCGGCCTGGCAATTCCTGGAATTATGCCAGGCGGGCACATTCAAGCCCTTGCTATTCCGGATGGTCGACGAACTGACAAGGTCGCAGATCGAGGCGGGCGTGCAGGCCGGAGTCGATGTCTTCATGGCCGCTTACGGCGCTGCGCCTGTGCGCAATCCAATCAGCTAAGACAGCGCACACGACCGACGCCGACGCCCGCAAGAGCCGCTTGATCGATTGAACAAGATTGGCGCGCGCTTGGTTTCAGACAGTTGGTTTCAGACGCTTGCCTTCAAGGCGCGCCGCCGATATAGAACGCCGCCTCGGCCCCGCGGTCATGCTCCCTTCGTCTAGCGGTCCAGGACGTCGCCCTCTCACGGCGAAAACAGGGGTTCGATTCCCCTAGGGAGCGCCAGTAATATCAATAACTTAACTTCATCACAGACCGGCCTGTCCAAAATTTGTCCGATATACGGGCATGGATTTGCAAGGACTGTGATGGACAGGCCCGGCCGGCTCGACGCCGGCGCCGTCGTCGAAGCTGCCTCCGGCGGAGCTGAGACGAACCTGTGATATCAGGCGTATTGCAATTCGGGTCAGGGCAATTTTTTGGCCGATTGCCGTCATCGCGGCGCGGTGCTGGGCGTAGCCCCCCGACCACAGGCGCGGGCCCGGCAGTGGCGGCTCATGTGCTGCCTGGCCAGTCCTGCAGCGAACGAGGCAACGCCGAGAGGGCGGCGTACTGTCGCGAAATATCGCGGTCACGGCACGGTCTCCAAGACTCGTTCAACGCTCCGACCAAGCCCTTTGCTATCGCCACCATACAAACCTTGGACTAGGGTCGTAATAGCAACGTATAGGGACTAGTGTTCGCGAGTGCGCGGACCAATATTGCTAGTCGCGAGCTGACGGCGACTATGTGACGGTCGGCCCGCAGGTGGGGGTCGGAGTGGAGCCATTTCCATGGGTCGGCGCCAATGGAGTTGGTGGCCTTCAGGTCTTGCGGGAGGACAGTGGACTCGTCTTCTGCAGAGGGTGGCGTGATTCCACAGAAGGCGGACGTTCTAGCGTGCTGGTCGTGCTCCCAGCCTCGGAAGAACCAACGCCGGCAACCCTCGATCGCCTTGCCCACGAATACTCCTTAAGGGATGAGCTCGACGGCGCGTGGGCGGCGCGACCGCTTGAGCTTGTGCGAGATCGCGGTCAGGCCACTCTGGTGCTTGAGGATCCCGGCGGCGAGTTGCTCGGCGGGCTGCTTGGCGCGCCGATGGAGGTGGGACGTTTCCTGCGCCTCGCCACCGGCGTTGCCGCGGCCCTCGGCAAGGTGCATCAGCGCGGCCTCATCCATAAGGACATCAAGCCTGCCAATATTCTGGTAAACGATGGGGAAGAGGTACGGCTCACTGGTTTTGGAATCGCCTCGCGCCTGGTGCGCGAGCGCCAGCCGGCTGATCCTCCCGAGGTCATTGCCGGGACACTGGCCTATATGGCGCCGGAGCAGACCGGGCGAATGAATCGCTCGATCGATTCGCGCAGCGACCTCTATTCACTCGGCGTGACCCTTTACGAAATGCTGACCGGGGGTCTTCCTTTTACGGCTTCCGATCCGATGGAATGGGTGCACTGCCACATTGCTCGGCAGGCCGAGACGCCCGGTGAGCGGGCGAGCGGAATTCCCGAGGTGATTTCGTCGATCGTGATGAAGCTCCTCGCGAAGACCGCGGAGGAGCGTTATCAGACTGCGGTGGGTGTCGAGGCCGACCTGCGTCATTGTCTGATAGAGCGGCGGTCGCACGGTCGCATCGATCCATTCCCGCTGGGCGCACACGACGCTTCGGATCGATTGCTTATCGCGGAAGAGCTTTACGGACGGGAGACCGAGATTGGCGCCCTGCTTGCGGCCTTTGATCGGGTCGTGGCTCAGGGCACGCCAGAGCTCGTGCTGGTGTCGGGTTATTCCGGCGTCGGCAAATCCTCGGTGGTCAACGAGCTGCATAAAGCGCTTGTGCCGCAGCGTGGGCTTTTCGCGGCAGGCAAGTTCGATCAATACAAGCGCGACATTCCGTATGCGACCCTGGCGCAGGCGTTCCAGACCCTGATCCGCCAGATCCTCGTCAGGAGTGAAGCGGAGGTGGACCACTGGCGGCGCGCCCTGACAGAGGCGCTTGGCGCGCACGGACAACTCATCGTCAACCTCGTTCCCCAACTGGAGTTCCTCATCGGGAAACAGCCAGCCGTTCCCGACCTGCCGCCGCAAGAAGCGCAGAATCGATTTCAATTGGTGTTTCGCCGCTTCCTAGGCGCGTTCGCGACGTCCGAGCATCCGCTGGCGCTGTTCCTTGATGATTTGCAATGGCTGGATGCCGCCACTCTCGACCTCATCGAGTATCTGGTCACGCACGCGGAAGTGGGGCGCCTGCTGCTGGTCGGCGCCTATCGGGACAACGAGGTCGGTCCTGCTCATCCGCTTTTGCGCGCGCTGGAGACGATCAAGAAAGCGGACGCCAGAGTGGCTGAAATCGTGCTGGCGCCGCTCGGGCCTGACGACGTCGACCGGCTCGTCGCGAGCGCCTTACATGGCGACCTGGAACGCGCGCGTCCTCTGGCGCAGCTCGTTCACGAGAAGACGGGCGGTAATCCGTTCTTCGCGATTCAGTTCCTCACGGAATTGGCCGAAGAAGGATTGGTAGCGTTCGATCCGGCCGCGCCAGGCTGGCAATGGGATCTCGATCGCATCCGCGCCAAGAACTACTCCGGCAACGTGGTCGATCTTATGGCCGCGAAGCTGCGGCGATTGTCTGCCCCCACCCGGGACGCCTTGAAACAGTTCGCCTGTCTGGGCAACGCCGCGGAAACCTTCATTTTGATCCTCGTCCAGGGCGAAAGGATGCACGCCGCATTCGGGGAGGCCGTGCATGCCGGGCTCGTCGTCCAGCAGGAGCGCGCCTACAAATTCCTGCACGATCGCATCCAGCAGGCGGCCTATTCACTGATTCCCGACGAGCACCGTGCCGACGTCCACCTGCGAATCGGCCGTGTGCTGTTGGCGACCATCGCCCCGGAGCAACTCGTCGAGCATCTGTTCGATATCGCGAACCAGTTCAATCGAGGCGCGGCATTGCTGGTCGAGCGCGAGGAAAAGACACGCGTGGCCACGATCAACCTGCGCGCCGCTCGAAAGGCCAAGGCGTCTGCGGCCAATGCGTCGGCGGGCGTTTACCTTGCGGCCGGCATAGCGCTGCTCGACGAGACGTATTGGGCCAGCCAGTACGAGTTGATGTTCACTCTCCGGCTCCAATGCGCGGAATGCGAATTCCTGAGGGGCAACCTCGATGAAGCTGAGCGGCTCATCGCCACTTTGCTGCAGCGCGGGACCTCGAAAGTCAGTCTTGCGGACGCCTACCATCTGAAGATCCTGCTCCATGTCGTGAAATCGGAGAATCCGCAAGCCGTGGCCAGCGCGCTCGCGTGCCTGCGCCTGTTCGCCATAGATCTGCCAGCACACCCGAGTTGGGAACAGGTTCAGGCCGAATACGAAACGGTTTGGCGCAACCTGAACGGTCGCCCGATCGAGGATCTGATCGATCTGCCGCTGATGACGGATCCTGAGCTTCTGGCGGCCATGCGGCTGTTGTCTGTCCTTTGCGACCCTGCCTATGTCACCGATCAGAATCTGCTTTGCCTGGAACTGTGCCGCGCAGTGAACCTCGGCATACGGCACGGAGTGAGCGGCGCCTTCGCACACGCCTGCGGCTACCTCGGGTGGCCTCTCGCAACGGTCTTTCGGCGTTACCCAGAGGGTTTTCGTTTCGCCAAGCTCGGGCATGACCTGGTCGAGAAGCACGCCTTCCTCGCTTATCGACCCAAGGTTCAGGACGCGACAGGAATCGCTGCCTTCTGGACGCAGCCGATGGCCACCTCTATCGATTTCGTCCGGGCTTCGATTCGCGCCGCGCTCGAGACGGGAGATCTGACCTACGCGTGCTACGCCATGCACCACATCGTCACGCTCCTTCTCCTGCGGAACGAACCACTCGACGCGGTGTGGCGCGAGGCGGAGATCGCCCGGGAGTTCGTCCGGGACGCCAAGTTCCGCGATATGGAGGACGTCATCGTCCCCCAGCAACGTTTCATCGCGATGATGCAGGGGCGCACCGCGAGCATCTCCACGTTCAATGACGCGCAGTTCGACGAAGGGGCGTTCGAGGCGCAGCTGACGGGCGGCCGGATGTCCACGATGATCTTCTTGTACTGGACCATTAAGGCGAAGGCGCGGTTCCTGGCGGGCGCCCATGCCGAGGCGCTCGCAGCCGTCGACAAGGCGACACCGCTGCTCTGGTCCTCTACCGGCCACTTCCCTCTGATCGACTATTACTACTACGCCGCACTGACGGTGGCGGCGCTCTACGAGAACGCATCGGCCGTCGAGCGGCCGCGATGGGACGAGCTTCTGAAGCTACGCGACCAACTGCGCGAGTGGGCGGACGCCAATCGGCCGAGCTTTGGCGACAAGCACGCCCTCGTATCTGCCGAAATCGCCCGCCTCGAAGGCCGGGAGCTGGGCGCAATGCGTCTCTACGAAGAGGCTATCGGTTTGGCGCGCGAACATGGTTTCGTCCAGAACGAGGGCTTGGCTTATGAGGTCGCCGCACGGTTCTACACGGCGCGTGGCTTCGAGACCAATGCCAACGCCCATCTCCGGAACGCCAGGGGATGTTATCTCCGCTGGGGCGCCGACGCCAAGGTGAATCAGCTCGATCGGCTTCATCCGCAACTGGCCGCTCCGGTGGGGAATCGACTCGGGGCAAACATTGGCGCGCCGGTCCAGCAGCTCGATGTAGCGAGCGTCGTCAAAGCCTCGCAGGTATTGTCCAGCGAGATCGAACTGCCCAAGCTGATCGAGCGGCTGATGACGATCGCGATCGAGAACGGAGGCGCGGATCGCGGTCTTCTGATACTACCGGCAGCGGATGACCTTTTGATTCAGGCAGAGGCAAAGGCGGCCGGCGATCAGGTGGAAGTCGCGCTGGGCCAAAAATCGATCACCGGGATCACGTGTCCCGATTCCATCGTCCGCTATGTCATCCGCACCCATGAAAGCGTGATTCTCGATGATGCCTCGAGACCCAACCTCTTCTCCGAGGACGATTATCTACGCGGCCGACGAGCCAAGTCGATCCTCTGTCTCCCGCTGATCAAACAAGGACGGTTGACGGGGCTGCTGTACCTCGAGAACGCGCTGGCGTCGCATGTCTTCACGCCAGATCGGGCGAGGCTCCTCGAGCTTTTGGGCTCGCAAGCCGCAATTTCATTGGAGAACACGCGTCTCTACGGCGATCTTCAAGAACGGGAGGCGAAGGTCCGACGCCTTGTCGATTCGAACATTATCGGCATATGCATTTTCGATTTTGACGGTCGCCTCCTGGAGGCCAACGACGCTTTCCTTCGCATTGTTGGATATAGCCGCGACGATGTGACGTCGGGCCGCCTGCGCTGGAAGGACCTGACACCCCCCGAATGGGCCGGGGCTGATGAGCGAGCCTTGGCCGAACTCGCCGCTAGCGGAACCTGTCCGCCCTACGAGAAGGAGTATTTCCGGAAAGACGGCGGCCGAACGCCGGTGCTAATGGCGGGCGCCAACTTTGGCGAACGACGACATCAGGGCGTCGCCTTCGCCCTCGACCTGACGGACCGAAAGCGCGCCGACGCTGAGCTGCGCGATGCTGAACGGCGGAACCTTGATGCGCAAATGCAGCTTGCCCACGTCAATCGGATAGCCACGATGGGGCAACTAACCGCCTCCATCGCCCACGAAGTCAACCAGCCCATGGCGCTACGCTGATGAACGCCGCAACCGCTCTGCGTTGGCTCGCCGCTTCTCCACCAAACCTCGAAGGAGCCACGCGATTAATCGATCGTATCGCGACCGACAGCAAGCGAGCAGGCGATATCATCAGCCGGATACGCGATCTGGTTAAAAAGGCGCCGGAGCGAAAGGAAAGCCTCGAAATCAACAAAGCAATTATTGAGGTTCTTGGGTTGACCCGTGGCGAAATGACAAACAGCGGCGTCTTGGTGCAGACACGAATGGCGGATGACTTGCCGGGCATTTCCGGGGATCGAGTACAGCTGCAACAGGTGATCCTCAACCTGATCATGAACGCCATTGAAGCCATGAGCGAGGTTACAGATAGACCGCGCGAATTGTCGATCACTACCAGCAAGGCCGAGTCGGACAGCGTGCTTGTCGCGGTATGCGATTCCGGTCCGGGGCTGCCATCGGCGAACCCTGAGCGCATGTTCGAGGCGTTCTACACCACAAAGCCAAACGGTCTTGGGATGGGCCTGTCAATCTGCCGCTCGATCGTCGAGGCGCATGGCGGGCGATTGTGGGCGGCGCCCAACGGGCCTGGCGGCGCGATGTTCTGCATGACGCTGCCCATCGGGGAAAAGTCGCTTGAGAACTTGGAGGGAACCGAAGCTTAGTTTCGCTTAGGCGCAACGTGCGCACAAAACGCCTGAGCGTCCAGACAAAAGGGATGCGACCGGAACTATTTGGACGCCGAATCTGGCGTGGAGGCGGTGGACTCGGGCGCAGCTATTTGCTGAGCGGCCTCCATGGCGGCGCGGCAAGATGCAAGAAAATCCTTTTTTGATTCACCTCGGTCAGTCACAGCGGCCTTGTTGGTGGAATAGTCGGCCTCGCACGCCTTGCCAATCTTGTCCTTGGCCGGCACCAGACTTGGCGCGGCGTCGTGAGAGGCGGGCCTTGCGGCCCCGGGCGCCATAACCTCCGAGGCGCCCCTGCAATTTGCGATATAGGCCTTCTCTGATTGGCCGGCGGCCTTGGCTTCGTCCTTATGCGCCGCGTAAGCTTCTTTGCACTCTTTGATTGTGGCTGCCGAGACCAGCGGTGTGGATATAGCGAGCATCGAGCCAATTCCAACAACCGAAAGAACGCGAACAAATCCATGCCCCATTCTTCGCCCTCCCGTCCGTTTCGCCGGCAATTATGCACAGCGACGCGGCGTCATCAACTTTCGGCGCCAGAGTGCGCCAACGGCCTCGACGCATTGGCGATCTCCGCATCGACGATCGACGATCTCTCGCCACGGGCCTTCACCAAGCAAGACGAGCCGGTCTACTCCGGCGCCGCCGCATCTCGCGCTTTGCCGCAGAATCTGCAATAGATATGGCTTCGTCGCTGTCGAAACGCGCATGCTGGCCACGCATCGCGGAAGCCGACGGTTTGGCTGGGGAGATCGTATGCAAGTCATCGGCGCTCGACGGTCGCCCTCGGGGATATGACGCGCCCGCGCCGGATCGGCGTCGCGGCGGCGGCTGTTTTTTTCGCCTTCGCGCTTTATGAGATCGTGACGTCGTTCGTCGCCTATACTGCCGACGCTTATGTCCAGTCCGACCTCATTAAGCTGGCGCCGCAGGTCACCGGCCACATCCTCGCTGTCCATGTGACCGACAACCAGAGCGTCGCAGAAGGCGATCTCCTCGTCACAATCGATCCAACACTCTTTCAGCTGGAGGTCGAGCAGCGCAAGGCGGAGGTCGACGAGGCTCGCGCGCATGTTGCAGCGGACCAGGACCTTCTCGCCTCAAGTCGGGATTCTCTGACGGAGGTCGCTTCGGCGGCGGCTTACGCCCGCGACAACCAGCGCAGGCTCGCCGTTCTCGCGAAGGAGCAAGATGTCGCGCGCGCCGAACTCGATCAGGCCGACGATGCGCTACGACGCGCCGATGCTGCGCTTGAGGGGGCGCGGCAGGCGATCGCGCAGGCGCAATCGGACATTACAATGCACCAGGCCGCTCAGGCGCGCGCGACGGCGGCGCTCGCGATCGCGGAATGGCGACTCGCGCGCACGCGCCTCGTCGCGCCGACCACTGGAACCATCAACAATCTGACCGTCCGTGTCGGCGACACCGCCGAGGCAAACGTTCCGCTGATCGGCATCGTCGATGCCCGCGCCTGGCGCATCGTCGCTAATTACCAGGAGAGTTTTATTCGCTCTTTCGAAATCGGGAGCGAAGCCTGGGTGTGGCTTGATTCCGAGCCGTGGACTCTGCACCGCGCGAAGATCGCAGGAATTGCTCGCGGCATCAGCCGGCATCCTGCGTCGGCGGCCCTCCTGCCCTATGTTGCGCCCGCCACCGACTGGATCCGCCTGCAACGACGCTTTCCTGTCACCCTGACACTGGTCGATCCACCGGAAGACCTCAAACTATACATGGGGGCTGACGCCAGGGTCGTGATCCTGCCATGAGCGACCTGCGCGCGGACGCTTCGATGGTCGGCTACGCCACGCGCGACGTTTTTGTTGCGTTAAGCGAGGAGCTTGCTGAGCTTCGTTTGATCGGCGGCCGTGGCCGGCAATGCGCGATGACCGCGCTGGCTGTGGCGCTCGCCGCGACCATCGCTCTGGCGCTGCGCGTCGACGCAGTATGGTGGGCCGCGATCAGCGCTTTCGTCTCCGTTCAAACGAGCGCCCCTGCTTCCCTGAGGCGCGGCATCTTGCGCATAGCGGGCACGGCGATCGGCGCTGTCATCGGATTCCTGATGAGCCCCCTGCTCGTCGAGGATTCCGTTGCCGTCAGCCTGGTTCTGCTGGTCGTTAGTACAGGGGGCGTATTGGGTTTGCTCGTCAGTCCGCGCGGATATGCCTGGCTGCTCGGCGCCGTAACCATCGATATGGTGCTGCTGGCGGGTCTGGGCGATCCGCTTTCGACGTTGAACGTCGCCTGTAACCGCACGGCTGAGGTGACGATCGGCACGCTCGCCGCGATCCTTGTCGCCATTCTACTGGCGCCGGGCGCCGAACCGGCGCCACCTCCGGTCGCACCCGGTTGGTCGGACCTGCTCGGCGCGCAATGGCCCGCTGTCCAGCATGCGCTGCGCGCCGGCATCGGCGTGACGATGGTCCCACTGGTCTGGAATTGGCTGGAGCTGCCGAGCCTGTCGCAGACCGCCATTACCGTTGCAGCGGTAATGGCTGTCCCGGCGCTGTCCAACGATGCGGCGAAAGATCGGGGAAAGATCGTCGGTCGCGCGTTGCACCGAATTCTGGGTTGCCTGGTCGGCGGCGTCACCGGTTTGGCGTGCCTGGCGCTATCGATCGAAGATTTTCTGCCCTGGCTGTTCACGCTGACGGCAGGGATTTGGATCGCCGCTCATCTGCAGGGCAGCGAGCGCGGGATCGGCTATGTGGGAACGCAGGGCGCGGTCGTTTTCATTTCCACTCTGATTCAAGGTTGGGGTCCGCCCGCCAGCATTCTTCCCGGCATCGAGCGCTTCGCAGGGATTGGCGGCGGGCTGGCGATTCTGCTGGTCGTGTCGCTGGTGACCGCGTCCGACGCGCAGCAGACGCGACGATGAGGAAAGATGACGAACCGACCGCGCTCTCGATAGCGCAATCACGATCATCGCCCTATGGCGCTGGCGCCATGTTCGAGCCTCCACCCCCCACACGTGAACGGATTGGCGCCGCGGCTGCCCGGGCCGGCAGACCGTAAGCTTCCGTTGTGACGTCTTTCGCCTGTCAAGGCGTCGCATGCGCAAGTTCGACCGCGCCGGAGCCGGATATGTTTATCGCAATCGCGCTTTCCACAATCGCCGCCATTATCGCCGTTTACGGCATCGCGCTTTGGATCGACGCTCCCAAGAATTGACCAAATCAGCGCGCCGCGAAACAACAAGCGCGCGTGCCTGGCCGCCAAACGCGACGCGCAAATCGGCGCGTCGACTGCGAAGCAATCTCAGCGCCGAATATATCCGCCAGTAGAGGCTCAGCGTCCAGAATGAACGATATAGGAGAGGAGATAACCCGCCGCTCCCGCCAGCAGAAGAGCGGTGAGCGTGTTGTCGCCGATCTGTCCGCCGAGCGCTCGATTGGCGTCTCGCAAATAGCGGCCGCTGCGATCATAGGCGTCGCCGGCCAGAGCAGAAGCCCCTTCGGCGACCGCGGAGGCTCCGCCGGAAACTTCACGGGCGACGTCTCTGGCCTGTCCATAGGCCTCACGGATCGGCCCTTCGGCGCTCGCGGATAACTTTTTTACCTGGCTCTTCGCCTGGTCGGCGACGCCGCCGGACATATCCTGGATTTTGTCGCTGAGTTCATGGGCTGTGGCCTTCATGCGATCATTGTCCATGATTGCTCTCTCTCTCTGTTTGCCGACGCGATTTGGCTGGCGCCTCAGGATTCATGATGTCCGCTCTGACGCGCGATCCACGCTTGATAAGTTTGGCCGGCCGACAAGGTTCCCCGATTCAAACAGTCGGCGCTAATTGCGAGGCGAAACAAACGCGACAGCGCGCAAAGCGAGCGTTGCTCAACTTGCTGGCGACAGGGCGGCGGGCGCGGCGAATCGCGACGCCGTCGCCTCCGAGGACTGGCAGGCTTGCACGCAAAAATCGACAGCTTCGCGCAGCGTCCCGATCGTCTGATCCGCCCGCGCCGCTTCCGCAGTCGCGCTGAGTTCGGCGCTTCCCCACAGGCAAACTGCTATCGGCAGGTTCGGGAATTTTTTTCTTAACCGACGCACCGAATAGCGAATGGAAGCCAAACCCTGATGATCGAGATAGAAAATGCAAATGGCCTTAACGCCGTCGGCGTTCAATCCAAAAATGCCGCTTGTCGTCAACGCTTGCGGACCGGCGCCGCGCGCCGCGATGTTTCTGCGTTCGAGCAATTGAATCAAAATGGCGCAAGCGGCTTGATCGAGCGGCGTGCGCCCTGCGAGGCATAAAGCTGATCCTTGTACAATCTCAGATGCCGCTTCGTTCGCCGAAACCTCCGGATCTGGCTTCGCCCCGACCGGCGGCTTGGCCGCGGCGTCTTTGCTTTCCGTCGGCGATTCGACATGGTCGGAAAGGTCGGCGACGACATGCTCAACAGACTCGCATACTTCGATCTGCCGGCTGTTTTCCAGGGCTCCGCGCAAAACGTCGATTTGCGCCAGCGCCAGAGCGGGAAGCGCTACTTCCTCGTAATAGCCGAGGAGCGACATGTTTTTGAGAAGCCCCTCGGCCTGGAACGCCACTTCGTCGGGGTCGGACGCCAGAATGCGCTGATAGAAGCTTTGCACCGGCGACAGCGGAGGCTGGTCGCCAAGCAGGAGCTCAATGAAATTCAGGCTTTCAACATGTCGGCCGAGCACCACCAGGCACGCGGTGATCGGCGTTGAAAGGAGCAACCCCGTCGGGCCCCAAATCAGTGTCCAGAATGCGGCGGCGATGACAACGGCCAGCGGCGACAGCCCGGTCGTATGGCCAAACAACAGGGGCTCCACGAATTGCCCCATCGCCGTTTCCAAAATCACGAATAGCACGGCCGTTTCGACCGCCATGCCCCAGCCCGGATCGACCGCCGCCGCCAATGCGAGAGGAAACGCCGCCGCGATGAAGGCGCCAATATACGGAACGAAACGCAAGACCGCCCCGACGATCCCCCATAGAATCGGGTTGGGTACGCCGATGACGCTTAAGCCTAGCGCGATGGCGAGCCCAAAGACGGCATTGAGACCGGTCAAGGCGAGGAAATAGCGGCTCAAGCGACCCGCTGCGTCGTCGAGGGCCTTGGTGGTTCGATGAAGGTCATGCGCGCCAACCAACCCGATGAAGCGATCGCGCAGGTCGGTGCGCTGCAGAAGAATCAAAATCACGAAGACGATCACGATCGCCGTCGTCGCCAGCGGGGGCAACAGCGCTGACAGAACGCTTCTCAGGATCTGAACCGGGCCGGGCGCAGGTTCATGCACTTCCACCTGCATGAGGGGTTGATCCGGCGGCGGCGGAGTCGCCGTCATCGTGGGCGCAACCGGCGGCGGCGGGGCTGCCGGCTTGCCAAAATTGGCGTTCAGGCCGTGCAACGCGTCGGCGGCCCTCTCCACAATGCTCTCGCCAAAGCCGGAGCTTTTCAGAACCTCAAGTTTTTTGCCGATGACGACTTGATACTCCGGCAGGTTGTCGGCGAGCAGCGCAATTTGCTTGCCGATGATAGCGCCGAGGCCGACGAGAATTGCGAACGCCAGAGAAACGGCGAAGAGAACCGACGCGGTTTTTCCGATATGCAGCCGCGTCAACGCGACGACGACGGGCGCCAGCACAAAACTCAACAAAACCGCCAGAGCGATTGGGACAAGGACGTCGTGCCCAAAATATAGCGCGGCAATGACGGCCGCGACGATTATCGCGGTGTCGGTCGCCTGCGCGCGCCTTCCCAATTCGGCGCGTGGTCCGATAAATGGACCCTTGGCATCCGCGGATTCCTCGATTTCAAATCCCGCCATATTCGCCGCGCGCAAGAAGGAGCCGGGAGTTCACGCCCCCAGGGCACAACGCGCGGAGGCCAGCATGGTTGCGCGGCGCGCGCAGGCGATTGACGGCGCGTGGCGATGCTTGTCCGGTCCTATTCGCGACGCCCACGCGAAGCTGTGGAGGGGAATGGCGATATGACGCTGGAGACAGAACAAGCGCTTTCGCATCCCGTAATCTCATCCTGCCATTCGGGCCGCCTATACCCCGCATGGCCAAAGGGCCGCCGGCGAGACTCCATGCTCCCGGCGGCTCGCATCACGTTTCCTGGCGGCAATCGGCGGCGGCGCGCACGACCAGTTCACGGCTGACAAAGCAGATTTGATCAAGCGCTTCGATGACGCCGGGCCTCTCCAGCCAGGGGACGGTTTCGTCATATCCCTCGTCGATGATCGCTTGCTCGATCGACGCAAAATCGGCATATCGGCCGCTTCGCGCAAGCTCATAGGCGCGATGTCCGACATAAGGGAGAGCGAGCCGCTGTTCGGATTCCTGCATGGGCCGCCTCCAAGTTTCACGCCGTTGCCTTCGAGAGGAGATTTCTAGCAATCCGTCATCTCGAATCGATGACAGAATCGGGGCTTTTTCTTCACGTTCGAGTCATCGCGCGCCGCGGCGTGGTCGCCTATCGAAAGCCGTAAACAACATCGCGCGGACGGAACTTTTCTTCAAAATAGGCATTTGACCCGCATTGGCTTCTGAACAGGAGGCGTCTGGCAATGCGTTTAATCCTTCTTATTATTCTGATCATTCTAGTGGTCGGCGCGCTCCCATCGTGGCCCTATAGCGCGGGTTGGGGCTATTATCCGTCCGGCGGGCTCGGCACGATTCTGGTGATCCTCATTATTCTGGCGCTGGTCGGCGTTATCTAGCGTTCCACCAACGCAGTCGCCCGAAGAGGCGGCGCGCATCGGCGACCGCCGCTTCTTGGCCGTGCGCGGCCGGTTGAACTCCTCGAGAATTTCGCGCATGGGGATGGGAGAACCCGCCTGCCGCCGAGGCCTTGTGATGAGCGATTCTTCTGTCGTCATTGTTGGGGCCGGCCATGCCGGCGTCCAGGTTGCGGCGAGCTTACGCGAAGAAGGTTTCGTAGGCGCCGTGACGTTGTTGTCGGCGGAGCCGCATTTGCCGTATCAGCGGCCGCCTCTTTCCAAGGCCTTTCTGAAAGGCGCGATGGAAGCGGACGGCCTCCCCCTGCGGGCGGCGCAATTCTATCAGGATAAGGGCGTCGATCTCGTGCTCGGCGAGGAAGCGACGTACATCGACCGAAGCGCGCGATGCGTCGAACTCGCCTCGGGCCGGCGCCTCGCCTATGGCCATCTCGTGCTCGCCACCGGCGCGAGACAGCGCCCCCTCGTCGCCCCTGGAATCGATCTTGAGGGGGTTCTCGTGTTGCGTGACCTCACCGACGCGCGGGGGTTGCGTGAGCGGCTTGGGTCGGCGCGGCGCATCGTCGTCGTGGGCGCCGGCTTCATCGGGTTGGAGATCGCCGCGACAGCGACGAGCCTTGGCGGCGAAGTGACGATCGTCGAAGTCGCCCCAAGGCCGCTCGGGCGTGCGGTCTCCCCGGCGACCTCCGACTTCTTCCTGGAGGCGCACCAGGCGTTTGGCGCGCGCATCCTGCTTGGCGTCGGCGTCGTGGCGCTGCATGGACAAAACGGCCGGGTGACGGAAGTCGAACTATCGGACGGCGCTATTTTGCCGGCCGACCTCGCCATAATCGGCATCGGCGTGTTGCCGGAGGATGGGCTGGCGCGCCGATCGGGGCTGGCCTGCGACAATGGCGTTGTCGTCAACGAACATCTCGAAACGTCTGATCCGCTGATCTCGGCGGTCGGCGATTGCGCAATTTTCCCCAGTCCTTTCGTCGGCTTCCCGGTCCGGCTCGAATCGGTGCAGAACGCCGTCGATCAGGCCCGCTGCGTCGCGCGCCGCATTGTCGGCAAGCCTGAGCCCTATGCGGCGCTGCCATGGTTCTGGAGCGACCAGGGCGACCTCAAGCTGCAGATCGTCGGGCTCTCCCATGGCTGCGACGAATGGGTCGTGCGCGGCGATCCGCGGACGAGGGCCTTTTCGGTGTTCGGCTTTCGCGGCGGCGAACTGGCGGCGGTGGAGACGGTCAACCGTCCCGGCGACCATATGGCGGCCCGACGGATCATCGGCGCCAGGCTGCCACTATCGCCCGAACAGGCCGCCAGCCTCGAATTCGACCTCAGGAAGCTTGCCGCTTCAGCGCCCAAATGACGCAAAGCCAGGGCGCCGCCCCGCGGCCTCTCGCACAGCCTTGCAATCGGCGGCTCAGCCGCCCGCGGCGCCTTCGATCGCCGCGCCCCATGAACCCCAGACATAAATGCAGGAGAACAGAAACAGCCAGACGACGTCGACGAAATGCCAGTACCAGGCGGCGAATTCGAAGCCGAGATGCTGTTTCGGCGTGAACTGGCCGGCGTTGGCGCGCACCAGACAAACGATCAGGAAGATCGTGCCGATCAAAACATGCGCGCCGTGAAAGCCCGTCGCCATGAAGAAGGTCGCGCCATAAATGCTGTTGGAAAACGCAAACGGCGCATGAGCGTATTCCCACGCCTGAACGCAGGTGAAGGTCGCGCCTAGCAGGATGGTCAGCAGAAGCCCGAGCTTCAGGCCTTTGCGATCGTTATGCAACAAGGCGTGATGCGCCCAGGTCACGGTCGTGCCCGAGGTCAGCAGGATCAGCGTATTGAGCAGGGGCAGGTTGAGCGGATCGAGAACCTCGGTGCCCTTGGGCGGCCACATGCCGCCGGTGAAGGCGACGCGCGCATATTGAATCTTCTCGTCGGTGAAGAGCGATGCGTCGAAAAAGGCCCAGAACCAGGCGACGAAGAACATCACTTCCGAAGCGATGAACAGGATCATCCCGTAGCGGTGGCTGAGCTGGACGACCCTGGTATGGTCGCCGGTTTCCGCTTCATGGATGACGTCGTGCCACCAGGCGGCCATCACGTATAGAACGCCAGCAAAGCCGAGAACGAGGACGAAGGGGCCAAGCTTCAGTCCGCCGATCGTCAGAGCCTTCATCGACATGATAAGGCCGACGGCGGTCAGGAACGCGAAGATAGAGCCAATGATCGGCCACGGGCTCGGATTTACGAGATGATAATCGTGATGCGGCTTCGCATGGGCGTCGGCCATTAGCTTCCCCTATCCTGGAACCGTCACTCGCGGCCGGGCATTTCAGCATGCCCGATTTGCATCCTTTGGCCAATCCCGTCAAGGCGGCGATTCGCCACTCCTACAATCGCGATTCACCCTTGCGGACCTCGGGCGCCGATGCGACCGGCTTGCTGGAATCGGGCGCGGCGAATAGCGTATAGGACAAGGTTATTTCCTCGACCCGGTTGAGCGTCTCATCCTGCTCGAGTTTGGGATCGAGGAAGAACACGACGGGCAATTCGGCGGTCTCGTCGGGGCCCAAATGCTGCTCGCTGAAGCAGAAGCAGGAAATCTTATCGAAATAGGCGCCCGCGACCCCGGGGCTGACATTATAAACCGCGGTCGCCGCTGTTTCGTGGGCGACGCGGTTGTGGACTTTGAAATAGACCGTCGCCGTGGCGCCTGTGCGGAGCCGAACTGACGCCGTCTCGGCTTCAAATGTCCAGGGAAGGCCCGGCGCGACATTGGCGTCGAGGCGGACGGTCAGCATGCGCTGCCCCTTCAGCGCGGGTGCCTCCGTCGCAACCTGCGTCGTGCCGGCAAAGCCGGTGGCGCGGCAAAACAGGAAATAAAGAGGCACGGCGGCGTAAGCCGCGCCGACCATCGCCAGGGCGACCACGACCGCGCCGGCCGCGACCAGATGATTGCGCGCTGCTTTGGCTTGTGGAGTTTTCTCGCGCCCGTTCATGCCGCTCAGCCCTATGGCTCCGGCCGCAAAATGCCGGGCCCCAGCTTGACGATGGTGATCGCGTAAAACAGCGCCGCCAGCAAACCGACGCTGAGGCCGATCGCCAGGTTGCGCAAGCGGCGATTGCGCAATTGGCGCGGCGTCAGGACGATTCCGTCAGCAGGCTTTTTCTCATCCATGCGGCCTCACAAACCGAAACGTTCGAGCAGCCCGAAGCTATGCTCGACGATCAAGGCCGAAAACAGCAGAAACAGATAGAGAATCGAAAACCCGAACAATTGCATCGCCGCCTTGTTGGCCAGGGCGCCCTCGCGAATCCGGAACACGCGCAAAGCCATCCACGCCATGCCCGCGCCCGCGACAATGGCCATTGCCGCGTAGAGCTCGCCGCCAACGCCCATCCGCCACGGTAAAATGCCGAGAGGGATGAGAATCAAAGTGTAAGTCAGAATTTCCAACCGCGTGCGGTTCGCGCCCTTCACGTTGGGCATCATGGGAACGCCGGCGCGCGCATAATCGCCGCTTTTGACGAGCGCCAACGCCCAGAAGTGCGGCGGAGTCCACATGAAAATGATCGCGAACAGGATCAGGCTGTCGAACGTTACGGAACCGGTTGCAACCGCATAGCCGACGACCGGCGGCAAGGCTCCCGCCGCGCCGCCAATCACGATGTTCTGCGGCGTCGACCGTTTGAGCCACATCGTATAGACGACCACGTAGAAAAATATCGTAAAGGCGAGCAAGGCCGCCGCCAGCAGGTTGGCCGCCACCGCCAGCGTCAGTACAGCGATGAGGGCAAGCGTCAGGCCAAAGAACAGTGCTTCGCGCGGCTCGACCAACCCGGCGGGAACCGGGCGCGACCGGGTGCGCGCCATCAATGCGTCGATATCGGCGTCCCACCACATATTGAGCGCCCCCGCGGCGCCCGCCCCGACGGCGATCGCGAGAATCGAAGCGACGGCGATGACGGGATGCACATGGGTCGGCGCAACCAGCAGGCCGGCGAGCGCCGTCCAGATCACCAAAGACATCACACGCGGCTTGAGCAACGCGAAATATTCAGCCGGACCCGCGGCATAATCGCCGATCGCGGCAGGCGATACGCTCTCGTTATGGCTGGCGATGCTCATTTACGGCGCCTCTGCGCGCTCAGCCGAAACGGCAGACGGCCGCCCATGTAGGCGGCCGCTGCGCGATGCAGCCTTGATCAATGGTCCGCGCCGGTGATGCGCGGCAGGGTTTCGTAGCTGTGGAAGGCGGGCGGCGACGGCAAGGTCCATTCAAGGGTGGTTGCGCCCACGCCCCAGGGATTGTCGCCCGCGACGCGCTTCTTGGCGAAGGCTTCATAGACGAGATAGAGAAACACCAAGGTGCCAAGCCCAGCCACATAGGCGCCGATCGACGACCAGAAGTTCCACAGGGAATAGGCGTCGGGATAGTCGATGTAGCGGCGCGGCATGCCGGCCAGCCCAAGGAAGTGCTGCGGAAAGAACACCAGATTGACGCCGATGAACAGCAGCCAGAAGTGCAAATTGCCGAGCTTCTCGTTGTACATATAGCCTGTCATCTTCGGGAACCAGTAATAGAACCCCGCAAAGATCGAGAACACCGCGCCAAGCGACATCGTGTAGTGGAAATGGGCGACGACGTAGTAGGTCTCGTGCAGCGCCCGATCGACGCCCGCATTGGCGAGCACGACGCCGGTGACGCCGCCGACGGTGAACAGGAAGATGAAGCCGATCGCCCAGATCATCGGCGTGCGCAGCGAAATCGAGCCGCCCCACATGGTCGCGATCCAGGAGAAGACCTTCACCCCGGTCGGCACGGCGATCACCATTGTCGCAAAAACGAAATAGCGTTGCGTGTTGAGAGACAGCCCGACCGTATACATGTGGTGCGCCCACACCACGAAGCCGACCGCCCCGATCGCCACCATCGCATAGACCATGCCGAGATAGCCGAAAACCGGCTTCCTGGAGAAAGTCGAAACGATCTGGCTGATGATCCCGAAGCCGGGAAGGATCAGGATGTAGACTTCCGGATGGCCAAAGAACCAGAACAGATGCTGGAACAGGATCGGATCGCCGCCGCCCGCCGGATCGAAGAAAGTCGTGTGGAAATTGCGATCGGTCAGCAGCATCGTGATCGCGCCCGCGAGCACCGGCAGCGCCAACACCAGCAGGAAAGCGGTGACCAGCACCGACCAGGCGAACAGCGGCATCCGATGCATGGTCATGCTGGGCGCGCGCATGTTGAAAATGGTGGTGATGAAATTGATCGCGCCGAGGATGGAGGAGGCGCCGGCCAGATGCAGCGACAGGATGACGAAATCCATTGCCGGGCCAGGCGTGCCGGCGGTCGACGAAAATGGCGGATAGAGCACCCAGCCGCCGCCAAATCCATGCATGCCGGGCGAGCCTTCGACGAACATCGAGGTGAGTAGCAGAAGGAACGAGGCGGGCAGCAGCCAGAACGAAATATTATTCATGCGCGGGAACGCCATATCCGGCGCCCCGATCATCAACGGCACGAACCAATTGCCGAATCCGCCGATCAGCGCCGGCATCACCAGAAAGAAGATCATGATGACGCCATGGGCGGTGATGAACACATTATACATGTTCTTGGCGGCGTCCGCCGAACTGTCTCCCGCCAGAACTCCGGAGATCACCGTGAAGACATGATTGTCCGGGTACATCAACTGCATGCGCATGGCGCCGGAAAGACCGCTGCCGATCAGGCCCGCGATCACCGCGAATATCAGGTAAAGCGTCCCGATATCCTTGTGGTTGGTCGAGTAAAGGTAACGGCGCCAGCCTGTCGGATGGGCGTGGCCTTCATCGTGATCGTGGGTCGCGGATGTCGTCGCCATTGCTCTGATCCCTGAAGAATTCCCTGGCCGTTCGCCTCGTCGCTGACGCGCTGCCGGTTATTGACGAATCTCCGTCGTTCCCGCATCGGCGACCGATACAGCGCTCGGCGCCGCTGCGAATTTTTTCTTCGCATCGGCAATCCACGCCTGATATTTTTCTTCGCTCACGACGCGGAAAACGATCGGCATGAAGGCGTGATCCTTGCCGCAGATTTTCGAGCACTGACCGTAATAGACGCCTTCGCGATCGGCTTTGAACCACGTCTCGTTCAGACGGCCAGGCACCGCGTCGACGCGAACGCCGAACGACTGGACAATGAAGGAATGGATGACATCGACAGCGGTAATCTGCAGAACCACGGTCTTGTTGACCGGCACCACCGCCTCGTTGTCGACCGAAAGGAGGCGGACGTCGCCATTCTCCGGTTTGATCTCGTTCTCCGGCTTCATATAGGATTCAAACGAAAAGCCGCCGGCCTGATCCTTGGGATATTCATAGGCCCAGTGCCATTGCGACGCCGTCACCTTGACCGTCAGATCCGCGGGCGGGATCACCAATTCATCGGTCAGAAGACGGAAAGATGGAATTGCGATGATGACAAGAACGACCACCGGGATAATCGTCCAGGCGACTTCCACCAGCGTGTTGTGAGTCGTCTTCGAAGGCGTCGGATTGGCCTTCTCGTTGAATTTCCATATCACATAGGCCAGCAACGCCAACACGAACAGCGAGATCGCTGTAATGATCGGCATCAGCAGATCGTCGTGGAACCAATGAATATCGGCCGCGATCGGCGTCACCGCCTGCTGGAATCCGATCTGTCCCGGCTCCGCCAACCCGACGCCGCCGGCCCAGGCCGCGCTGGCGACCATCGCGGCGCCGACCACGCCCATCGCCCGGGCGGCGTTCTTGGGTGACATCCATCCGCGCCGAAACTTGAGAGGCTCCGCAATCTTCATGATTTCCCCGCTCCCGATCGCGCCTGCTGCCTGACGGACCGTCCGGCCGACGAACCCCACGCGGCGGGGGTCCGTCGCGCCGCATCCCATCATAGCCTCTAATTCGACGTTGAAAACCACAAAGCGGCGCGGGACGCAATGCCGCGGGGCCATCTTCCGCGCTGCGGCATATCCGCGCTGGCTGCGTTTTTGGCGTCGTTCAGCGACACGCGGAACAAAGCAGGCGCGCAGTCGCGACCGCGCAACCTTTTGCGGTCAGGGGCGCCAAGTTCGGCTTGACAGGTCGAGGGCTTTTGATAGGCCAAACCAAACGAAGCTGGCGAGCGGTCGGAAAGGCTGTCATTCAAGATGAAATCGTCAATACTCGAGCGCGGACGCCGTGCTCGGCCGCTTCGTCAGACCGCCGCCGCGCTTGTGGCTGTTCTATACGTCGCCTTTGCCTCGCCCGTCTGGGCGCAGGGCGTCGTCAAAGCCAAACACGGCGACTGGGAAACCCGTTGCGAAACGCCGCCCGGCGCCGCGCGGGAGCAATGCGCGCTCATACAAAGCGTGGCGGCGGAGGACCGTCCCAACATCACCTTGATCGTCATCGTGCTCAAGACGGCAGACGGCAAGAGTCGCTTGCTGCGCGTCATCGCGCCGCTTGGCGTGCTGATTCCCTCGGGCCTCGGCCTCAAGATCGACCAGGCCGATGTCGGCCGCGCCGGTTTCGTGCGCTGCCTGCCCAATGGCTGCATCGCCGAAGTCGTGATGGAAGACAAACTGGTCGACCAAATGAAGAATGGACAATCTGCGACCTTCATCATCTTTCAGACGCCTGAGGAGGGGATCGGCATCCCGCTCGCCCTTACCGGCTTCAGGGATGCGATCGAGCAATTGCCGTAAGATCCATTGTCGCCGGACCATCTGGCCGCGACAAAGAAAACTGCTATAAGCGGCCGGCTTTTGGGACTGGTGGAGCGTTGACGAATGGCGAGACTGATCGACTTCCGGGGCGTGCGCTTCGCTTTTGTCGCGGCGCTCGCCGCGTCGTGCGGGGCCTGCGGTTCGATAGGCTCGTTGGCCTCGTTCGACCCCGGCAGCGTGATTTCCTTCGGCGCCCCGCCGCCCTCGGCGCCTGCCGTCGTCGGGCTGCCGACCGACATCAACTGTCCGTTGATTGAGGTTCAGGACGGCACCGCCGCCGTTCGGGTCGGCGGCCAGACCAATGATTCGGTCCGCTATCAATTCGACATCGTCAATACGGCGCGCGAGTGCCATATCATGGGCAATCAGTTCAGCGTCAAAGTCGGCGTCGCCGGCCATTTGCTGATCGGGCCGGCCGGCGCGCCGGGCGCGTATTCCACGCAATTGCGCATCGTTGTGCGTCGCGAGAGCGATCAGAAGCCGGAAATCTCCAAAGTTTACAAGATCGACGCTAATACGAATGGCGGCAGTCAGGCGCCGTTCCAGATCGTTTCTGAACCCTTCATGTTGCCCTTCACCCAGCAGGAGGAGGATCAGGACTATACGATCCTCGTCGGCTTCGACGCCGGGCATGGCGACGAGACGCCAAAGACGCACCACAAGAAACACCACAATTGACATTGGCGCGCGGTTCGGGCTTGCTCGATCGCGTCAGGTCAAGACCCCCAGCGGAAGAGACCGGCGGAGCCAGACGCTCTTCCGGCGCCGAAGGCGCAACCGCCCCGGAAACGCTCAGGCCAATGGACCGCCGAGGGGATGACACTCTGGAAAGAGGCTAGCGCATCAATCGCGCTCGCCCACCGACGGGGGTAACTGTCGCGCAGGCGGCGGGAAATCTCTCAGGTCACGGGACAGAGGGGGCGCCATCGGTCCGTTGGCCCGCATTTGCGGGCGAGCGGCGTCGAGGCGATCCGATTCTCGTGACCGGTGGCCCAATGTCCTCTTCCGATTCTCTCAACGCCTCTGATTTGCTGCGAACGCCGCTTCACGCGCTGCATGTCGAACTCGGCGCACGGATGGTTCCTTTCGCCGGCTATGACATGCCGGTGAACTATCCCGCTGGGATTCTGGCCGAACATCTGCACACACGCGCGAGCGCTGGACTGTTCGACGTTTCGCACATGGGCCAGGCCTTGATCGAGGGGGCCGATCACGAGGGAGCCGCGCGCGCGCTGGAGCGGCTTTGCCCGGCGGACATCCTGAACCTGGCGCCGGGGCGACAGCGTTATACGCAATTCCTCAATGCGGAAGGCGGAATCGTCGACGATCTAATGGTCACGCGGCCGGCCGACGCGGATGGACGCTTGCTCCTTGTCGTCAACGCCGCGCGCAAAACGGTGGATTTCGATCTGCTGCGCGCAAAACTGCCTGCCGATGTGAGGCTGACAGTGCTCGACGCCCTCGCTTTGATCGCTCTGCAGGGCCCACAGTCGGCTAGCGTGCTCGCGCGCATCGCTCCCGGCCAGAATATCGAAACGATGCCGTTCATGAGCGCGCGCCGCCTTCGCGTGCTGGACGTCGAGGCGCATGTTTCGCGGTCCGGCTATACTGGCGAGGACGGCTTCGAGATTTCACTCGCCGCGCAATCGGCGGACCCGTTCGCCCGGCGCCTGCTCGCCGAGGCGGAAGTCAGGCCGATCGGCCTTGGCGCGCGTGATTCGCTGCGCCTCGAGGCCGGCCTCTGCCTTTACGGCCATGAACTCGACGAAACGATCGATCCGATCGAGGCGGGCCTCAACTGGTCGATCCAGAAACGGCGGCGGATCGAGGGCGGCTTTGCCGGCGCGGAGCGGATTCAGGTGGCGCTCGCCAGCGGTCCCCGCCGCAAGCGCGTCGGCATCAGGCCCGAGGGTCGCGCGCCGGCGCGAGAAGGCGCCGAGATCGTCAACCAAGCGGGCGCCGTCATCGGCGTCGTCTCGTCGGGCGGCTTTGGCCCGAGTGTCGGATCGCCGATCGCCATGGGCTATGTCGCGAGCGAGTCCGCGGCGCCGGGAACGCCGATCGGCCTGATCGTGCGCGGCAAAACGCTTGGCGCCAGCGTCGTCGCCCTGCCCTTCCATCCCAACGCCTATTATCGCGGGCCATAACCAGCCAAACCGAGGAGATCGACCGATGTCGCAGCCACGCTTTAGCAAGGACCATGAATATATCATCGTCGATGGCGACGTCGGCACGGTCGGCATCAGCGAACATGCGCAGGCCCAGCTTGGCGATGTCGTTTTCGTCGAACTGCCCGCGGTCGGCGACAAGGTGGCCAAAGGCGCGCAGGCCGCCGTGGTCGAGAGCGTCAAGGCGGCGAGCGAAGTGTTCTCGCCGGCCTCAGGCGAGGTCGTCGCCGTCAACGGCGCTCTCGAGGGCGAGCCGAGCCTCATCAACGAGGATGCGATGGGCAAGGGCTGGATCGTCAAGATCAAACTCTCCGACCCCGCCGAACTCGACGAGCTGATGGACGAAGCCGCCTATCAGGATTTCCTCAAGACGATCGCGTGAGCTTTTCGATGCGCTATTTGCCTCTCGACGCTGCCGATCGCGCGCTCATGCTGGCGCGCGTCGGCGTCTCGCATATCGACGAAATCTTCGCCGACATTCCCGCCGACAAGCGTCTGAATGGCCTGCTCGACATTCCGACCCGCAAGAGCGAGATCGAGGTCGATCGCATCCTTTCCTCGCTTGCCGGGCGCAATGTCGCGGCAGGCTCGGTTCCGTTCTTTCTCGGCGCCGGCGCCTATCGCCATCATGTGCCGGCGAGCGTCGACCATCTGATCCAACGCTCCGAATTTCTGACCAGCTACACGCCCTATCAGCCCGAAATCGCGCAAGGGACGTTGCAGGTTCTGTTCGAGTTCCAGACCCAGGTCGCAGCGCTCACCGGCATGGAAGTCGCCAACGCCTCGATGTATGACGGCTCGACGGCGTGCGGCGAAGCGATGCTGATGGCGCATCGGCTGACCCGGCGCAACAAGGCGGTGCTTTCGGGCGGCCTTCACTCGCAATATGCCGACGTCGCCGCCACGCTCGCCAGCATGGCTGGCGATAAGATCGTTCGCCTTCCGCCCGACATAAAAGCCAGCGAGGATCTGGCTGCGGCGATCGACGAGAATACGAGCTGCGTTATCGTCCAAAGCCCGGATTTTTTCGGCAATCCGCGCGATCTCGCGCCGATCAAGGCGGCGGCTGAAGCCAAGGGCGCACTGCTGATCGCCGTCTTCACCGAGGCTGTCTCGCTCGGCGCCTTGCGTTCGCCTGGCGAAATGGGCGCCGATATCGTCGTCGGCGAGGGCCAGTCGATCGGCAATGCGCTCAATTTCGGCGGCCCCTATGTCGGCCTCTTCGCCACCCACCTGAAATATGCGCGGCAGATGCCGGGGCGTCTCGCCGGAGAGACAGTCGACGCGGATGGCAGGCGCAGCTTCGTACTCACGTTGTCGACGAGGGAGCAGCATATCCGCCGCGAGAAGGCGACGAGCAACATCTGCACCAATTCCGGCCTGTGCGCGCTGGCGTTCTCGATCCATATGAGCCTGCTCGGCCAGACGGGATTGCAGCGTCTCGCCAGGGTCAACCATGCCAATTCCGTCGCGCTCGCCGATCGCCTCGCTGAGATCAAGGGCGTCGAAATCGTCAATCAATATTTCTTCAACGAATTCACGATTCGCACGCCGCGCGTCGCAGAAGAATTGATCGAAGCGCTCGCAAAAAGAGGGATCATCGGCGGCCTGCCGGTTTCGCGATTGCTGCCCGACGCGGGCCTCGACGATCTCATCGTCGTCGCCGGCACGGAAACGAATTCGGACGAGGATCGCGCCGCCTTCGCCGCCGTCCTCACGCAATGCCTCTCGGTCTGACATTGGAATCATAAGGGATGCTGAACAATCAAGGACGCCCGACCCGTTCCGGCGAAACCTCGAGCGCCGCCGCCGCCACATTCACCGGCAATCGCGCGCTCGATATGGAAGAGGCGCTAATCTTCGAGACCGGCCGCCTTGATGCGACCGGCGTCGATATCGACGAGCCGCCGCCTTTCGCCTCGCGCCTCGGCGCCCATGCGCGCAAGAGCGAAATCGGCCTGCCCGGCCTCTCCGAACCCGAGGCCGTGCGCCATTACGTGCGTCTCTCGCGCAAGAATTATTCGATCGACGCCGGGCTCTATCCGCTCGGCTCATGCACGATGAAACACAATCCGCGGCTCAACGAGAAAATGGCGCGCCTGCCGGGGTTCGCCGACATTCATCCGCTGCAGCCGACCTCCACCGTGCAAGGCGCGCTTCGACTGATCGATGATCTCGCGCGCACGCTGATGGCGATGGCGGGCATGCCGGCGATCGCCATGTCGCCGAAGGCGGGCGCCCATGGCGAGTTGTGCGGCATGATGGCGATCAAGGCGGCGATAGAGGCGCGCGGCGAGGGCGCCACGCGCAACGTGGTGCTGGTGCCGGAATCGGCCCATGGCACCAATCCGGCGACCGCCGCGCTGATCGGCTTTTCCGTGCGTTCGGTGCCGACCGGCGCCGACGGCATCGTCGATCCCGCCGCGGTCAAAGCGGCGCTCGGGCCCGAAGTCGCCGCGATCATGCTGACCAATCCCAACACCTGCGGGCTGTTCGAACGCGAGATCGCGGCGATCGCTGAGGCTGTTCATGAGGCCGGTGCGTTCTTCTATTGCGACGGCGCCAATTTCAACGCGATCATGGGCAAGACGCGCCCCGGCGATCTCGGCGTCGACGCGATGCATATCAACCTGCACAAAACCTTTTCGACGCCGCATGGCGGCGGCGGCCCCGGCGCCGGGCCGGTCGTGCTTTCAAAGGCGCTGGCGCCTTTCGCGCCCGTTCCCTATGTCGTCATCCACGGCGATATGCTGCGCCTTGTCGAACATCGGCAAGATTCGCAAGCCTTCGGTCGCATGACCGCCTTCAATGGTCAGATGGGCATGTTCGTGCGCGCGCTGTCCTTCATCCTGTCGCATGGCGCCGACGGATTGAAGCAGGCGGCGGAGGACGCGGTGCTTTCAGCCAATTACATTCGGGTCTGCCTCAACGATCTGATGTCGTCGCCCTATGGCGATCGCCCCTGCATGCACGAGGCTCTGTTCGACGATCGCTGGCTGAAGGAGACGGGCCTGACGACGCTCGATTTCGCCAAGGCGATGATCGACGAAGGTTACCATCCGATGACGGTCTATTTCCCGTTGGTCGTCCATGGCGCCATGCTGATCGAGCCGACCGAATCGGAGTCAAAAGCCAGTCTCGACCTGTTTGTCATGACTCTCCGTGATCTCGCGCACTCGGCTTTGGGCGGCGAGCGCGAGCGGTTCACCGCCGCTCCGCGCCTGGCGCCGCGCCGGCGTCTGGACGAAACCCGCGCCGCCCGCCAACCCGTGCTCAAATGGACCAAGCCAGCCCCGGCGTGAGACATTGCTTTATGCAGATATTGAGGGGCGCGTCTTGGCGCCAAGCAAGGTTCGTTTCATAGTGACGGACAGGCGAATCCGCTAAATCCAGGCGATGAGGGGCGTGTCATGATTTCGAGGGCTTTCGCCCATGGCCGGCTCGCAGTTTTGGTCTGTGCGCTGATCGCCAGCGCCCCCTTGGCGATCGTCAACGGGGCTGCGCAGCAGGCGACGCCGGCAACGCCCACCGTCGCGCCTGCGCCAGCCGCGCCCGCCGCAACGCCTTCAACCAACGCGCCCGCGACGGCGCCTTCCCCTCCGCCTGCCGGCAACGCTCCGGCGCCCGCGCCTTCCGCTACGCCAGCAACGCCTCCAGCTGCCGCAACGCCGCCGGCGGGCGCCGCCGCGCCAACGCCCGACGCGGGCGGTTCCGATGATTCTTCGAGCGGGCTATTGCTCGAAATGACCGCTCATCCCGCCGCCTTTATCGAGGGCAAAGCGAATTGGAGCGAGGGTTTCGGCGCACTGACGAGCGCGCTCGATCAGATCAAGGCCGAACTCGCCAAGGCGGGCGTCGCCGCGTCCGGCCACCCGATCACGGTTTTCACCGAAACGGACGATAACGGTTTCAGCTATCGCGCGATGATCCCGATCGAAAAAGCGCCGGAGGGGAAAACCGCGCTTTCGGATGCCGTCAAGCTCGGCCAGACGCCCGCCGGCAAAGCGATGAAATTCGAACATCGCGGTTCTTATGAGGACATCGATTCGACCTATGAGGCGATCACCGCTTATCTCGACGAAAAGGGATTGGAGGCGGCCAATCTGTTCGTCGAGGAATATCTCAACGAGGTCAAAACGCCTGATGATCCCAATCTGCAGGTCGATATCTACGTGCTGCTGAAGTGAGCGAACCGAGGACCGTCCTGTTCGATCTCGACGGCACGCTCACCGATTCGCGGCCGGGCATCCTGCGTTCCACACGTTTCGCCTTGCGCCGCCTCAACGAGGAAAAACACGGCGCGCATCCGATCCCGGAAGAAGACGCACTGGAATTCATGATCGGGCCGCCGTTGCGCGACACATTCGCCACGCTGGTCGGGCCGGAAAATGTCGAGGCGCTGCTCGGCTATTATCGCGAACGCTACGCTGGCATAGGCCTGTTCGAGAACGCCGTCTTTGACGGCGTTTCAGAGGCGCTTGCAGCCCTTCACGCGGCCGGCTATCGCCTGTTCGTCGCGACTTCGAAAAACGAGGCGGACGCCCACCGCATTCTCGCGCATTTCGAACTGGCGAAATTCTTTGCCGGAATATACGGCTCGCAGAACGACGGCGGCCGCGCCGTCAAGAGCGAGCTTCTCGGCTACATTCTCGCGCAGGAAAACATAAAAGCTAGCGTCGAGAATGTCGCCATGATCGGCGATCGCAAATTCGACATTCTCGGCGCGAAGGCGGTCGGCATAGCGGCGATGGGCGCGCTGTGGGGCTATGGCAGCCGTGAGGAACTGAACGAGGCGGGCGCCGACAGCCTGATCGCGACGCCGCCACTGATTCCGGCAGCGATTGCCGAAATCTGGGTCTGAGCAAGACGCGCTATCCCTTTCCATCCGGCGCTTGCCAGACTTCGCCAGGACGCAGGACCCGGAACAGGCTCGCTTCGACGTCGGCTTCGACCAGAGCCTTGCTTAGCGCTTCGCCCGGCGCTTCGATCGCCTCGTCCGCGAGCGGGAAAGTTCCGCAATGATGGGCGATGGCGCTTTGCGCGCCGCAGAGCGCGAAGACCTTGACCGCCTCGGCGGGATCGAGGTGGTAGTCCTTCATGAACCAACGCGGCGCGTAGGCGCCGATCGGAATCAGCGCCAGACGCGGGGCCCCGTGTTTTTGCCGGACGTCGCGGAAAATCGCGCCGTCGCCGAATCCGGTGTCGCCGATGCAATAGATCGCGCCATCCGGCGTCTCGATGACGAAGGCGCACCACAGCGCCATCCGCCGGTCGCCAAGACCGCGCGCCGACCAATGATAGGCCGGCTCGAAGTGAACCGCGAGCTCATCGGAGAGCGTGACCCGCGCACCCCAATCGAAGGCCTCGCTTTTGAGAGTGGCGTCATGCGCGGCCAGGATCGAATCATTGCCGAGCGGGACGAGGATGCGCGGTCGGTGTTTCGCGTTCAGCCCCGAAAGCGCCGCGAGGTCGAGATGGTCGTAATGATTGTGCGAAACGAGAACGGCGTCGATCGCGGGAAGATCTTCAAACGCCACGCCCGGGGCATTGACGCGGGCCGGGCCGATCCATTGCACGGGGCTGGCGCGCCTGGAATAGACGGGATCGACGAGGAGGTTCAATCCACAGGTCTGAATAAGAAAACTCGCATGGCCGACGGCGACCACGCGCAGCCCGCCGCCCTCGACCCTCGCCGGCGGGCGATCGGCGAACGGGCTTGGGAAGCTTTTGGGCCAGGGGGCGCGCTTGCCCCCCAATCGCCAGCGCAGGAGATCGCCGAGGCCGCGGTCACTGGCGCCGCCCGCATGAAAGAAACGCAAACCGTCAAAATGATCGGAGACAGGGCCCGAATAGTAGCGGTTGCGAGTCACTGACAGCGGACGCCGCGAGGAATGAGCGCCATCGGCGTATCAGGAATGTCCGACCACTGCTTTGGGCTGATAGGGCTCCTCCAGCCTGGCGATGGTTCGCGCATCGAGCTTCAACGACAGGGCGGCGATCGCGTCGTCGAGATGGTGCGGCTTGGAAGCGCCGACGATCGGCGCCGTCACATAGGGTTTCGACAGGACCCAGGCCAATGCGACGAGCGCCGGCTTCACGCCAAGCTTTTCGGCGGCTTCCACGACCCGTCGGCGAATCGTCTCGTCCTGCCGGGAACCAAGGCCGAGCGTGGCGCTATATTGGTCCGAACGGCCGCGCACCGTCGAAGCCTTGTCGCCAAGGCCCGAGCCCGCCAGATAGCCTCGCGCAAGCGGCGACCAGGGAATGACGGCGATATTCTGATCGGCGCAGAATTTCATCATCTCGCGTTCTTCTTCGCGATAGATGAGATTGTAGAAATTCTGCATCGAAACGAATTCGGCGAGGCCTTTTTCGCGCGCAACTGAAATCATGCGCGCGAACTGCCAGGTCCACATCGAAGACGCCCCGACATAGAGCGCTTTGCCGGCGCGCACGACGTCGCTCAGCGCCTCGACCGTTTCCTCGACGGGGGTTTCATAGTCGAAACGGTGGATCTGATAGAGATCGACATAGTCCGTCCCGAGCCGGCGCAGCGAGGCGTCGATCGCTTCCATCACATGTTTGCGCGACAGGCCGCGCGCATTGACGCTGGGCCCCATCGGGTTGAAGAGCTTGGTGGCGATGACAACCTCGTCGCGCCTAGCGAAATCCTTGAGCGCCCTGCCCAGTATTTCTTCGCTGACCCCCACCGAATAGATGTCGGCAGTGTCGAAAAAGTTGATCCCCTTCTCGAGCGCTTCCTTAATGAAAGGCCGCGAAGCTTCCTCCTCCAGCACCCATTCGCGCCACTGGGTGGAGCCGTAGGTCATGCAGCCCAGGCAAAGCTTCGACACTTTCATTCCGGTCTTGCCAAAGCGGGCGTAGTCCATTTGAATCTCCTCATCGCCTTGCGGGGGATCGCCGGTCGGGATTTTATAGAGCCGGAGCGGACATTGCGCCCAGTTCATTCGCTCCTTGGTGAGAAAACATTCTCGTGAACGCGCGCAGCGTCGTCCCGAGACTTCCCGGTTTCATGAAGCGGGGTTCAATCGATATTCGTTCACAAAGTGGCTGCAGCGCGAGCGGCCTGGTCGTATTGGCCGGAGAGCGCGCGCAAGGTGCTCGCCAGCTCGCCGAGCGCCGATTCGTTCAAGCCGATCGACTTGACGGTCTGGACGAGAAGCTCTTCGCGAATCTCGTGATATCTCTGACAGGCGGCGGCGCCTTTCGCGGTAATGCCGACGGCCTTTTCCTTGCCGATCTTCTCGCCCCTCACCAGGCCGAGCCGCTCCAGTTTCTTGAGCGCGTAATTGACGGTATGCGTATCCTCGACGCTGAGCACCAGGCAAATATCGGCGAGCCTCTTCTTCTTGCCGCGATGATTGACATTGTGCAGCACCAGGACGTCGAGAGGGGAAAGATCGACGAATCCCGCCGCGTCCGCGCAGCGGGTCATCCAACGGTGAAAGGCATGGCTGAGCAGAATGAGCCCGAACTCGAATTCCGACAGCGCGGGACTGGCGCCCTCGGCCAGATGCGCGGAGGACACGACGAAACCGACGGCGCCGGGGCCTGAGCCCGCGGCGGCCTCTTGCGTTTTCTCGCTAATCTCCGTTCGTTTCGGCATGGCTTGAGTCCCGTCCGATGGCGCAGCCAGACCTAGAGACATTGGGAGGATATCGCAAGGACTGGCTGGAATGGGCCGCATTTGCCGCATGTCCGTTGCCATGGACGGGACCTGGTGATCGGCCGCCGCCAGGGCGGCCGAAACTACGCCGTCTATGCCGTCGCGGACGCTGCGGAAAGGTCAGCATAAGACGACAGTTCGCGGCCCTTCGTCTCCGGCAGAAGCAGCGCGGCCACAAAGACCAGGCCATAGGCGCCCGCAGCGAATAAGCCGATGGCGCCGCCAAGTCCAAGCGACGAGGAAGCGAGGCCGACCAGGGCGGGAAAGAAAGCGGCGAGGCCACGTGCGACATTGTAGCAAAATCCCTGGCCGGCTGCGCGCAGCTCGGTGGGATACATTTCAGTCAGAAGCGGTCCCATCCCACTGAAGATTCCAGAGGCAAAGAAGCCAAGCGGGAAGCCCAGCGCCATCATTATCCCGTCCGATACCGGCAGGTGGGTATAGGCGTAAACGATGGTCCCCGAGCCGATCGCGAAAATGATGAAGCCCAGCCGGCGGCCGATCGCGTCGTTCAGGTAAGCGCTGGTGACATAGCCGAAAAAACTGCCGGTAACGACTACGATCAGATAGCTGAAACTTCCGATCACCGTAATATGGCGCTCAGTCTGCAAAAAGCTCGGCAGCCACGTGCTGATCGCATAATAGCCGCCTTGCGCGCCGAGGGCGAGCAAGGAACAGCGAAACGTAGTCCACCACAGATGCGGGCCAAAGATCGCCATCGTGCCGGGCCGCGATGCGTTCTGAGCATGAGCTTTGGCGAACACTTCCGGCTCCTGGACATGACGGCGAATGAGGAATGTCGTGAACGCCGGCAATATCCCGATCAAGAACAGGCAGCGCCAGGCGTAGTCCTGCGGGACGAAAGTGAGTATGAGCGTCGCGAGCGTCACCGCGACGCCCCAGCCGACAGCCCAGGAGCCTTGAACGAAGCCAACGACTTTGCCGCGGTCGCTGGCCCTCACGACCTCGCCGATCAGCACCGCCCCCGCCGCCCATTCGCCGCCGAATCCGAGCCCCTGCAGGCCGCGACAGACGAGCAGCCCCCAGAAGCCGGTCGTCAGGCCGCAGAGCGCTGTGAACACCGCGAACCACAAGACTGTGATTTGAAGGGTGCGAACGCGCCCGAGCCTGTCGGCGAGAATTCCCGCCAGCCAACCGCCGACGGCCGACAGGACCAGCGTGCCGGTGGCGATGATCCCGGCTTCGCTTTTGGCGATGAAACCGACACCGATCAGGACCGGGATCGCCATGCTGTAAATTTGCACATCGAGCGCGTCCAGCGCGAAGCCGCCGAAACACGCCCAAAAAGTCCGCCGTCCATCCACCCCAAGATTGCGATACCAACTGAACATTCTAACCCCTCCGTCAATAAAATATCGATGATATACGTATATTTTGTTGACGTTGTCAACACGACGTGACAGTTGTCCGCAATTTCGCGCTACGCTAGGAGAATCAGATGCAAACGCCGCCGCTATTTGACGCCGAGACAGACGCTGACGCTCGCTCCGGGCCAACCCGACCGGAGGCGTCTGGAAGCGTTGAGCGCGACGGCGGCGGCCAGGACGGACAGCGCTGGGATTTCTGGATCGACCGCGGCGGCACGTTCACTGATGTCATCGGCAGGGATCCGCGGGGCCGTCTGCACGCGCGCAAATTGCTGTCGGAAAATCCCGCCTATAGCGACGCCGCCGTTCAAGCCATCCGCGACCATCTCGGCCTGGCGCCGGGCGAGGCGATCCCCACGGGCGCCGTTGGCGTCGTGAAAATGGGAACCACCGTCGCCACCAACGCTCTGCTTGAACGCAGGGGCGAGCGGACGCTTCTGGTGACGACGCGTGGTTTTCGCGATGCGCTCGAAATCGGCTATCAGGCGCGGCCTAAAATATTCGCCATGAACATCATCAAGCCGGAGCAGCTTTACGCCGACGTCGTTGAGGTCGATGAGCGCGTGCTCAGCGACGGAACGATCGGGAGGGCCCCGGATCTCGCCGCGATCGGGCGCGATCTGGCCGCGGCCAAGGAGCGCGGGTTCGACGCGATCGCCATCGTCTTCATGCATGCCTATCGCTATCCCGAACATGAGCGGCAGGTTGCGCGTCTCGCGCGTGAAATGGGCTTTGGCCAGGTGTCGGTCAGCCACGAATGTTCGGCGCTGATCAAACTGGTGGGGCGCGGCGACACGACGGTCGTCGACGCCTATCTCTCGCCGATCCTGGCGCGCTATGTCCAGCGCGTGTCGAACGAGCTGGACGTCAAGCGCACCGGCGCGCGCGTGATGTTCATGATGTCGTCGGGCGGATTGACCGCGGCGGAGCTGTTCGCCGGAAAAGACGCGATACTTTCCGGCCCCGCCGGCGGCGTCGTCGCGATGGCGCAGACCGGGCGCAGCGCGGGCTTTGACCGCGTGATCGGCTTTGACATGGGCGGCACATCGACCGATGTCGCTCATTTTGACGGTGAATACGAACGCGCCTTTGAGACCGAAGTCGCCGGCGTGCGCATGCGCGCGCCCATGATGATGATCCACACAGTCGCGGCGGGCGGCGGCTCGGTCCTTCACTACGATGGCGCACGGTTTCGCGTCGGTCCGGATTCGGCGGGGGCCAACCCCGGCCCCAGATGTTACCGGCGCGGCGGCCCGCTCGCGGTGACAGACGCCAATCTGATGACCGGCAAGCTGATCCCCGATTTCTTTCCGAAAATCTTCGGGCCCGGCCAGGACGAACCGCTTGACCGGGAGAGCGTCGCGCAGGCTTTCGCGAAAATGGCGCGCGAGGTCGGCGACGAGCGAAGCGCCGAGGAAGTCGCCGACGGCTTCCTAGCCATCGCCGTCGCCAAAATGGCCGAGGCGATCAAGAAAATATCGGTCGAGCGCGGCTATGACGTCACGCGCTACGCGCTCAATTGTTTTGGCGGCGCCGGCGGTCAGCACGCCTGCGACGTCGCCGACGCGCTATCCATCAAGACGGTGTTGATCCATCCGCTCTCGTCGCTGCTGTCGGCCTATGGCATGGGCCTCGCCGACATCAGCGCCAGCCGCGGCCAGGGCGTCGAGGAGCCGCTGGAGGCGGCGGCGCTGGAGCGCATCGCGCGCCTGGCGCGGGCGCTCGGCGACGAGGCGATTGCGGAAGTCGAGAGCCAGGGGGTCGCGCGCGCCGATATCGCGCTGCATGTGCGCGCACAATTGCGCTATGCCGGTTCGGACACAGCGCTCGAAGTGAAATCGGCGAGCGCCGAGGCGATGCGCCGTGAGTTCGAGATCGCGCACAAGGCGCGTTTCGGATTCATCGAGCCCGCCAATGACCTGGTGATCGAAGCGATCAATGTCGAGGCGGTCGGCGGCGCAGCGCGGTTTGCCGAAAGCGCTGAGCCTGTATCCAGCGTGGAAGCGCCCAAGTCAGAACGCGCCACGCGTTTCTTTTCCAACGGCGCATGGCGGACAGCGGGCGTGTTCAGGCGCGAAAATCTCGCGCTTGGCGCGCAGGTCGACGGCCCCGCGCTGATCATCGAGCCGCACCAGACGATTGTCGTCGAAGAAGGGTGGCGCGCGCAGATCACGCAAAAGAACCATGTCGTCTTGCAGCGCGTCGCCGCGCTGCCGCGACGCGAGGCGATCGGCGCCAAGGCTGATCCGGTGATGCTGGAGATCTTCAACAATCTCTTCATGTCGATTGCCGAACAGATGGGCGTGACGCTGCAGAACACCGCCTATTCCGTCAACATCAAGGAACGGCTCGACTTCTCCTGCGCGGTATTCGATCGCCGCGGCAGGCTTGTCGCCAATGCGCCGCATATGCCGGTGCATCTGGGATCAATGGACCGCTCGGTCGAAACGGTCATCCGGCTCAATGAGGGACGCATCCACCCTGGCGACGTATTCGCGCTCAACGCGCCCTATAACGGCGGCACTCATCTGCCGGACATCACTGTCTGCACGCCGATGTTCGATGAGGAGGGCAAGACGATCCTGTTCTGGATCGCCTCGCGCGGTCATCACGCCGATGTCGGCGGCATCGCGCCGGGATCGATGAGCCCGCGCGCCACCAATATTCTCGAAGAAGGCATCTATATCGACAATTTTACGCTGGTCGCGCAAGGACGTTTTCGCGAGCGCGAACTTTATGCGCTGCTTGAAGGAGGCCCCTACCCCGCCCGCAATCCGTTGCAGAACGTCAATGATCTGAAGGCGCAGATCGCCGCCAATGAGAAGGGCGCGCAGGAATTACGGCGCATGGTCGATCAGTTCTCGCTGGCGACGGTTGAGGCCTATATGGGCCATGTCCAGGACAATGCCGCCGAGAGCGTGCGCCGAGTCATCGACTGGCTGAACGACAGTGAATTTTCCTACGAGATGGATCAGGGCGCCGTCATCAAGGTGAAGATCAAGGTCGACCGGGAAAAGCGTGAAGCCACCGTCGACTTCACGGGAACTTCGCCGCAGCAGCCGACCAATTTCAACGCGCCGGAACCCGTGGCCAGGGCGGCGGTGCTCTATGTGTTCCGTATGATGGTGCAAGACGAGATTCCGATGAACGCCGGCTGTCTGCGGCCGATCCACATCATCATACCGGAAGGATCGCTGCTATCGCCGCGATATCCGGCCGCGGTGGTCGCCGGCAATGTCGAGACTTCGCAGGCGGTCACCGATACCCTATTTGGCGCTCTCGGCGCACTCGGTTCGGCCCAGGGCACGATGAACAATCTGACATTCGGCAATGAGCGTTATCAATATTACGAGACGATCTGTTCAGGCGCGCCGGCGGGACCAGGCTTCAACGGGGCCAGCGGCGTGCACACGCATATGACCAATTCGCGGCTGACCGATCCGGAAGTGCTGGAATCGCGCTTTCCCGTCGTGCTGGAGGATTTTCACATCCGTCGCGGCTCCGGCGGCAAGGGGCGATGGCGCGCCGGCGACGGCACGATGCGTAAGCTGCGCTTCAGAGAGCAAATGGATCTGTCGCTGCTGACCGGCCATCGCCGAGTGCCGAACTTCGGTATGGAAGGCGGCGAACCGGGCCAACTGGGGCGTAATTTCGTCGAACGCAATGGCGGCCGGATCGAAGAACTCGAGGGCTGCGCGCAGACCGTATTGGAAGCGGGCGAGGCGATCGTGATCGTCACGCCGACCGGGGGCGGTTGGGGAAAGGCGGAATGAAGCGGACGCATGACGGGCCGCCGCGCAGCGGCCCTAACTGCTGCCGATCATAATTCCCGCCGCGAGCACCAGGCCGCCGCCAAGCATCACTTTGGCGGCGGCGGCCAGCGGCGGCGTCTTCATATATTTCCACTGGATCAGCGCGATCGCGATGAGTTCGATCACGACGACGATGCATGCGATGAAAGTCGCCGTGTAGAAGTTCGGAATGAGATAGGGCAGCGTGTGGCCGATGCCGCCGGCGAACGTCATCAGCCCACAGGCGGCGCCGCGCAACAACGGCGCGCCGCGCCCCGACAGCTTGCCATCATCGGCCAGAGCTTCAGCGAAACCCATCGAAATGCCAGCGCCGATCGAGGCGGCCATGCCGACGAGGAAGGCGTTCCAGGGGTTGTGCGTCGCGAAAGCGGCGGCGAACACCGGCGCCAGGGTCGACACCGAGCCGTCCATCAGACCGACCAATCCGGGCTGAATGATCTGCAGGATGAAGCGCCGCCTCGCGTCATCATCCTCGCTGGCGCGCACCTCGCCGGGCAGGCGCGTCGCCTCGATGCTGGCCGCGACACTCTCATGCGCCTCTTCCGCCGCCGCCAGATCGCCAAGCAACCTGCGGACGGCGGCGTCGGTGGTGCGGCTCGCCGCCTGCTGATAGAACCGGGCGGCGTCCTGCTCCATCTGCCGCGCCTGACGGCGCACGACATCGATCCCAAGCGGCCTCAATTGCCAGATCGGGCGCCGATGCACCCAGCCGCGCACATCCTGCCTGCGAATGAGGGGGATGTGATCGCCGAATTTCTGGACGTAGAGATCGATCAATTGACGGCGATGCTCGCTCTCCTCGGCGGCCATATCGGTGAAGACAAGCGCGCTGCCGGGATAATCGTCCCTGAGGCCCTCGGCGAAGTCAGCGTAAATGCGCCCATCCTCCTCTTCGCTGCTGATCGCCAGCGCCAGAATCTCGCGCTCGCTGAGGTCGGCGAAGGTCCGCGTCGTCATCTTTGCTCCCGAATTTTGCCAAATCGTCGCGCGGCTCTTGTCGCGGGACGCGGTGATCGGTATATAAGGCCTTGAGAAACCTATAGTTTTTAGCGATTCTAAACTACGCGGCGCCGATGATTGTATGTTCCTGCAACGTTCTGTCCGATACGCAAATCCTTGCAACGCTGAAAAGCGAGGACGCCGGGCGTCCGCGCTCGCCGGTCCAGGCCTACGGTTGCCTCGGGTGCGCGCCCCAATGCGGCCGCTGTCTGATCACTGTCCGCGCATTGCTGGCCCAGGCGCGCGGCGCCAATTGCAACGTCGGTTGCCCAGCGTGCCCTGGCGCTGAACATCATGGCCACGAACACGCGCCCGCTCCGGCGCCCTTCCTGATCGCCGCCGAATAAAGCCCGGCCCCCCGGCCTTGCCTCGCCAAATCGCGCGTTGCCCGTAGCATAGAACTATTCTAAACTGACTGATGCGGTCGGTCAATTCACCGGCGGCGGCGTTCAAGGAGCTGAGGATGAAGGGCGACGCGAAAGTCGTTGAATATCTCAACAAGGGTCTGCGCAGCGAATTGACCGCGATCAGCCAATATTGGCTGCATTACCGCCTGCTCGACAATTGGGGTCTCAACGGCCTCGCCAAACAATGGCGCGAGGAATCGATCGAGGAAATGCGGCATGCCGATCGCTTCATCGATCGCATCATTTTCCTCGAAGGCTTCCCCAATCTGCAGACGCTCGATCCGTTGTTGATCGGCCAGAACGTCGAGGAAGTCATCCAATGCGATCTCAAGGCGGAGGTCTCCGCCCGCGCGCTCTATCAGGAAGCCGCGGAATATTGCATCAGGATCAAGGATTATCCGAGCCGCGACCTGTTCGTCCTGTTGATGTCGGATGAGGAGGGCCATATCGACTTCCTCGAGACGCAGCTCGATCTCATCAAGCGCATCGGCCTCGAACGCTATACGCAGTCCCATATCGGCGGCCTCGGCGAAGGCGGCACGCCGGGACTGCGCGGCGAGAAATAACGGGCGGCCCGGCCTATCGGACCATGACCACCGGCGCGCCGACGCTGACGCGATCGAAGAGATCGATCACGTCTTCGTTCAGCATACGGATGCATCCATAGGACGCCGCCGTGCCGACCGAAGCGCGCATCGCCATCGTCGTGCCGTGGATCGCCACTTCGTCGCGGTCGAGGGTTATCGCCCGGGCGCCCATCGGGTTATGGGGCGACCCGCCTGGAATCACGTCGGGCAATTCGGGGTGGTCCCGCTTGACCGATTCGGGCGGCGACCACGCGGGGTCGACATATTTGCCATCCACTTTGGCGTAGCCGCTCCATTCCTTGCCGCGCTTGGCGACGGCGACGGGATAGGCGATGGCCGATTGCGGGCCGGTGATCAAATATAACTTGCGCGCACTCTGGCTGATGACGATCGTGCCGACTTCATAGGGCGAGGAGAAAGCAACGATGTCGCGCGCCTGAGCGAGCGATGCGGCGCCGAGAAAAAGCGCAAGCCCGACCGCCGCCGTACGCCAGTTTCGCATTCGTCATCCCCGATCCGTCGGCGGCCGGAGTTGGGCCGCGTGAGGATCAGAATACCATCGGAGCGTCTTGTCCGCGGCAAAGCCCCGCGGATTGGTAAACTTTGCATAAAATGAGCGCGCGCAGGGCGGGCTGAATAGAGACGCCGGGCTTTCTATAGTATTTATCGATTGAATCGCTTATGTATGGGCATCGGATCGGTCCAAGGGCCAAAGATGCTGACGAACAAGGGAAAATACGGCCTGAAGGCCATGGTTCATCTGGCTGGGCTGGAGCCTGGGCGCCCAGCGCTGGTGGCGGACATCGCCGCCGCCAACGATATCCCCAAAAAATTCCTTGACGCCATTCTCGGTGAATTGCGCACTGCCGGCCTCGTCCATTCCAAGAAGGGCCGCGGCGGCGGCTATGTTCTCGCCAAACGTCCGGCGCAGATCATGGTTGGCGATATCGTTCGGGCGCTGGATGGGCCTTTGGCGCCGATCGCCTGCGCCAGCAAGGGCTATTACCGGCGCTGCGACGATTGCCCGACCGAGGGCAATTGCACAGTGCGGCTGATGATGCTGGAAGTGCGCAATTCCATCGCGTCGGTTCTCGACAATCGCTCGCTCGCCTCGATGCGCGCATTAGCCGATGTCGATGAATCAAGCCTGATGTACTATATATAGTCGAGGGCTTTAATCCTTCGCGGCCTTGCGCCGCTTCTGCGACTTGGCGAGCGCATCGACGCTGGCGTGGAAATCGACGATGCGCGGAGCGATCAACGCCCGGAAGCGCGAGCCGTTGAAGACGCCGTAATGGCCGACATCCTTCTGCAGGTAGTGGACCTTCAGCTCGGCGGGAATATTGGCGCACAACTCCTGCGCGGCATAGGTCTGGCCGACGCCTGATATGTCGTCGTTCTCGCCCTCGACGGTCATCAGCGCACAGCGGCGGATGGCTTTCAGATCGACCGGCGCGCCGCGGTGCTTCATCTCGCCCTTGGGCAGGGAATGTTCTACGAACACCGTCTCGATCGTCTGCATGTAATATTCGGCGGCAAGGTCCATCACCGCCATATATTCATCGTAGAACTCGCGATGTTTCTCGGCAGAATCGCCATCGCCCGAGACGAGATTATTGAACATGTCGACATGGGCGCTGACATGCCGGTCGAGGTTCATCGCCATGAAGCCCGACAATTGCAGGAAGCCGGGATAGACAACGCGGCCGAAGCCGGCATGGGGAAACGGCACCACATTCAGGCAATTGTCGCGAAACCATTCGACGCCGCGCCGCTCGGCCAGAAGATTGACCGCCGTCGGGCTGCGCCGCGTGTCGATCGGACCGCCCATTAGCGTCATCGACGCCGGAATATCGCTGTGGTCTTCAGCCTCCATCAAGGCAACCGCGGCGATCAGCGGAACGGCCGGCTGGCAGACGCCGATCGTATGGGCGCCCGGTCCGATCAAAGCCAGCATTTCGCGGAGATAGACGATGTAATCGTCGAGGTCGAACCCGCCGGCGACGAGCGAAACGTTGCGCGCATTGGCCCAGTCGGTAATGAAAACTTCATGCGTCGGCAGGAAAGCTTCCACCGTGCCGCGCAACAGCGTCGCATAATGGCCGGACATTGGCGCGACGATCAGCAACCTGGGCTGCGGCGCGCGAAGCTTCGCGCCTTCGCGGACGAAACGAAGGAGGCTGCAAAAAGGGCGCTGCCAAACGACCTCCTCCCTCACCGTGCAGGGCACGCCATCGACCGCAGTCTTCTGAAGCCCGAAAACCGGCTTTCCATAGCTGCGGGTCATCCGCTCGAACAATTCTGCGCCGGCGGCGATATTCTTGCCGAACGGCGTGTTGGTCAGCGGATTGAACGGATTGGCGAAGACAAGCCGGCTGGCGTTCGAGATCGCGCGCGCCGGTCCCAGCGCCGCGAGAGCCATCTCGTACATCTGATAGGAAAAATTCATCGGTCCAATCATCCCCAGCCGTGGCGGGCGCTTCGTTCACAGGTCGCCCATCCTCACCCATATAAGTTAAGGTTCGCATCTAAACGAATCAATGTCGCAAAAGGTATAAGAAGCGGAACCTGGGGAAAGTTCCGGCAGGCGAGTCCGCCCTGGAATCCGAAGCCTTGAACCGCCCTGGCGGACGGGCGTTCGGGCGCGCCGCGCGAGCCGCGCATTTTCCTCCTTCATCGAGCAATATCAGGGCTCTGGTACACAAAACTGTCTCGCCGCCGCCAAGCAGGACGGAGGTTCATACACCGCTCGTCCATACTAGTTATTACACATAACTAACAGGAAACCGGGCGAACATTTTATCGTGAAGCCCGCCCACGCGCCGTCGCGCGCGGCGAAAGCTCAACCCGCCGTGGATTGCGCCGTGAACGGCCGACGTCCGCTCTCGAGCGCATCGGCCAAGAGATCCAGACGGTCCTGGCCCCAGAAAATTTCGCCATCGAGCACATAAGAGGGCGCGCCGAATACGCCGATCTTGATCGCCTCGAGGCGATTGCCTTCATAGGCGGCGCGAATGGCGGGCGAATTGGCGTCGGCGAAAAGATTGGTCGGGTTGAAGCCGGCTACGCGCAGAAGCTCCGCCAGCACATTCTCATCGGCGAGGTTTTCCTCGCGCTCCCAAATGCCCTCGAATGCTTTTTGCACGAAGGCGGCTGGGTCGGCGCCCGCCGCGACCAGGGCGAGCACCAGGCAATTGGCGAGATCGGCGTCGTAAGGCCAATATTTCGGCCATAAGTGAAACTCGAGCTTCCGCTTCTCGCGCCACCGCTGCAATTCGACGGTGCGATAGGCTTGTCGGGCAGGGTGGCGCCTGGCGAGCGGCAATCCGCCGGTTTCCGAGAAAACATTGTTCAAAAGAACCGGCTTGTAGGCGATTTTGGCGTCGCGCCGATGGGCAATATCGATGAAATGCCGATGCCCGATATAGGCCCACGGGCTCACCAGCGAGAAATAATAGTCGATGCGACGGGACATTGCGGCTCCGGTTTAATCTGCGCGATAGCGTCGGCTTCGGCCGCGTTAAAACGACGATCGCCCGCGATGGCGTTTCGTCATGATTTAGGATGAATGCTGGCGAATAAGTCGCCGCCTTGGAAAAAAGCCAGATTCAAGACGGAAATCAACGCATCGCTGACCAAATCATCCTGGCGGCCCGGCCGGCGCATCAGGCCTCGCATCGGCGCGCGGCGCCGCCGGCGAAACATTCTTCGCGGGCTCCGGCGCGACGACCTTGCCGATCCCGTGCAACAGATCGACGGCGGCGATCAATTGTTTATCGGCTTTGGCCTCGGCGGGCACATAGGCCTGCGACCCCATCTTCTCGTCGTCGCCGTTCTTGAGATGGCCCTTGAGCGAAGCCTCGCCCTCGATGTCGTCCTTGCCTTTCAGCTCGTTCGGCACGTCTTCGAGGATTTGGATGTCGGGCTGGATACCCTTGGCCTGGATTGAGCGGCCGGACGGTGTGTAATAGCGCGCCGTCGTCAGCGTCAGGGCGCCGTTGGGGCCAAGCGGCATGATCGTCTGCACCGAGCCCTTGCCGAACGAACGGCTGCCGATCAGCGTTGCTCGCTTGTGATCCTGCAGCGCGCCCGAGACGATTTCCGAGGCGGAAGCGGAGCCGCCGTTGATCAGCACGACCAGCGGCCTGCCATGCGAGAGATCGGCGCCCGGCTGCGCGTCGTAACGCTGCGTCTCCTCGATATTGCGCCCGCGCGTCGAAACAATCTCGCCGCGATCGAGGAAGGCGTTGACGATTTCAATCGACTGTTCGACCAGGCCGCCGGGATTGTTGCGCAAATCGAGGATATAGCCTTTGAGTTTGCCGCCTGGCGCGCGCTCGAACTTTTCCATCGCGGCCTTCAGTCCGTCAAAGGCCTGTTCGTCGAATTGCGCGATGCGGATATAGCCGATGTCGTCGCTCTCGACATGCGAATGGACGGAGCGAAGCTTGATGACCTCCCGAACGATTCTGAACTCTTTGACTTCCTTGGTCGGCCCGCGCACGAGCTTGATCCGGACCAGCGAGCTGGGCGGCCCGCGCATCTTGTCCGCTGCCTGGTCGAACGACAGCGCCTTGGCCGATTGACCATCGATCTCGATAATGACGTCGCCCGAAAGAATGCCGGCCTTCGCCGCTGGCGTGTCGTCGATCGGCGAGATGATCTTGATGAGCCCGTTGTCGTCCACGATTTCGACGCCGATGCCGCCGAACTCGCCCTTGATCTGCTCCTGCCGGTCGCGAAAGGCGCGGGCGTCGAGATAGCTCGAATGGGGGTCCAGCGACGTCAGCATGCCATTGATCGCCGCCTCGATGAGCTTGCCTTCGTCGGGCTTTTCCACGTAATTGTTTTTGATCTTCTCGATCACGTCACCGAGCAAATTGAGCTGACGATAGGTGTCGGAGGCGGCGGCCAAAGCGCCATTGCCCAGAAGAGGCGGCGCATGCGGGACCCACAGCGCCGACCCGACGCCGATCGCAATCCCCAAAGCAACGTAAGAAACCTTGCGCACCATCCGCGCCCTTTCACAGACTCTATCCAGAAATTTACGGGATAGACGCGATTCCAGGCATCATTGTGCCCCGGCTTGGCGTTCTCGGCAATCCGGCGTTTTGGGAGCGAATTTTCAGGGGAATGTCGCCCTGGGATGGCGGGAGTCCTCGCCCGCTCTTGCAACGCCAGCCACGAAAGCAGGCGCTCGAAGAGCCAATCGGGGACGGTCGCGATTTCAAATGCGTCCGCATTCCCGCCGGTTACGCCGCCTTCGTTCTTTCCCCGAAGCGGCCGTAGAATGTCTCGCCTTTTTTGGCCATTTCGATCAGCAACGGATTGGGCGTGAAGCGATCGCCGTGTTTGGCGGCGAGCGATTGCGCGAGCTCGACAAAACGTTTTACGCCCATGCCATCGATATAGGACAGCGTGCCGCCGGCGAAAGGAGCGAAACCGAAGCCAAGGATCGAGCCGACATCGGCTTCGCGCGGATCGGTGACGACATTCTCCTCCATGCAGCGCGCCGCCTCCAGCGATTGGGTGACGAGAAAGCGGTCCTTCAATTCCTGCACACTGAGAGCGTCGGGGTCGAGCGCCTTGCCGGCGATTTTGGCGAGGCCCGGCCACAAGCTTTTCGGTCCCTTCTCGGGATAATCGTAAAAACCCTTGGCGTTCTTGCGCCCGAACCGCTTCTCGGCGACGACCATCGCTTCGAGCACTTTCTCCTGCGCGGGATCGATGGCGTTGGCGCCGAGGTCCTTCTTGGTCGCAAGCAGGATTTTCCAACCGAGATCAATGCCGACTTCGTCATTGAGCGACAGCGGCCCGACCGGCATGCCCGCCATTTTCGCGCAATTCTCGATCATCGCCGGCGGCACGCCCTCCATCAGCATCAGATGGCCTTCCCGGATGTAATTGCCGACGCAGCGGTTGGCGTAGAAGCCGCGGCAATCATTGACGACGATCGGCGTCTTCTTGATCGCGCGGACAAAATCCATCGCGGTCGCGAGCGCCCTGGCGCCGGTCTTCTCGCCCATGATGATCTCGACCAGCATCATCTTGTCGACGGGCGAGAAGAAATGCACGCCGATGAAATTGTCGGGCTTCAGCGACGTCTCGGCCAGCGAGGTGACCGGCAGGGTCGAAGTATTGGTGCCGAAAATCACGTCGGGACCGAGCACGCCTTGCGCGTTCTTGGTCGCCTCCGCCTTCACCGCGCGATCCTCGAACACCGCTTCGACGACAAGATCGCAGCCGGCGAGATCCTTATATTCAGCGCTGGCATGGATGCGCGCCAGCAGCGCGTCGCGATCGGCGGATTTCGCGCGGCCCTTGGCGATCTGGTTGCTGATCAGCTTGTGCGAATAGGCCTTGCCCTTATCCGCCGATTCCTGGTCGCGGTCGATCAACACCACATCGAGCCCGGCATTGGCCGAGACATAGGCGATGCCGGCCCCCATGAAACCGGCGCCGAGAACGCCGATCTTGCGCAATTTGGTCGGCGGCACGTCAGCCGGGCGGCGCGCGCCCTTGTTGAGTTCGCCCATCGAGAGGAACAACGAGCGGATCATCGCCGCCGCTTCCTTCGACAGCACGATCTTGGCGAAATAGCGCGCCTCGATCGCCAGCGCGAGATCCATCGGCAATTGCAATCCTTCATAGACGCAATTGAGGATCGCCTTGGCGGCGGGATAATTGTCGTAGGTTTCGCGGCGATAGATCGCATTGGCCGGCGGCCAGGTCATCATGCCGGTCGGCGAGAACACGCGGCCGGACGGCAGTTTGAATTTGGGATCATCCCACGGCGCTTTGGCATTGGGATTGGCCTTCACCCAATCCTTGGCGCGCTGCACGATTTCGCCGGCCGGCGCCACCTCATGCACGAGGCCCATCGCCTTCGCGGCGGCCGGCTTGATCTGGTCGCCCTTGAACAGCATCTGCAAGGCGTCGCCGGTCTGCATCAACCGCGCCACGCGCTGGGTGCCTCCGCCGCCGGGGAACAGGCCGACCTTGATCTCGGGCAGGCCGACGCGAACCTTTTCGCCCTCCGAAACTACGCGATAATGGCAGGCGAGCGTGAGTTCGAAACCGCCGCCCATGCACACGCCATTGATCGCCGCAGCGACCGGTTTGCCCGCCGTCTCGAGCCGCCGATAGGCGCGCGACAATTCGCCGACCTGGCCGACGAAGGCGCGCATCGCCGCCTCTGGCCCCTCGGCCTTGACGAGCCGCGCATAATCGGCGCCCATCGTCTGCAGCATGGTGAGATCCGCGCCGCCGGAGAAGCCCTCCTTGCCTGAGGTGAAGACGGCGCCTTTGATCGCCGCGTCGGTCGCGATCTTATCGATGATCGCGCCGAGCTCCCGCCCGACGTCGGCCGAGATGACGTTCATCGAACGGCCCGGCATGTCCCATGTGACGAGCGCAATGCCGTCGGCATCGACATCGAAACGGAAATTGGTGAAAGTCATATCCTGTCTCCGTTCCTTAGCTCAGACGCGCTCGATAATGGTGGCCGTGCCCATGCCGCCGCCGATGCACAAAGTGATGAGGGCTGTCGATTTGCCGGTGCGCTCCAGTTCGTCGAGCGCGGTGCCGAGAATCATCGCGCCGGTCGCGCCGAGCGGATGGCCCATCGCAATGGCGCCGCCATTGACATTGATCCTGGACGAATCGACGTCGAAGGCCTGCTGGAAGCGCAGCACGACGGAGGCGAAGGCCTCATTGACTTCGAAGAGATCGATGTCGGCGATCGTCATGCCGGCGCGGGCGAGCACTTTTTTCGTCACGTCGACTGGGCCGGTCAGCATGATCGCCGGCTCCGAGCCGATATTGGCGAAGGCGCGGATGCGGCCGCGCGGCTTAAGGCCGGCGCTGGCGCCGGCTTTCGCCGAGCCGAGCAACACGGCCGCCGCGCCATCGACAATGCCCGATGAATTGCCGGCGTGATGGACATGGATGACGCGCTCGACCTCGGGATGGGCCTGGATCGCCACCGCGTCGAAGCCGCCCTGCTCGCCCATCATGACGAAGGACGGCTTCAGCGCCGCCAGCGACTGCATATCGGTCTTCGGCCGCATGTGCTCGTCGTGATCGAGCAGGCTGACGCCATTGACGTCCTTGACCGGCGCGATCGACTTCTTGAAATGGCCGGCGTCCCAGGCGGCGCTCGCGCGCTTTTGCGATTCGACCGCATAAGCGTCGACGTCGTCACGCGAGAAGCCATATTTGGTCGCGATCAAATCGGCCGAAACGCCCTGCGGCATGAAATAGGCTGGTATGGCGAGGCTGGGATCGACCGGCCACGCGCCGCCCGATGCGCCGATGCCGACGCGACTCATCGATTCTACGCCGCCGCCGATCGTCATATCGTGCTGGCCGGCCATGATCTGCGCGGCGGCGAAATTGACGCTGTCGAGGCCGGAAGCGCAAAAGCGATTGATCTGCACGCCTGGCACCTGATCGCCGAAGCCCGCCGCCAGCGCCCCCATCCGCGCGATATCGCCGCCCGCTTCGCCGACCGGATCGACGCAGCCCATCACCACATCGTCGACCAGATGGGGATCGAGATGATTGCGATCCTTGATCGCGCGCAAGGCGGTGGCGGCCAGATGCAGGGTCGTCGCCGTATGCAGCGAACCGTCCGGCTTGCCGCGCCCGCGCGGGGTGCGGACGTGATCGTAGATAAAGGCGTCGGTCATTGACAATCTCCTTCAGCGCCGCCGGCGGCGCGGTGTTTCTCAGATTTCATGATCGGGATGCTGATGATTGCCGACATTCTCAATTTTCGCCGCGGCGAGCCATTCGTCGGTGCGCTGTCCCGGCAGAGCGGCGAGACCTTCGACCCAATGCAACGTTCCTTCGACGCCCAGTTGCCGTCGCGGTGGGAACAGATTGGGGTCGTCGAGGCTGCCGATCGTCACGCTGATGCTCTTGCCACCCTTCATTTGGTAAGTCAGCGGCGTGCCGCAAGCGGCGCAGAAGCCGCGCTCGGCAATGTCGGACGACGAATATTTCGCCGGCGCGCCGCGGGTAAATGTGAGATCGGCGTTTTTTACGCCGGCGAAAACCATGAACGGCGCGCCGCCTGCCTTCTGGCACATACGGCAATGGCAAACGCTCGCCGCCCGCGGCGCGGCGGTCAGGACATAACGAACGGCGCCGCATTGGCAGCCGCCAGCATAGCGCGGGGCGGAACTATCGGCCGGCATAATCCTCCCCTGTCTTATCCCTGAATACGAACCGGCCTTTTAGAAGGCCGCCGCCGGCATCGCCATGATCGAGGCGGCCCCCGAACTCAGCCGCGCCAGATGGGCGCCCGCCTCCGGCATCATACGCTCGTTGAAGAACTTGGCGAGGACGAGTTTGCTTTCGAGCTCCTCGGTCGCCTCGCCCTTCGCCTTCTTGGCGAGCACCGCCTTGGCGATGCGCGCCCACATATAGCTTAGCAAAGTCAGGCCGAAGAGGTGCAGGTAATCGGTCGAGCCGGCACCCGCGTTGTCGGGATTGCTCATCGCGTTCTGCATCAGCCACATCGTCGCCTGCTGCAATTGGCTTGAGCCCACCTTTAATCCGGTGAGATAAGGCGCAAGTTCGGCATCCGCCTTGTTGGCCGAGAGAAACGCCGATATTTCGCCAAAGAAAGCGGTGATCGCGCGGCCGCCGTCCTTGGGCAATTTGCGCCCGACGAGGTCGAGCGCCTGGATGCCGTTGGCGCCTTCATAGATCATATTGATGCGCGCATCGCGCACGAATTGCTCCATGCCCCATTCGGCGATGTAGCCATGGCCGCCGAACACCTGCTGCGCCTTGACGGCGTTGGCGAAGCCCATATCGGTGAAGAATCCTTTCAGCACCGGCGTCAGCAGGCCGAGCCGGTCGTCGGCGCCCTGGCGCGTCGCGGCATCGGGAGACCGATGCGCCTCGTCGCTCGACAAAGCCGCCCACATCATCGCCGCGCGCGCCGCCTCATTGAAGGCGCGGATTTCGAGCAACATGCGCCTGACGTCGGGATGGACGAGGATCGGATCGGCGGCCTTGCCGGTGTCCCGGGCGCCGGTCAGCGCGCGGCCCTGCAGACGCTCCTTGGCATAGGCGGCGGCGTTCTGATAAGCGACTTCGGAAAGGGCGACGCCTTGCAGCGCCACGCCCATGCGCGCCTCGTTCATCATCACGAACATGGCGTTGAGGCCGCGATTTTCCTCACCGATCAGCCAGCCCTTGGCGCCATCATAATTGAGCACGCAGGTCGAATTGGCGTGAATGCCCATCTTATGCTCGATCGAGCCGCACGAGACGCCATTGCGCTCGCCAAGCGAACCATCTTCGCGCACCAGCACTTTGGGCACGACAAACAACGAAATGCCCTTGACCCCCGCCGGCGCCCCCTCGATGCGCGCGAGGACGAGATGGATGATGTTGTCGGTGAGATCATGTTCGCCGGCGGAGATGAAAATCTTCTGTCCTGATATGGCGTAGGAACCGTCGGCCTGCGGCGCGGCGCGCGTCTTGATGAGCCCGAGATCGGTGCCGCATTGCGGCTCGGTGAGGTTCATCGTGCCGCACCATTCGCCGGAGGTCATTTTCGGCAGATAGGTCCGCTTCTGCGCATCGCTGGCATGGGTGTGCAGCGCCGCCATCGCGCCATTGGTCAGGCCCGGATACATGGCGAAAGCCTGATTGGCGGAAATCGCATATTCATTGAGGGCGAGCGACAGGAAGTAAGGCAGCCCCTGGCCGCCATAGGCGGGATCGCCCGCGATGCCGACCCAGCCGCCCTCGGCGAAAGTTTTGTAAGCCTCCTTGAATCCCTTGGGCGTCGTCACGCTGCCATCGGCATGGCGGGTGCAGCCTTCCATGTCGCCGGAGCGATTGAGCGGTTGCAGCACTTCCTCGGCGATCTTGGCCCCTTCGCCCAGCACCGCCTCGACGACATCGAGCGGCGCCTCGGAAAAACCCGGCATGTTGTCATAGCGCGCGTAATCGAAGACATCGTTCAGAAGGAACAGCGTGTCCTTCACGGGCGCGTTGTAGCTCGGCATCGAGGGGCTCTCCAGATTGGCGAGAATTGGTTCATATATAAACCATCACCCCGAGAGACGCAAGCCCGCGAAGGGAGTCGGTTCAGCAACCCCAGGCAGATTATCGAGGGCGACAAGAAGCTGACGCCTCGGGGATCGCGGCCTTCCCGCCCGCCGCGGGCGGGAGCCCGCGATCCCGCGCAAGGCTCAGCCGCGCGAAGAGAGCCGCCGCAGAACGGCTTCGGGATTGGCGTAAGCTTCCTGCCGGTCGACGCTCCAATAGCGCAATTCGTCGAGCGGAATCGGCGCGCCGGTCACCGCGCAACGCACGAAGGCGCCAGGCCTGGCGACGCGAAAATCGCCGTCTAGATATTCCACGCGCGCCTCGACCGCGCTGGTCGGACGGGGATCAAACCGGTTCATGCCGCGCTCATCATAAGTTAAGGACTCAACCGAACGAACCTGCCGGGCGCGCCAAAGCTCCATGATAAGCCTCAGATCTGTCGCGCCGAACCCGATTGCAATAGCCTATTCCAGCGCACAATTCCACAAACGAACCGGAGCCGAACGCCATGAAACTCGATTCGACCATCACCGCCATCGTCACCGGCGGAGCCTCCGGACTTGGCGAGGCGACCGCCCGCAAACTGGCGGCGGACGGCGCCAAAGTCGCCCTGCTTGATTTGCAACGCGAGCGAGGCGAGAGAGTCGCCTTCGAGATCGGCGGGCTGTTCTGCGAGGCCGACGTCACCAATGAGGCGAGCATCGACGCCGCGCTGAGCGCTTCGCGCGCCGCCCATGGCGTCGAGCGCGTGCTGATCTGCTGCGCGGGGATCGGCCCTGCCCGGCGCACGGTGTCGAAGAAGCGCGACACCGGCGAACTCATCGCCCATGACGTCGCAAGCTTCCGCCGCACCATCGAGATCAATCTGATCGGCACATTCGCGATGATCGCCAAAAGCGCGACGGCGATGGCGGCCCTGGCGCCGGTCTCGGCCGACGGCGCGCGCGGCGTGATCGTCACCACCGCCTCGGTCGCCGCCCAGGACGGCCAGATCGGCCAGGCCGCCTATGGCGCGTCAAAAGGCGGCGTATTGGCCCTGACCCTGCCCGTCGCGCGCGATCTGGCTGCTTACGGCATCCGCGTGATGACCATCCTGCCCGGCCTGTTCCATACGCCGATGTTCGACAGCCTGCCCGAGGAGGCGCGCAACGCCCTCGCCGCCTCCGTGCCCTTCCCTTCCCGCCTCGGCCGGCCGGAAGAATATGCCGCGCTGGTTCAGACGATCATCGCCAACGACATGCTCAACGGCGGCCATATCCGCCTCGACGGCTCCCTGCGCATGGCGCCCAAATAGGCGCCGCGCTTCATCGGCAGGCGGGCGGCGGGCGGTTTTTCTTGACAGCTTTGGCGACCGCTTCCTATATGCGCGCCACTGCGCGCCTTATCGGCGCGCGGCGCGGCGGGGTAGCTCAGCTGGTTAGAGCAGCGGAATCATAATCCGGAGGTCGCCGGTTCAAATCCGGCCCCCGCTACCACTTTTCTTTTATATATTTCATACAGTTAAGTCTATTGCCGTTTGTCGCGGCTGCGCTTTTTCGTGTTTCAAGGAATGCATCGTATTTCCTGACACCGTTCCCCAAGATTCCCGGCTAGTCCACGCGACATGGACGCGAAATGAAATTGCTTCGACAAAACTCGCGTCGCGAAGCATTGCGTCGTGTGAGACAGCAGGGGGACGCGATTCCATGGGGGGCGGGCCGCCTGATGAACCATCGCGCGAATGTCAGTCCTGATGAGTCGGAAAGCCTCGCAGGGGATCTCCGGCCAGAGCGCATGTCTGGATCGACCTGCGCAGGCCCAAAAGTTGGCTAAGGGCTCAGGCGCCACGATCCGACTATGTCCCCGTGGCGCCCGAGTCGCGGCCCATGGCGCTTGTCTTTGAGATCGTACCGTTGCGACGCCACCGCTTGCTACGTGCCTTAGTTGTCCCGTAGGGCGCATGACACGTTCAGTTCAGGGCGTAGGTGCATAGTGGGTGAAAACGTAGTCACGGTCTTTGGCTGGCTGGTGACAGGAGAAGCACTTTGCATGCAACGCCTCATTGCCGGGTTTGCCGTTCGTGAAGTCGGCGAATCCCCAGCCGCCGGACGCAGCGTATTTTTTCGAGTCTTTGACCATGAATTGAACGTTCATGGCGGACCCAGCAAAAGACGAGGCAAGGCCGAGGCCGGGAAAGCCTGCAGCCAAGGCTTGGTTGTCCGTATCCGACGAGTCTTCATTCCAGTGCAGCGCCGCGATAATCGCGCCATCCGGGAACGGCCGAGTCCCGTCGCGATAGGCTTGGATCGCAAGATCGTTGCCCAATTCGGCGCGCAACTGCCTGAGCGCGCCGCCATCGCCTGTCAGTTGCTTGCCCGTCAGGCGTTTGACCGAAATCAAGCGCCAGTCACGATATGCGTCCGGGATTTTGATTCCGTAGATCGGCGCGGCCTCTCCATTGGACTGCCCGGATGCGGCCTCCATATAAGCGGCGCCGCCGGCGAGCGCCGTGACCGCCGCTGCGACCCATGCTATCCTTCTCATGACCTCCTCCTAACTGTTGACGACTGGATACTGTCCCGCGCGACTGGCGCCGACGACCGGTAGCGCCGCGAGTTTCGCCTCGACATCCGCATATTGTGGATCGCCGGGCGCCAAGCCGAGGCGATACCGATAGGAGTGTCCGGCGGAGCCACGCCTACAAGGGCTGCTTTGCGCCACTTTGCTCGCCGATCATGTGATCCGCGTACCAGTGGCGCCACTCCGTATCGCGCTGTCCGATACGGGCCTCATGTTCGCCATGGGCGGCCGCGGCACGCCGAAGCGCGGCCGCGAGGTCGGCTCGCGAGGAGAACGTCGCCGTGTCGGCGCTCATTCGCCCGGGCAGTCGTCGCGTCACCTCTTGAACGAGCCAGTTGTTGCCGTCCGGATCGTTGAACGTAACAAACGAAAAATAACTGCGCCGCTCCGGATCTGGGCCGCTAACGCGGCTGTCGCGGCTGTCGCCCCGATGGAAAACCTCGCTCACGTCGGCGCCGCGAGCCGCAAGATCGGCGCGAGCCGCGTCGATGTCATTCACGACCAGGTAAAAGCGAGCCGAAGGACTTGAGCCAAGCTGGATCGAGCTCGGCGAGCCCGGGGGAGTTAGCTGTACCGCGCGCGATCCGTCAGACCTTACGAAGTCGGCGTCGAGCCGCCAGCCGAGGGTCAAATAAAAGCTCTTCGCGCGATCGACGTCAGACACAGGGATGATCGCGACTTCGAATTTCATATCGACGGATTCAGCCGGTTGCGACCTGGCAGGACTTTCCATGGTTCTCTCCTGGGGTTGAGGGGTTTGATTTGGAACTATCTCGATAAACCAAGGCGTAGGGTCGCCACCGGCCCCTTGGCGCCCGATGTCGGAGGCCACCGCGCGCTACTCAAACTCTGCATCGAATATCTCTACGTCGAACAGCGCAGGCTTGGCCGCGACCGTTCCGTCCGCCGCAAGGCCTAGCGACCGCCGCAGCGTCGGAACGACGATTCCGTCAAATTCCTGATGCGCCCAAGAGTAGTCCGCAACTCTCACACCGTAGAGGTCGCGATCGATCCGTCTCTGCAAACCGTCCGAGTCAAAATAGATAGTCTGCTCGTGGGCGCCGAAGCTTTCCGGCAATATCGCTCGGATCCGCCGCCATACCTGGCCCTGCTCGGACCAGGGCGTCAATTCCTCAGTTGTGGCGTCGGGATGGGCGAGTACGAATGGCGATGTCAGGTCGTGCCAAATGGAGGAACCGCACATGAAGACGAGTTGCAACTCATCCACGAGACCATCAATCGCGAGAGGTCGGAACATTGCGTGAGCGGCGCGCCTCGTGCGTACGACATTGCCGCCCGCATCTTCAATGTCGACCCGATCGGGCTGATAGACGCCACAAACGCCTGCATCCGCAAATCCCGTCAACCGAACGAGTTGGCTGCGAGTCGACCCCTCCGCGACAAGGTCTTTGAATTGAGCTGATCGGTTCGCACGAACAACGAGGTCGCCGGCGACCGACAGTTGGAGCGTAAACCGCTTCAGTCTCTCCCATTTCGTCAAGCCTCCGCTGGCTTCAATCGCGACATCGAGGAGTGTCATGTCTGGCCAATTCCCTCACAACTCGGCGTCAGCATGGCGATCAATTTGCTGGCTGGCTTGTTAGAAGTTGTGAGGAACTGCGAGACAATTTCGTCGCACTATCTATTTGACAACACTACATATTTAGAGAATCCAGAAGCATCTTCGCCGCCACGAGATCCATGCTTGCAAGGCCTTCGTCGTATCTGCGGTAAAGTGGTTCGATCAACGCGCGCGCCTCCCCTCCCCGTCCCTTTTCCCGCCATAGGCGACCCAGAGCGACCGCGGCGCGCAACTCCCATCCAAGCGCGCATTGTCTGCGCGAAACCTCCAGGGATTGTCGAAACCAGGTCTCGGCTTCGTCGGGGCGGCCCAATGATCTTAGAATGTCCCCCTTTACCCGCAGCATCTCGGGAAGATCGAAGGATTCGCCGCGATCGTTCATCTGTGCGATGCATTCGTTGATGATACGGATCGCGTCATCGAATTGACCAAGCTGGGCGCGTGACTCAGCCTGCGTGGTTCCAAACACGGTTGTCATCAAGCGATAGCGGGTCGCTCTCAGCGTCGCCTGGCTTCGCGCAAGATGATCGATCCCGTCGTCAAGCTCACCTCGCCTTATCAGCAGTTCCCCTTTAAAACCTATGCCCACGGCATGATGGGGTCCCAGAGCGTGCTTCCCGGTGTGGTCGATGAGCCTATCGATCAAAGGGGCGGCATTGGCCCAATCTCCGATCCAGAGAAAGATCGGGATCGTAAAAAGCAACGCCAGACTTAGGCTCAACGGTTGCTGTACGCGCTCGGCTTCGCTGATCGTATATCTCGCCGTCGCAACGGCGCTGTCTGGACGGCCGGTAAGCCAGAGCGCCCGCGAGAGAGTAAATAGCGCGAAAGTGCGGTTATCGAAGCCCATATGCAGAGTATAGGATCGCTGCGAGGTCGGGTTCTGCAACATGGCGGTCTCGCAAAGCTCGACCGCCCTTTGCTGGTTGCCGATCATATGATGCGCGACCCCCAGCGCCCACTCGACATAGATCATACTGGAAGGATCGTTGAGAATCCTGGCAATGGCTTCAGCCCGCGTTCCCGCATCCAATGAGCCTTGAAGATCTCCGATCCGAGTGCAGTAGATTTGAAACAGCTGAAGCAGCCACAACTGCCAATAGCGGTCGCCGAGTTCCTCAGCCAGTTGCAGGCTCCGGGTGAGCGCGGATCGCACGGCTTCTGTATTGCTCTGCATGAACATGACGGACACGCCAAGCGCGGCCTGCAGCTCCATCTCCTGGCGTCCGCCAATCGTCGTCGCGCCGAGCATGGTCACCGCTTGCTGCGTCCAGCGCTGGCATTCTGTCAGCAACGAAAGCCCCAGGAAAAATTGGGTCGCCGAGGCAGCCAGCGCAACGCCGACCGTAACATCTCCATGTCCGGAAAAACTCCAATCCAACGCCGCTCGAACATTGGAGACCTGGTCTGCTAGCGAAAGAAAACGGCCGTCGCTTTGGAGACCGCTGGATTTGACCGAGATATCGTTCAGAAAGTCCCGAAAATACTCTGCGTGAGTGCGCGCGGCCCGATCCGCATCGCCGGCCTCCAGCAGCTTTTCGCGCGCGAAAGTTCGCGTCATATCCAACAGGCGATAACGCAGCGGCCGCTCGGATGTCGTCGCGACCAGGGATTTCGCTGTGAGACTCGCGATGGCGTCGGCGGCCTCGAATTTGCTGAGGCCTTGATGGGAGGCAACGGCGATCGCTGCTTCCAACGTGAATGCCCCGGCAAAAACCGACAACCTACGTAGAGCGACGCCCTCGGTTTGGGGAAGGAGATCGTAGCTCCAACCGAGGGCGGCACTCAGGGTTTGGTGTCTGGGAATAGCTGTGCGCCGCCCTCGCCACAGCAATGAGAGGTGGCTGTCGAGGAGAGATGCGGTTCCGGCGATGCCATAAGAGTCCACCCGTCCAGCGGCGAGTTCGATCGCCAGGGGAATGCCGTCGAGGCGCCGACAGATCTCCGCGACCAGCCCCGCGTCTTCTTCGCTAACGCCCATCCCACCCAAACTCGGGGCGACGCGCTCCAGGAACAATTGAGCTGCGGGATAGGAAGAAATATCCGCGGCCTTCACCGATTGGTGCGATTGCGGGTAACTCAGGGGGAAGAGCCGAAATACACACTCGCTTTCGATCCTGAGCGCCTCCCGGCTGGTCGCGAGGAGTCGGGCCTCCGGGGCGTCGCGTGCAAGGCGCTCGGCCAGCGGCGCCAATGGTTCGAGTACGTGTTCGCAACTATCCAAGATCAAAAGCGCGCGTCTTTCGCGCAAGAAGGCAAGCACGTCGGGCGTCGGATCTTGCGAGCTGACAGTTAATCCCAGCGCGGAAGCGATGGTGCTCGGGACAAGGCTGACATCCGTCAATCCACTGAAATCGATAAAAAAAATCAGTCCACGAAATTCGGTGAATTGGCGATGCGCCACTGCGACGGCGACTGAGGTCTTGCCCATGCCGCCAGGACCGACAATAGTCACGACGCGATGCAACATGATGTCTGCCGAGATCTTCTCCACCGCTTCTGCCCGTCCGATTAGCCTGGCGATCTGGGACGGCAGAGGACCGGGGGAAGCTGTGGACGCCGACGGCGGCGCCGCCGATGCCTCGGAACATACAGGGCGTGCGACGAAACAATAGCCGCGTCCGGGCACGTTTTTGATATATTGAGCGCCATTCGTGTCGCCGAGGGCCTTGCGCAATACAGTGACGTGGAAGCGCAGGCTGCCCTCGTCCACATGCACATTGGCCCACACCTGCTTCATGAGCTCGCGCTTGTCCACCACTTCGCCCGGTCGCGCGGCGAGAAACATCAGTATGTCGAGGGCGCGGCCGCCAATGTGCAGGGCAGCGCCCTCCTTCTCCAACAAGCGAGCCTTTGGAGTGAGCCGAAAGGGGCCAAAAGCGATCGGACGGTCATGGGACTGGTCGTCGGCCACGTCTTGGCGCCCCCCTGCCAGAGCAGCAAATCTAACAGAACGGCGGCGGAGATGCATGCCCCAGAGCGGGAAATCCCTGCCGGGGCGGCGTCGGCCCAGGGACTGCCGCCGCGCCGTTCAAATCGAGCTGCACTGTTCCAGACAGCGGTGTCATTGCGGATTCGGCGACCGCGGTCTTGTAGAATTCGATCGGATTGCCGCCGTCATTGCCGCATCGCAGGTGGTGGAGCGAGCCGCCGCTCCGACGCCGTCGCCCTCGGGAGAACGCTCCTCCACATGTTCCGCGGATTCTCCCTAGTGCGCGCCCGCAGCCGCGCCTGGTTTTGACTTCTTTGTCAACAGAACCGCCGCGGTGGCGAGAAGTAGAACCACGCCGAGCACCAGGAAAGTGTCGCTATATCCCTGAACCAGCGCCTGCTGTTTGACTGTTTTGCCCAGCGCGACGATGGCCTGATGCTGCGCGGCGGCGGGATCGGCGACGCCGTGACCGAGAAAGTATTTCGTCAACTCCGTAAGGCGATCGCGCACTTCCGGCCGCCCCAGATCAATCGATTGACCAATGATGTTCGAGTGAAATTGCTCCCGTTTGGTGACGATCGTGGCGAGCACTGCGGTCCCGATCGCACCGCCGAGGTTGCGCATCATATTCGAGATGCCCGACGCCGCCGCCGCGTCTTGTAGCGGAATGCCGCCGAGCGAGACATTGCTGAGCGGAACCAACGTCAGAGCTTGACCAACGGCGCGCACGATGTTGGGGACCCACAGCTGGTCGCCGGAATAATCAAACGACATTGTCGTATTCAAAAAGGAGCTGTAGGCGAACAGCAGCAGACCAAATGCCGCGATATATCGCGGGTCGACCCGCTGCATCAGCATTGGAACGAGCGGAATGAGAAGAAGTTGAGGCAGACCCGTCCAGGCCAGCACGTTACCGATCTGCTCGGCATTGTAGCCTTGCACTTGGCCCAGATAAGCCGGTAGCAGATAGATCGAGCCGAACAATCCGAAGCCGAGAAAAATGGCGGCCGCCGTGCCCATGCCAAAATTGCGGTTGGTCAGCAGCCTGAGGCGAAGCAGCGGCTTTTTGACGATCAGTTCATTGGCCACGAATAGCGACAGGCTGATCGCGGCGACGATCGCAAGATTGATGATGAATTGCGAGCCGAACCAATCGTCCTTGTTGCCCTCCTCAAGCACCGCCTGCAGCGAAGACAAGCCGACCGCCATCGTTGCGATTCCGAACCAGTCGCCCTCTTTCAGAAGGCCAAGCTGCAATGGCTGGCGCTCCAACGTAAAAAAGAGCGTGGCCACCATAACGATGGTGGGGATCACGTTGACGAAGAAAATGGTCTGCCAGCCATAATTCTCTGTAAGATAGCCGCCGATGGTCGGCCCAATGGCCGGCGCGAAGGTCACAGCGATGGAAAACATTGCAAGTCCAATCGGCTGCTGTCGTTTCGGCAGTTTGGTGAACACCAGCGTGAAGGCCATTGGGATCAGCACGCCGCCGAAATAACCTTGCAGGCCACGCATCGCGATCATCGACGGCAAATCGTGAGTGAAGGCGCAGGCGACCGAGAAAACGGCAAACAACGTCGCATGCAGCAGTATGATCCGGCGAAACGAGAATACGCGACTGAGATAGTCGGTTAGCGGGATGACCACGATCTCGCCAATCAGGTAGGACGTCGAAATCCAGGAACCGTTGTCAACGCCGGTTCCAATGCCCCCCTCGATATCGAGAAGAGAAGCATTCGTGATCTGGATGTTCAGGATCGCCATAAAGGCGCCGATCATAGCGGCCAGAATGGAGATCCAGACCACCGGGCTGGCGCGATCGGCATTTTGTGACGCGGCGCCGAGCGAGGATGTCGCCGAGAGAGTTGGCATGGCCATAACTTCACCTGTGAATCACGTCCGCGACTGTCGAGGCTTCGTGTGCTTTTTCTTCGCGGGCCTTCGCGGCCAGTGTCTGGATTGTCGGAATCACGGACATGCCAGGGCGCAATTCCACCGGCGAACCGCCATCGATCGCTATTTTGACGGGAATACGCTGGACAACCTTGGTAAAGTTGCCGGTCGCGTTGTCAGGCGGCAGCAAGGCAAACTCCTGTCCGCTAGCCGGTGCGACGCTATCGACATGACCGAGCACGGTCTGCCCCGGGTATGTATCGACCTGAATGGTGACCGCTTGACCCCGTTCAACGTGGGTAAGCTGGGTCTCCTTGTAGTTCGCGACGACATAGGCCCCGGAGATCGGAACCAGGGCCATCAACTGCGTGCCGGCGGACACATACTGGCCAGTCCGCAGCGTGCGATTGCCGACCACGCCCGCGATCGGCGATGTGATCGTCGTGTAGCTGAGATTGAGTTCGGCCTGCCGCTGCAGGGCCGCAGCGCGCTCGGCCGCGGCGACGGCCTGGGCGAGCTCCGCCCTTAAAAGATCAACATTCTTTATCGCTGACGCCAGGTTGGCCTCGTCGCGACGGATCGCAGCTCCGGCGCCGTCGTTGCGAGATCGCGCGGCCTGCGCATTTTGCACGCTGCCGTAGCCGGTCGCTGCGAGGTCCGCATATCGCTTGTGCTCTTCACTTGCGAACATCTTGTTCGCTGCATCAACCGCGACGGTCGCCTGCGCGGCCTCAATGATCGCTTGCTGTACGTCGAGCTGGGCCTGCTTGCTGGCGATGGCGGCCTGCGCGGCTGCGACGTCTGCTCTCGCTTGGTCAAGCGCCACCTTGAAGTCTCGGTCGTCAATTCTCGCCAACACTTGGCCCGCCGCCGTCCGCTCGTTGTCGCCGACCAGGACTTCGCTCAGATAGCCCGAGATTCTTGGCGCTATTGTCGTGTTGTCAGCTTGAACGTAAGCGTCGTCGGTTGAAACCAGGAATCGACCGACGGTCCAATAGTTCCACCCGAGCCATGAGCCGCCGGCCAACACGGCGGTGGCGACCCCCGCGATGAGCAGGCGACGCAACCGGTTGGCGGAATGAGGCTCGGCAGCGGCGCTCACCATCGCCGTGGAATTCGGCGTTGAATTCGTTTCTACGATCAGTGCTTTGGCTATTTCCGCAGACAGCGGTCGCTCCGGCTCGAAAGATGTTGAATGGCGGGTCATGACTTTCTCCCAGGCTCGCGATTGCATCGTCAGAAGGTTCGCGCCGAATCGGGACGATTGCTCGTTAGCGGGTGTGAGAGATCTGTTAGTCGTTGCTATGCACCGGTCAGCGGCGGGGCTACTGAGACGAAAGGGCGGCTGTCGCTCTCAACTCGATAGGCCGATCGAACGGCCCTTTAAGATATCGTGGAGCCATGTTGCATGCGTATGAGTTCCCGGCCCCGAATGTCGCGCCGCCCACCTCACTCGGCGCCCTGGGCTCGCTAAACCAGGCGTCTCACGGAAACTAACACCCACTAACGTGCAATTTTACGCGCCCTCGGCGACGTTCAAAACGCAAGTAGCCCAAAGTGGCCGCCGAACCGGCTACGGCGTCGGGACGAATCTTGCGCCGCGAAGGCGCCAAATTCGATGTGCGGAGGGAGATCATGAGTGTGCCCATGAGATCAGAAACCATTGATGCCGGCCGCCGACGGTTCGTCGCCGCCGCCACCATAGGAATCGTCGCGGCGGGCGCCGCGAGCGTCTTATCCTCGCCTGGCTCCCGGGCCCTGGCCGCTGGGGCGGATGCACCAATAAGGCCATTCCAGATCAACATCCCGGAATCCGATCTCATCGACCTTCGCCGACGCCTCGCAATGGTGAGGTGGCCAGACAAGGAGCCGGTCGATGACGACTCTCAAGGCGTGCCGCTCGCGACCATGCAGGAGTTGGTGAGCCACTGGCAGGCCGACTATGACTGGCGAAAGATCGAAGCGCGGCTCAACGCTTTGCCGCAATTCATTACCGGGATCGACGGAGTCGACATTCACTTCATTCACATCCGCTCCAAGCACGAGCATGCGTTGCCTTTGGTCGTCACCCATGGCTGGCCCGGCTCTATCATCGAGCAACTCAAGATTATCGCGCCCCTGACCGACCCGACCGCATATGGCGGCGATGCGTCGGATGCATTTCACCTCGTGATACCGTCAATGCCAGGCTACGGCTTTTCAAGCAAACCGACCGTGACAGGCTGGGACCCGACGCGCATTGCGCGGGCCTGGGTCGTACTGATGAAGCGGCTCGGGTATGAACAATTCGTGGCGCAGGGCGGCGATTGGGGCTCCGGCGTATCGAATGAGATGGCGAAGCTCGGAGCCCCGGAACTGCTGGGCATACATGTCAATCTGCCGGGCACTGTTCCGTCGGAAATCGCAAAGGCCCTGCAGGACGGCGATCCCGCGCCATCAAACCTTTCCGCCGACGAATTGCGCGCGTACACCCAGCTCAAGGCGCTATACGCCAAGCGCCGCGCCTACGCTCAGATGATGGGCACCCGGCCGCAAACGCTCTATGGCCTGGCGGATTCGCCGGTCGACCTGGCCGCATTCATGCTCGACCACGGCGACGGCTATAGCCAACCGGCGGCGGCAGTGCATGCGGCCGTACTCGGTCACGCCGTAAACGGATACCCCGCGGGCGACTTAACGCGGGATGACGTGCTCGACAATATCTCGCTCTACTGGTTGACGAATACCGGCGTGTCCGCCGGTCGCCTCTATTGGGAAAACAAAGCCAGCCTCTACAACGCCGCGAACGTCCATATTCCCACCGCCGTAACCGTGTTTCCGGGCGAGAACTACCGGGCTCCGCGGAGTTGGGCGGAACGAGCCTATCACAAGCTGATCTATTTCAACGAGGTCGACAAAGGCGGCCACTTCGCTGCCTGGGAGCAGCCCGCGATCTTCTGTTCGGAACTACGCGCGGCGTTCCGTTCCTTGCGCGAACCAACATGACGCTCCGCTGGCCGGGCGCTCCGCACCATCGACACAAGGGAGAGATATCATGGCGAAACTGACGATCGAGAAGTCTACGGCGCATCAGGTCGTGGCGGAGACGGTCGACCAAGACCGACGCAAGCTGCTCTTCGGCGCTGCGGCTATCGGCCTCACGACGACCGCCGTCGCAAGCATCATATCGATCGATTCCGCGCCAGCTGCGACCAGCGAGGCAATCCGCCCGTTCCACATCACTGTGCCCGAAGCGGCGCTTGTTGATTTGCGGCGTCGCTTAGCGGCGACCCGTTGGCCGGATAAGGAAACTGTGGCCGACGATTCCCAAGGCGTGCAGCTCGCGACGTTGCGGCAGGTCATTCATTACTGGCAGACGGATTACAATTGGCGAAAGATCGAAGCGCGGCTCAATGCGCTGCCGCAATTCATAACCGAGATTGACGGGCTGGACATTCACTTTATCCATATACGTTCAAAGCATGAAAATGCTCTACCCCTCGTTATCACTCACGGATGGCCCGGCTCGATCATCGAGCAGCTCAAGATCATCGATCCTTTGACCGATCCGACCAATTTTGGCGGCAGCGCCGCCGACGCCTTCCATCTGGTCATTCCATCGATACCGGGTTACGGCTTCTCAGCTAAGCCGACGACGACCGGTTGGGATCCGGCTCACATCGCCCGAGCCTGGGTCGTGTTGATGAAGCGGCTTGGCTACCAGCGCTTTGTGGCGCAAGGGGGCGATTGGGGCGGCCATATCGCGAATGTGATGGCGCAACAGGCGCCGCCCGAGCTGATTGGCATTCACGTCAATTTCCCTGAGACTGTACCGCCTGAAATTGGAAAGGCGCTCCTGCTGGGGATGGCGCCGTCAGGGTTGGCCGCCGACGAACAGCGTGCTTTTGACCAGATCAACCTCGCCCGCGCGAAGCACTTGAGTTACGCGATCGCAATGGCGACGCGTCCCCAGACGCTCTACGGCATCGTGGACTCTCCGGCCGGCCTCGCAGGCTGGATCCTCGACCACGACGCGAAGAGCTACGAGATGATCGCGGGCGTCTTCGACGGGCATCCGGCAGGACTGACCCGCGATGATATTCTCGACAACATCACCCTCTATTGGCTGACCAATACCGGCGTTTCATCGGCGCGGCTCTACTGGGAGAACAAGGATCGCCTCCTCAGCGCGGTCAACGTTTCCATTCCGGCGGCCGTCACTGTGTTCCCCGAAGAGATCTACCAGGCGCCCCACAGTTGGACCCAGCGCGCTTATCACAATCTTATCTACTTCAACGAGGCTGACAGAGGCGGGCATTTCGCGGCCTGGGAACAGCCGCAATTGTTCAGCGTAGAGCTTCGAAACGCGTTCAGGCCGCTGCGTCAGGCGAGTTAGAAAAATCGAAATGGCGCCGCCTCGTTCGAAGAGCGGCGGCGACAGCGGCCCGCCAGCGCTCGGGCGCTGCCATTGTGCACGACGACGCGCGGCTTTCGGTGCAGAGGACGGCTCGGCGCCGTCCGCGCGTGAAGCAGCGTATTCGCGCTCGTGATGAGCGCCCGGCGAGGAGATGACGATGATGACCATGGGCGAGAGATCCCAACACAGGGCTGGTGCCCGCCGGATGCGAAATCCGCCGGGAGCCGACGAACGTCTCGACATCGGGACATCGGTCGCCTCGCCATCGGGTTCGCGCGCTGCCCTCCCGCGCCGTCATTTTCTGAAATTGAGCCTTGGCGCGCCGGGGGCCTTGGTGGCTGGAACAATGGCCGTGACGTCAGCGCTCGCGGCGCTCCAGCCCAGGGCGCCGGACTTCGCGGGCATCGACGGCTGGATCAACAGTGGCCCAATTTCCATAGCTGATCCGCCCTCGCCTGCGACATTGGTCTGTTTCTGGACATATTCGTGCATCAACAGCCGTCGTCCGATGCGATACCTAAAGCGCTGGCATGACCAATACGGCCCTCAGGGTTTACGCCTGATAGGGATCCATACGCCAGAATTCCAGTTCGAGCATGAGCGGGCGAACGTGGAGACTTATGTGCGAGAGGAAGGCATATTCTTCCCGGTCGGTCTCGACAACGAATATCGAACTTGGGACGCGTTCGGGAACGACGCGTGGCCGGCGTTCTACCTCATCAACCGTGACGCGCGCGTCGCATTGGTTCGCGCAGGCGAAGGCTATGCGCACGAGATTGAAGGAGCGATCCGGAATGCCCTTGGCCTCACCCCGACCGGGTGGGCGATCGATCCCGGCGACGACCCAGACTTATCGCGCATTGGTTCTCCAGAGGCTTATTTCGGCGCCGAGCATCCCACGCCGCAGGATCCGAGACAGTCGCCGCGAAAGGGAGCCGTGGAGTATTCGTTCGCTCAGGGGGCCGGGCCGGCGCTGGACCGGTATCTGCTCGACGGCTCCTGGGCGCGCGAGGGCCAGCGGCTCACGCTGGTCTCGTCGCAAGGCGGGCTGCGCTACCGGTTCTCCGCAGCAAAAATGCATCTGGTTGCGTCCGCCGAGCCTTACGCGACGATTCGCGTCCGCGTGGACGGCGAGGACACTCGGCCGATAGGCATTGGGTGGCCGACGCTCTACACAGTCGTCGACGGGAGTCGCTATGGGGAGCACCTCTTGGAAGTCACTGCAGACGTCCCGGGTCTCACGTTGTTCAGCGCGACCTTTGGCTGACACCCGCAAGTGCGGCGGAATGAACAGGCATTCGATCCGCGGCCAGGGACGATGTCGCAGCGGACATCGCGTAGCCGGGCCAGGACGGACCATGAGCCATCGGCAATGCCGGTCGCCATGATCGCGATCGGCATCGCCAGCAGCCCGCCGGCCCATCCGCACGCGCCAATGGGTCCACGCTAAAGCTAGATTCCCACAGCGCTCAGCGCTGCTCCCTTCAGGGGCAACGCGAAACTGAAGCGAGCTCCGCCCAAAGTTGACTTGTTGTCAGCTCGCATGGTGCCCCCATGAGATTCGATGATCGCTCGCGAAATCGTCAAACCCAACCCCATCCCATCAGCCTTCGTCGTGAAGGACTTGCCAAAAAGATGAGGTAGATGCATTGGGTCCACACCAGGGCCACTGTCTTCAACTACGCAGCGGACCCCTTCTGAAGGACTTAATGTCGTTTGGATAGAAATCTTGCGGCATGCGGCGCCCGACGCTTCCATCGCCTGGGCCGCATTGACGACAATGTTCACCAGCACTTGTTGAATCTGGGTCTGGTCGCCGATCACTTGAGGCAACTCGGGGGCCAAATCGAGCGAAGAAGAAATGCCTTTTGATTGAAGGTCCTGACCAAGGAAGAACATCGATTCTGAGACGAGTTCATTGAGTTCTAGCGCGTGTCGTTGTGGCGTCTCGCCCATCGCCATCGTCCGAATACGCTCCAAGATTCCACTGGCGCGCTTAGAGTCGTTTATCATCCGCTGAATCAGATCGCGCAGCTTGTCGAGATTCGGTTCACGCTGACCGAGCAGACGCAGCGCTGTTTCGCCATTCGTTCGCATCGCAGCGAGCGGCTGATTAACCTCATGCGCCATCGACGCGGCGAATTCGCGCAGCATTTCTGGCCCTGCGGCATGCGCGTAGTCCACCTGCGCCTGGCACAGCTGTTCTTGGCCGCGATTCCGCGCCACCATTTGCGCAAAGGTTCTCGTGGGGTCGTCCTCGAAGAATCCGTCAGACGCTGGCCTCTTAATCAATGCGCGGCCTGCTTTTCCGGCGAGTTGCGCATCGCGAACTGACAGATCGCTCTTAGCCGTTGCGCCATAATGGTCACGAGGCACACAGGAGGTCAGACCGAGATTGTGCAGAAGCGCATCCACCGCAACGGGGTCATGCGGACTATGGCCGGCCAGATTTACCAATGGATTGAGCATGTTAACCCCCAAACCGTTTGTGGACGGTCGGTTTGCATGAACTTGGCTAATGTAGGTCGCTGCCAGGTTGCAGCAGCTGGCGTTTCGATTTGAGGCTCCCTTCAGCTGTAGCGCCACGCTACGCTTGGACTCGCCCTTGTCCTAGTGAGAAAGGGTTAAGCGTGGTAAATTGGGGTGAAGGCCTGGGGGCGCGCCGGCGCGTAAATGCTTGTTCTAGCGGGCATTCGCCGCAAGGCTTTCGACGCCATCCGCAGAGGGTCGACTATTTGTGCCGCTCAGCGGGGCGGCGGCCTATCAGTGCTTGCGGTTCAGGTCGTCGAGGAGCGCTTTCGCCGCGAGCAGGTCTCCGGTCGCGAATCCCTCGGTGAATTGACCGAATATTGGTGCAAGAAGCTCTAATGCTTCCGAAATGCGCCCCTGGCTCCGCCACAGGCGGCAAAGGCTCAATGCCGACCTCAGCTCCCACGACAACGTCTGTTGCGCTCGGGCAAGGTCAAGAGATTTCCTTAAGTAATTCTCCGCGTCGCTCACGGAATGTGAAAGCCCCTCCCTAAGGACAAGATCGCTCTTGATTCGAAGAAGCTCAGGAAAATACCAGAGTTCCTCATTGCGTTCAGCGCGATCCAAGGCTTCGTCAATTGCTATCAGGCCCTCAGCGAGGTTTCCCGAACTGCCTGAAGCGTCCGCAAATTCGCCGAGAAAGACGACGTAGTAGACGCCATATTGTATATTCCGGAGTTCGCCGAGCGCGGCGCGCAATAGCGTGAGACCTGCAGCGGAATGCCCGCGCCTGATCGCGAGCACGCCTTTGAAGCAACGCCCCCACGCCCTCCAGAAATTAAGCGAGTTCCTCGCCGACTGCTCCAGCAGCTCCTCAACAAAGCGCTGGAGCCGATCCATGTCGCCGACAAGCAGTGAAACTGGACACCCTGCTTGGACCAGAATCTGACATCGCGAAAGAACATCAGTCCCTTGCAACGCTTCCCCGACGACGTCGTCGACTTCGGCCATCGCCTGGTCCGGGAACCCCTGAAGCCAAAGAATGCGGGAGAGAAAGCATCGCGCTGTGGCTCGCTGATCAAAAACGAAGCGAATCATCTGCGATCCGCTAGTTGGCGATGCGTACATACTCAGCATTCGTTCGATGCGCCGACGCGCGGCGGCCTGTTCGCCGCGCAAATGCAGGATGTAGCCGACCATCCGGTCTCCAACGAGGAGGTCAGCAGCCTGAGAACTTCGCGACGCAAGGCTGCAGAACTTCTCCGCCAGCGCCAGCGCCCCGCTCAAATCCGACTTGTTTAGGAGACCAGCCCATAGTCCCCAGAGGGATCGCAATTCGTAGTCGACGTCGTCAAGGCGCTCCGAAGCGTTCAGCGCCGCGCTCCAGGCTGCAGCAGTCTTGGGAACCGATCCGAGCGTCTGCATCGTCGACCAACCCAGCGCCGCTTGCAGGACCATTTCGTGGTGGGTGTCCGGGTGCGCTTCAAGAGCCTGCAGAGCGCGTTCGACGCGTTCCCCATATTCGGTCATCAGTGAGAGTTGATACCAAAGCGGCTCTGCCGCCACCGTGAGCGCGATGCCAAGCGGGGCGTCTCCGTTCGCCGAAAAAGCCCAATCCAGGGCTGATCTTGAATCATCGATCAGATGGCGATGACTATCGAGCCATTCGGTTGCGGATCGGACTTCCCATTCGAGGCTTGATTTCTCAAGGAGGTCTTTAAAGTGTGAGGCATGAATCCTTGCGAACGCCTCTCCCTCGCCGCTTTCTGTGAGCTTTCCAAATGCATAGGCGCGCGTAGTATCGAGCAAACGGTAATAAGCGACTCTCCCATCGATAGCGGCGCTCACGAGAGATTTGGCTATCAGGTTCGCGACGCAATCCACCGCAGACGCGGTTGAAAGGCCATCGCGCGCCAGCATGGCGGTCGCGGACTCCATTGTGAATATGCCCCTGAATACCGCCAGACGCCGCAACGCCGCGCGTTCGGTTTCGGGGAGCGCCGCATAGCTCCAATCCAGCGTCGTGGCCAGTGTCTGGTGCCGTGTCAAAGCAGTGCGTCTGCCCCGCATCACCAGCCGAAAGCGGTCGTCGAGCAGAGCCGCCAATCCAGCGACCCCGAAAGCATCAGTGCGCCCGGCCGCGATCTCGATCGCCAAGGCGATTCCGTCCAATCGACGACAAATATCTGCGACGACGGGAGCCTCGGCGTCCGATAGCTCGAACGCGTCAAGGCTCGCCGCGGCGCGCTCAACAAAGAGTTGGACCGCGGGGAATGTTAGCGCCTCCGCGGCCGTAATCCGCTCTGATACGAGCGGACTCGCGAGCGGCGGCAATCGGTACAGGCGTTCGCCCGCCACTCCCAGCGGTTCCCGGCTCGTCGCCAGGATATGCGCGCTCGGCGCGCCCTTGAACACTCTCTCGGCCAGGAAAGCGACCGCTTCGATGAGGCGCTCGCAGCTGTCAAGCACCAGGAGAACGTCTTTGTCTCTGAGATACGCGACCAAGGAACGGGTGGGATCTTCGGATCGAACCGCTATGCCAACCGCAGCTGCAAGCGCGCTCGGAACAAGCGCGGGGTCATCGATTGGCGCCAAGTCAACGAAACAAACGCGACCCTTGAAGGCGCCGATCGAGGCATTGGCGATCGCCAGCGCGACCGCGGTTTTGCCGATGCCACCTGGCCCGACGATCGTCACAAATCGGTGTTCGAACAAATGATCGGTGAGGTTAGCCGTAACTTCCGACCTCCCCACCATGCGCGCCAGCGGAGGTGGAAGATCTTGCGGCTTCTCATCGGGGACCGGCGTTCGGGTAGCAGATTCTTGTCTTTGTAACCGCGCGATCGGAGCGACGAAACTATAGCCTCTTCCGGGAACATTGGTTATGTAACGATTGCCGGCGTGACCATCGCCAAGCGCCTTGCGGAGAGCGGCTACGTGGACTTTTAGGTTGCCATCCTCAACAAAGGTGTTGGGCCAGACACGAGCGATCAACTCCTCCTTCCCAATCAATTGCCCCGGTTTTTCCAGTAGGGCGATTAGGATGTCTCGGGCACGGCTACCCAGGGGAACAGGCTTTTCCCCGTCCAGCAGCAGTTGCCGCGCCGGATACAGTCGAAACGAGCCAAAAGATATCTGTTCGAGCGAACCCACACCGTCGTCCATAGCACTCGTCACATTTGGTCGGCGGAGGTAATTGGCCAGAATTCCACGTCATTCACTGCACAATGGCGCATGTCGATTATTTTCTCTTGGCCAAGAACCCAAAGCTCTGTGATCGGACCAGAATCGCTTGGGCGCCGCCGACCCGCCGCCAGTGCGTTCGGCGCGTACACACTAATTTTGATGTGGGCAATTATCCTTGTAGATATTTTCGATAGCGTCAGACGAAGGTATGTCAGCGTAAGCGTATTTCGACAGTATTGCATGAACAAAAAGCCCTATTATCTGATCGTCGGAAGAGTGTCCGAGGAAGCATGTGGGTTCCCCCCTGCTCTTGCGTCGATCTTCAAAATCATTGATTGACTTCGTGATGTATTGGTGGCACGCGGTCAGATGGTCGGCGATGCAAAATCTCGCCAATACGTTGATTTTCTCGATATCCTGCTCGGAGCGCGCGTTATTTACGTATATGACGACGCCTACCGAAGTCACTATTATTAGACCCCACCGTCGCATTCTGATTCCCCCTAGTCGACGTTAACCGCTGTCCGGTTTTGCAGCCGGCTTGAGCACCCATCGTCGTACGCGGCATTCGGATGGCGGCTGGCTACGCCGCGACACGTGAGCGATATCGCCTCGAACGACATAACCGCCCGAAATTGGGGCGGATTTCCGTAAGAGCCGTGTTGCATCCAAAGCGCCGTTTACCCGGCTTAACCCCAATTCACTCACGCTCGGACCCTATTAGGGGCGATAGTCACTCGCCGGCAGGGTGAGAGCACCGATGGCGCGATCGCCACCAGACTCTGACCGGCTGTACTCCAACGGGACAAATAATGCGCGTCTTGATGATCCTCGTACCTAGCGCCTCTGCCTCGGGAAAAGAGCCCGTTCTGCGGTTTACTCGCGTTATAGAACCCTATTATTTTTTCCGAGACAACGGCATCGAGGTGGTCGTGGCCTCTCCGTCGGGCGGTGCGCCGTGGAAACGACGAGAGGATCCAGATGTGTGGTCGTCGAATCCTGTCGCCTGCCGCTTTCGCAAGGATCAGGATGCGCACGACGTATTTGCTGATACGCTTAGTCTCGATCAGGTTTGCCCCGAGGATTTTCACGCAGCATTCTGCGTAGGCGAACTCTCAGCGATCTGGCGTCAGCAACTATCTGAACCGTCGACGTTGATTGTCGCTGCGGTGCTCGCCTCCAGCAAGCCCGTCGCCATCATACATGAAACAGCGAACATCTCGCTCGACGGAACCAGCACAGGATTGCTGATCCTCGGCCGCGGGCAAACCACGCCGGCCATGGCCGCGCGGGCGCTCCTTGCCCTTCTGCAGTCTTCGAACAGTCCCAGTTTGGAGGTCGCATAACGTCTCTCGCACAGCCGGGACGGATGCGTGGAAGGGAGTAACCCCTCAATTTCGAGAGATACCTCATCGCTTGAAGCGGCGGGTAGCGACGAGTCGGGCTAAGATTGTCAATCGGCCCGACGGCGGCTCATCGTTCGGCCCTGCTTTCCAGTCGGATTGAGAGAGACGAAATGCGGATCACATGGGACACCGGTCAGAGCGGTCGCCCAAGGCGACCACGGAACCTCTTTCCGAAGTCGATGGCGCCGATGTGGCAGCCCTGCATACGGCGGGCGAGGAATGTCCGACATGTGATGGCGACCCGCAGCCTGACGCCGGCGCGACCAAACCTGTGCGCCGCGATCAGCGTCGAGTGGGAGCCGAGAAGGGGGTCGAGCACGGTATCGCCAGGTTGGGCAAGGTCCAGGAGCTCGTCCGCCAGCATAGCGACGGGTTTGGCCGTGGGATGATCCTTCAGACGCCGCCGGGCCGGAGAAAATCAGTTGGATGTTTGCTGTATGGCGCAGGTGATATTCTCAGAACGCATTTCGGAATCGACCATTTTTTCGTGATTTGAGAGCCGGACAGTCTCAAAAAACTGATGACCCGGCTTGCGAATGTAGGCGCGAGTGGCGGAGCAAGACGAGCTTCCGTCCGTGGTGATCCTCGTTACAATCGTGTATGCTGGCTTATCCCATGATACAACGATCGCCCCGCCGCTGACCCGATAGGTGACTCTGTTGGGCGCCCCCACTTGATCAATTACCGTCATGGATTGACCAAGGCTCCCCGCTCCCTGCATACCCCCCGAGGAGGCGTAACTCACGGTTTTGCTCCCGGAAATCAGGTAGGTATTTTCATAGTGCGACCGGTGCTCGGCTTTACGGGGCGAAATTTCGACTTCAACAGAGTCGAAACCGACAGTGATGCGCGCGCCGGCGAACGCGGGCGGTATGCTCGCAAATAGTCCCGCCGCCAAGCCTCCAAGCAAATTGCGGAATACATTCTTAGAGTTCTGCTTCATTCGACGGGGCCCAACCCAAGCTGGCGACCAAGATAGCAAGAGCCGGCGGGAAGTCGAATCGCGACGTATTTTCTTCGTGATCATCCATGGCCGCGCGCAACGCGATTGGGGCGACCAGCGGCCGCCACTCTCATCGCCGCACCGCCATTTGTCCCAGCGCCGCCGCCCGATACGCGCCAGACGTCGAACTGGCGCCGGCATGAGCGGGATGATGATGTCATCGACGGATTCGCTCACTCCTCGATCCTCTCGGGGACGGGGATCTCGCCGGCGACGACGCGATGGCAGCGCACGACGCGCCCGTCCGCACAGGGCTCAAGCCGCTGCGGCGCCGCGCGACAGGCGGCATTGGCATACGGGCACCGGCTTGCGAGATAGCAGCCGACCGGCAGGTCGATCGGGCTCGGGATTTCGCCCTGCAACGCCGGGGCGACGGGATTATCGACGCGCCGATGGCTCGGATCGGGAAACAGATGCGCCGAGAGCAGCGCCTGCGAATAGGGATGGCGCGGTCGCCGGAAGATCTCTTCGACCGAGCCTTCTTCGACAATCTGGCCTAGGTACATGACGGCGACGCGATGGCAGACATACTGCACGCTCGTGAGGTCGTGGCTGATGAAGAGATAGCTGATGCCGAGTTCCTTCTGCAGTCGGCCGAGAAGCTCGATGAGGCCGGCGCGCGCCTGCGGCGACAGAACCGAGGTCGGTTCGTCGAGAACGATGAAGCTCGGATTGCAGGCGAGCGCGCGGGCGATGTTGACGCGCTGCAGCGCGCCGGCGCCGAGACCGCGTGGCCGCCGTTCGAGCAAGGCGGGATCGAGCCCGACGAGCTGCATCAATTCGGCGGCGCGGCGGGCTTTGTCGGCGCGGCTCTGGCGCGTATGCAAATTGAGCGGTTCCGTCAGAATCTTGCGGATGGTCCAGCGCGGATTGAGGCTGTCGAACGGATCCTGCAGCACGATCTGCAGCTTGGCGCGCTGGCGTCGCATATCGGCGTCGCCGAACGCGAGAATGTCGGCGCCTTCGAAGCTGATGGCGCCGCCGTCGGGCTGCAGCAGCCGCAGCAGGCAGCGGCCGACCGTCGTCTTGCCGGAACCGCTCTCGCCGACCAGTCCGAGCGTTTCGCCCGGCCTGATCGTCAGCGTGACGCGATCCACCGCCTGCACCACCTTGGCCGAGTTGCGCACGGGAAAAGTCTTGATGAGGCCTCGCACCTCGACCATCGGCGTACCATTGCGCGGCGGAAAGGTCGCGCCGAACGTGAGCCGCCGTTCGCGGTGCAGGCGCAGCACCGCCTGGCTGTAGGCGTGTTGTGGCGCCTCGAAGAATTGCTCGACCAACGCGTCCTCGACGACGCGGCCGTCATGCAGCACCAGCACCCGGTCGCAATAGTTGGCGACGATGCCGAGCTCCTGCGTAACGAGCAGCACCGCCGAGCCCGTCGCCTGCACGGTCTGCCACATCTCGTCGAGAAACTGCGCCTGGATCGTCACGTCGAGGCCGCTCGTCGGCTCGTCGGCGATGAGCAGCTTCGGCCGCGACGAGAGCGCGATGGCGATGAGCGCCCGTTGCGCCATGCCGCCGGAAAGCTCGTGCGCATAAGCCTCAACGCGGCGCTCGGGATCGTTGATGCCGACCATGCGCAGCATTTCCAGGGCGCGCTGGCGCGTCTCTTCGTCGGTCGCGCGATTGTGGGCGCGATAGGCGAGGCCGATCTGGCGGCCGATGCGCAGCATCGGATTAAGGGCGCTGCGCGGATTTTGGACGATGATGCCGATTTCGCGGCCGCGGATATTGCGCAATTCATCTGCGCTCATCTCGAGGAGATCGCGGCCTGCGAAGTGGACGCGGCCGGAAAGGATGCGGCCTGGCCGCCGCGCGAGGCCGAGCATTGCGAGCGCCGCCGTCGACTTGCCGCTGCCCGCATCGCCGACGAGGCCGACGATTTCGCCCCTGCGCACCGCGAGGCTCAGCCCGTCGACCGGGCGGATCATGCCGCCACCGTCGACCGGATAGCCGACGGTCAGTTCTTCGACCGCGAGGAGCGGACGGGCGCCGATCGAGATGGCGTCGATCGCCGCGCGCTCAAGCTTCATTGCGGCGCTCCAGCGCATCGCCGAGGACGGCAAAGCCGAATACGGTGATCGAGATGGCGATGCCGGGAAAGACTGAGGACCACCATTCGCCTAGGATGATCTCGTTGGCGCCGCTGGCGATCATCAGTCCCCATTCCGGGGTCGGCGGCCGGACGCCGGCGCCGACGAAGGACAGGCCGGCAGTCAGCAGGATCGCAAAGCCGATCGTGACCGACGATTGGATCAGCGCCGGCGCCAGCGAATTGGGCAGCACGTGGCGCAACGCGATCGTGAGCTCGCGGTTGCCCAGCGCGCGCGCGGCCTCGATGAACCCGCGGTTCTTCTGGTTCAGCACCTCGGCGCGGGTAAGGCGGATGTAGATCGGCGTGTAGACGAAGGCGAGCGCGATCACGATGTTGGCAGTCGAGCGGCCGGCGAGCGCAACGAGCACCATCGCCGAGATGAATACCGGAAACGACTGCAGCACGTCCGAAACGCGCATCAGGAGTTCGGTGACGAAATTGCGGAAATAGCCCGCGAGGAGACCGAGCAGCAGGCCGAAGACGAGCGACAGTCCGTTGGCCGAAAGCGCGATGACGAGATCGGTGCGCGGCGCCGCCATGAGTCGCGAGAAAATGTCGAAGCCGCTGGTATCCGTGCCGAGAAAATGCGGCGCCGGGCCGCCGGCGAGCCAGGTAGACATCAGGCCCGGGAGTTCGGTGAGGCTCGGCGGCGGCGCCGAAACGTCGGGCGTCGTCAGCGTCGGATCATAAGCTCCGATCCACGGTCCGATGACCGCGAGGATGGCGACGACGACGACGATGGCGAGGCCGAGAACGAACAGCGCATCGACGCGGCGGCGAGGCCGTGCGGCGGACGCCGTTTCCGTGTCGACATCTACCGTGGCCATCAGACGATGATCCGCGGGTCGATTGCGGCGTGGAAGAGATCGAGCGCGAGATAGACGAGGAGCGAAATCGCGGTGATGACGAGGACGACGCCCTGGATGACGGGATAGTCGAAGGCGAGCACGGCGCGCACCGCATATTGGCCGATGCCGCCAAGCGAGAAGACATTCTCGACCAGCACCGCGCCGCCCAGCATGAATCCATAAAGGATGCCGATCAGCGTCATCGAGGGCGCCATCGCCGCGCGCAAGGCATAGCGGGCGATGATGTCGCGCGGAAGGCCGACGCAATCGGCATAGAGCACGAAATCCGAGCGCAGCGCGCGCAGCATATTCTGTCGCACCATCTTGATGATCGGCCCCGAGAGAACAAACGCGAGAGTGACGACGGGCAGCATCAGATGGTCGAGCGCTTCGACAAAGACCGACCATTGGCCTTCCAGCAGGCTGTCGATCAACAGGAAGCCGGTGATCGGCGCAGGCGGATCGGTCATCGGCGACAGGCTGCCTAGCGGCGCCGGCGCGATGCCGAGCCGAAAGAAGAAGATATAGACGAACAGCAGGCCCCACCAGAACTCGGGCTGCGAACCGGCGAAAAGGCTGTAGATGAAGACGCCTTTGTCAGTACGGCCGCCGGGATTGAGCGCGCCGAGCATGCCGATCGGCACGGCGACGATCAAAACGAGCAGGAAGCTCAACGTCACGAGCGTAATCGTCACCGGCAGATATTGCGCGATCTCCGACATGACCAGGCTATCGGTCACCCAGGACGCACCGAGCGAGCCCTGCAACAGTCCCGGCTGCACCGAAGGCTCGAAGCCGAGATAGATTGCGAGCTGGGTAAGAAGCGGCCGGTCGAGGCCGAGCTGGTGCGCCGCCTGCGCGTAAGCCTGCGGGCTCGCGTTCATGCCGACGAGGCGGGCGACAGGATCGGCCGGCAGCAGGCGGATGATAAAGAAGACCCCGATGACGAGGCCTATGAGTTGCAGGATTCCGAGGCCGAGCCGTTTGGCGATGTAGCGCACAAGCATCGGCTACCTCGACTGCTGGGGCGGCCGCGGATGCCATGCCGCCACGCTCACCGTCAGCGCAGCGTCAAGTCGAAGAAGCGGATCGAATTGTCTGCATACCAGCGCAGTCCGGTCAGCTTGCTCGACATCGCCCATTGCGTCTTGTACTCGACGATGGGCGCCCAGGCGACGTCCGCCGCCAGCTGGTCCTGAATTTCCGCGAGCAGCTGGTTGCGGACGTTGGCGTCGGGCTCGACGCGGGCCTTGGTCCAGAGATCGTCGACCTTCGAATTCGAATAATTGACCATGTTGTAAAGACCGCCCTTGTCCTTGGTGACGAAGAACAGCTGCACGGCGTAGCCGACGTCGACGCCGATCGGCTCTTCCTGATCGTTGACGGCGAAAGGCAGATCGCCCTTCACGAGCTGCCGGTCGCCATATTGCGTTCCCGGGATCGGGTTGAGCGTCACCGGGATTCCGATCGCGCGGAACGAAGACTGCAGGATGTTGACGATCGGGCCGAGCGTCGATTCCTTCTCCGAGACATAAGAGAGCTGCAGATTGTCGACGAACTTCTCGAGGCCCTTGCCGTCGGGAAAGCCGGCTTCGGCCAGCAGCGCCTTCGCCTTGGCCGGATCATAAATGAAATCCTTGGCGCTCGGCACGTAGCCCGGATAGCCGCTCGGCACGAAACCCTGCCAGATGGTCGCCTGACCGAAATAGCCTGTCGCGATGATCTGGTCGTAGGGAATAGCGTGCGAGACGGCTTCGCGCACTTTCGGATTGTCGAAGGGCGGCGACTTGAAATTCATGTGCTCGAAGAGATTCTGGTTGCCCGTGACGCCTTCGACAGTGATGCCGGCGATGCTGCGCAAGCTGTCGAATTCTTTCGGCGTCAGGCCGGTAACGAGCTGCGCCTGGCCGGTGCGGAGCACCGCCACCCGGTTCGAGGATTCGGGCACGCGGCGCACGACGACCTTGTCGATCGCCGGCTTGCCGCGATAATAATTGGTATTGGCCTTGTAGCTGATCGACTGACCCTTCTGCCAGCTGTCGAGGCAGTAGGAGCCGAAGCCCGGCGCGTTGACAGTATTGCCATAGTCATGTGACCACGGATCCTGCGCCGTCGCATGAGCTTCCATGATTTTCTTGTCAAAGATCTGCAGGCCGAAGATCGCGAGCACCGGGAGCAGCAACGCATTGGGCTGCGACTGCTTGATCTGCACGGTGTAATCGTCGAGGGCGACGATGCCGTCGCCGAGTTCCTTGGCCTTCGAATCCTTGCCGAAGACGTCGGTCGTGAAGCCCTTGATCGAAGCGACATTGGAGAGGAACCAGCCGATCGGCGCCGCGCCGCTCACCGATTTCGCGCGCGCGAAAGTATAGATGACATCAGCTGAAGTGAACGTGTCGCCAGTGCACCCTTTGACGCCCTCGCGCAGCTTAAAGGTCCACGTCAGCGCGGCCGGATCGTAGGTCCAGCTCTCGGCGAGTAGACCGACCGGCTTCGAAAAGTCCGGCATTATGACTCCGTCCTCTTTCACCGAGGCTGCGGCATAGCCGACGAGCGGCTCGAGCATGTTCACCATGCCGGATTGGCTGGTCGGGATCGCGGCCGAGGGGCCGTCAGAGTCGAGGCCGGCGGGCACGTCCTCGGAAAGAACGAGGATTTGCGCGGCCGATGCCGGCAGCGACGTAAAAGCCAGAAACGCGGCGGTGGCGGCGGCCAGAAACTTTCCGCTGCTCGGCATCGTGGAAGCCACTTCCTCGTTGGATATTTCCGGACAAATCACGCCCAGAACGGCATGCTGTCAAGCCTATTTCCTTGGCGTTTGGCCCAACGAACCTCGTCATATCTTAGAGCTCTTAGAGCCTGTCTGAAAACGTACGGGAGGGGGTTGAATGTTGGCAAGCCGAGGGAATCCAAGGAAAAAATTTTCTATTCTCTGGAATATTCGATGTGGACGACGGAAACCCGCGCACGGCGCAACCACGACCATTTGCGGGGCCGATATCAGTCGGAAGCCGATGCTTCGTCGCGCGGGAGTCATCCACCGAAGATAGATAAGCGCTGGCGTCGTCGGCGCATCCATCGGTCTTCCGCCATCGCGACGTCGTCCATCCGCCGAGGCGGCGATTCCGGTCACGCCGAATCGCGCATTGCCGCCGACCTTTGTGAAGGATACGCTTCACGCAGAACCTGCAAGGGCGAGATTAGGAGGTCGGCGTCGTGCCCAGGTCGTCCGGCCATGCGCCTGAAGTCCTTTGGAAGGATGAAGAATTCGTCCTCGCACGAGAGGTTTGGGACGGCGAACCCTCCCCACTCCTGGCCGTAACGCCGGCATCGGCGGAGCCCTCGCCGGGAACCCTGGCGCGATTGCAACACGCCTACACACTGCGCGAGGAGCTCGACCCTGCCTGGGCGGCCCGACCGCTGAGGCTGGATCTTCACCGGGGGCGTCTCACGCTGCTGGTCGCCGACCCGGGCGGCGAACCTCTGTCACGACTCCTCGGGCAACCGTGGGAGATCGCGCCCTTTCTACGCGTCGCGATCGGCTTGGCGTGCGCGCTGGGACAGCTCCACGAGCGAGGCCTAATCCACAAAGATATCAACCCGGCCAATATCCTCGTCAACGCGGCGACCTACGCGGTCTGGCTGACGGGTTTCGGCATTGCCTCACGCCTGCCGCGCGAGCGCCAAGTTCCAGCGCCACCGGAGGTGATCGCCGGGACGCTCGCTTACATGGCGCCGGAACAGACCGGCAGGATGAATCGCTCAGTGGACGCCCGTAGTGATCTCTACTCCTTGGGAGTCACCCTCTACGAGACGCTTACTGGCGGGCTGCCGTTCACTGCCTCCGATCCGATGGAATGGGTGCACTGCCACATTGCCCGCCGACCGACGCCCCCCGAGGAGCGGGTCGCGCTCATCCAAAGGCCGCTATCAGCGATTGTGATGAAGTTGCTCGCCAAAACTGCCGACGACCGCTATCAGACCGCTGCGGGTCTCGCGGCGGATCTTCGCAGGTGCCTGGCGGATTGGGAGTTGCATAGCTGCATCGAACCGTTCCCGCTCGGCGCTGACGACGCATCGAACCGTCTGCTGATACCGGAGAAGCTCTACGGCCGGCAGCATGAGATCGAGACTCTGCTGGCCGCCTTCGACCGGGTCGTTGCGAATGGCGCAACGCAACTCGTACTCGTCTCCGGCTATTCCGGCATTGGCAAGTCCACGGTTGTCAACGAGCTGCACAAGGCGCTGGTCGCGTCCCCCGGCCTCTTCGCATCCGGCAAGTTCGACCAGTACAAGCGCGACGTCCCGTACGCCACCCTCGCCCAAGCATTCCAAAGTCTGATCCGGACCTTGCTGGGAAAGAGCGAGGCGCAACTTGGCCGCTGGCGTCACGCACTGCGTGAGGCGCTCGGTCCGAACGGTCAGCTCATCGTGAACCTCGTTCCCGAACTGGAACTCGTGATCGGAAAGCAGCCGCCGGTCCCAGATCTGCCGCCTCAGGACGGGCAGAGCCGCTTCCAGATCGTGTTCCGCCGCTTTATCAATGTATTTGCACGGCCGGAACACCCTCTCGCGCTGTTCCTCGATGATTTGCAGTGGCTAGATGCAGCAACCCTTGACCTTCTGAAGCACCTCATCATGCATTCTGAGGTGCGCAATCTGTTTCTGGTCGGCGCCTACCGGGACAATGAGGTCGATTCACTCCACCCGCTTCTGCAGACGCTGGAGGCGATGCGCGAAGCCGGAGCCCAGCTGCATGAGATCGTGCTGACGCCTCTGGGGCTTGACGATGTTTGTGAACTCGTCGCCGATGCCCTGCATTGCGAGCTTGAGCGCGTGCGGCCGTTGGCGCAACTGGTGCAAGAAAAGACCTTGGGAAATCCATTCTTCGCGATCCAGTTCTTCACAGCGCTGGCCGAAGAAGGGCTGGTCGCGTTCGACGCGGACGCCGCTGCCTGGCGTTGGGACATCGAGCGCATCCGCGCCAAGGGCTACACCGACAACCTGGCGGACCTCATGGCGGCAAAGCTGAACGGTCTTCCGAGCACCACGCTGGAAATATTGAAACAACTCGCCTGCCTAGGCAACGGCGCGCAGACCGCTACGATGAGCATGGTTTTCGGGATGTCTGAAGAGGCCCTCCACGCGGCGCTTTGGCCGGTCGTGTGGGCTGGGCTCGTCTTCCACCTGGAGGGCGCTTATTCTTTCCTCCATGATCGCGTCCAGGAGGCGGCCTATGCACTAATCCCGGCCGGCGAGCGGCCGGCGCTACACTTGCGGATTGGCAGAGAGCTTGTGTCACGGACGCCAGCAGCTGAGCTCGAGGAGGATATCTTCGAGATTGTCAGTCAGCTCAACCGCGGCGCTGACTTGATCGATTCGCTGGACGAACGCGAATCGGTCGCCGAGCTCAACCTTGTGGCAGGCAGGCGCGCCAGAGCGTCCGCCGCCCACTCCTCAGCACTCACTTACCTCAGTGCCGGTCGCGCCCTGTTGGCGGCGACTACATGGGAACGAAAGTACCGATTGATCTTCGATCTCGAGTTTGACCAAGCCAGATGCGAGATCCTGACGGGTGCTCTGGCGACTGCGGAAGCGCGACTCGCCACCCTTTCCCGCAGGTCCGAAAATGTCGCTGACAACGCGGCCGTCGCGTGCCTAAGGGCCGATCTATATACGAACTTGGACCAACCAAAACGTGCAATTGAAGTAGGCTTGGAATGCTTACGGTTTGTCGGCATAAAGTCGTCAATGCACCCAACGGACGATGAAGTAAACGAGGAGTACGCAGGGATTTGGCGACAGCTGGGGAGTCGCTCGGTCGAGGGTCTCCTCGAATTGCCATCAATGACCGACCCAAATAGCCGCGCAGCAGTCGACGTCCTCACATCGCTACAGGCGCCTGCCCATTTTGTGGACCGAAATCTAGTCTCCCTCATCATAGGTCGAATGGCCAATCTTTCCCTCGCCCATGGCAATACTGATGGCTCATGTTTTGGGTACGTATATCTCGGGATGATTCTGCAAACAAGGTTCGGAGATTATCGTCGTGGGCTGCGGTTCGGCAAGCTCGGGATCGATCTTTTGGAGAAGAATGGCCTCAATCGCTTTAGGGCTCGCGTCTACAACAACTTCGCCATGGCTATCAATCCTTGGGGAAATCATGTGCGCACCAGCATTGACTTGCTGCGACTCGCAAACCGCACCGCGCGGGAAACCGGCGACGTGACTTTTATGGGATTCAGTTACACCAATCTGATTTCGGCCCGGCTGATCGCCGGCGATCCTTTGAGTGAGGTGCAAAAAGAGACCGAGGTTGCATTGGCTTACGTGCAGCGAGCTCGATTCGGCACTGCTGTAGATATGGTGCTGGCGCAATTGGGCCTCATACGCGCGCTCAGGGGAGTAACCAGCAACATATCCACGTTTGACCACGCAGAGTTTATCGAGTCGCAGTTTGAGCGGCATCTCGAAGAAGACCCGGGTCTTGCAATGCCTGCCTGCTGGTATTGGATTCGCAAGATTCAGGTCTGTTATCTTGCGGGCGCCCATAAGTCAGCAGTCGCCGCCGCAATAAAGGCTGAGGAACTATTGTGGACGTCACCAGGCTTCATTGTAATTGCCGACTATCATTTTTACGCAGCGCTCGCGCGGCTCGCACAATATGGCGACGCCGCGGCCAACCAGCGAGGCAGCCTTGCGACCATGATAGAGGCGCACAGACAGGTGCTGAGAGACTGGGCGGAAAGCTGCCCTCAGAATTGGGCGAATCGCGCAGCGTTGGTCGCGGCCGAGGTTGCGCGCGTTGAAGGCAGGCTGCTGGACGCGATGGATCTCTATGAGGAGGCGATCCGCTCGGCGAACGAAAATGGCTTTGTCAACAATGAGGCGCTCGCCAACGAACTCGCCGCGCAGTTCTATGAGGCGCGCGGGTTCGAGACAATCTCCAACGCCTATCTCGGGAATGCGAGATACTGTTACCTCCGCTGGGGCGCGGACGGCAAGGTGAGACAGCTCGATCGATTTCACCCGCACTTGGCCGCTGCGGACGGTCATCGTCCCGTGGCGACTAATGGCTCCGCAATCCAGCAACTCGATGTAGGGAGCGTGGTCAAGGCCTCTCAGGCCCTTTCCAGCGAGATCGCGTTACCCAAGCTGATCGAGCGGCTGATGACGATTGCGATCGAGAACGCCGGCGCGGATCGCGGCCTTTTGATATTCCCGGCAGAGGACAGCCTGGCTGACGCAGAGGCGCGGATCGAGGCGGAAGCTAGAACCGACGGCGAGGCGGTCGTCGTGCGACAGCGAGAGGCGCCCCTCGCCGGGGCCGCTCTGCCAAAGTCGATCGTACATTATGTCGCGCGCACTCGAGAGAGCGTGATTCTCGACGACACCTCGGCGCAGAATCCGTTTTCCGGCGATGCCTACATCGATCAGCATCGCGCCCGCTCAATCCTCTGTTTGCCGTTGATCAAACAGGGCGCGCTCGTCGGCGTGCTGTACCTCGAAAACAATCTGGCGTCTCACGTCTTTACGCCGGCGCGGGTCGCGCTGCTCGAATTGTTGGCGTCGCAAGCCGCGATTTCGTTGGAGAGCACGCGGTTATACACCGAGCTTGAGGAGCGTGAGGCCAAGATTCGGCGCCTCGTCGACGCCAACATCATAGGTATCTTCATCTGGAATTTCGAAGGCGAAATTCTGGAAGCCAATGATGCGTTTCTCCAAATGGTGGGATATCGTCGCGAGGACCTGAGCGCCGGTCCAATGCGCTGGACGGATCTGACTCCGCCGGAGTGGCGCGATAGCGACCAACGCGCCGTGGCGGCATTGACGGCCACGGGGACCAATCAACCCGGTGAGAAGGAATACTACCGGAAAGACGGCAGCCGGGCGCCCGTACTCGTCGGTTCGGCAACGTTTGGTGGGCGCCGCGACGAGGGGGTCGCATTCGTGGTCGATCTGACCGAGCGGAAGCGGGCGGAAGCGCAAGCGCGCGAAACCGAACGAAGGTATCGGGAAGTCCAGTTGGAGCTGGAGCATGCGAACCGGGTCGAGACCGTGGGGCAACTCTCGCTTTCGATTGCCCACGAGGTCAACCAACCGATCGGGGCGGCGATCATGAATGCGGATACCGCATTGCGTTGGCTGGACGCCCGACCTCTCAATCTGGAGAAGGTGCGGCAGGCGCTCGGCCGCATCCTCGAGAACGGCAAACGGGCCGGCGAAGTGATCGAGGGGATGCGCGCCCTGATCAAGAAGGAGCCCCCTCGGCGCGATCGCGTGACGATGAACGAAATGATCCTCGAGATCGTTGCCCTGACCCGGGGCGAAACGCTGAAGAACGAGGTTTCGGTGCGAACACAACTCGCGAACGGCCTTCCGGTTATCGAAGGAGATAAGGTCCAACTGCAACAGGTGATCCTCAATTTGATAATCAACGCAATCCAGGCCATGACGGGCGTCGACGAGGGACTGCGGGAATTGTTGATCAGCACTGAGGAAGCCGTATCGGAGGGTGTGCTCGTCGCGGTCGCGGATTCGGGTCCGGGGCTTGCTCCGGCAGCTTTTGAACGCCTATTCGAGGCCTTTTACACGACCAAGCCGAGCGGCCTGGGTATGGGACTAGCTATCAGCCGCTCGATCATCGAAGCACACGGTGGGCGATTGTGGGCAACGGAGAATGTGCCGCACGGCGCAGTTTTTCAATTCACGGTGCCTATCTGGCCCGAGGCGAACTAGGCGGCCGCCCCGGCGGATGCATTGAGGTATCTCGGTTTGCGGGGTTTGAGATCAGATCTCGTTCCGGCGTGATGGACCCGGTCGATCACAGGAGGCGATCGACCTTATAGACGACGATCACATCGATCCGGTTGGCCTGCACCTCCGCGTGGAGCTTCCGCAGTGCAGGACGGTCCATAGACCCGCCGGAAAAGCCGCCATCGTCATAGCGAGATCGGACCCGCGACCAGTCTTCATGCGATTGAGATTGGCGGGCGCTTCCCCGCCGAAACGACTGCTCCATTGTCGGCAGAGGCCTTCGTGGTTGACACCTTCCAGGTCGGCGGTTCGTTGTCCATTTCCCTCTTTCTTGGACGATCGTGCGGCAAATCAGGCTCCAAGTGCTGGATCGCCCAGAGGGCGCGCTTACATTGGCTGGATGCGCGGCTCTCGCGCGCGGTGCGGTGGGTTGGGGTGACGATAGATGATCAGTCCCTGGAGCTACGTCGACACAGTCGGAGCGCCCGCTGCTGCACTTTTCAAGCAGCCCGTAAGCAATAACCTTGACCCAGGTTCGAATGGGTTAGTCGAAGGAAGACGGTTGCATCATACGACGATACCTTTTGCCTTTGTTTGAGGGAGAATGCGGTGGCGCCATGGACGCAAAGACATTTGTCCGTTCGAACAGTTTGCGTCGGTCTCCTGATCGCATGCGGAATCGGCTGGGGAGCGGAAGCGTGGGGCGCGCGAGCATCGCAAGATAAAGTCTATGCGGTAATACCTGCGGCGGTCGCTTCGGACTTTCTCGCCTACGCGGCTCGCCAACACCCGCGTGACGCGGCATTGGTGAAAGGCGCATCGGTCGGCGACATCTTGCCGCCTTCCGGCATTACCTATTACGCAATCCCCCTAACCTACGGTTTCCCTTTTGACCGCTTCGCTTCGGTCGGCGGTCACATCATGATCGTCGATCGCGGATCAAGGGAGGTCGTGCAAGTGTTCGACTAACCAATGGTATAAGCCGGAAAGGCTGGACTTCGCGTCGCCCACCCTGCCGAGGGCGCCATTCCTCACGCGCTTCGGCCTCCTCCGCCGGCGCGCGATGTCTCTGCAAGTGGAAGCGCTTGCGCGTAGCGTCAGCCTGCGTCCGCCCGACATCGACCGCGCGATCCGGCTGTTCAGCGAGGGCGGGGCCAAGGCGGAGATCTATCGCCCGATCGAGAACCTCGCCGAACAGGGGCGATCGATCATTGTCGTGTCCTCCGATCTTCCCGGGATCCTCCGAGTTTCCGACCGTGTGCTGGTAAATGCCCCGCGGCGGCGCCGAGGCCGAACTGAGCCGGGCGGATGCCGCTTTTGCCTGGGAACCTGGCGCTTCACCACATAACTGCGGTTATTTCCGCCACGCGGCTCCGTCGCGATCTGGCCACGCCTATGGGGCCTGGCATGCGCCCTCGACGATAACGCCAGGGGGCCGTCCGGAGCGGTCGTAGCGGATTTTGCCTTAATGTGGCCAAAGGGTGACAGTGCCGCGGCTTTTCTCGCGTCAGCCCAGCAATTGTGGCCCTTCCCGAGGATCGTGTTTCGACGTCGCCGCCGCCATCCTCGCATGGCCGCGCTTCCGGCCCGCATCGGCGAATGTGATGTTGCAAAACTGTCATGCCGGCTGGGTAGGTATCCTTAATCCGATCCTGGGTTGAGGGGAAATAGGCGATGTACGCGAAGTTCCGGACTAAACTGCTTGCTTCGTTGGCGGTCGGCGCCTTCGTAGGAGTCGCTCTGGGATCGATGCCGGCGAGAGCCGACGACACTTCGGCGGAAATCGCCGTCTTGAAGGCTGAATTGCGGCGGCTCGAAGCCAAGGTCGACGCCCAGTCCAAGGCCAACGCCCAGACCAGGGCGCAATTGTCGTCCTACCCGGTTCCGACGCGGAAGGGCGAACCTGAGATTCTCGCCTGCCCGGTCGGCAAGTTCTGCTACAAGGGCCTGACGATCACGCCGGGCGGCTTCTTCGCCCTCGAAGGTCTGTATCGCGACCACAATCTGGAATCGGATATCGATACGCCCTTTAATTCCATTCCCTTCGCCAACAACAAGGTGGGCCATACGAACGAAGCGCGCCTTTCCGAGCGCCAGAGCCGTCTGTCGCTGTTGGTCGAGGGCAAGGTCGATCCCGTCACTTCGCTCTCCGGTTACGGCGAGTTCGACTTCCTCGGCGCGGCGCAAACCGCCAATTCGAACGAATCCAATTCCTTCAACCCGCGCGTTCGCCACCTCTATGCGACGATCGACCGCTCCGATTGGGGCGTCCACGTGCTGGCCGGCCAGACCTGGTCGCTGGCGACTTTGAGCAGCCAGGGCATGGTGCCCCGCAAGGAGCAAATTCCGCTGGTGATCGACGCGCAATACGTTCCCGGCTTCACCTGGACCCGCACTCCTGAAATTCGCGTCGTGAAGGATCTCGGGCCGGACTTCGCGGTCGGCGTGTCGGCCGAAAATTCGCAGACAACGTTTAGCGGAACGAACCCGGCGCCGGGTGCAGTCATCGCGCAATCCAACAACGGTTGCGGTTTCCCAGGCACCACCACGACACTCCCCACCTCAGGAGACAGTCTCCTGAATGCGTGCAACACCTATTCGACGAATCAGATCCCGGATTTTATCGGCAAGGTGACGTGGGACCCGACGATCGCCGACCACAAGCTGCATTTGGAAGCTTACGGCCTGTTGCGTGACTTCTATGACCGCACCGATCCGGTCCCTGGCGCGCCGTCGACGATCCTGTCGACCGGCAACCACGATGTCTACGGCGGCGGCTTTGGCGGCGGCATCATTGCCGAAGTGGTGCCGAAAATCCTCGACCTGCAATTCTCCGGCCTGACCGGCCAGGGCATTGGCCGATACGGCACAGCCGGACTGCCCGACGCGACCTTTAATTCCGTCACTGGCGCTGTCCAGCCAGTCTCCGAGACGCAATTGCTCGCCGGCGCCATCCTGCACGCCACGCCATGGCTCGATATCTACGGCTACGCCGGCGAAGAATTCCAAGGCGCGAAATTCAACGTCGGCTCCGCTTCCGGTTTCGGCATCGGCAATCCTGCGACTATCGCCGCCGGTTGCTTGAGCGAATTCTCGGCCGCCGCTTGCACCACGCAGACCAAGTCGATCGAGCAGGCTACGGTTGGCTTCTGGGATACCCTCTACAAAGGCGACTTTGGCATGCTGAGGGGCGGTCTCCAATATTCCTATACCGAGCGTACCGGTTTCGCCGGCGCGGCGTCGGCCGCGCCCGCGACCTTCGGCACCATTACGCCGAAGGCCAGCGAACAGGTCTTCATGACCAGCCTTCGCTATTATCCGTTCTGATCGCGATCCATCGATGCGGGGCGGCGACAGAAATGTCGCCGCCCTTTTTTATTTCAGCCGGCAGAAATTGGAGTTTGCGCTGCGGTTCAGGCCTCGGCGCCCATCTTCGAATCGGACATTGCGTCCGCTGCCTTCCGCCGCGCGAGCGTTGGCGACGACCCGCACAATTCACACGAAGACCTTGCGGCCGCGTCTTTCACGGCGGCGCCTTTGCGGACGCGCCGCGCCCGGACATGATGAATAATGCGCCGGGACGATTGTCTTCGACCCGCAGCTCGAAATCGTGGAGCTTGGCGATCGCCGCCGCTATGCTCAGGCCGAGGCCGCTACCGGGAACGCGGTCGTTGCGGATCGTGCGATAGAAGCGCTCGAAAATCCTGTCGCGCTCGCCCGGCGCCACGCCCGATCCGCTGTCGCTGACCCGAACCACTGGCCGGCCAGCCTCGATTGCCGCGGATAGGGTGACCGTGCCGCCCTCGGGCGTGAATTTGACCGCGTTGTCGATGAGATTCGCCAAGGCTTCACGCATGAGGTCGCCGTCGCCCAATGTTGGAACCGGCGATCTCGCGTCGAGAACCATCGCGACCGACCTGGCTTTGCCAAGCGGCTCATAGAATTCGAACACATCGGCGCAGATCGCCGAAAGATCGATCGACTTGAAACCGCTCGACCTCAATGCGCTCTCGACTTCCGATATGCGCAACAGAGCCGTAATCGTCATCATCGCCTTGTCGAGTTCGCTCAAAGCCTGGCGGGTGGCGACGCGCAATTCATGATCGTCACTGCCGGCAAGGCCCCGCTCCAGCTTCGCGCACATGACCGCCAGCGGCGTGCGCAGATCATGGGCGATATTGTCGCTGACGTTTTTGACCTGAAGCAGCAAGCGCACGATCTCGTCGAGCATGAGGTTCACATCGCGTGAAACCCTATCGATCTCGTCGGGCCTGCGGCGCACGGGCAGGCGCACCTGGAGATCGCCCCGCATGATTCTCGCGATCGTATCGTGGATATGGATCAGGCGCCGCGATTCGCGGCGCGCAAAAAAAGCGCCGATCGCCAGCGCCATCAGCAGCATCGGGCCAATGGCGCCCACCAGAGCCTGAAGCACGGTCCTGCGAAGCGTGAACACTTCATCGAGGTTTCGGCCGAGCATCAGAAGGCTGCCGTCGGGGCGCAGTCGCGCCACCAATATTGCCGGTTCGCTTTTTTGCCCAGGATCAGTTCGCGGCGCCTCTGAGACGAAATGCGACCTCCCATCGGCCGGTATCGTCACTTTGCCGACGTTGCCGATGAGCAACGTGCCGGATTCGCTGAAAAGCGCGACATAGTCGAGATGACGCAAATCACGCGTGAGCCGCTGAGTGACCGCGTTTTTTATTTCCTCGTCCGAATAATTTGCCCCTTTCCAGGCCTCATCTTCCAGGATACTGCGGACTCTGGATTCGCTCACGGCGGTGATTCTGAGATAGACGAGTCCGAACACCAGCGACGAAGCAACCGTCATCGCAATCGCGAAAGCCAAGGCGAGCCGCAACGCTGACGACCTGAGGAATTCAGGCGCCCGCATGGAGCATGAATCCGGCGCCGCGAATGTTGATGATCAGCGGTGGCGCGCCCGCAATATCGATTTTGCGGCGCAAATTCCCGATATGCACATCGACGACATTGGTTTCCGGAATGAAGCGATAGTGCCAAACTCCTTCCAGCAGCATCGCCCGCGTGACGATCCGGCCAGGGCGGCGCAGGAAATATTCGAGGAGCTTGAACTCGCGCGGCAACAATTCGATGAGCGTCCCGTCGCGCATCACCGTCTGCTCGATCAGATCCATTTCGAGCCCGCCGGCCCGCAATTTGGTGGTGCGCACGTCGTCGAGACGGCGCAGCAGCGCCTCGACCCGCGCCGCGAGCTCCGCCATGGCGAACGGCTTGGTGAGATAGTCGTCGCCGCCGGCCTTCAGGCCTCGAATACGGTCATCGACCGAGGAAAGCGCAGAAATGAGGAGGACTGGCGTCTTGACGCCTTCCTCACGCAGCGCCTCCACCATCGACAATCCGTCGGAGCCGTGGAGCATGCGGTCGACAACCATGATCGCAGAACTTCCGGCGCGGGCGGCGCTGAAACCTTCGGCGACTGAATCGACATGTTGAACGCGATAGCCCAGGCTCTGAAGCTCAGCGCTGATTTCCTCGGCCAGTCCTTTCTCATCTTCGATCAGAAGCACGGACGGGCGCTTGAGGGGATCGCCGGTCATCGACATTGCCGTCTTTGGCTCCTTCAAGGATTTTGCGGCGAGTCCAGCAAATGTTTCGCGGCGGCGATCAAAGCGGGTTGAAGAGGCCGGATCGGCGGAATGACTTCATTCGACGGCCAGCCGCCGCCAAGCGCTTTGTAAAGCATGACAAGATCATCGGCCTCCGCCTGGCGCGTGACGACGTGGCGCTCTTCGAGTTCATATTGCTCGCGTTCGGCGTCGAGGACATTGAGAAAGTCGCTCAGGCCGCGATCATATCGCTCGGTGGCGAGCTGCGTGGCCTGACGCGCCGCCTGCAGGGCGCGATCGAGGCTCGCAAGGCGTTGCTGTTGGGCCCTGTAGGAAGCTTCGGCGTCGTCGACCTGCCGCACCGCTGTCAATATCGCCTGTCTATAGGACGCCAAAAATCCCCGCGTTTGCAAATCGGCGATTTCTATTTGGGCGTCGAGCGCGCCGAAATCGAGCAAAGGCATGGTGGCCGATGGGCCAAACGACCCGATCCAAGTGAGGGGAACGAGGGACGATGGCGAACGTATGCCGCCCTGGGCGCCCGCCGCGCCGCTGAGGACCACAGTCGGATAGAGATCGGCGATCGCCGAGCCAATGTGGGCGTTCGCCGCCGCAAGGCGACGCTCCGCCTCGCGAATGTCCGGACGTCGCCGCAACAGATCGACCGGCAGACCGACCGGAACTCTCCCCGGCAGCGCCGGGATCGGACCCGGCTTGGCGAGTTCCTTGGCCATTTCCTCAGGAAAATGACCAAGGAGCACGGCGATCGCATGTCGGCTGACGTCAATTTGCGCAGCGAGGGGCGCCACATCGGCTTGCAAGGTCGCCAATTGCCGCTGCGCGAGACTCACGTCCATTTCATTGGTGAGCCCGCGGTCAAAGCGCGACTGCGCGAGATCCAGGTTGCCGCGCGCCGCGGCGATATTTTCACCGAGAACGACGAGTTGGCGTTGCCGCGCCCGCATGTCGAGATAAGCGCCCGCGACATCGGCAGCGACCGTAACGAACACCCAGTCGCGCGCATCCTTGAGCGCTTCGGCGTCAGCGGTCTGTGCCTCGACCTCACGCTTGATCTTGCCGAAAAGATCGAGTTCCCAGGCCGCCGCAGCGCCGCCCGCGTCGTTGATGCTCCTGAGGCCCGACGCGGTTTCCGCCGACCGCAGGGCCTGCGCGACGCGGCCCTTTGTCTCGTCCGACCCCGAGCCAACGCCGCCGCCGGCAGTCGCCCCGGCGACAGGAAGCGCCTGATCGCCTATAACTGTCACCAATGTTCGCGCCGCCTGAAGGCGTTCCAGAGCAATTTCGAGATCGAGATTGGCTTCCAGAGCGCGAGCGATCAGCGAATCGAGCTCTGTGTCATGCAGCGCTCGCCACCATTGCGTGAGATCGGCGCTCACCGATGGAGTTGATTGGAGGATTTTTTCACCAGATTGAGCAAGAAACATGCTCGGCATGGAAATCGTCGGCAAATGATAGTCGGGACCGACAGCGCAACCAGCTAAGGCGCCGGACATCCCAAGCGCGCTCAATCGAATCCATTTTTTCACGCCAATACTTCCAACTCAACGAGAGCGCTTGAAATAAGCTTGCGCGAACGGGCGCGCATGTTCCGCGCCCTTATCGGGCTGACGCGCTTTTTGTATCTCCCTCTTTGGCATCATTCAACTTGACTTTTTCACCCGCCGCGATCTGGCTGCTGAGATTGAGGACGGCCTTGTCGCCGATCGCGAGACCGGAGCCGATCGCGACGAAATTGCCGTTATCCCTGGCGATTTTCACATCCTTGAAAGCGACGGCGCCGTCTTTGTCGATGACCGCGACTTGCGGTCCGCCGGATCGAAACAACACCGCGGCGGCCGGCACCAGCATCTCGGAACCGCCCCTGAGGCTGAAAGCGACCTGCACATACATTCCGGGGACCAGCGCATGGTTGACGTTCGGGATGTCGATCTCGACACGCAGCGTACGAGACGCCGGATCGATCGCTTTCGCGGTTCTCGCGATCTTGCCCTCAAGGCGCAAATCGGCCTGATCGCTGCTTGTGATCACGGCCGTCACGTCCGGCGCCATGAGTTGCGTCGCGACGCTCTGCGGCGCGTGGACGAAAATGCGTATCGGGTCGTCCTTTGAGAGCTGGTAAAGCGAGGACGTATTGGCCGTGCTTCCCGCAGTCACGAGATTGCCCGTGTCGATGTGACGTTGGATGATCGTGCCGTCGAAAGGCGCTGTGACTTCCTTGAACCGGGTGAGCGCGGACAAACGATCGACGTCAGCCTGTTCGAGCATGACCTGTGCGCGGGCTGCATTGAGCTCGGCGATCGCCGCGGCGCTACCCGCTTTCTTGGATTCGCGTTCCTGATCGGACACGACGCCTTTGGGAGATTCTCGCCAGCGATCGTCCGTCGTCTTGGCGAAATCAGCTTGGGCCTGTTTGACCGCGACCTGGGCGATGCTGGCGTTCAGCTTCGCCTTCGCGGCCAGAAGCTCGGCGTCGAGTTCAGGCGTATCGATCGTCGCGAGCGTCTGCCCTGTCGTCACATGATCGCCAATATCGACAAACCATTTGGCGACATATCCGTTCACGCGGGCGTAAATGGTGGTCTCGTCCCACGCGGCCGTCTCGCCCGGAAGCGCAAGGGCTTGAGTTGGAGGAGAAGGACTTACCGTAGCGACATCGACGCGCGGCTTCTCCGCCACGTCATGGTCCGTCGCATCGGCCAATCGCGCTTCCGCTTCTGTTCTCTGGCGATGAACAAAGAAAAACCCAAGGCCCAGCCCCAACGCGATCACGACGGCGACGCGTAGCATCCTGCTTCCCGTTCCGCGCGAAAAGCGAGTCGCGACGGCCGCGTCGTCCGGATTTGGAAACTTCGGGTCGAGGTCTTCAGACAAAGGCGTCATGGGGAGTCCCAGTTGCGAAATTGCGTCATCCCGGCGAAACGGCCGCCCCGTCGGCGGCGGGGTAGCGGAACGTCGACAGAGCGTTCGGCCGCAGAAGTCGGTAAACCACTGGAACGAAAACCATAGTCGCCGCCGTAGCGAACAGGAGGCCGCCAATGACCGCGCGCGCCAAAGGCGCGTTCTGCTCACCGCCCTCGCCCACGCCTAATGCCATTGGGATCATGCCGAGGATCATCGCTCCCGCAGTCATCATCACTGGCCTGAGACGCGTATAACCCGCGACGATCGCGGCGGTTGTCTTCTCGTCACCGGCCTCCATCCGCTGATTGGCGAAAGTCACGACAAGAATGCTGTTGGCCGCGGTCAAGCCAATACACATGAGCGAACCCATCAAAGCGGGCACGCTCAAGTGGGTTTGCGTGAGAAACAGCATCCACATGACGCCGCTCAACGTGAAGGGGACGGCGGCCAGGACGATCAGCGGATCGACCCAGCTTTGGAAATTGATGACGAGAATGAGATAGACGAGCACCACGGCGAGGGCCATGCCGGAAAACAGGCCATCATAGCTCTCACGCATGGTTTCGACTTGTCCGCTAAGGGTCACTGTCATTGGCGATGCGGCGTTGGATCGATCTGAGGCCAGCACTTTGTCGATCTCGTCCGCCGCCGAAGCAAGGTCGCGGCCCTGAACGTCGGCATTGACGTCGAAGACCGGCCGGATGTTGAGCTGCGATGTCACCAGGGGAGACGTAGCGCGCCCGAACCTCGCGATATTCATCAGCATCTGGCCCTTGTCAGCGCCACCGGCTGACATAATGGGCAAGGTCCATAGATCCGCCGCCGAAGTCACCCGGTATGTCGGCATTTGGGCGATCAATCGATAGCTTGAGCCGGTTGCCGGATTGACCCAAAAGTTCGGCGCCGCCTGAGTGCTCGAATTTGTCGTCACAAGCACGTTATTGGCGACCGCCGCTTGATCCACCCCGGCCTGCCCGGCAAGCGTCCGATCGACGTTGATCGTTAGAGCCGGCGCATCAGGAACCTGAAATACATGAGAATCGACGATTCCAGGAACGCCCTTGATGTCTCGCGCAATCTTTGACGCGAGAGCGAACGCCGCCGCGCTGTCGGGACCGGATATGCGAATATCGATCGGCGCCGGCTGGCCAAAGTTCAAGACCTGGTCGACGATGTCGGCGGGCTGGAAAAAGAATTGTAGCTGAGGGAACCGCTTTGGCAGCTCGCTCCGCAGATCCGCGATGTGAGCGGCGGTGGGCGTATGCTTCTTCTTAAGGGAGACAAGAACCTCGCCGTCCATGGGCCCGACCGTGGCCGAATCGCTGAGCGCGATGTTGATGCCGCTATAAGGCAAGCCGATGTTGTCGAGAATGACGTCGATCTGGTCTTCTCCAACGATCTGCCGGATCGTATGTTCGACTTGGGCGAAATAGCGTTGCGTATCCTCGAGCCTCGTGGCGGGCGGCGCCCGGACATGCAGACGCATCTGGCCGGCGTCTACTTGCGGGAAGAAGTCTTGACCAAGCTGTGGGAAAAGCAACAGCGAACATGCCATCAACACGATGAAGAGCACGCTCACGACCCCGGCGCGCGCGACACAAAAAGCGACGCTATTGCGATAGCCCTCGCGCAACCGATTGAAGCCAGCTTCGAAACCGTGGTGGATCGCGCCAAAAACATTGAACCCGGACCGCGCCGTTGCGGCGCGCGGGGTATGCTTGGTATGACCCTCAAGCGAAGAGCGCATGAGGTAGGCGAATAGAACCGGCACCAAGGTAAAGGAAAGCGCCAAGCTAGCGATGAGCGAGATGCAGACGGACAGCGACAACGGCGAGAACAAGTATTTGGCCGTCCCCTGAAGCAAGAACACCGGCACGAAGACGATGCAGATGCATAAGGTCGAGAGCGCAGTCGGGACTGCGACCTCTCGACAGCCGGAGATGATCGCCTGCGTCAGCGCGTCGCCCTCTTTGACGTGGCGCTCGATATTCTCGATGACGACCGTGCTATTGTCCACGAGAACGCCGACAGCCAGGGCAAATCCTCCGAGCGTCATCGTATTCAAGGTCTGACCGCCGACATACATCACGAGAACGGCGGTGATGATCGCGAGGGGAATCGTCGCCAGTATGATCAACGTCAAACGCCAATTGCCCAGAAAAAGCAGGATCATCAACGCCGTCAGGCCCGCGGCCATCGAACCGCCCATCACGACGCTGTTGAGTGCGGCGCGAACGAAGATAGATTGATCAAAAATCGGCTTGATGGCCACATCCGCGGGCAGTAGTTTGCGAATGTCGGTCAGTGCTTCGCGGACGCCGTCGATCACCGCAAGCGTCGAAACGCCGCCCGTCTTGCGCACACTCACCAGCGCTCCCGGCCGTCCGTCCACCGCAACGGAATTGCTTTGCACCTGATGGCCGTCATGAACGTGGGCGACATCTCCGATAAATACAGTGCGGCCGTTGATCTCCTTTATCGGATATTGGTTGATGGCCGTGATGAGATCGGGGCTGTTGTTCATCAGCAGCGAATAGTCCTTTTCGCCAATCTTCACGTCGCCGGAAGGCAGTACAACATTTTGTTTCTGGAGCGCATCACTCACATCCGTCGGCGTCAGTCCACGCGCCTGCAAAGCCTGTGGATCGAGGTCCACCATCATGACGCGCGGCATGCCCCCGTAGGGGTACGGAACCGAAGCGCCGCGCACGACCGCAAGATCTGGACGGATGATGTTCTGACCAAAGTCATTGAGCTTGGTGTCCGATTGCGTCGGGCTCGACAGGCTCAGTTGGATGATCGGCACGTCGGTTGCGCCGTAACGCAGAACCAGGGGCGGCGTGATATTGCGCGGCATGGATTTGAGAATGACAAGGGCGCTGCTCGATAACTGCGAAATTGCGCGGGTCACGTCAGCGCCCTGATGGAGATACACTTTCAGAACTCCGACGCCGTTGTAAGCGGTCGCTTCGAGTCGGGATATATCGTCTACAAGGGAGGCCAGCTGACGTTCGTGCAGCGTCAGAATGCGGTTCTGCATGTCCTGCGGGCTCATCCCGCTGTAGGTCCAAACGACGCTGACCACGGGAATGTCGATTTCGGGGAAAATATCGATCGGCATGCGCAGCGCCGCGCCGATTCCCAGGATGCAGATCAGGACCAGCGAGGCGACGATCGTATACGGACGCTTGAGCGCAAAAGCGGCTAAATCCATCGGCGACCCCAACCCTTACCGGCCACGCATCGCGCTTGCGGGCGCGCGAACCCGCAACCATCGAATTGTCTTGATCGAACGCCCATGGCGCTGACGAAGGTCGGGAGACAGGCCGCCTGACATGCGATCAATTGGCGCTCGGCGTAACGCAGGAATAGCCCAGGAGAGCCGAACCCGCGCCCCACACCGCCTCGGCGCGATCGGGGGCGCAGTCGTTGGCGTTGTGGATGATTCCGGAGGCCGCCGGCGCGCTCGGCATGATCGCCGAATATTGCTCGCCGATCGGCGCTGGCGCATGCCGATGATGACGATGCAAGGGCGCGCTTTGCGCGAACGCCTGGGACGAAAGACACAACGCCATAATGACGGCGACTTGAAGGTTTTTCATGATTTTCTTTTCCAATGCTGGTAGTGGCGCGTCGGGCCAACCGCACCAGCGGGGAGCCGATCCGGTAAGCAAAACGCCGCCGATGCGCTAAATCACGCTTTTCAATACAGATGACGTGGGATTCGACGCTCAAGGCGCGCCGGGCCAGATGACAAATCCTTAAAGACTAGTCCGGTCGCGCTATGGTCGGTCGGTCCTCCGGTCGTCGACAAATCGACTGAGCAACGTTCAGCCGATGCGCGAACACTGGCGCGCTGCGGGGACAATCTCAACTAATAAAAAATTTAGAAAGCGCTGATCCGCGCCGCGCGCAACGATAGGGCCGCCGCGTCAGAGATAGGCTTCCAACTCCTTGGCCGATTCTTCCGGTTTGCGCTCGAGATTGAACGCCTCCACGAACCGACCTTGGGAATCCATGAGATATACGATCGAACTATGGTCCATCCCATAGCCGCCGTTTTCCGGCGGTCCTTTGCGCGCATAAACGCGATAGGCCTTCTCGACCTTGTCGATCGCCGCGCGGTCGCCTGACAGGCCGATGATGCGCGGATCGAAACTCGCCAAATAGTCTTTCAACGATGCGGCGGTGTCGCGTTCGGGATCGATGGTGATGAAGAGCGCCCTGATCGGCTTGCCCGGCAATTTCGCCAGCACGTCCGACATCTGAGCGAGCGTGGTCGGACAGACATCTGGGCAATTGGTATAGCCGAAATAGACCAGGAAGGGCTGGCCCTTCATGTCCGCGTCGGTCACCACGCGGCCGTCCGGCCCCTGCAGCGCGAAGGCGCCGCCGACCAATGAGGCTGTCCCGACAGAGCTGCGCCGCAAATGCGGATAAAGCGCGATGGCGATGACGGCGAGGATGGCGACCGCCGCCGCCGCGATCAACCATTTGCGGTCAGCCGCCGGTCGGGGTTCAGGGGAAGAGGCGGAGGGTTCCAAGACATCTCCATAGAGGGCCGCGGGCGCGAAACGGATGATCGAGCTAAAATAAAGCCAAAGCGCGGCCGCCGCCGCGGCGGCTTTGGCGGGCGGCGGCGATAGGTCTGTGCTATTGTCGTCGCCGTCGACCGGGCCAATCGTCGCGTCCAGCCCATATACGATAAATGAGCGTTGGAAAAGCGACGGCCCCTTCGATCCACGAGGCCCGATGTACGCGCCAGGGGCGCCGAGCGAGGCGGCAAGGGAGGGCGATCGCCGATGGTGCTCCGCCAATTGGAATATCTCGTCGCCTTGGCGAGGGAGAAGCATTTCGGCCGTGCGGCGGCGGCCTGCAATGTTTCGCAGCCAACCTTGTCGGCGGCGATCCGTCAGCTTGAAGAGGACCTGGGCGCGCCGATCGTCGAGCGCGGCCACAAGTTCCACGGCCTGACCAACCAGGGCCGTGTCGCGCTCGATCACGCCCATCGCATCCTCGCCGAAGCTGACATTCTGCGGCGCAGCCTCAAGGACATGGATAAGGGCCTTTCCGGGCGGCTGCGGCTTGGCGCGATCCCCACCGCGCTTCCCATCGTGTCCCACCTCACCGGGCCGTTTCACGCGCGCTTTCCCAATGTGTCGGTGACCGTATTGTCGCAAACATCGCAGGAAATTCAACGCGGTATCGATGATTTCGAACTGGATGTCGGGCTGACTTATCTCGACAACGAGCCGCTCGAACATGTGGTGACCAAGCCGATCTATGTCGAGGAATATGTCTTCCTGACGCCGGTCGCGGGCCCCTATGCGCAGCGCCGCAAGATCACCTGGAAAGAGGCGGCGCAGGCGCCTTTGTGCCTGCTCACTCCCGACATGCAGAACCGCCGCATCATCGACGGCATTTTCCGATCGGTCGACGCCCAGCCCAAGCCCTCCGTGGAGACCAATTCGATCTTCAACCTGTGCTCGCACGCCAGTTCCGGCCTGTGGTCCTCGATCGTGCCTCGGCAATTGCTACGGTTTTTCGGGATTCCGCGGCATACCTGCGCCGTCGAACTGGTGGAGCCCAGCGCCCAGCGCACTATCGGCCTGATCATGTCAGACCGCGAGCCGGCCTCGCCGCTGGCGCGCAATCTGTTCGCCATCGACCGGCCCAACGATATTGGGCGGCTGATCGTGCCTCCCACATTGCCGGGCGACCATCCCGAGGCTTGATAGAGATATCCTATCATTCAGTCGGAAGCTTCAATTTGAATCCTCAACGATTTTGAACGATCTTCCCGAGATAACGTTGAATTGGCGGGCGGGGGCGTCGTTCTGGAGGTTTTGATGACGGGCGCTGCGCCCTGGGACGTCGCCCTGGCGACGCGCATCATCGAAGAGGGGCGGAGCCGCCCCGGCGCCGCCCTGCCGATTCTGCGCGCGTTGCAGGAATGTTTCGGCTATGTCGACAAAGCCGCCATTCCGCTGATCGCCACGGCGCTCAATATTTCCAAGGCGGAAGTGCATGGCATCGTCAGCTTCTACCACGACTTCCGTCCGACGCCGGTCGACGGCGACGTTCTGAAACTCTGCCGCGCGGAATCCTGCCAGGCGATGGGTTGCGAGGACCTCGTCGCCCATCTCGCGGCCGAGCATCGTATCGAGCCCGACAAATCCAGCCCCGGCGCGCCGCTGCATGTCGAGACCGTCTATTGCCTTGGCAATTGCGCTCTGTCGCCCGCCGCCTTGCTGAACGGCGATCCGATCGGCCGCCTCGATCGAGTCAGGATCGACGCGATCGTCCGCGATGCGCGGAGCGCGCCATGAGCGTCAAGGTTTTTATCCCCGCCGATTCCGCCGCCCTCTCGGTCGGCGCCGAACGCGTCGCCGAAGCGATCGCGGCCGAGGCGCGCCGGCGTGGGCTTGATCTCGCCATCGTCCGCAACGGTTCGCGCGGCCTGTTCTGGCTGGAGCCGCTGGTCGAAGTGGAGACGGCGCAGGGGCGGCTCGCCTATGGCCCGATTGCGCCCGGCGATGTTGTGTCGCTGTTCGACGCCGGCTTCCTCGATGGCGGGGCCCATCCCAAAGCTTTCGGACGGACCGAGGACATTGCCTATCTCAAGAACCAGCAGCGCATGCTGTTCGCGCGCTGCGGGATCATTCAGCCCCTGTCGATCGAGGATTATCGCGCCCATAGCGGCCTGAAGGGTCTGACGCGCGCCCTCGAAATGGAGCCGAAGGCGATCGTCGAGGAGGTTGTCGCCTCGGGCCTGCGCGGGCGCGGCGGCGCGGGCTTCCCCACCGGAATCAAATGGCGCACCGTCGCCGGCGCCGTGGCGGACCAAAAATATATCGTCTGCAACGCCGACGAAGGCGACAGCGGCACATTCGCTGACCGCATGCTGATGGAAGGCGACCCTTTCACGCTGATCGAGGGCATGACCATCGCCGCTGTCGCCGTCGGCGCGACCAAAGGCTTTGTCTATATCCGCTCGGAATATCCGCACGCCTTCCGCACGTTCGAGGCGGCGCTCGAGAAGGCTCGCAAGGCGGGTCTGCTCGGCCCGCGCATTCTCGGATCGAACCATGCGTTCGACATCGAGGCGCGGCTTGGCGCCGGCGCCTATATCTGCGGCGAAGAGACCTCGCTGCTGGAGAGCCTGGAGGGGCGGCGCGGCCAGGTGCGCGCCAAGCCGCCGCTGCCGGCGATCAAAGGCCTGTTCGGCCAGCCGACCGCGATCAACAACGTGCTGTCTTTCGCCTCGACGCCTTGGATTCTGGAGCATGGCGGCAAGGCTTATTCGGAATTTGGCCTGGGCCGCTCGCGCGGCACGCAACCCTTTCAGCTCGCCGGCAATGTCCGCCGCGGCGGTCTTGTCGAACTGGCGCTTGGCGCGACGATCCGCCGCCTCGTCGAGGATTTCGGGGGCGGCACAATGTCCGGACGTAAGTTGCGCGCCGTGCAGGTCGGCGGCCCGCTGGGCTCATACTTCCCCGACAGCCTGCTCGATACGCCGCTCGATTACGAGGCGATGCTCGCCGCCAAAGGCATGCTCGGCCATGGCGGCATCGTCGTTTTCGACGACGGCGTCGATCTGGCGCGTCAGGCGCGCTTCGCCTTCGAATTCTGCGCCAAAGAAAGTTGCGGCAAATGCACGCCCTGCCGCATCGGCTCAGTGCGCGGCGTCGAGACGGTCGACAAAATCATCGCCGGCGTCGACCGCGGCGGCAATCTCGCCTTGCTGCGCGACCTCTGCACGGTCCTGACCGACGGCTCGCTCTGCGCGCTCGGCGGCCTGACGCCAATGCCGGTGATCAGTGCGCTCGATAATTTCAGCGAAGATTTTCTGGCCGATCCGCCCCGTGTCGCGGCGGAATAGGAGGCTCTGATGCCGCTCATTCGCGAACTCGACACTGGTACGCCGATCCGCATCGGCGCCGCGACCGTCACGCTCACCATCGACGGGCAAAGCGTCAGCGTCCCGGCTGGAACGTCCGTGATGGCGGCCGCCGCCAGTGTCGGCACGCAAATCCCAAAACTCTGCGCCACCGACATGCTCGAAGCGTTCGGCTCCTGCCGCCTTTGTCTTGTCGAGATCGAAGGACGCAAAGGCACGCCGGCTTCCTGCACGACGCCGGCGGAAGCCGGCATGATCGTGAAGACGCAAACGCCACGCCTCGCCAAATTGCGGCGCGGCGTGATGGAGCTTTACATATCCGACCATCCTCTTGATTGCCTGACCTGCAGCGCCAATGGCGATTGCGAATTGCAGACGCAGGCCGGCGTCGTCGGCCTGCGCGACGTACGCTATGGCTATGAGGGCAGGAATCATCTCAAGAATCCGACCGATTCCTCCAATCCCTATTTCACGTTCGAATCGTCAAAATGCATCGTCTGTTCGCGCTGCGTGCGCGCCTGCGAGGAAGTGCAGGGAACTTTCGCGCTGACTATCGAGGGGCGCGGCTTCGGCTCGAAAGTCTCGCCCGGCGGCGTCGACTTTTTCGGCTCGGAATGCGTCTCCTGCGGCGCCTGCGTGCAGGCTTGTCCGACGGCGACGCTCAACGAAAAGAGCGTGATCGCGCTGGGGGCGCCCGAACATTCGCTCGTCACCACCTGTGCCTATTGCGGCGTCGGCTGCTCATTCAAGGCCGAGATGAAAGGCGAGGAAGTGGTGCGCATGGTCCCCTACAAGGCCGGCAGGGCCAATGAGGGCCATTCCTGCGTCAAGGGGCGCTTCGCGTACGGCTACGCCACCCACAAAGACCGTATCGTCAAACCGATGATCCGCTCCAAAATCACCGATCCCTGGCGCGAGGTTTCGTGGGAGGAAGCCCTCGCCTATGCCGCGAGCGAATTCAAGCGCCTGCAAAAGGACTATGGCCGCGATTCCGTCGGCGCCATCACCTCCTCGCGTTGCACCAACGAAGAGACTTTCCTCGTCCAGAAACTGGTGCGCGCCGGATTCGGCAACAACAATGTCGACACTTGCGCGCGCGTCTGCCATTCGCCGACCGGCTACGGCCTTGGCAAGACCTTCGGCACTTCGGCGGGCACGCAGGATTTCAAATCGGTCGACAAGACCGACGTGATCCTGGTGATCGGCGCCAATCCGACCGACGCCCATCCGGTCTTCGCCTCACGGATGAAGAGACGCCTGCGCGCCGGCGCAAGGCTGATCGTCGTCGATCCGCGCCGGATCGATCTGGTGCGCACGCCGCATGTCGAGGCCGATCATCACCTGCCGCTGCGGCCGGGGTCCAATGTCGCCGTACTCAACGCCATGGCCCATGTCATCGTCACCGAGGGCCTCGTCGACGAAGCGTTCGTGCGCGAGCGCTGCGACCTTGCCGCCTTCGAGAGCTGGGCGCGTTTCATCGCCGATGAGCGCAATGCGCCGGAGGCGACGGAAAGCATTTCCGGCGTCCCGGCCGCGGAACTGCGCGCCGCCGCGCGGCTCTATGCGACGGGCGGCAATGGCGCGATCTATTACGGCCTCGGCGTCACCGAGCACAGCCAGGGCTCGACGACCGTGATGGCTATGGCCAATCTGGCCATGGCGACCGGCAATATCGGCCACGACGGCGTTGGCGTGAATCCCCTGCGCGGCCAGAACAATGTGCAGGGCTCGTGCGACATGGGCTCTTTCCCGCACGAATTTTCCGGCTATCGCCATGTCTCCGACGATGCGACGCGCGAGACGTTCGAGCATTTGTGGGGCGTGAAAGTCTCCAACGAGCCTGGCCTGCGCATCCCCAATATGATGGATGAAGCGGTCGAAGGCTCATTCAAGGCCCTCTATATCCAGGGCGAAGACATCGCCCAGTCCGACCCCGACACGCAACATATCACCGCCGGGCTGAAGGCGATGGAATGCGTCATCGTGCAGGATCTTTTCCTCAACGAGACGGCGCGCTACGCGCATGTGTTCCTGCCCGGCTCGTCGTTTCTCGAAAAGGACGGCACGTTCACCAATGCCGAGCGGCGGATCAGCCGCGTGCGCAAGGTGATGGCGCCGCTCGCGGGTCTCGCCGACTGGGAGTCGACGATCGCTTTCGCGCGTGCGCTCGGCGTCGAGATGACTTATGCGCACCCCTCCGAAATCATGGACGAGATCGCCGCGCTGACGCCGACTTTCGCCGGCGTCTCCTATGCCAGGCTCGACGAACTGAATTCGATCCAATGGCCGTGCAACGACCAGGCGCCGAAGGGCACGCCGATCATGCATGTCGATCATTTCGTGCGCGGCAAGGGCCGGTTCATGCTGACCGAATTTGTCGCCACCGACGAGAGAACCGGGCCGCGTTTCCCGCTGTTGCTGACCACCGGGCGCATTCTGTCGCAATATAATGTCGGGGCGCAGACGCGGCGCACGGCGAACAATGTCTGGCACGAGGAGGACGTGCTTGAAGTTCATCCCTTCGACGCCGAAAGCCGCGGCATTCGCGAAGGCGATCTCGTCTCGATGCAGAGCCGGGTCGGCGAGATCGCCCTGCACGCGAAAATCTCGGAACGCATGCAGCCGGGCGTCGTCTATACGACCTTCCACCATGCCAATACCGGCGCCAATGTCGTCACCACGGAATATTCCGATTGGGCGACCAATTGCCCGGAATATAAGGTGACGGCGGTGCAGGTGCGGCGCACCAACCATTATTCCGACTGGCAGGAGCGCGACCGAGAGGAAGGGTTGTCGCTGCGCCGCATTGCGCAAGGGCTGGTCGATGCCGCCGAATGAAGAGGCCGCCGCGCTGCCGGCCGCCGCACGCGCTTATCGCTACGATCGCGGCCCCTCCGGCGAAGCTTTCGCGCGCACGATCGCGGTGGAGACGCCGGTCAATATCCTGTTTGGCGGCATTCCATTCGCTGTGATGATGACGACGCCGGCCGACCTCGAGGATTTCGCGATCGGCTTTGCGCTGACCGAGGGGATCGTCGAAGTCTTAGGCGACATTCGCGGCGTGGCGGTCGAACGCGCCGAGAGCGGCCTCAAGGTCAATGTAACGCTCGCCGGCGAGCGCATGAGCGCGCATCTGGCGCGCGGTCGTGCGATTTCGGGCCGCACCGGCTGCGGCCTGTGCGGCATCGCGGACCTCGCCTCCCTGCCCGCGGCGCGGTCGCCCGTCGCCAACGGCCCACCGGTCGAGCCGGCGGCCGTCAAAGCCGCGTTGCAGGCGCTCGATGAAAGGCAGCCGCTCAACGCCGAAACGCGCGCGGTCCATGGCGCCGCCTGGTGCGATCGAGATGGCGCGATCGTCGCCTTGCGCGAAGACGTCGGGCGACACAATGCGCTCGACAAATTGATCGGCGCACTCATCAGAAGCGGCGTCGCTCCCGCGGATGGCTTCTTCGTCATCACCAGCCGTTGCTCGTTCGAAATGGTCGCCAAGGCGGCGATCTTCGGCGCCTCGACGCTGGTCGCGCTTTCGGCGCCGACCTCGCTCGCCATCGAACGCGCGCAGGCGAGTGGCGTCACGCTGATCGCGATCGCGCGGGGGGACCAGGCCACGATCTTCACGCAAGCCGATCGATCCGCTGCCGGGGAACGCGCGGCATGAGCGGCGGCAAGATCGAAAAGCTGGTCCGGATGGCCAATCAGATCGGCGATTATTTCAAAGCCATGCCCGACAAAGAGGCGGTGAACGGCGCGGCCGACCATCTACGACTCTATTGGACGCCCAAGATGGTCGGCGAGATCATCGGCTATGTCGAGTCCGGCCATTCCGGACTGAACGCCATCGCCGCGCGCGCAATTGCCGAACTCAAACGAAGGTCTAGCATGTAGGCGGATTTGATTCGGATTATCGTCGTTCGCAAAGCCGACCCGCGAGGATAAGAGCGGGAGGAACAGGGAGCACTCTTGACGATCTATGATTTGACGGGAACCTCAGGCTCCGAAGCCGGCTGGCTTGACCGCGAGCGAACGATCGCCGGGCCCGGCTTCAACCGGTGGCTCGTGCCGCCCGCCGCGCTGGCGATCCATCTCTGCATCGGCATGTCCTATGGGCTCAGCGTGTTCTGGCTGCCGCTGACCCACGCGCTCGCCGGCCCACAGGATCCTGCTTGCGCGGCCATGTCGGTTTGGGGGGCGCTGTTCACCACCTCCTGCAACTGGCGGGTGACCGACCTTCTCGTCATTTTCACCATCGGCATCGTGGTGCTCGGAATATCGGCGGCGGTTTTTGGCGGCTGGCTCGAACGCGCGGGACCACGCAAGGCCGCTTTCGTGGCGTCGCTTTGCTGGGGCGGCGGGTTCATTCTGTCAGCGCTCGGCGTCTATCTGCATCAGCTCTGGATTCTTTGGCTGTCGCTTGGAATTCTCGGCGGCATCGGCCTTGGCCTTGGCTACATTTCCCCGGTCTCCACGCTGGTGAAATGGTTTCCCGACCGGCGCGGCATGGCCACCGGCATGGCGATTATGGGCTTTGGCGGCGGCGCGATGATCGGATCGCCACTCGCCAACCTGCTGATGAACCATTTCAAGACGGCCGATTCCGTCGGCGCCTGGCAGGCGATGGCGACGATGGGGATCATCTACTTCTGCTTCATGATGGCGGGCGCGTTCGGCTATCGGGTGGCGCCCGCCGGCTGGGCGCCGGAAGGATGGACGGCTCCAACGACGCGCAAGACAATGATCACGCAAGGCGCGGTCCATCTCGACAACGCACATCGCACGCCGCAATTCTGGCTGATCTGGGCGGTTCTATGCCTCAACGTTTCCGCCGGCATCGGCGTGCTGGCGATGGCCTCGCCAATGTTCCAGGAAATCTTCGGCGGCTCGCTGATCGACCATCCCGAGATCGGTTTCTCAAGCCTGGACCCGGCACAGAAGACCGCTATTGCGACGATCGCCGCCGGCCTGGTCGGCCTGCTTTCGCTGTTCAATATTGCGGGGCGTTTTTTCTGGGCGTCGCTGTCGGACGGCATCGGCCGCAAGATGACCTATTTTGTCTTCTTCGGTCTGGGCATCGTGCTTTACGCGGCGGCGCCCTGGCTTGCGCATATGGGCCTGAAGGCGCTGTTCGTCGCCGCTTTCTGCATCATCCTGTCGATGTATGGCGGCGGCTTCGCCACGGTTCCGGCCTATCTCGCCGATATTTTCGGAACTTCGTTCGTCGGCGCCATCCATGGGCGATTGTTGACGGCCTGGTCGGCGGCGGGCGTCGTCGGACCGCTCGTCATCGGTTATATCAGGGACGCGCAAATATCGGCGGGCGTCGAGCGCGCGTTGGTATACGACCGCACGCTCTATATCCTTGCCGGCTTCCTTGCCGTCGGATTCGTCTGCAACGCGCTTGTGCGGCCGGTCGCCGCCAAATGGCTGATGACGCCCGAAGAGATGGCCCGGCTGCAGGCCTCGGCAAACGCTGAAGCGGCGGCGCCTCGCTCGCAGGGGATCGGCGTGAGCGGCGGCTTCGACCTTAAAATACTGCTGGCCTGGGCCGCGGTCTGCATTCCGCTCGCCTGGGGCGTCTGGAAGACGCTCGATAGCGCCGTGAAGATATTCCAATAGGGCGCGCTGACTCCCGCGACTTTACTCAGCTTGCGTGATCGCGTAGTTCATTGGCGCAATGAGCCCCGGCCCAGCCCATTGTCGCTGGCGCCGGGGTTTTGTTTGTTGAGCTCTGGAGTTCTTAGCGGATGGCCAATGTCGTCGTGGTCGGCGCCCAATGGGGCGACGAGGGAAAAGGCAAGATTGTCGATTGGCTGTCGGTCTCGGCCGATGTCATCGTACGTTTTCAGGGCGGCCACAATGCCGGCCATACGCTGGTCATCGACGGCAAAGTTTTCAAGCTGGCGCTGCTGCCGTCAGGCATCGTGCGGCCCGGCAAATTGTCCGTCATCGGCAATGGCGTCGTCCTCGATCCCTATCACCTGGCCCTGGAAATCGACAAGGCGCGCGAGCAAGGCGTCGAAGTGACGCCGGATAACCTTAAAGTGGCGGAAAACGTCCCGCTGATCCTTTCCCTGCACCGCGAACTCGACGCGCATCGCGAGTCGGCGACGACGGCCGGCGTGAAGATCGGCACCACCAAGCGCGGCATCGGGCCGGCCTATGAAGACAAGATCGGCCGGCGCGCGATCCGCCTGATGGACCTTACCGAACCCGAGGAGCTCGACGGCAAGATCGCCAGGCTGCTCGCCCATCACGATCCGCTTTGGCGCGGTCTCGGGCTGACGCCGCCGAACGCGGCGGCGATCCGCGAGGAATTGCTGGCGATCGCGCCAAAAGTGCTGCCTTTCATGGCGGCGACTTTCGATCTTCTCGATCGCGAGCGGCGCGCCGGCAAACGCATCCTGTTCGAAGGCGCCCAGGGCGCGCTTCTGGATGTCGACCACGGCACCTACCCATACGTGACCTCGTCCAACACGGTGGCGGCCAATGCGGCGACCGGCTCGGGGCTGGGTCCGCGCGCGATCGGTTATGTCCTGGGGATCGCGAAGGCCTACACGACGCGCGTTGGCGGCGGCCCCTTTCCCACCGAGCAGGACAATGAAATCGGCCGACGGATCGGCAAGGCTGGCAACGAATTTGGCACCAACACCGGCAGGCCGCGTCGCTGCGGCTGGTTCGACGCGGTTCTGGTGCGCCAATGCATAAAAATATGCGGCATCGACGGCATCGCTTTGACCAAACTCGACATTCTCGACGGCTTCGACGAAATTAAAGTCGCCACCCATTATCGGCTGGACGGCGCCGATATCGACTATTTGCCAGCCGCCCAGGGGGCCCAGATGCGCGTCGAGCCGGTCTATGAGACCATTGAGGGATGGCGTGGCACGACCGGCGGCGCCCGTTCATGGGCGGATCTGCCCGCCCAGGCGATCAAATATGTCCGGCGCATCGAAGAATTGATCGGCGCGCCGGTCGCGCTTCTATCAACGAGCCCTGAGCGCGAGGACACGATTCTTGTGCACGATCCGTTTCAGGATTAATGCGACGCGGGCGCAAGGAGGTTTGAAGGATTGACCGGGACCGATCATGGCTGATTATTATCCGCTTCTCGCCAAAGCTTTGGCGAATCTGCCGAACCGGTCAGCTTCCACGGCGCGGCGCGCGATTTACGAACGCGCGCGCAAAGCGCTGATCGGCCAGTTGCGCTCCATCCAGCCGCCGATGCCCGAAGCCGATATTTCCGGCGAAGACGCCGCGCTCGACCAGGCGATCGCGCGCCTGGAAGCCGAATATGGCGCGCAGCCGGCGCCGGCAAGCGCGCCGGCGGCATCCGCGCCGCTGGCGCCGGCCGCGAGCCCGAAACCGTCGCCAGCCGCGCCGCCAAGCCCTCCGGCTGCCGCTGCAGGCACAAAACCGGCCCCCGCCGCCCGGCCGGCTCCTGCGTCCGCCGCCACCAGCCCAAAACCGACCCCGGCCCCCTCGTCTTTTGCGACAACGCGACCGAGCCCGCCGCCAGCCCGAACCACGCCTGCGCCGGCATGGACGCCGAAGCCGACCGGCGCCGCCGCGCCGGCGGTCGCCGCGCCGCCAGCCGCCTCCGTTGCGGCAATTCCGCCGACGAGAGCGCCAATCGCGCCGCCACCCCCCCGCCCGCCGACATTGGGGGCCCCGTCGCCCAGCGCGCCGCCAAATCCGCGCGCCGCGCCGTCGATCGAACCGGCGCGCCCGCTGGCAAGCGAGACCGCTTCCGCCTCGATCGCTCCGCCGGTGGCGGCGCATCAGGAGTCGAGCACGGACGAATCCGACACGGCGCCGCCGATCGCCGCGGCGCCGCCCGCGCTCGGCAACGCCGCCAGGGCCGGCGCCACGATCGCGCGGCCCAGCGCGCCGGGCCGCGCCGAGGCGCCGCGACGCAATCCATGGCCGTTGGTCGCGCTGGCGCTGCTCATCTGCGTGGCTGGCGCGATCGCGGCGACCGCTTATCTCCTGCGGGACAAGCCGGCGGATATGGCGAACAAGACGACGACCGAAACAGCCGACAAAGCCAAGCAGGCCGGTCAAAACAAAATTGCTGAACGGATCACGGGCGCCGGCCAGAGCGATCCGGCGCCAGCGGCGGGCGAGACGCCCATCCCGACCGTGACCGTGCCGGTCGCGCCGGTGCAGGTCGCTCCCGGCCCGGCGGCGGCGACGCATCTCGCCGACAACGCGCCTGGGGCCCCGGCCGCCCAAACCCCGGCTCCCAACCAGGCCCAGGCGCCAACGCAAGCCCAGCCTCCGGCGGCCCCGGCCGTCCCTCCTGGCAGTTCGCGCGCCGCAATGCTGATCGGCGTCGCCAATGATCCGCAAAAGCCGATTGTCGAGCTGGGCAGCGCCCTCTGGTCGATCATTCCGGCAAGCCCGGGCCAGCCTTCCAGCCTCGCCGTGCGGGTTGAGATCGATATTCCGGATCAGAGACTGCATGCGACGGTGACGATTCGGAAAAACACTGACGCCAGCCTGCCGGCGACCCATACGATTGATTTGCGGGCGACCTTCGCCGACGGCTCTGAAATTAAAGGCGTCAAGGATATGGGACTGCCGCAATTGCGCAAAGACGACGCGCCGACCGGCGATGCGGTTTCCGGCGTGCGGGTGAAGATAAACGACAGCTATTATCTCGTCGGCCTGACGCGATCGGACACCGACGCGGCGCATAATCTCGATCTTCTGGCGACGCGAAACTGGTTCGATTTTCCGCTGCTGCTCAACGACGACAGGATCGCCAAGCTAACCTTCACCAAGGGCGAAACCGGCGATCGCGTGATGGCCCAGGCGCTGGACGCCTGGAAGTGACAAGGGATCGGCGCCGGCCGCCTTACAAGGCTTCGTTCCGTTCATCCTCTTTCGCCTCATAGCGCATGATCAGCGGCGCCTGAGCGAGGCCGAAGAGGATCATCAGCGGCATGATGCCGAATGTCTTGAAATCGACCCAGAGGTCGGTCGTCTGAGTGCGCCAGACGATTTCGTTGAGCAAGGCCAGGCCTAAGAAGAAGAACGCCCAGCGCCAGGTGAGCCTGCGCCATCCCTCGGGCGTGACGTTCAACGCGCCGTCGAACAGGATCGGCAAGAGCGGCCTGTTGAAGGCGAGCCCCCCCAACAGCGCACCGCCAAACAGCAGATAAAGCGCGGTCGGCTTCATCTTGATGAATGTCTCGTTATGAAAATAGAAGGTCAGCGATCCCATAATGACGACGATAATGGCGGTGACGAGCGGCATGATGGGAATGCGCCGCAACAGCGCGTAGGACACGCTCAGCGTCACGATCACGCTGGCCATCATCACCGCCGTCGCTCCGAATAGGCCGAGCCTCGAATAGGCGATGAAGAACAGCGCCAGCGGCCCCAGTTCGAGCACCAGCTTGAGGATCGGGTTGATGGTCCTGCGCTTTTCGGAGGCTGCGCTTTGGCCGTCGGTCATTTGAGATTTTCTCCTGTGGCGCGGAACTTCATCGCTCCAGCCCGGCGATGGCTTCAGCAAAATCGCGCGCCGCGAAAGGCTCCAGATCCTCGACGCTTTCGCCGACCCCGATGAAATGGACGGGCAGCGCGAATTTCTCTGCGATCGCCACCAGAATGCCGCCGCGCGCAGTGCCATCGAGCTTGGTCATGACTAGGCCGGTGACGCCCGCAATGCGCCCGAAAATCTCGACCTGGCTGAGGGCGTTCTGGCCGACCGTGGCGTCCAGCACGAGCAGCACGGCATGCGGCGCCTCCGGCTCGACCTTCTTCATGACGCGGATCACTTTTTCAAGTTCGCCCATCAGTTCGGTGCGGTTCTGCAATCGCCCCGCGGTATCCATCAGCAGAATATCCGAACCCTCGGTACGCGCCGCATGGATCGCGTCGAAGGCAAGGCCCGCCGCATCCGCGCCCTGCTCGCGCGCGACGATTTGGGCGCCGACCCTTCCGGCCCAAACGCGTAATTGCTCGATCGCCGCCGCGCGGAAGGTGTCGCCCGCCGCCAGCGTGACCTTCAGACCCTGTGCGACGAATTTCGCCGCGAGTTTGCCAATCGTCGTGGTCTTGCCCGAGCCGTTGACGCCGACCACGAGGATGACGAAAGGCTTCTTGCCGGGCTCGACAATCAGCGGACGCGCGACGGGCGCAAGCGTTCGCTCGACTTCGGCGGCGAGGATCGCCCGCACTTCTTGCGGCTCGATCGCCTTGTCGTAGCGCCCGCGCCCGACCGCCTCGCGAATGCGCGTCGCGGCGGCAAGGCCGAGATCGGCCTGGATCAGCAGGTCTTCAAGATCATCGAGCGCGGCGGCGTCAAGCTTGCGCTTGGCGAATATATCGACGATGCCCTGGCCGATCGAAGCCGAGGACCGCGATAGACCCGCCGACAGGCGCGACAGCCAGCTCCGCTTGACCGGCGGCGCGGGCGCATCGGCGGGCGCTGGCGGCGGCTCCGGTTCGGTCCGTGAGAAAAGCCGCCGGATCAATCCGGGTTTGGCTTTCTCCGCGCCATCGTCGTTGGATGTCATAGTTTTTCCAGAACCAGTCCCAAGGCGCACAAGCGCCGCTTATTCGAAATCATATAGGGGCGCCGAGGCTTTATCAGTCGGAAGACTTAGGAGCCGTCCGCGAATAAATGCCCTCTTTGGGATCGCGACCCTCCCGGTCGCCTCTTTGAACGCCAGCTTTCTTGGACGGCGTTGCAAGAGCGAGCGGGGACGCCCGCGATCCCAAATAGCGCATTTATTCGAGGACCGATCCTTATTGGTTAGAAGGCTTGGCGCACAGCCCTCGCTCGTCTAGCTATTGAGCCATGACGCCAGAGGAAACAAGAGCGCGCCTGCTCTATCGCGACGGGCTGATGCTCGTCCTCAACAAACCGGCTGGAATTGCCGTCCATAAGGGCCCCAAGGGCGGGACGAGCCTGGAGGATGATTTCGACGCGCTTCGCTTCGGCTTGCCCCGCAAGCCGGCGCTGGCGCACCGGCTCGACCGGGAAACCGCCGGCTGCCTCGTGCTTGGGCGCCACCATAAGGCTCTGGAAAAGCTCGGCCTGCTGTTCAAGCAGGGCAAAATCGGGAAAACCTATTGGGCGATCGTCGAGGGCGGCCCGCGAGAGCCGGCGGGCCTTATCGATCTGCCGCTTGGCCGGCTCGACGCCACGCGCGGCTGGTGGATGAAGGTCGATTCCGCGGGCCTGCCGTCGCAAACGCGCTGGGCGGTCGCCGGGCGCGGCGACATCGATGGCCGCGCCATCGCCTGGCTCGAACTGGAGCCGTTGACCGGCCGCACGCATCAATTGCGCGTTCATTGCGCGGCGATGAATTGGCCCATTGTCGGCGATAGCGTCTATGGGTCCGCGTTGCGAGAAAACGGCGTGGCATCGACGCCGGGCCTGCAATTGCTCGCGCGGCGCGTCTCGATTCCCATCGCCAAGGCGAGGCCGCCGATCGTCGTCGAAGCCCCGGCGCCCGCGCATATGCTCGGCGCCCTGACGCGTTGCGGCTTTGCCGGCGATCCCTCGCCCGCAATCGCTGAACAGGAGCCGGCGGCCACCACTTTGCAGCCTGCCCACGACGATGGCGAGACCGAATAGCGCTCACGCCAGGCCTTTTTGCGCCGCCGCGTCGGAGATGAACGCCACGATTCCGGCGGCGACGACATTGGCGCAGGCGCTCGCCAGTATCGGCAGCAGGTAGCTATGGCTGAAATCGAAGGCGAAGCCCGCCGCGCTCGGACCGGTCAGCGTGCCGAGCGCGACGCTGGTGTAGAGCACGCCGATGATGCCGCTGACATTGCGTCCGCCGAAATAATCCATGACGAGCGCGGGCAGGATCGCGACGAAGCCGCCGTAGAATATTCCATAGGCGAAGGCGAAAGCGGTGAGCCCCCAGAAATTGACTGACAGCGCCCAGATGATCAAAGAGAGCGCCATACCGGCGAACATGACGATCAGCGCGCGTTGACGGCCCAACCGGTCGGCGAGGCCGCCAAGGAAGAAGCGGCCCGCCGTACTGCCGACGCCGATCAGTCCGAGGAGCACGACCGCACGGGATTGCGGGACGCCGTGATCGAGCGCGTAAGGTACGAGGTGTACGAAAGGGACGAACAACCCGAACGAGCAAATCAGACATGCCGCGTAGAGGCCCAGGAATCGATGGGATATTATCGCTTCGCGCACGGAGGAGCCGCTCGGACGCGCCAGAGGAACGCCCGATTGCAGAAGATCGCCATCCGGTGCAAGGCCGCGGTTGCGCGGATCGTTCTCGATCAGCAAAGCCGACCCCACGCCGACAACGGCGGCGAAGCATCCAAGAACGAAATAGGCCTCGCGCCATCCCAGCGCGGCGATGAACAGCGTTGCGAGCGGCGGCATAACCAGCGTGCCGACGCCAATGCCGCTGACCGCCAGGCCCGAGGCGAACCCGCGGCGCTTGACGAACCAGCGCTGCACCGCGCCCAGCACCGGAACATAGGAACAGCCGACGCCAAGTCCGACGCCGAGCCCATAGGCCGCGTAGACTTCCGTTAAGCTGCGCGCCACACCTGCGATGGCGAGGCCAAGACTGACCAGGATCATACCGGCGACGGCCAGGCCCCGTGAGCCTAAGCGGTCAGCGAGCGGACCGCTGACGATACCGAGCCCGAAATACAGGAAGCCGGCCAGCGAGAACACCAGCGAAACCGAACCGCGCGACGCCGCGAAATCCCTCTGCAGGGATTCGACGAAAGTGCTGAACGCATAAGCGCTGCCGAAGCCGACGAATGTCACGCCGAACGCGCCGGCGACGACAAACCAGCCATGGAATATGCCGCGCGCGGAGGATCCTGCGCTATCGCTCACAGCGGCCTCCGGCAAAATCGCCGAAGAGAAGCAAACCGAAGGAACCCCGCAACCTGTCTTCTTTCATCGGTTAGGAGAAACTAACGTGGCGAAAACGTTGCGGCGGGACGCTGGACGTCACTGGCCTCGGCATCGGCTCCAGGATCGACATGGCCACCGCCGAGGCGAGCCAATGAGTCGAGCTTACCGCGCCGAACGTGCCGATGATCTCCGGTCTGGTGGTAATTTGGCGCGCGTCCCCGCGCGGCTGCCCGTTGAGGCGGTCATGCCGCCGCCTCGGCTTCGCTCAAGTCGATCGCCTCATCGGGGGAGATCGTCATCGTCTTGAAATCGCGCATTTTGGCTCCAATCAGCCGATTATCGCCTCAGCCTCGATTTCGACTTCGTAATCGCCGATCAAGCGGGAGACTTCGAGCATGGTATTGGCGGGCCGGATTGCGCCGAAATAACGTCCATGCACGCGGGAAACCGGCTCCCATTGGTCGGCGTCTCTGAGATAGACGCGCGTGCGCACGACATCTTCGAGCGTGCCGCCGAGCGCGGCGAGACTGGCCGCAATTTTGTCGAGAATGAAGGTCGCCTGACCGGCGGGATCGCCCGGGCAGACCAGTTCGCCGGCGCCATGGGTCGCCGTGGTGCCGCTGACCAGGATGCGGTCCTTGATGCGAACAGCGCGGCTGTAGCCGGCGATCGGCTCCCAGACGCTTCCCGAAGAAACGAGCGATCGATCTGGCCGGCCGGCGACGGGCGTCGGCGCATAGACTTTCGGAAAGCTGTCGAGATGGTGGCTGAGATCGCCTGACGCTGTGAGAAAGGGCGGCTTGCGATATTCGTCGCCGCAATCGCCTTGCAGCAGCAGCGCTTTGGTCAAGGATTGATCAAGTATCGAACGATCCGCATCGTCGAGCGACAGCGAAAAGATCGCGCGATTGTCGGAATGATGCGTGCGCTCGCCGAGTCGTGCGCCGACGATGACGGCGGCGACGGCGGGATGATCGAGAACCCAACGCGTCGCGACATTGGCGATCGAAACCTTGTGGCGGCGCGCGATGCGATCAAGCGCGGCGAGTATATCCTGCAAGACCGGCCAGCCGCCGATGGCTTCGACGAAGCGCCGGTATTTCATTTTGCTCCAGTCGGAGATCGCATCGGCCGACGGCTCCGGCGCGCCGAGCCAGCGCTCGGAGATCAGGCCGCCCGCCAGCGTTCCATAGGCCAGCAGTTTCACGCCGTGCGCGCCGCAGAAGGCGCTCATCTCGCCCGCCGCGCGCCGATCCAGCAGGGAGAAACACACCTGATTGGCGGCGATCGGGATGCCATGCTTCACAAGGACGCGCAGATGCGCCGTATCGAAATTGGTCACGCCGAGATGGCGAATGACGCCCTCTTCGCGCAGCTTCGCCAGTTCCTTCATCGCATCGAGGTAGGCGGGATGTTCGAAAGTCCACCAGTGGAATTGCAGGAGATCGATGGAGGACACGTCAAGCCGGCGCAGGCTTCGCTCGATTCCGGCGCGCACGATGTCCGGCGTCATCGCGCCAGGCGGAGGGCACCATTTGGTGAAGACGGCCGGCCGGCCGGCGCCCACCGGCGCGCCGCCGGCCACGCGCGCGAGAAAGCGGCCGGCGATGATTTCGGCGCTGCCGTAATGATCCGCCATGTCGAAACTGTCGAAGCCCACGCGGGCGTAGTCGAGCATCGCGGAGGACGCGATCTCCGGATCGAGCAATTGGCCGCCGCGCTCCATGTCCGCGACCTGCCAAAGGCCGGTGACGATCCGGCTGATTTCCAGATCGGGCGCGAGCGCGATGCGGTCGGGCGCCGTTTCCCTAGCGGTCATGAGAGCTCGGCCTCGCAATCGCAAGCGACGGTCATTTGCCGATCTTGGCTTTCAGCGCATTGACGTCGTCGGTGCTCATTTCGCCGACTGTCGCCACCTTGCCGTCCGCGATCTTCCACAGCCGGAACGGGCCGGTGATGTCGCCATATTGATCGAACGAGACGGGGCCGATGACGCCCTCATAGCGGATCGCCTTGCCGTCTTTGATCAAACCGAGCGCCTTGGCGAACTCGGCCTTGCCGGCATGGACGACTTCGCCCGATTGGTCGGTGACCTTGAAGATCGCGTCGCGGATGGCGATCGGATCCTGGCTCGCCGCCGCGGCGATCGCGAGGCCGACGATGGCGCCAGCGTCATAGGCGCGATCGGCGGCGGGATTGGCGGGATCGATATTGGAGAACGCCTTGTAATTGGCGTTGAAATATTCGGTCGAAGCGGTCGGGCTGGTGCCCGACGAGGTGCCATAGGCTTCGTTCAGATACTTCGCGCCGACGCTGGAAATGAAGTCCGGACTGTTCATGCCGTCGTTAAGCAAGAATTTAGCGACGCCGCCTTGCGATATCCAGGCCCTGGCGATCGTCGCGCCGTCGACCGGCGTCGAAATCAGGTAAAGGCCATCGGGATTGCCCGCCATCGCGGCCGTGACCTCCGAGGAATAGTTCGACTGCTTCTCGTTGTAAGGCGTGACGGACGCGATTTCGCCGCCGAGCGCTTTATAGGCCTTGGCGAACTCGCCAAACATGTTAACGCCGAAATCATTGTTGACGTGGATCACCGCGATTTTCTTGAAACCCTGATCGAGGGCGTATTTGGCGGCGGCGGTTCCCTGAAGGGCGTCCGACGTGATGGTGCGGAAGAAGATGCCATTGGTCTTTCCCTCGCGGCCGAGAGCCGTCAGCGTCGGCGAGGAAGAAGCCGGCGATATCTGGACGATTTTTGCCGGCGCTGTCACCGAGGTCAGGATCGGAATCGAAACCGACGAGATGATGCCGCCGATAATAACCGGAACCTTCTTCAACTGCACAAGCTGGTTCGCCGCATCGACGGCGACCGTTCCCTGGCTCTGCGAATCGCGGGTGTCGGTCACCAGCTTGCAGCCATGCGGGCCGCCCGCGTCGTTGAGGTCGCGGAAGGCCATTTCGACCGATTTGGCGCCGGCCTGGCCATATTCGCCGGCAGGGCCAGTCAGCTCCATCACCAATCCGACGGTTATCGTGCAATCGTCCGCGTGAGCGGGAGCGCCGACGAAGGCCAAGGCCAATGCCGTCGTGATGATCAAAGCCGTCGATTTCATTGCCTCATCCTCCGTTTGACTGTTCGACCTGGCGTCGGCGTTCCGATGCGATGAAAGACCGCACGCTTAGGAAGCCTCGGCGTTGAGATTGTATTTCATGATGGAGCCGTGCCGGCTGTCGCGGTCCCGCTCGAGTTCATAGACATCGCCCAACGGACCTCTCCGACGCCGCGCGACAGCGTCGATGGCGGCATGGTCCTCGGGCGATAGTTTCAGCCGCGAGATAGCGACGTTGGCGGCAAGATGCGCCCGCGTCCGCGCTCCAATGATCACCGCGCCGACACCGGGGCGGTCAAGCACGGCGCGACTGGCGATCGTGGCGATGTCCGTTGCATGCCGATCGGCGATGCGCCGCAACGTCGCCAGCAATTCCTGGAACAGTCGCCAACCGCCAAAATCGTCGATGATCAGTTTGTATTTCACCAGGGAGCGGTTCTCCAACCCAGCGATGGGCTCGCGCGCGCCAATCCATCGATCGGATAAAAAGCCGCCCGCCACCGATCCGTAGCACAGAAGCGCCACGCCACGACTTCGGCACAAAGCGGCGATCCCATTCTCGGGGCGATGGTCGAGCAGGGAATATTGCACCTGTAGGGATAGCAGGCGAATGCCGGCATCGAGAATCGCCGCGACATGCGGCGTATCGAAATTGGTGGCGCCGAGATGGCGGATTTTGCCTTTGGCGCGCATCCCGTCGAGCCAATGGAGAGCCTCGAGCCAACGCGGCGCGGCATAATCCCACCAATGGAACTGAACCACATCGAGCGCCTCGACGCGCAATCGGCGCAAGGAGGCGTCGATGATCCCTTCGACATCGCTGCGCGCGATTCCGGGCAGGATCGCAAGGTCGGGCACCAGTTTGGTATGGACCTTCAAACGCGCTGCGGCCGCCTCGCCGCGCGTCGCGCGCAGTCGCGCGCGCATCGCTCCGTAAAGCTCTTCGACGCCGGTATAGATATCAGCGCAATCGAAAGTGAATATTCCGGCATCGAAGGCCGCGATGAGATCATCGACGGCGGCGGCGCGATCGACCGGCCCATGTCCGCCCGCCAATTGCCAGCCGCCGCGGATGACGCGCGAGATCGAGTAGTCCGGCGTCAGATCGATCGTCTCAACGCCGGTCATGGCGCCTTTCCTGGCAGCGGGACGGCGGTCGTCGCCTGGTGGCTGAAGCGACGCAATCCCAGTCGCGTGATGCGCAGCCGGCTCGGGCAATTGGGATCGGGACAAGCGATTTCGGCGTCGCTGGTCATCCAGTCATTTGCGTGGGTCAGGCGCTGCTTGGCGGCTAGCAAAGGCAAAACGGCGGCCAGGGAATAGATCGAGAAGCCTTGTCCAGGCGGCAGCGTCAGCATCTCGCCGCGCAGCTCGAAATAGTCCCTGTCGCGCGCGCCGCAAAAGGCCTTGGCGCCCGGCGGCACGATGGCTTCGACGCGCAGATCGTAGAGATCGAATCCGTCGTCCTGCGCCGGCGCGCTCATCGATAGCCGCCTGCCAGGCTTTTGGCGCGGCCGTTGACGGCCGCGTCGGCGATGCGGCCGCGCAGCAAAGCGAAAGCGCGTCCGATGTCGCTAGCCAAGGCGCTCAGGGCGGCGGCGACATTTTTCGCTTCGAGCGCGGCGACAATTTGCGCATGGTAATGCGGCGCGGCGATCTGGCTCTCGGCGTCGAATGCGATGATCGCGGACCGCACGAGCGACCCCGATTGCAGCCAGAGGCTTTCGATGATCGGCAGCAACACCGCCGATCCAGATGCTTCATAAAGGTGGAAATGAAACCGGCGATTGGCCTCGAGCGCGCCCTCGACCGCACCGCGGCCGCGTTTCGCCACCGCCCGGCTGTAGTCGCGATTGGTCTCGCGCAAAGCTTCGAAATCGCCTGCGGTCAGGCGCGGCGCGGCGAGCTCCAGCGCGGAGCCTTCGACGACGACGCGCGCACGCAGGAGATCGTCGACGCGGGCGGCGTCGATGCGCGGAACCCGCACCGAGCGGTTCGGCATCGCTTCGAGCGCCTGTTCGGAAACGAGTCTGGCCAGCGCATCGCGCACCGGCATCGTGCTGGTTTCCAGCGAATTGGCGAGTTCGTGAATCGTCAGCGTCTGACCGGGGTCGAATTTGCCGTAGATCAGCGCCTTGCGCAATTCGCGATAGACGCGCTCCTGAACGGTCTCCCGAGCGATCGGCGCCAGCGAGACGGACGAGGCTTTCCGCGCCGTCGCCGGCACGCGCCGAGGAGTTCCGATTGCCGCCGACTGACCCGACATAGCGTCCGCGCTTGCGCCGATTTTCTCTTGATAGGTTCAGCTTACTCGTGTTTGATCAAAGATCAACAATCAAATCTCGGCGAAGCAATGCGAGTGACCGCGTGAATGGCCCTGCGGCGCCAGGGATGACGGATGCCGGCGCGCTGATCAGCCCGCACGGGCAAGGTCCGCGCAACGTTCTTCTCGCGCAAGGCCTGACGAAGCGCTTTGGCGGCATCGCCGCCGTCGACGATGTTTCGCTCGCCGTAGGCGGCAATCAAATCGTCGGCCTGATCGGCCCGAACGGTGCAGGCAAGACGACGCTCTTCGATCTTCTGGCTGGCGAACAGGTCCCGACCGCCGGTCGCATATTCCTCAACGATGTCGCCGTCGAAGGCGCGTCGGCGCATGCGCGCATCGGCCGCGGGCTCGGCCGCACCTTCCAGATTCCACGACCCTTCGCCGGCATGACGCTGGTGGAGAACGTCATGCTCGGCGGGCAGCATCAATCCGGAGAAACGCCCTGGCCCAATTGGCTGAGGCCGGGGCGCGTCGCCCGCGAGGAGCGCGCCAATTTCGAAAAGGCGATGGCGCTTCTCGATTTCGTCACGCTGGCGCCGCTGGCGCGTCAGCCGGCGCGCGTGCTTTCCGGCGGACAGCGCAAGCTGCTGGAGTTGGCGCGGATAATGATGGCCGAGCCGAAAATCCTGCTGCTTGACGAACCCGCCGCCGGCGTCAACCCGAGTCTGCTGGAAGTCATCATCGAACGCATTGCGGCGATCAATCGTCAGGGCGCCGCGTTCCTCATCATCGAGCATAATATGGGCATGGTCGCGCGGCTGTGCGGCCACGTCTTCGTCATGGCCGCCGGGCGCATGCTCTGCGAGGGGCGTCCCGACGAGGTCTCCCGGGACCCGCGCGTGATCGAAGCCTATCTCGGCGGCGCGACATGAGCGATTTCACGCCGCCGATCCTGGTCGCCGAGGCGCTGGTCGCCGGCTACGAGCCTGGCTTGCCGATCGTCAATGGCGCGACGATCTCGGCGGCCGCCGGAGAAATCGTCGTCATTCTCGGACCAAACGGCGCCGGCAAATCGACGCTGATCAAAGCCATCGCCGGACTGACGCCGATCACATCCGGCCGCGTCACGCTCGCCGGCCAGGAAATCACGCGGCTGCCGGCCCATCTGATGGTGCGCCGCGGCCTCAGCTTTACCCCGCAAACCGAGAACATCTTCGGCGCGATGTCGGTCGATGACAATTTGCGCCTCGCCGCCGGCGTTCTCGCCGCCGCGCTCCGCGCGCCGCGCATCGCGGAAACTTATGATTTCTTCCCCGATCTCGCCCGCCAGCGCGACCTGCTTGCCGGACGTCTGTCGGGCGGTCAACGGCAGATGCTTGCGGTGGCGCGCGCCTTGCTGGCGGCGCCGTCCGTTCTGATGCTTGACGAGCCGTCGGCCGGCCTTTCGCCCAAGCTGGTCGATATTGTTTTCGCCAAGCTCGTCGACATACGCCGCAGCGGCGTCGCCATTATTCTGGTCGAGCAGAATGCGCGCGCCGCGCTGGCGATCGCCGATCGTGCTTATATCCTGGTCGAGGGAAGAAACCGCCACGAGGGACGCGCCGCCGATCTCGCCAATGACCCCGTGATGGCGGCGCTGTACCTCGGCGGCCTACGCGCCGATGCTGGTCGGAGCGCCATGCGATGACGCTCCAATTCCTCGCCGACGGGCTTATTGCGGGCGCCTTGATTGGGCTTGGCGCCATCGGCGTGACCCTCACCTACTCGATTCTTCGTTTCGCCAATTTCGCCCATGGCGAGTTCGTCTCCTTCGGCGCCTATGCGACTCTGCTGCTCGCGGCAATCATCGGATCGGTCGTCGCCGGCGCCGATCAACCGATCGGCCCCTTTTCATTCGGTTGGGGAGTGATCGTGGCCGCGGTGGCGGCGATGGCTTCGACCGGCGCGCTGGCGCTGGCGCTGGACGCGGTGCTTTTCAAGCGCCTCCGCGACAAAGGCGCCGCGATCACCATTGTGATGGCGAGTTTTGGCGCCTCGATGGCGCTGCGATCCCTGCTGGAATTCGCGTTCACATCGCGGCCGGCCTATTTCTCGCGCGATCTGCAAATCGCCCTGCCCGTCGGACTCGGTATCCGCGTGACGCCGGACCAGATCGCGTTGCTCGGAATCACCGCCGTGCTGATGATCGGCGTGCATCTGTTGCTGACCCGCAGCCAGATCGGGCGGGCGATGCGCGCCGTCAGCGAAAACCCGGCGTTGGCGCGCGTCGCTGGCGTCGATGTGGCGCGGGTGATCCGCGCGGCATGGCTGATCGGCGGCGCGCTCGCCTGCGTCGCGGGCGTGATGCTAGGATTGCTTGTGCAGATCCGCCCGTTCATGGGCTTCGACCTCCTGCTGCCGATGTTCGCCGCCGCGATCCTGGGCGGCATCGGCAGCGTTCCCGGCGCGCTCGCCGGCGCCCTGATTGTCGGCGTCAGCGAGGCGGCGGCGGTTCAGATGATCGGCGCCGAATGGCGCGCCGCCGTGGCGTTCCTGCTGCTGATCGGCGTGTTGCTGGTCAAGCCGACGGGGCTGTTCGGGAGATCCGATTGATGCCCGATATGATCGGCCTGACCGCCTATGCGAGTTTCTTTCTGGTCACCGCTTTGGTGAACGCCATCGCCTGCCTCGGCCTCAACGTGCAATGGGGTCAGACCGGCCTCTTCAACGTTGGCGTCGCAGGCTTCGTCGCCATCGGCGCCTATACCTCCGCATTGCTGACGACGCCGGCGAGCCCGGAGCATCTGGGCGGCTTCGCGCTGCCCATCGCGTTGGGATGGCTTGGCGCGATGCTCTTGGCCGGCGCGATCTCGGCCTTCGTCGGGGCGGTGACGCTGCGATTGCGATCCGACTATCTGGCGATCACCACTTTCGGCGTCGCCGTGGCGGTGCAACTCGTCGCCTTGAACGCCCAGAAACTGACCGGCGGCGCTTTCGGCATCGGCTTCATCCCGCGGCCGTTCGAAGCTCTCGCCGAGCGGCCCGCTTTGTTTGGCCTCGCCAATCTTTTGCTCGTCGGCGCGCTGGTCGCCGTGCTCTATGTCGGCTTGGAGCGCCTGGTGCGCAGCCCCTGGGGGCGCGTGCTGCGGGCGATACGCGAGGACGAACGCGCCGCCCGGTCCTTGGGCAAGAGTCCGACGCTTTATCGGCTGCAGGCCTTCGCGCTTGGCGGCGCGATCATGGGGCTTGCCGGCGCGGTCAACGCCCATTTCATCGGATTCATCGCGCCCGAGAGCTATCAATCCAGCCTCACCTTCCAGATCTGGGCGATGCTGATCGTCGGCGGCTCCGGCAATAATCGCGGCGCAATATTCGGCGCGGGACTGATCTGGGCGCTGTGGAGCGTCTCAGGTCTGGCGATCGGCGCTTTTTTTCCGCCCGAGGAACAGGCGCGCGCCGCCGCCCTGCGCATTGTCGCCATCGGCCTGGCGCTCGCCGCGACGATCGCGCTGCGGCCGCGCGGCCTGTTCGGCGAACGCGCAACGGTGTCGCGCCATCTCGACGATGCGAACGCGATGATCACAACGGATCGGGTTTAGCGAGCGATCCGTCTTGCCAGGCTCACCCTCCGTCAATTGCGAGGGAGCGAAGCGACGAACAATCCAGACTAAGCTCCGCGCGCCTCGTCAAAGCCTGCGTTCCAAGGTAGCGACAAGCTCTCCAGCGCACGAAGAACGCAAAATCGGTGTGATCGAAAAACGGAATCCGGAATGGCGCGATCTCAACGTCGACTTCGCGTGAGATGCGCAGGAGGGACTGTGCGGGCGGTCCAGTCTGGATCGCTTCGTCGCTTCGCTCCCTCGCGATGACGACCGTGGTGAATGCCGAGGGGTCGCACGGTGAAGCTCGCTACCACAGCGTGTACCCGCCATCGATGACATAGGCGGCGCCTGTCACATAAGCCGCCGCGGGGCTGGCGAGATAGACGGCGAGCGGGCCGATCTCCTCGGGCTCGCCAGTGCGGCCCATCGGGATATTGGCGACGATGGCCTGGATGACGTCGGGCCTGGTCTTGTTCCATTGCTTGTTGGCGTCGGTCATGAACAGGCCGGGGCAGATCGCATTGACCGTGACGCCATGCGGCGCCCAGTCAGCGGCGGCGCAGCGGCTGAAGTGCAGAACCGCCGCTTTGGCGGTTTCGTAATGGCGGCCGGCGATGCCCCGATTCGCGATAATCGCGCTGATCGAGGCGATGTTGATGATGCGCCCGCCTTTGCCGCGCTCCAGCATCGCCTTGCCGACCAGCTTGGTCCCGACAAAGCAGCTCGTCAGGTTGAGGTCGACCATTCGCTGCCAGACCTCCAGCGGTTCGTCCTCGATCGGCACATTGACCTCGCGGTTGCCGACATTGTTGATGAGGATGTCGATCGGGCCCATTTCGCCAATCGCGTGAGCGCAGGCTTTTTCGCATTCCGCCGGGGCGCCCATATCGGCCGCGATGGTCCATGCCTGACGTCCCAATGCGCGGATTTCTCCGGCCGTCGCGTCGAGCGTGTCCTGGTTGCGCCCGGTGATGATGATGTCGGCGCCGACATCGGCAAGGGCCAGGGCCATCGATCGACCAAGGCCCCGGCTGGCGCCGGTGACCAAAGCGCGCTTTCCGTCGAGACGAAAGAGATCGAGAATTCCCACCTTTGTCGCTCCTGCCGATATGACGCGCAACGCGAAAGCCCGTCAGCCTTTCAACGCGCCTTCCAAAAGTCCTTTGAAGAACAGCTTTTGCGCGAAGGTGAAGGCGATAATGCCCGGGGTGACGACGATGACATAGACCGCAGCGAGATTGGGCCACGACCATTGCCCCTGGCCGCCCTGGGCGGCGGCGAGGACGACGGGCATGGTGCGCTTGGCCTCGTCATCGATCAGCGTCACGCATAAAAGATACTCGCCCCAGGCGGCGACGAAATTGACGATGAAGATGACGACGAGGCCATTGCGCACCATCGGCAGCCCGACTTCCCACAGCACGCGCCAATGGCCGGCGCCGTCGATCTTCGCCGCCTCGACGATTTCATGCGGCACGAGCTGGAACATGCTGCGCATGATCAGGATGCTGATGGCGAGCTGCAGCGTGACATAGGGCAGGATGAGGCCGCTGGTGTTGTTGACGAGGCCGAGCCAATGCTGGGTCTCGAAAATGCTGATGATCGAGACGACGCGGACAGGAAAATACAGCGAAACCAGCAGCGCCGTGATGACGATTCCGACGCCGCGCGGCCTGATATGTACGAGCGCATAGCCGGCGAGCACCGCGCAGGTGGTGGTGATCAGCACCGTGCCGGCGGTGACGTAGATGCTGTTGAACAGGTTGACCGGCAGCGTCGCGATCCGCTCGAAGACATAGGAATAATGGGTGAAGTCGTAGGTGCGCGGCCAAAAATCGCCGCGCATCGCGTCGGGAAGCGATTTCACCGACATTACCAGCACCCAGGCGAGCGGCAGCAGAATGATTAAGTTGAAGAGGTTGATCGCAACGTGGCGCAGGATCGAAGCGCGGTTGCGCGCGAACCAGCCTTGTCTCTCGGGCGGGACGGCAACGCTGAGATGATCGGCTTGCAGCGTCACGGCCTCAACCCTTCGGACGGAAGATACGCAGCAGGAGCACCATGACGCAAAGCATGGCGACCGCGCCGATCATGCCGATGGCGGAGGCGTAGCCCTGGCGCCAAAGGCCGGTCTTGAACGCCTGGTCGTACATGAAGATCGTCCAGGTGTAAGTCGGCGAGGCGCGATTGAAGCCGCCGAAAATGAGATATTCGTCGATCACCGCCATCGCCGTGCCGAAGCGCAACACGACCAGGATCATCATGATCGGGGCGAGCTGCGGGCGCGTGATATGCCAGAACACCTGCCATTCGGTGGCGCCGTCGATGCGCGCGGCGTCCGGCAGATCTTTCGGGATCGCGGCGAGGCCGGCAAGGAAGAAGATCGTGTGGTAGCCGAGGCCCCACCAGACTTCCATCGCGGCGATCGAGGGCAGCGTCAGCGACGTGCCGCCGAGCCATTGCGGCGCGTTCTGCAAGGAGAACAGGCCGGTGGTGTCGACAAGAAAATGATTGATTGGTCCGGCCTGGTAATTGTACATCCACTTCCACAGCACGAAGATCAGCGTGCTCGGAATAACCGCCGGGATCAATAATATGACTCGGTAGAGCGTCGCCAGGCGCTGGTTGGAGACCTTGTCGACAAGCAGCGCCAGCGCCAGCGGCAGGATGATCGTTCCCGGCAGGAACATGATCGTGAACAAAGCCGCCCGCCCAAGGCTCGCCCACATCAAGGGATCGCTGAAGGCCTGGATGTAGTTGGCGAACCAGATCCAATGCGCCGGCTTGTCGGAGAGCACCTGGTAGTCGGTGAAGCTCAGCCACAGGACGCGGAAGATCGGCCAGACCTGATAGCCGACGAAGAAAGCCACCGCCGGCGCCAGGAACAGCCAGCCGCCGACGCCCTGCCGGAACAAGGCGAACCGGACGCCCGCCGCTGTCGCCGGCGCGCCCGCCTCAGCGGATGCAATGGTCTGTGTCATGCGCGAGCCCAATCACAACCAAGCGCAAAGCGCGCGAGCCGAAAGGCCGCGAACGAAGGAACGCCGCGCCGATCGAACGCGCAAAGATCGGAGGAGAAACTCGGCGGCCAAGGGATGCGCATTGCGCCCGCTCATGCAAGGAGCGCGCCGCGGCGAAGCATTCGCCCCGGCGCGTGCCTCGAAACGCGATCAGCCCTTCTTCATCTCGGCCTGCACGGCGGCGACGACTTTCTGCATCGCGACCTTCGGATCCGGCTCGTCGCCCTTGAGATAGGCTTCCCAGATCGGCTTGCCGATCACGAACTGCTGCAATCCGAACAGATGGTTGTCGATCGCCTTGGCCTTGTCGAGCTGACCGCGGACCAGCGCGACAAAATCGGGCATCCAATCCGGCTTATTTGCGTTCCAGTCCGCATAGATGGACTTGTAAGGCGGCAACTGCCCGGGATGGGCGGTCTTGGTGCCGACGATCGAATCTTTCCAGATCTGTTTGTCGTAGGTCAGCGCCTTGATGTATTCGGCTGCCTTTTCCTTGTTCTGACCATGTTTGAACAAGGCGCTTCCCGTCGTCCAGAACACAGTCGAGCCTTCGCCATTGGCGAATTTCGGCAGCGGCCCCAAATGCAGGAGTTTCGGATCGTCCCAGCTCGTCGCCATGCGCAGCGGCGCGTTGAAATATTTGAAGTAGAGGCCGACGCGCTGGGAGGCGAAGGCGAGTTCGTCCGTCGTTCCGTTCACGCCGCCGTCGGAGCCGCCCTCCAGCAGGATGTCGGGGTTGGCGAGCGCCATGATCTGCTTCATCAGCTTCAGCGCTTCGATGGCCGGTTCGCTGGTGAAGTCGAACAGGCCTTCCGGCGTATAGACCTTGGTGCTCATGCTATGCGCGATCGGCGCCAGCGAGCGCCAGCCATGGCAGTCGAAGGTGGCGCCCCATGGCGACGCCTTGGAATCGACGAGTTTCTTGGCTCCAGCGAGGAAATCGTCCCAGGTCGCCGGCGCCGTGTCGGGGAGGCCGGCCTTGGTCGTCAGCCCCGAATGCCAAGAGGTTCCACAGACGTCGAGAAAGAACGGCCAGCTATAGAGTTTGCCGTTGATCGAACATTCCTCGCGGATCGAGGGAATGATGTCGTCGATCACTTCTTTCGGGATGTAATTGTCCCAGGGTTCGATGACGTCGGCTTTCACGAAGGCCGACATTTCGACGAAGGGCGTCTGTCCGACATAGACGTCCCAGGAGCTCGTGCCGTTCTTGGCTTCGGCGACGAAACGCTCGATGCCGAAGCCCTCGACGGGAGCGATCTGATAATTGATGCCGGGGAACTTGGCGTTCACCGCCGGAATGCCGGGGTGCAAGTCCTGGATCCATTGATAGAACGTCGGGGTCAGCGGACGATCCGCGGCGAGGGCTGGCGTAACGCTCGATTTTGCGACAGCGCCGACGCCGGCGAGACCAAGGCCCGCGATCAGGCTGCGCGTCATAAACTCGCGCCGGTCGATGCGTCCTCGCGCAAGTTCGCGCAGGCTCGCTTCCTGCAAGATATATTCTTGTTCTTTCCGTCCACTCATTTGTCACCCCTCCATAGTTCGGCTCTCTTGAGATTTCGTTCGAGCAACGACCGAATTGCAAGTTCTCGTCCGAGTTGAATGCGGATTTTCCGCTCATCGAATGACTGGACGCCCGCGGCGCCGGGCTTGCGCCGCCAGCGCGCAGAGGATGTAGGCTAAAGTCCTCCGCGGAAAGGTTTCGACGTCTTCTAGACTTACCTTATCAGCTAATGTTTACGTGGCAAGAACGACCGCGACCGTTTCATCATCGCTTCCACCGTTCGGTTCATCTGAACATGGAGCGGCGCGTCTCGGCCGCGCAGCCGCGGGCCGCCACCTCCTCACTCTCCATGAAGGGGCGAAAGTGAGCGGCGGCCAGGCGAAGCGCCCGACTCCCGCTTTCACGACGATCGATTTCGAGCGCAAAGGCCGGCAAATCGGCTTCGTGATGCGATCGCGCGTGCGCGCCGGCGCTGGATTTATCGGAGGCCCTCGTCGGGTTGAAGCTCGCCGATGCGGCGATCGAGTCGCATCTGGCGATCGCGAGATCATAGCGCCAGGAGACCAATGAAGCCGCGCGCTCGACGCGCGGAATTAAGTGCTTCACACATGTTCGAGGCCCTGCGCGAGATCCGAGATCAGGTCCTCTACATTCTCGATGCCGATTGAAATACGGATGAGCGCGTCCGTCAACCCGATCTCCTCGCGCAATTCGCGCGCCACCCCCGAATGCGTCATCGACGCGGGATGAGAGATCAGCGTTTCCGTACCGCCCAGGCTGACCGCCAGTTTCATGATCTGGAGATTGTCGAGCAGCGCGAAGGCTTCCTTCTGACCGCCCTTTACGTCGAATGCGAAGGTCGAGCCCGGGGCTGTGCATTGCCGGTCGAACACGCTTCTGCGCGGGTCGCCCGCCTTGAGGAAGCCGAGATAATGCACTTTGGCGACTTTGGGATGAGCCGCGAGATATTCTGCGATGAACCTTGCGTTCTCATTCGAGCGCGTCGCCCGAATTTCAAGCGTTTCGAGCGAGCGCATCAGCATCCAGCATGAATTGGGATCGAGCTGGGTGCCGATCGAGCTGCGCCAACTCATGACGCGCCTCACCAGGCCGGCAGCGCCGCTGATGCTTCCGCCGACCAGATCGCTGTGGCCTCCGACATATTTAGTCAGCGAACACAACGAAATATCGGCGCCGCATTTCAGCGGCGTCTGGAACATCGGGCCGAGCATCGTATTATCCACCACAACAGGCGGTCGATACCCCTGCGCCTTTTCCAGCTCGTCGGCGATCTCCGCGCAGGCGGCAAGATCGACCAGACCATTGGTCGGATTGGCTGGAGTTTCCACCAGGATCAACCCGACCCTGCCCTTGGCGCGCGCCGCTTCCGAAGTATTGCGCATTTCGGCGATATTGACGCCGTCAGGAAAGCCGAAAGCAGCGATGCTGAACGCGCCCATCTGGTTTTTGAGCAACGTCTCCGTGCCGCCGTAGAGCGGCCGGCTGTGCAGAACGACGTCGCCTGCTTGGAGGAAGGCGAACAGCGTCGTCGCAATCGCCGCCATGCCGCTGGCGAAGACGGCCGAACGCTCGGCCTGATCCCAGATCGCCAGCCGATCCTCGAGGATTTCGAGATTGGGATTGTTGAAACGCGAATAGACCAGACCGGATTTCTCGCCTGGCCGCGGTTGACGGCGCCCGGACGTCAGGTCGAAGAAGTCCTTGCCCTGCTGGGCGTTCTCGAAGACGAAGGTCGATGTCAGGAAGATTGGCGGCTTGAGCGAACCTTCCGAAAGACCCGGCGCATAGCCATAGCCCATCATCAGCGTCTCGGGATGCAGCCGGCGATTGGCGATGCGGTCCTTGTGATAGCTGTCCTCCGCCACGGCGTCTCTCCTCGCGCTTGCGGCCTTTGGCGGCCGGTCGCATCGAGACTAAGCCTTTCACAAAGGCAAAATATGGCCGAATGCGTGCGCCGCGCGCAACCCTTCCATGGTTCCATGGTCGCCCCGGCCCCCCAGGGGCGCCGGGGCTCTCCCACGTAGATCGCTGCGCGGAACGATTCGGTTCAAAGCAAAGTCAGCGAAGGATTGAAAAGAAATGGCGCATGACGCCCTGCAGGCCGCCGTAGCCTCGCCAATGCCGGCGGTGGACGATACGGCCGCCTCCGGCCGGTTCGTTCGCCTGCGCCATTTGCGCCGTTCGCTCGGGACCAATCGATTCGAACTGCGCCTTCTGTTCGTCGGTCAGCGTCGCGTAGAAATCCTTGAGCGGAGCGTCCACGGATTTCTCAGCCTGCAAAAGGCTATCGACACGGCTGGCGGCGGCGTCAAGCCGCGCCGGCGGCGTCAAGGCGTCGTTTGGTTCGCAGGAGGCTTTCAATGAATCTGACGCCTTGTTGGCGGCTTGCTGAAGAGCCTCGAGGCTTGCTTTTTGCGCTTCAGTCGGATGAAGTCTCTGTTCGATCTGGCCCGACGGCCATTGCGTGAAATCCGGCTGCGCGGAACAAAGCGCATGCGCGTCTTTGTTGACGTCGGGCGCGGCGCCTTGCTGCTGACGCTGATCCTGCCCGAGGACGGTCAGTCGCGCTTTCTGTTCGTCGCTCAACAAGCCGTAGAGACGGTCGAGGGGCCCCTTGATCGTCTGCGTGGCTGCCGCGATCGCTTCGAGGCGCTTCTCCATCGCTTCCAGCCGCCCTGGCGCGGTCAGCGCCGGGCTCGTCGGGCAGGCTGCGGCGAGATCCTGCGCGGCCTTGGTCGAGGCGTTGGCGAGGTCGTCGAGCGCGGCGCGCTGTTCGTCGCTGGGCTGAATGGCCGCTTGCACCTTATCCAGCGGCAAACCAGCGATATCGTGGCCCTCCTCCCCGCACATCTGCGCAACCGGCTCAGTCGCCTGGTTCGGCGCGCCGCCAGCGGGAGCAGGCGCCGCGGCGGCCGCTTGCGGGAAATAGCCGGCAAGCGCGTCATAGCCATAGGGCGCGAACAAGCCGGCGTAAATGTCGCCGTAGTTATAGTCCCAGAGCGATGCATCATGTTTGTCGCCCCATAAGGCGTAGTCGTACATGTCGTAATAGGCGAACGGCCAGAATACGGGCCCAACCCAGCCATAACCGCCGTCGGCGTGACGCCACCACCCTCGCCCCTGGCCGCGCCGATCTGTCAGCCCGGCAGTCGCGGCATCGGCTGCGATATGGGTGCGCGCGCTCGGATCGTGAAGCCCAACGCGGTCATGCAATGCGCCGGCGACCGCATTCGAGCGCAAGGCGCCGCGCACGGCGTCAGTTCGTTCGGTAGCGCGCCTGTCGGAAGCCGCCGGTCCATCAAGCGTCGTGGGCGCAGCTGCGTGGAAAACATTCGGAGCTCTGTTTTGCGTTGCGAATGCCGGAACAGAGCGAAAAGCGGGATGCGCAGCCAAATTCGGGTGAGCGCCGCCCATACGGCCGCCCCCCATGTGAAAGCCGCCGCCGCGGAAACCGCCGCCGAAATGCGCATGGCCGCCGCCGCCGCGCGCAAAGTGAGCGCCACCGCCATGACCGCCACCGCCATGGCCGCCACCGGCATGTCCGCCGGGCCTTTGTCCGGCTGCAAACGAAGTCGACGAAAGAGCGGCGGCCGCTACCACTGCAACCGCCACGGACTTAATCTTGCTATTCATGACACATCCCTCAAGGCCTTACGTCGCTTTGCAGGAAACGCGCATGACGGCGCCGTGTTCCCAGCGGGGCCGCGGTTCGTGTAAAGAATGTTTTAAATCGGACCAAATGACGATTTTCGGAGGCGCCATGCACGCCGCCGCGACGAGCGGGGCTTCGCGCTACACCGCATCCCTTTCGCAGTCGTCTCGGCGACTGCGAACATGGCCGCGGGGCTCACGCCAACGTGCACATTAAACGACCGGCGAACGCGACGAACTATCGGCCGCCCATGAATTCGGTGCCGGGGAAGTTTTCGGAACTATAGGCCCAGCGGTAAGGCGAGACCGGAGCGGCATAGGTATAGCCCGGACCATAATCCGGCGTCTGCCGGCCATAAGTGTCATCTACGGGCTCGTAGGAGACCCAACCTTGGTGGGCGGGGTAGCCGAAAAACCCCTCGTCAGCCGCCGCCACGCGTCCCTCGCCCGGAACGCCGCGCGGCTCGAACCGCGATGGGCCACTGTCATTGCGATAGGCGGCGCTTCCATGGGAAGGATAATCATCGCCATAACCGTAAGAGGGGGTGACCCCGAGCGCCTCCAGTCCGAGACGCGAAACGCGCGGACGCGAAGCGGGCGTCTCGATGCGCGCGCGCTGCATCGTCAGCCGCGCGTGAAGCCTGGCGCCGGCGGTCGTTTGAGTGGCCGCCGAGGCGACCCCGGCTGGCGCCAGTGCGGCCACAATAATCGAAGCGATAAACCCGACCCCGATCGTCCTTGGCGAAAGCATTTGCTTCTCCTGTTTGCTAAGGGAAAAAATAAGCCTCGAACGATCGAAGTGAGTCATACGTTTTCCGAGGCCCGGTTCACCCCCAACCGCCTCCTCGCGGAAGGGGTACATTTGATCGCTGCGGGCGCGTTTCCAATCCGCGTCTTCGCAATCAGTAGCAACCGTAACCGTAGCGCTGGTACGGGTAGTTGTAGCCATAGGGCGGGTAAGGGTAATTATAGCCGCCGCTGCAATAGGCATAATATCCGCCACCCAGAACCGCGCCTGCCGCCAGGGCCCCGCCGTAGCCCCATCCGCCACGGCCAAAGCCGCGTGCCACGAATCTGCCGCCAAAGTGCCCGCCGCCGCCAAAGCGAACGCCGCCCCCGCCGCCGCCCCGCGCGAAAGCAGGCGCTGGCGTCGCGAGCGCCAGAGCAGTCGCCGCTATGAGAACGGTTTTAACGATTGGACGAAACATGCTCGATCTCCTGGTCGAGAATCTCAGCTCGACCAACACAATGCGAGGAAATCGAATTGGTTTCAGATACTTTGGTATTATCAATCTAAACTTTATTTTACCCGACGATGCATTGTTCCGTCACGTTCAAGTCATCGTGATCGACGTGCGGCAGGCGCCAGGATCGGCGAGACATTTGGCGTCGGGGGCTGCGGATGTGTCGCCCTTGGACCATGCGCGCGGGCGATGCCGATTCGCTACCCGGTAAGCTTGTGCCGATCTGCCCTGAGGGGGCAGGGTCTACTGGTCCCGATCTTGCATGATACAAGTATAAATCTGCTTGCCGTCGCGTTTCTGTGCCGAGTTAGAACGCATTTCGGCCAAAGCAGCACACTTACGGAGACCAGAAATTGTTTAGGTCTGACAAGTAGTTGGTCTCCAAATGACATCAGGCGGCGAGCCCTCAAACACTGAGGCGCTTTCCGCCAGGCTTTGCTCCTGCCGGCAACGTCCCCGGCGAATTGGTAAAGAAATCAGATGATCGTGCGCACAACAAATCTTCGCCCTTTCGTAGGCCAGAGCGAGCGGCATAGAACTGATATTGCTGCGTTCCGGGAGGCGGGAGGCGCCGCATTTGAGGCGGCAGTTCCCTTGCCCGCGATTGCTGAGCTTGCCCCGCGGGGCGACCAGCATAAATCCCTCGTTCGCACTCCCTCTGGAAATAAGTATGCGCCGGGGGTTGAGGCGCGTTGGAAGCCGGGGGCTCCGCTTCCCATTTCTGCGCCGCCCACAGCCGGTCGGAGACAACCGATAGAAAACTATAGTCGTGAGGCGTTCGTCGCGAGGCAATTCGCGGCGGCGGCGGTGGTGTGTGCGGGTCCGCTGCTTCGAGAGAGCCTCAGTCGCATCCTCGTCGCGGCAAATTTCTGCATCACCGCCGCGGCGGCGAGCGTGGAAGAGGTCGTGGCGGATCTCCCGGAGGAAGATCGGCGGATCCTGCTAGTTCTCGAAGTGGGCGCGGATCAAAATGCGATAGTCTCACAAGTCAGGATGTTCAGGCGGCGCCAGCCCGGCGCGCGCATCGCTCTCCTGGCCGCCCATGATCAACTCAGCGACGCAAACATAGTTGCTGCGTTTCGGTCAGGCGTAGATGCCTATTTTCTCAAGCCCAGCCACGAGACGTTCATCAAGGGCCTCCAAGTGGTGGCGCTTGGCGCGACAATCGTGCCCACGGCGTTCTTGTCGTTTCTCCTTCGCGGCAATGGGGAAGAAGCGGCAGGAGAAGTCGAAAAAAGCGTGATTGTTTCGAACGGTTCGCCCGTATACAACGACGCTTCATTTATCCGCGGCCCGCACCTTTCGATGGGAAAGCCGGGCCCGCTGAACCATTCGTTTGAAGACCATTCGAACAGCACCGTCACGCAAAATAACAAAATCGCTACTGAAGCCTTAGGCGTTTACACCCCGCGGTTCTCGGCGCGGGAACAATGCGTATTGCGCGGCTTGGTCAACGGAGATCCGAACAAAACCATCGCGCGCGAGTACGGTATCGCCGAAGCCGCCGTCAAGGTTCACGTCAAGGCGCTACTTCGTAAGCTCAGGGTGAGCAATCGCACCCAGGCGGCCATCTGGGCTGTTAACGGCCAGTCGGTCCCCCCGGC
>DATBZF010000128.1:0-2779 GCA_036513315.1 Roseiarcus sp.
GAGCGTCCCGATCTCGAGCGCTTTGCGCGCTCCTGACATGCGCGCCAGGAGATGGATCAGCTTGCCCTGCGGAGCCGAGACGTCGATCGACGGCAGCCTGGCTGCGGCATTTGCGGCGAGCGTCGCCTCAAGCGCCGCATCCGACCCGATCAAGGTCTTGGCGAAATAGGAATCGACCTCGCTCCAGCGTTTGCTCATCGGCCGTCATCACCTCTGTTTGGTCTCGCGCCGTGAACTGTCGCCTATTCCGGCGCAACCAGATTGGCGTCGCGAGCGATGCGCCAGCGGCCGTCCGCCTCCTTGCGCAAAACGCTCATCGCGTATCCGGACATGCGCTTCGGCGCCTGACCCGGCGATGTCAGCTCGACCCGAATGTGGTTGCGGATGTAGGCGCGCGCACCGAAGATCTCGATCTCCTGCACCTGCGCGCGGGCGTCAATCGCGACGCTTTTCATGCGTTGGCTGTCGGCTGCGAACTCCGCCTTTCCAAACGGCGCGCGGCCCGGCGTCATGAAGACAACGTCGTCCGTCATCATGTCCATAAGCGCAGGCAGGTCGCGAGCGTTGCTGGCCGCAATCCAGGCGTCGATGAGCTGGCGGATTTGGCGCGTGTCCGCGTCGGCGCTCAAGGTTCTTCCTTCCCAGCCACGCCCGCCTCCGCAAACGTCGCCATGCCGTTGTGACAGGCGACCGCGGCTTTGACGATTCCAACCGCGAGCGCCGCGCCCGAACCCTCGCCGAGCCGCATCCCGAAATCGAGCAGGGGCGTCTTGCCGATCAGCTTCAAGGCGTGCCGGTGCGCGCGCTCGGCGGAGACGTGGGCGGCGAGGCAATGCTCGAGAGCGCCGTCGTCGAGGGCTAGCAGCACCGCCGCGGCCGAGCACACGACGAAGCCGTCAAGCAATACAGGCGTTCTGCGCATGCGGGCGGCGATGATGGCGCCGGCGATCGCTGCGATTTCGCGCCCGCCAAGGCGCGCCAGAATCTGGAGCGGATCGTCGAGGTGCGGCTTATGAAATGCGACCGCGGCGCGGACGGCGTCGGCCTTGCGCCGCAGGCCCTCGTCGTCGACGCCGGTCCCGCGCCCGACCCATTCCTCCGCCTGCCCGCCGTAGAGCGCATGATAGATGGCTGCGGCGGCTGTCGTATTGCCGATGCCCATCTCGCCAAGCACGAGCAGGTCGGGCTCAGAGGCGAGCGCCTCCATGCCGAAGGCCATCGTCGCCGCGCAGCTTTTTTCGTCGAGCGCCGGTTCCTGGGTCATATCCCCGGTCGGCTTCTCCAGCGCCAGTTCGTAAACTTTGAGAGAGAGGTCGAACGTCTTGCAGATCTGGTTGATCGCCGCTCCGCCGGCCTGAAAGTTCGCAACCATTGCCTGCGTGACAGAGGCCGGAAAGGCGGAGACGCCCTGCGCAACGACGCCATGATTGCCGGCGAAGACCGCGACCAGCGGCCGATCGACATGCGGTCGCGCCGATCCCTGCCAGGCCGCCATCCATTCGGAAATCTCCTCGAGCCGCCCGAGCGAACCGGCGGGCTTGGTCAGCTGCCCCTCGCGCTCGCGCGCCGCCGCACGCGCTGCGTTGTCGGCCTTTGGCATTTTTTTCAACAGATCGCGTATGTCGTCGAAGGGGCGGGTAGCGGTCACGATGTTCTCCAGGAGGACCGAGCCGCTATAGTCGATATTGCGCCGCAGTGGAAAAGGTTGATTGGCCAAATCGTTTGTGGGTTCAAGAGCCTAGGCCAGCGATCGACGTAGTGGCCTTGGGCGCGCTGCGTTCGGATGGAATCGTCATTGCGAGGAGCGCAGCGACGAAGCAATCCCCCTGAGCCGCCGCCAGGGTCGATATTATGGAGTCGTGGAAAGGTTTATTTGTCAGATCGTTCGCGGCGGCGGAATCCCAACGATCCGGCTCGGGGCTCCTACTTCATCTGCTCCAAAAGATGCGCGGCGCTTGAAACATCGGCTTCGCCCGGCTTCGGCTCGATGTTCAGCTGCTTGACCACCCCGTCCTCCACCAGCATCGCATAGCGCTTGGAGCGCACGCCCAAGCCCCCTGCGGACGCATCAAATTCGAGACCAAGAGCCTTGGCGAAGTCGCCGCCACCGTCCGCGAGAAAATCGATATGGCCCTTGGAGCCCGTCGCGTCCGACCAGGCCTGGAGCACGTAATGGTCGTTGACCGCAGTCATGGCGATCGCGTCGACGCCCTTGGCCTTGAACGCCGCCTCGCTGACGATGAAGCCGGGCAGGTGGTTCTTGTGGCAGGTGGGGGTGAAGGCGCCCGGCAGGCCGAACATCACGATCTTCTTGCCGGCGAAATAATCCTTCGTTTCCACCGGCTTTGGCCCATCGGGGGTCACGAGACGCACTGGGACGTTGGGCAGGCGATCGCCGACTTTGATGGTCATGAGGCGCAGTCCTCGGTTGCAGGAAAGGGTCGCCCGCGGAGGCGGGCGTGGGCTGGACACTAGACGACGAGCGCTTGGCCCGTAAAGCGGTCCCGTCCCCAAAAGGATTCGTCGAAAGCGGGTCCTCAGGTTTTCGGCGCAGCCTGGATCGTCGTCTCCATTGCCCCCACGCCGCCGGTGAGCGTGAGCCTGAGCGCAACCGGAAAGGCGGCGTCTTTCGGTTTGTCGCCGATTGTGAGCGTGAAGCAATCGCGGCCCCCGTCGGCCTCTGTGGGCGCGGTCTTCAGCCACCAGCCTTCCGGCGCCTCGACGAACAGGTCGCGCGGGGGGCCGCCTTCATGCGCCGTGCAGAGGCGCCAGCTACCGG
>DATBZF010000129.1:0-36147 GCA_036513315.1 Roseiarcus sp.
GAAGGAAATCGAAGTCAAGTGTGCGCGAAGCGCATCGCCTCCGGCGACGGCCCCTTTGGGGCCGCACTTGAGTTCGATTTCCTTCCGCGCAAAATGTCCGCCAAGAGATCAATGGAGGGTTGTCGCCAAACGCGGCGACGCTCCGCCCGCCTCAACTCAAATGCACAATGCTCAACCCAGTTCGATCCGATATTTGACGAACCCGCCAGGCGCATCGCCCATCGGCGTGAGTTTGACGCCGATCGGCGCGGCGGCGGCGGCTGAGGCGGGCGAGGTCTCGAATGTCGCAACGACGCCGGACGGCCATGGCGCGAAGCGCCAATTGCCATCGGCCTTCGGTTCGACATGACGGTTTTCGACGATATAGCGCACCAGAGCTTCGCGGTTGGCGTCGGGCGCTTCGAGCACGACCGTCGATCCATCGCAACCGGGGAAATTGCCGCCGCCATTGGCGCGATAATTATTGGTGACGACCAGAAAGACCTGCGCCTCGTCGATCGGCTTGCCCTCGAACTGGAGGTCGACGATGCGCCGGGCCTCAGGCGCAACCAGGGCGCCCTCCGAATCGTAACGGGAAGGCTGCGTCACGTCGATCGCGTAGGTCACGCCGTCGATCACGTCGAAATTATAGGATGCGAAGGCGGGATCGATCAAAGGCTGTTCGACCATCGAGGAGGGATCGATGCGCCGGAACAGACCGGCCGAGCGCTCCAGCCATTCGCTCAACGTCCGTCCGTCGACCTTCACCACCCGCATCGTATTGGGATAGAGATAGATGTCGGCGACGTCCTTGATGGCGATCGCGCCCGCCTTGACGTCGGTGTAATAATCGGGCCCGCCGCGCCCGCCCGACTTGAACGGCGCCGCCGCCGACAGCAGCGCGAGATCCTTCAGCGCCGGCATTGTCGCGGCGAGACGCCTGATGTACCAGCTCTGCGCCGAATTGACGATCTGCACAGAAGGATCGTCGGCGACCAGCGCAAAGAACGACTGGATCGGCGAGGCGATGTCGCCGACCGGCGAGCGCACATAGGCCAGCGTCTCGTCATGCGCCTGCTGCGCGGCGGCGAGCACGTGGGGATCGGCGACCGCGAGCGGCGTCACTGCGCGCTCGTCGCGCGCATAGATCGGCCGCGCCTCGACTTTGGCGGCGGTGACGCGCCAGGCCGAATCTGACCGTTCGAGGGTGAGGTCGATCATTCCGAGATGGCTGCCCCAAAAGCCCGGCATGAACGCGGGGACGCCGTAGAGGGAACCCGCCGCGACATCCACGCCTTCGATCCCGGCGAAATCCGCGCCGGGCAGCAACAGATGCTGATGGCCAAGAAACAGAGCGTCGATGCCGCCAACCTGCGCCAGCGCCAGCGCGGCGTTTTCCTCGCCGGGCTGCGCCGGGCTTTTGCGCGAGATGCCGGAATGGCAAAGCGCGACGACAATGTCCGCCTCGGCGCGAAGCTTCGGCAGGTAGAGGCGCGCGGCTTCCGCGATGCCGGTGGTCGTCACGCGGCCGGCGAGATGGCTCTGGTCCCACTGCATGATCTGCGGCGGCGTGAAGCCGATGATGCCGACGCGCAACTTCTGTTCAGCGCCCGCCTCGTCGCGGAACATGCGTTCCAGCACCAGCCATGGCGTGACATAGAACGAACCGTCCGGCTTGAAAATGTTGCAACAGATTGCCGGAAAATTCGCCCCCGCCAGGGCTGCGTCGAGAAAATCGAGACCGTAGTTGAACTCGTGATTGCCGAGCGTGCAGGCGGCATAACCGAGCACGTTCATCGCCGCGATCATCGGATGGATGTCGCCCTTCTTCAGGCCTTTGGCGAGCGCGACATAATCGCCGAGCGGCGTGCCCTGGATGATGTCGCCATTGTCGAGCAGGATCGAATTGCCGGCTTCGCCCCGCGCCGCGGCGATCAGCCCGGCGGTGCGCGCAAGGCCGACCCGATCGTCGGGCCGGTCGCGGTAATAATCATAGGCGAAGATATTGGCGTGCAGATCGCTGGTGCCCATCAGGCGAAGCTGCAGGCGCGGCGTGGCGGCCGGAGAGGGCGGCATGTTTTCCTCGCTGCGCTGCGACGGCAGTTATCAAGCGTTGGCGCCGCCCCTCATCCGCCATGCTTCGCACGCCACCTTCTCCCCGCTGCGCGGGGCCAAGGAAGCATGCACCCCTTCGCTCCGCGTAGCGGGGAGAAGGTGGCGCGAAGCGCCGGATGAGGGGCTGCGCGACATTTCAACTTATGCCAATCCCGTCACAATTGCGCGGCGGCGGCACGCGCCGCATGCGGCGCGGCATTGGTCGCTTGCGGGGAGGTGGGCGGCGGCGAAGCGGGCGCCATTGGCGTCGTCCCGATCTTGCCGGCGTCCCAGCCTCCCGGCGGGGCGGGAACATCATTGGCCGCCGGAGTTGGGACCGTCGCGTGAAAATTGGCCAGGACCAGCTTTTCGTCTGCGAGCGCCTTGGCGTCCATCTTGGCGGCGACTTCGTCGCGCTTCTTGGCCGCGTCGAGATCGCCCTGCTGGGCCGCGAGCGAGAACCAGAACCAGGATTGGCTCACGTCAGCCGCCACCCCCATGCCGCGCGCATAGAGGATCGCCAGGTTATATTGGCTGTCCTTGACGCCCAATTGGGCCGCTTTTTGAAACCAATTGGCCGCTTCCGAATAATCCGGCTTGATGTCGGCGCCTTCGGCGGTCAGCACCGCAAGATTATGCATCGCGCGCGCGTTGCCCGCTTCGGCGGCTTTCTTGTACCATTCCATGGCGAGCGCGGTGTCGCGCGTGACGCCGAGGCCCTTTTCGTAGAACGAGCCCAGCCGGTACTGCGCGGGCGCGAGCCCCTGCGCCGCCGCCCTGTCGAACCAGAGGAATGCGGCATGGGGATCGCGCGTCATGCCGCGCCCGTCGGCGAGGCGCGAGGCGAGTTCGAATTGCGCCGCAGGATCGCCAGCGGCGGCGGCGGCGCGCAAGGCCTGCGGCGCGCCGGCGGGGATCGACGCCACGAGATCGGCCGGCGCCGGCGTCAAGAATTTCGTCGTCGGCCCGTTAGCGGGCGCCGCGCTGATCGCGCCGACCGGCGTCATGTCGACTGCGCGGGTCTCGATCTTGGCCGGCGCCGTCGGCGCGCCCGCATCCTTGGCCGGCGCTACGCTCGCCAGTTGCGGCGGGGCAACGGTGTCGGCCTCGGATTTCTGGACGTTGGATTGACGCATGACGCCAAGTTCGACGAAAGCGATCGCCAGCAGCGCAACGAGGGCGACGCCCAGCAGAATCGGCCGACGACGGGCCGCGAAAAACCCCTTTGGCTGTTCGACGCCCTCGGCGCCTTGCGCCGAGTCCGCCGACGCCTTGGCGCCGCCTTTGGCGACGTTGGTCGCCGTCTCGGCGAGCGCTGCCTGCGCCGCCCGCCGCGCCGCCGCGATATGCACGTTGACGGCGCTTTTGGGGTTCGTGGCGGCGAGAGCATCGCTTTCGTGCGCGCGCAACGGCGCACCGGAGCCTGGCTCGATCAAAAATTCCGAGCCGTCGATCGAACGCATCGGCGCCGCCGAGGCAAATTGCGATGCGCGCGGCTCCGGCTCCTTGTCGATGCGCGGCTCCGGCGCGGACCTGGCCGGCGCGAAGACGGGCGCCTCGCGGATCGTCGCATCCATCGAATTCAGCGCGGCGCTGGCCGGACCCGAACCCCCGGCGGCGAGCAGCGCATTCGACGCTTCGCGGGGCGGCGCGCCGCGGCGCGCGACATCGTCTTCGATCTGGCCGATGCGGTCGACGAGCCTCTCCAGCATGTCGTGCACGCCGCCGAGAGTCGATTGCATGCGGCGGTCGGAATTGCTCTGTTCCGCCCGCAGATCGGCGAGCCCGCGGGCGAAAGCTTCATCGGCGGCCGGCGCATTGAGCGAGGATGCCGGCGCGTCCCGCAGGGCGCGCCGCGTCTCATCGAGCTCGGCGAGCAGTTCGGCGACCATGCGCTCCAGCGCGCCCGCCTCGGCGGCGGCGCTCTGGTCGATCTTGTCATGAAGCGCGCGGATCGTCTGCTCGATCGGGCGCATATCGACGATGGGCTCGGGCTGCCGATCGAGGCGCGCGCCGAGATCACGGATCATGCCCTCGAAGGCGCCCACTTCGACGACCGGCGGCGACGGCCGATCAAGCTTGGCGCTGATCTCGCGCATCAACCCTTCCAAAGGTCGGGTGTCGAGCGCCGAGGCGTCGACGGCGACGCCCTGATCGATCTTGTCGTGCAGCGAACGCAACGTCTGTTCGATGGGGCGCGTGTCGACGATCGTCTCGGGCCGGCGGTCGATGCGCGCGCCGAGCTCGTGAATCATATTCTCGAAGGCGCCGGCGTCGATCGCCGATGACGTCGAATGATCGAGCTTGGCGCTGATCTCGCGCATCAACTCTTCCAAAGGTCGTGTGTCGAGCGCCGAGGCGTCGACAGCGACGCCCTGATCGATCTTGTCGTGCAGCGAGCGCAACGTCTGTTCGAGGGGGCGCGTGTCGACGATCGTCTCGGGCCGGCGGTCGATGCGCGCGCCGAGCTCGTGAATCATATTCTCGAAGGCGCCGGCGTCGATCGCGGATGATGTCGACTGATCGAGCTTGGCGCTGATCTCGCGCATCAGGCCTTCGATAGGCCTCGTGTCGACCGCCGCGGGACGCTCGCCGAGCTTGCGCAAAACCTGTTCGAGGGGCGCGGTGTCGATGACGGGATTGGCGCGCCGATCGATGCGGGCGCCGAGATCCTGGATCATGCTCTCGAAAGTGGTCGGATCGACAGCCGCGATCGGCCTGTCGAGCTTGGCGCTGATTTCGCGCATCGTCTGCTCGAGCAGCCTGGTGTCGAGCGGCGCACCGGGCGGCGATGCATAATGGGTCTCGATGCTCTCGCGCACGCCGTCGATGCGCCGCGACAAATCTTCGAACGCACCGGAATTGAACGGCGGCGCGGACGCCGCGGACGCACGCTCCAGCGCTTGATCAATCTTCGACGCGATCTGTTCCAACCGCCATTCGATCGAGGAAAGGGCCGAAGGCGGCGTCGAGCGCTCGACCAGCGCGCGCGCCTCGGCGAGCAAGGCGGCAAGTTCGGCCGATTCGTGCCGCGGCGCCGGGCTCGTCGACAGACGGTCGACCCGATCGGCGAGTTCGCCAATCTGTTTTTCAAGACGATCCAGCGGCGCCAGCCGCTGCGCCAGCGCACCAAGAAAGCCGCGCGTCTCCTCGATCTGCCGGCGGATGCGCTCGAATGTCGCGGGATCGATGTGCGCGCCGGAAATGCCGTCGACCTTCGCGCCGATGGCGCCGATCTCGCGCTGGAGCGCCTCGACGGCGTCGCGCGGATCATGGGCGCGCAAGGCCTCGCGCAAGCCGGCGACGAGGCCTTCAACCGGCGCGAGCAGATTGTCGCGGGCGCCGTTCTCGCGGCATGCCGCCACCCGTTGACCTAAGTCCCGTATCGCCCCTTCGAGCGCGACGACGGCGTTTCTTGGGGCAAGATCGGCGAGGTTGCGCGACATGGCGGCTAGTTCGGCGCGCAGGGCCTCGATATTGGCCGCCGGCGCCTCGCGCTTTTCATTTTGCTCGCGTCGCATTTCATCGAGGCGTTGGCTGAGTTTCCGGATCTCCGCCTGCAACGCCGCCGCCGAGCTCTGCTCTTGCGCCGTAATCGCTCTTGCCGCGGGTTCGGCGGCGGCGGGTTCGGCGGCGGCGGCGCGGATCGGGCGCGTCGGTTCGACCGACTTGGCGACCGGCGCGTCGACGCCGAAATTGCGCCAGGAGCCCTTCAAGGGTTCGGGCGAGCTGGAGGCGGTCTGCGCATCCAATTCCTGGCGGCGGCGCGCGATCTGCGAGACGGCGTCGTCAATGTCGATGCGCGGGCGGCCGCGGGTCGCGACGCGGCTCTTGTCGGGCGCCCCGATTCGCCGCGACAATTCGTTCAAGCGTTCGTCGAGATCGCGCGCATTGTCGGCGCGCGGCTCCATGCGGGCGGCAAGTTGTTTGGTCAAAGCGTCGCGCTCGGCCTGCTGCCGGCCGATTCGCTCCTCGAGACTTTCGAGTCGGCCGACGACCACCTTCAAGGCGTCGCGTTCCTCAGCCTCGCGCGCGCCAGTGGCGGCGCGTTCGTTTCGCATGGCGACCTGTTTGGCCAGGGCGTCGCGCTCGGTCTGTTGGCGGGCGATGCGTTCTTCGAGGCTTTCGAGGCGGCCGACGACAGCTTTGAACGCTTCGCGTTCATCACGCCGCTCGTCCTGGCTGCGCTCGATCAGGCTGGCGACTGAATCGAAGGCGCGCGCGGTGCGGGCGTCGCTCTTGGCGGCGCGGCTCTCGAATTTACTGATCGCAGCATTGAGCAATTCCTCGGCGCGCGCCGATTCGTCTGGCGCGGCCGGACGAATTTGCGCGCGCGGGCGAGGTTCCGCGCGACTATCGGCGCTATCGCGCCGCAGCCGTCCGGCGCGCGCCTCGCCGCGGCCGGGGCCGCCGGCCAATCGCTCGCTGATCGCCTCAAGGCGCTGATTTTCGTCCCAATCCTCGGGGTCGACGCCCTGATCGGCGGCCTGGTCGGCGATGACTTCGTCGAGCCATTCGCCCAGACTCATGCCGGCGCGGCGAGCGGCTTCCTCGGCGGCATCGCGCGTTTCGCGCCCGACTCCCCTGACGCTCCAAGCAGCGGCTCTGTTCATCTTTGCAACCGTAACCGGAATCTTAAGAATCGAAGCGCCACCGGCCCGTATTGGCGCCGCGGGTGGCATGTTTCGGCCCGCGTGGTGAAGAAATCGTTAATGGCGTCCCAAATTGGCGCTATTGGCGCGACTGACGACGCACATTCCCGCCGTGGCCGGCACGCCAAGCAATCCTGGATTGGGTCTCGCCGCCGCGAATCGAGGGCTCTCCGGTCGACCTACCGGCGATTTCGCTTCTTGTCGCGATGATAGGTCAGCGCCAGAGCCACGCAATGGCTCAACGCCGGTTCGGGGATCACGTCGGCGCTGTCGAAGACGATGCTTCGGGCGCCCTCGAACCTGAATTGCGTGGGATAAAGCTCGCGAAAAGTGGCGATCAGATTCGTTTGACAATGAACGTAGAGCGCATATCGGGCGGGCGCCGACTTGACCCGGTCGATTCGGATCGTCGTCCCGCTTCCCGTCTGCGTGGTGAGGTAGCTCGGCTGTCCCCATCTGAGCGCCTCTTCGAGCTTGCCGACACCGTCGGTCGCCGAAGCGGTCTCGAAGATCAATTGTCGCAGAAACAGCAATTTTTCCCGCAAGGCGCCGGGATAGCCGCGGAAGGCCGCCTCGACTTCCGCGTTTTCAAACGGTCTTTCGGCCATCGCCAGACCCCCGCCGCGCCTCGACGATCCGCAACGCCTCGGCGAAAGCCGCCTCGACGCCGAGCCGGCTGGTGTCGAGCACCGCGGCGTCGGGCGCCGCTTTCAGCGGCGCGGCGGCGCGCTCCGAATCGCGCGCGTCGCGTTTGGCGATATCGGCGAGGATGGCGCCGTAATCGACCCTTTCGCCGCGCGCGGCGAGTTCCAGCGCACGTCGCTGGGCGCGCACTTCGGGACTGGCGGTGACGAAGATTTTGACGTCGGCCTGCGGACAGATGACGGTTCCAATGTCGCGACCGTCAAGCACGGCGCCGCCGGGCCGCCCGGCAAAATTGCGCTGCGCCTGGATCAGCGCCTCGCGCACTGCCGGCAGCGCCGCGACGACCGAGGCCGCCTCGCCCATCTCGCGCGTGCGCAGCCGTGCCTCGTGGAAATCGATCAGCGCCAGTCCGCGCGCCGCCGCGACCGCCGCCTCGACATCGCCCAGCGCGCGGCCCCGATCGAGAAGAGCGGCCGCCGTCGCCCTGTAGAGAAGTCCGGTATCGAGATGCGGCAGGGCGTAGTGGCTGGCGAGCCGGCGCGCGAGCGTGCCTTTGCCTGAAGCGGCCGGTCCGTCGATTGCGATGATCATGCTTTAAAGGGCCCCGCCGAACGATGCGGCTCTTAAGGCTTCGTCGCGCCGCTGTCACGCGCGCGCCTTAACCGCGGTGATTTGGCGCCCGGATTGGCGTCGCGAGCGGCTCGGCCTCGGCCGCCGCTGGCCCGGCGCCAGCCCGAATCTTCGCTCGCAATCGACGCCGAGCGGAGGATATGGTTTTGACGCCAGCGGCCGGTCGGCCCTGATTATATTGAAGGACATTTTAAGATGAAGAGCGAACGATTTCGATTTCTTGCCCGCGGCGCCGTTTTGGCCCTCACCTATGGCGCAATCGGCGCCGCTTGCGCGATGGCGGATGAGATGGCTCCGGTCCCCGAGATTCAGCCAGGCGTGCTGGCGGGCTATCTCCCGCGCGCCGCTCTGCCCGACAGCGTCGCCCTGTTGCCGCCGCCGCCGGCCGAAGGTTCGGCCGCTCTGGCGATGGATCATGAAATCAGCCAGGGGTATCTCGTCCTCGAAGGCTCGCCGCGCTGGAAATTGGCCGGGATGGACGCCAATCTGTCCTTCCCCTGGGCCGCCGGCGACTTCTCCTGCGCGATGAATGCGCCGGTGACGCAGACCGACACGCCGCGTCTCTACCAGCTCTTGCGCCGCGTGATGAGCGACGCGGGCGCTTCCACCCGCGCGGCGAAGGACAATTACAAGCGCCAGCGGCCGTTCATGGTGAACAAGGCGGCGACCTGCACGCCCGGCGCCGAGGAGCATCTGGCGCAGGACGGCTCTTATCCCTCCGGCCATACCGCGATCGGTTGGACCTGGGCGCTGATCCTTAGCGAAATCGCGCCCGATCAGGCCCAGGCGATTCTGGCGCGCGGCCGCGCCTTCGGCCAGAGCCGCGTCGTCTGCAACGTTCATTGGCAAAGCGACACGATCGAAAGCCTGGAACTGGCGGCGGGGACGGTCGCCAGGCTGCACGACGACCCGACCTTCGTCGCCGATCTCGACGCCGCCAAGAGCGAAATCGCCGCCGCTCACGCGAAGAAACTGGCGCCGCAACGCAACTGCAAGGCGGAGGCCGACGCCTTGGCCCAACAGCCGCCGCAGGCGCCGTAGCCAGCCACGGCGATCCCTGGCGCCGCACAGCGCCAGGCCGCCGATTGGGACCCGCCGCCGCTCAGGCGAATTGCGCGCCGAGCTGTTCCATCAAAATGCGAAAACCGGGGAAGCTGGTGGCGATCATGGCGGAATCGTCGATCGTCATCGCTCTCTCCGACGCCAGTCCCATCACCAGAAAGCTCATCGCGATGCGGTGGTCGAGATGGGTCTCGACCATGCCGCCGCCGCGCACGGCGCCGTCGCCGCCCCGCACGATGAGATCGTCGCCTTCAATGGCGTGATCGACGCCGGCCGCCGCGAGTCCCGCCGCCACCGCGGCGAGGCGATCCGATTCCTTGACGCGCAATTCGTGCAGGCCGCGCATGTGCGTCTCGCCTTGCGCGAAAGCGGCGGCGACCGCCAGAACCGGATATTCGTCGATCATCGAGGGGGCCCGGGCGGCCGGCACATCGACGCCCCTGAGTGAGCTCGCCCGCACGCGCAAATCCGCGACATCCTCGCCGCCCTCCCGGCGCCGGTCGATGACTTCGATCCCGGCGCCCATTTCCAAAAGCGTCGTCAGGAGCCCGGTGCGCAGCGGATTCATCATCATGCCCTCGATCACCACGTCCGAGCCCGGGGTGATGAGCGCGGCGACGATCGGGAAGGCGGCCGAGGAAGGATCGGCGGGGACCACGACCGGATTGGGGCGCAGTTCGGGGCGCCCCTTGAGGGTGACCCGCCTCCCGGCCTCGCCTTCCGGCGCGACTTCGACCTCGGCGCCGAAATGGCGCAGCATCTTCTCGGTGTGGTCGCGCGACGCCTCCGCCTCGATCACAGTCGTCGCGCCCGGCGCATTGAGCCCGGCCAGCAGCACCGCCGATTTGATCTGCGCCGAGGCGACCGGCGTGCGATAGACGATCGGCGCCGGTTCGTCGGCGCCGCGCAACACGATCGGGCAGCGGCCGCCCTCGGCCTGCGACAGGGTCTGCGCGCCCATCAGCGCCAACGGATCGAGGATGCGGCGCATCGGCCGCTTGCGCAGCGAGGCGTCGCCGTCGAAAGTCGCGGTGACAGCATGCCCGCCGACGACCCCCATCATCAGCCGCGCGCCCGTGCCGGCATTGCCGAAATCGAGGGGATGGCGCGGCGCCAGCAGCGCCCCGACCCCCATTCCGGCGACCCGCCAGCTTCCCTCGCCGATCCGCTCGACGCGCGCGCCGAGCGCCTTGCAGGCCTCGCCGGTGCGCATCACATCGTCGCCTTCCAGCAGGCCTGAGATTTCGGTGACGCCCCGGCACAGCAGGCCGAAGATGAAAGCGCGGTGCGAGATCGATTTATCGCCTGGCGGGCGCGCGGCGCCCTTTAGCGCGCCGCCACGGCGGCAGGAGAGCGGCTTTGCCGCTTGATTGGCATGTGAGGACACGTTTGCGCTCGCTATTCACGCGAAATCCCGATCGCTGGGCGGTTCGTCGGCCCGGGGCTGGTAGCATCCGTCGCCACGCCTGTCGACCGGCCGTGCAAAGCGATTGACATGGGCTTTGCAGCCGACTAACCGATGCCACCCAAACATGACCCGAGAGCAGGGATTTTACAGAAGTGGCGAAAATCGAGCTCGGAAGCAAGCGCCAATGCCAGAACTGCGGCGCAAAATTCTTCGACCTGAACAAGGACCCGATCGTCTGCCCCAAATGCGGAACCATCTTCCAGGGGGCGGCGCGCGCCCAGCGTGCAGCGCCGAAGGACGAAGAGGAAGAAGAGGAGGTCCTGGCTCCGGCCGGCGTCGAAATGGTGCCGCTGGAGGAAGCGGACGCCGGCGAGGATAAGGTCGCCGCGGTCGCCGACGACGATATCGAAGTCGAGGACGACGAAGCCGCCGAGGACACTTTCCTCGAAGAGGAGGAAGAGGACGACGACGATGTCGCCGCCCTGATCGACGGCGATATCGCCAACGACGAGGAGCCGTGAGGCGGCGCTCAGCGCGGCCTTTGCGAGAGGCAGCGCGGCCTTTGCGAGAGATAGTCGAAGGAATCGACGAAGCAGGCCTTGTGAGCGGGCCGACTTTGAGTCTATACAGCCGCCCCGCTGCAAACGAGGCCGGTCCCAACCGGTCCCGTCCATCGGGTTGTTGAGAATTTGGGGCCATAGCTCAGTTGGGAGAGCGCTTCAATGGCATTGAAGAGGTCGTCGGTTCGATTCCGTCTGGCTCCACCAAACTCATTCTTTCTCGGTTGAATTGCCTGTCGCAGCCGGGCGCATGATGTCTCTGTTTGGACAATTCGGTTGGGGCCCCGCCCTGTGAAACCAGTCTGCGCCTCATCCGCGCCGCGGGCTTATCGGCCAAAACGAAAGAATGGCGACCATGACCGCCGATATTGTCTTTCTCGTCGACGTCGACAACACGCTTTTCGAAAATGATCGTTTCCAACAGGAGCTTCGCCAGCACCTGCAATCTTTCTATGGCGACCATGCCAACGAGGTCTATTGGGCCGCCTTCGACAAATTGCGGGCCGAACTTGGCTATGTCGATTATCTCGGCGCCTTGCAGCATCTGCGACTTGAAGCGCCTCACGATCCTCGAATCTTGCTTCTGGCCAATTGGCTGCTCGAATATCCCTATGCCGATCGCCTCTATCCCGGCGCGCTCGACGCCGTCCGCCACCTCAGGCAGTGGGGACCCGTCGTCATCCTCTCCGACGGCGACGCGGTCTTCCAGCCGCACAAGATCGACCGTGCCGGCCTCAGTCGCGCGTTCGACGGCAATGTGCTGATTTATGTTCACAAAGAAAAGGAGCTGGAGGCGATCGAACGCGCCTATCCGGCAAGGCATTATGTGCTGATCGACGATAAGCTGACCATCCTCGACGCGGTCAAGCGCGGATGGGGCGATCGGGTTACGACTGTCTTTCCCAGGCAGGGGCGCTACGCGCTGGAGGCGGCGGCGCGCACGGACCTGCTGGCCGCCGACGTTGCTTTCGCGCACATCGGCGACCTCATGGGGCACAATCTGCTTTCGCTAACCCGCTCGTGAAGTGACGATGAACGACAAACGAGACGCCGCGCGCATGCTGGCCCATCAGCGGTTCTCGTCGTTCCCCGTCGATCTACTCGCAGATATGCGTCCCGGCGACGAGACTGAGGCCTATGCGCTACAGTCGGCGGCGAATCGACAACTCAGTAAATTGGGGCTCGGACCGCCGGTCGGCCACAAGATCGGCTGTACGACGCCTGTCATGCAGGCCTTTCTTGACATTCACAGCCCATGCGCCGGCGATATTTTTGCCACCGGCGTGCTCCAAAGCGGCCAGCGGATCCGTCGCGCCGATTATCGCCGGCTCGGCGTCGAATGCGAGATCGCGGTCGAAATCTCGCGCGAAATCGACCCCGGCGACGCGCCATTCACGCGCGAGACGATCGCGTCCGCGGTCGGCGCGGTCATGGCGGGCATTGAGATCGTCGACGACCGCTATCTCGATTACCGGTCGCTTGGCGTGCCAACTTTGATTGCGGACAATTTCTTCAATGCGGGATGTGTGCTCGGCGAGCCGGTGAGGGACTGGCGAAAGCTCGATCTTGAGCGGCTCGAGGGGCGCACGATCATCGATGGCGAGGAAGTGGGCCGGGGACACGGCGCCATGGTGCTCGGTCATCCCCTTGAGGCGTTGGCCTGGCTCGCGAACTCGCGCGCGGCGCGCGGATTGGGCCTGGCCCAAGGAAAATTCGTGTTTCTCGGAAGCCTGGTCGAGACCAAATGGCTCGACGCCGGCGATTGCGTGCGCATAGAGATCGAAGGCCTTGGCGCGCTCGACCTGGACGTCTCGGAATAGATTCGCCGCCACGCCGAGGGTCGCCAGCCGCGACCGATGGTGTTGAACCGCTTGCATCAGGGAGAAGGCGAGATGCCGATCAAGGAACGGGTGCTCATCACCGGCGCCGCGGCCGGAATCGGTCGCGCCACGGCGGATCGCTGCCGCGCTGAGGGATACGAAGTCGTCGGCGTGGATCGGGATGGCGACGGCATCCGCGCCGATCTGTCGCTCCCGGACGCGACCGCCGCGGCGCTGGCGGAAGCGTTGCGGGGCGGTCCCATCACCCGGCTGGTCAATAATGTCGGCATTGTGCGGCCCGGGCTGGTTGAGGAGCAGAGCTTCGAAGATCTTGAGATCGCGGTTTCGTTGAACATCCGTTGCGCGCTGCAATGCCTGCAGGCGCTGCTGCCAGGAATGAAGGCGGCGCGTTTCGGGCGCGTGGTCAACATTTCCTCGCGGGCGGCGCTCGGCAAGGAGCGCCGCACCGTCTACGCCGCGACCAAATCGGCGCTGATCGGCATGACCAAAGTATGGGCGCTGGAGCTTGGCGGCGATGGCGTCACCGCCAATGCGATCGGCCCGGGTCCCATTCGCACCGATCTGTTTGATCGCGCCAACCCGCCGGACAGCCCGCGCACGCGGGCGATCATCGAGGCCATTCCGGTGGGCCGCGTCGGCGCCCCCGAGGATGTCGCAAACGCCGTCGCCTTCCTGCTCGATGCGCGCAGCGGATTCGTAACCGGCCAAACTCTCTACGTCTGCGGCGGCATGACCGTGGGCGCGGCCGGCAGTTGAGACGAGCGTGGGGATTGCCTGACGCCTTGCGGCGTCGAACAGCCACGCGCGCATTCTCTGCAAAATTTGCCGCCATTCGAGCACTCGACGGCGCGGCCTCGGCGTAATACGTTTCAAATGAGACTTAAGCGAGAGTGGCCGCAAAAACTGCGGACGGAGGAAAAACATGGCCTCGGTGGACGTTGTCAACGTGCGCAAATCTTACGGCGCCACGGAGGTTATTCATAACGTTTCGGCAAATATCGCCGATGGTGAGTTTGTTATTCTTGTGGGACCGTCGGGCTGCGGGAAATCAACGCTGTTGCGTATGATCGCTGGCCTTGAGTCGATCACCGCGGGCGACATCAGAATTGGCGAACGGGTCGTCAATCACCTCGCGCCGAAGGACCGCGACATCGCCATGGTGTTTCAGAATTATGCGCTTTATCCGCATAAGACCGTGGCCGAAAATATGGGCTTCGCCCTCAAACTTCGGCACGCCTCCAAAGCCGAGATCGAGACGCGCGTGCGACGCGCGGCCGAAATTCTTGACGTCACGCCCTACCTTTCGCGCTATCCCCGTCAGCTTTCGGGCGGCCAGCGGCAGCGCGTGGCGATGGGTCGCGCCATCGTGCGCGACCCGAAAGTGTTCCTGTTCGACGAGCCGCTCTCCAACCTCGACGCCAAACTGCGCGTGCAGATGCGCGCCGAAATCAAGGAACTGCACCAACGGCTGAAAACCACGACCGTCTATGTGACGCATGATCAGGTCGAAGCGATGACCATGGCCGATCGCATCGTCGTCATGCGGGACGGAATCGTCGAGCAGGCGGGATTGCCGTTGGAGCTTTACGACCGGCCGGCGAATCTGTTCGTCGCCGGGTTCATCGGTTCGCCAGCGATGAACCTCTTGAAAGGGACGATCAGGATTGACGGCAAACCGTCGTTTGTGGCCGATGGGGGAGTGACGCTGCCGCTCTTGTCGGCTCCGGCCGGCGCCGATGGCCGGCCCTGCATCTACGGGATCCGACCCGAACATTTGACGCTTGGCGGCGGCGATCCTAACGCGGAAGTGTCGGTGATCGAGCCGACCGGCTCGGAGACGCAGGTATTCGCCAGGCTCGGGACCCAAAAGATCGTCGGCGTATTCCGCGAGCGCATTTCCGCCAAGCCCGGCGAGATGCTCTCCATAGCGCCGAACGTCAGCGCCGCGCATTTGTTCGATTCGGCGACGGGAGTTCGACTGCAGTAAAAAGATCGCACGCGGATCGATTGGAGCCGGGTTTGCGCTATGAGTTGATGCTGCCGCACCAGATCAGGGTGGCGATCGAGGAGCGATGGCCGGTCGTCCTGCCGCTCGGCGTGCTCGAATATCACGGCGAGCACATGGCCGTCGGCATGGATACGCTGGCGGTCGTGAAAATTCTTGAAATTCTCGAAGCCGAGATGAACCTGATCATCCTGCCGCCTTTCTATTACGGCGCCGCCAGCTATGCCGTCTCGCCGCCGGAGGGCAACGGTTCGCTGCATGTGAATGCGGAGAGGCTCATCCCGTTCGCGCAAGAGATGTTCGGCGGGCTTTTGCGGATAGGCTTTCGCAACATCCACGTCATCGTCCACCACCAGACGGAGAATTTTGCGGCGGGGATGCCGACCGATCTCGCGTTCAAATTCGGAGCCCGGCAAGCGATCTTCGCCTTCCTGGAAAAGGAGCGCGGCGAGGGCTGGTGGGGCCGCGAGAACATGGCGGATTATTACGCTGAGCAATCTTCCGGCGACGATCCATTCAACTGGATCAAGGCGCATCCGCTGATGACGCCCGAAGCGATGTCCGCATATCCATTCGATCACGCCGGGCAGGGCGAGACGTCGTTGCTGATGGCGCTGTGTCCCGGAGGGGTCGATCTGGCGTTTTTGTCGGACAAGACATGGTACACGCGCAGCGCTGGGCAATCCTCGCTGGAATTGGGCGTTCGAGGCCGAGGGCTTATCCTCGATCATTTGCGCAAAGCCTTGGCGCCGCCTGAGCCGCGGCTAGCGGACAAACCGCAATAGGCGCCGCGGTCGGTCCGCAAAGCAGGTTGATTGACTTCCCCAAGACCTGTTCCATACTAGCATGCGGCTGCGAGTTTCCTGAGATTTTATGCGCTGCCGGGCTCCCGGTGAGGCTGGGAGCTCTGAAGAATACGCGGGGTCGGCGCCGCTGTGCCGTGGCGCGCCGTGCTGAACGCGGGGACGCGTCGGTAAAGATAAGAATGAGAACAATCGGGAGGAGTCATCCATGAGAGTAGGTGTTTACCAGCAGCTTATGGCTATGCAGGCAAGCCGCCGCGATGTGCTGAAGGGCGCGGCGGCGGGCGCGGCGCTCGCAGCGGGCGGCGGCTTGGGGCTTTCGACGAACTCGGCCTATGCCGCCGATAGCGTCGTCGCCCAGATCATGAAAATTCCGGGGGCCGGCAATGGATCGCCGACCGACGCCGATTGGCAGAAGGTCGGCGCGCTCTGCCTTGAGCCGACCAAGGCGAACGTGAAGGAGGGCGAGTTCAAAGGCGTCGAATTCTCCTTTATGGGCCTCAATAACCAGAATCTGCACAATTTCCTGTTTCGCGGCTTCCTGACGCCGTGGGAGGCCTATACCGGCGCCAAGATCAAATGGATCGACCTCGCCCAGGCCGACTATAACGCACGCCTGCAGCAGTCGATTGCGACCGGCACGGTCGACTACGACATCATTGAAATGGGCGCGCCGTTCGAGGGCGACATGGGCGTCAAGGATCTCCTGTCGGAAATGCCCGACTGGGTGAAGACGCAGATCGATTTCGACGATTACGTCAACTACCTCAAGCCGCCAGTCGGCACCTGGAATGGGAAAATCCATCGCGTCACTATCGACAGCGATTGTCATACGATGAACATCCGCACCGACGTGTTCTCCGACCCCGACCTCGCCAAGGCCTGGAAGGCCGAGGGCGGCAAGGGCGACTGGGGGGCGCCGAAGACCTGGCAGCAGGTGCAGGCCGTCACCAAGTTCCTCAAGGGCAAGAAGGTCAAGGGCAAGGACGTCTACGGCTTCCTCGATCAGCCCAAGCCCTGGGGCGGATTTCAGTTCTACTTCACCGCCAGCCGCGCGACGGCCTATGCCAAGTATCCGGGCGAGAAGAACTGGCTGTTCGATGAGAACATGAAACCGCAGGTCAACAATCCCGCCTTCGTGCGGGCGATCCAGGACGTTGTCGACGCGCTGCCCTACGAGCCGGCCGATCAGCTCAACGCCGATCCCGGCACCACCGCCTTCCAGCAATTCCTGACCGGCACCGGCTCGCTGCTCGAATGGTGGGGCGACATCGGCACTGTCGCGCGCACCAGCGACACGGCGACGATCGGCGACGTGCTCGACTTCGATATCCTGCCGGCTTCCGACGACGTCTATAACTTCCGCAAGGGTCAGTGGGAGAAGCTCGCCAGCGGACCCAATGTGGCGCCCAATATGGCCTATCTCGGCTGGGGCATCTACGTCATGAAGACGGTCGACGCCGATCCCAAACGTCAGAAGGCGGCCTGGAGCGCGGCGGCCCATCTCGGCGGCAAGGATCTGTCGATGTGGACGGCGGCCTATCCGTCAGGCTTCCAGCCCTACCGCAAGAGCCACACCAACATCGCCCTGTGGGAACTTGCCGGCTACGAGAAGAAATACATCACGTCCTATATGGACTCGCAGTCGACTTCCTATAACCACCCCAATTCCGCGATCGAGCCGCGCATCCCCGGCATCTTCCAATATTACAGCATCGCGGAAGACGAATTGACCAAAGTGTTCGCCGGCAAGGAGACCGCGCAACAGGGCGCCGACAATATCGCGACGGCCTGGGACAAACTTACCGACAAGCTCGGCAGGGAAAACCAGGTTAAATATTATCGCATCTCGATGGGCATCTGAGCTCGTTGAGCAATCGGTTCGTCCAGATGATCTCCCCGCGGCGAATTCCGCCGCGGGGGCGTCTGCCGAGCGAACAATCGGAGCGCCTTCAGGCGAAGCGAGCCTCGCCTCGCCGCCAGGACGCGCATGAAAAGCGCGGATAGGGGGCCGCAGGCCGCATGATCGCCGAGCAGAACGGAAAGAGTCAGTGACCGGAGGCATGCTCGAAACCGCGCATGAGGTTCTGCCAGAGTGGCGCGTTTCGGCGGGACGAAGGCTGTTCCGGCTCGCAACGCTGCTGCTTTTCGCGGTCGCCGTGCTGCAATTGATGGATGCGCTCGGCGTAACGACGATCGGCTTTTCGAATTGGCGGCCGCTCCTCTACGCATTCGTGCTATGGGGCGTCGCGCTCGGCGGCAGCCAGGTCCTGGCCCGCGGCGAGCCCGGTCAGCAGACGGTTTTTGTCCTGCCTGCGCTGCTGTTCACTGTCGCCATGGTGATCTTTCCGACCTTTTTTGGCCTCTACATGGCCTTTACCGACTGGAACCTCAACGCCGAGTCGGGGCATCATTTCAACGGACTGGACAATCTGGCGACACTCTGGGGCGATTCCTATTTCTGGAATGCGCTCGGCAATATGACGTTCTACGTCCTGACCGTCCTCGTGCAATATGCCATCGCCTTCGGCCTCGCCTTGCTGCTCAACGCCGAAATTCGCGCGCGCAAGTTCTTCCGCGTGGCCTTTCTCTTGCCCTTCATGCTGAGCCCGGTCGCGGTGAGCTGGATGATCGGCAAGTCGATCATGGAGAACCGCTTCGGCCCGGCGGCGACTTTCGCAAGATTCATCGGCTGGGAAAATCCAGCCTTCTTCACCTCGCCGTGGATCGCCAAGACAAGCATCGCCATCATGGATAGCTGGGTGTGGATTCCCTTCATCGTGATCATGCTGCTCGCCGGCCTGCAGGCGCTCCCCAACGAGGTGAAGGAAGCGGCCAAGGTCGACGGCGCGGGCCCGTGGCAGTCGTTCTGGGAAATCACCTTTCCCCTCATGCTGCCGGTCAGCGTCACCGCCGTCGTGCTCAGGATCATCTTCGAACTGAAACTCGCCGACATCGTCATCAATGTCACGGCGGGCGGCCCGGGCGGGGCGACCGACACGATTTCTAGCTTTGTCTACCGCGAATATCGCGACCGGTCGAATGTCGGCTACGCGACGATGGTGGCGGAGATCTATCTCGTCATCATCATCGTGTTCGTCACCTTGCTCCTGAAAATGGTCAACAGATTCATGCAGAAAATGACGTGAAGGTACGAGCCATGAAAATGGGACCGGCTGACCAGAGGAGACGGTCGCGTGACTGCTGAAGCCGCCGCGCGCGCCCCGTCAAAGGCGCGTCCGCAAGACACCGCCGAAGCCGCGCCGTGGAAACGCATTGGCGCGCGCGTACTGATCTATGCCGCGCTGTTGCTGTGGACCTTCATCGCCCTGTTCCCGCTCTATTGGACGCTCTCGACCTCGTTCAAGCTCGGCAAGGACGTCACACAGGGCCACCTCCTGCCCTGGATTGACTTCGCGCCGAACTGGAAAGGCTGGCAATCGCTGGGCCTCTCACCCGACACGATTTTCGCGACCTCGAACGTGCGCGACGAATTCCTCAAGCGCTTCCTCAACAGCGTCATCGCCTCGGTCGGCGCTTCCGCGCTGGCGGTGACGATCGGCTCGCTCGCCGCCTATGGGCTCAGCCGTTTCGACTATAAATTCGGCATCTGGCGCAACAAGGATATTTCGTTCTTCTTCCTCTCGCAATTGATCCTGCCGCCAGTGGTGCTCGCCATGCCCTTCCTCATTCTCTACAAGCAACTGGCGCTGCTCGACACAAGAATCGGCCTCATTCTCATTTACACGCTGATGGTGCTTCCGATCGTGATCTGGGTCATGCGCGATCAGTTCGACACGATCCCCACCGAGATCGAGCAGGCCGCGCTCGTCGACGGTTGTTCGATCTGGGGCGCGTTCCTGCGCATCGTGTTGCCGATCGCGCTTCCCGGCATGGTCGCCGCGTTCATTCTGTCAATCGTCCTTTGCTGGAACGAATATTTCTTCGCCTCGCTGCTGACCGGCTTCGACGCCCAGACCCTGCCGGTGATGGTGGCGAGCCAAACCGGATCGCAAGGCATCAATTGGTGGTCGATGGCCGCGCTATCGACGGCGGCGATCGCACCCCTGGTCCTGATCGGGGTATTCCTCGAGCGTTATATCGTCATGGGATTGACCGCGGGCTCGGGGCGATAGCCGACTTTCGCCGCACGAGAAGCGCGGCGACCCAGCCATGGATCTGGCGTCAGCACAGTCGACGTTGCGGCGGCGCTCGCTCCCATCCGAAAACGCTGCGGCCTCCATAAGCACGCGACTGGCTCCGCTCCTGCGCGATCAGCGCTTCAACGGACGGACCGCATGCGTGACGCTCGAGCCGACGCGCTTGATCATCGAGCCGCTTCAACGCGCCCAATTCTTCCTCGCGCCCGAGCTTCGCCTTCTGCATCGCCGCCTTCAGAATCTGGATCGTCTGATCGTAGACCCGGATAGGCACGGGAAACGGATGCCGATCCTTGCCGCCATGCGCCAGGGAAAACCGCGCCGGATCGCTGAAACGATACGGCGCGCCATGCAAGACTTCCGCGACCATCGCCAAGGCGCGAACCGTCCGCGCTCCGATTCCAGGAATAAGCAGCAGTTCGGAGAAATCACGCGGGCCGCATTCCGCCGCCGCCGCCAGATTGCCATGAAGGCGCCGCGTCAGCACATCGCTCGGACGCACGTCGTGATGGCCTGGCATGATCAGATGCGGCAAAAAAGGCTGGCCTGGGATGGCCGGTTCGCCAACGCTCAGAGGCTGTATCTTGATCCGGGCGAATTCCCGGGCAATCTTGGCCGGTCCCAAAGATTCGATCATCGCGACCTGGCCGCGGCGCGACGCTTCGGCGCGCCGATCGGTGAGATTGCAGATCTCGCCCTGCCCCTGACCATCGATCGCCGCATGCGGCTCTTCCACGAAGCTCTTCAGCCCTTCGGAAAGCCAATGGTAACGACGCGCCTGTTTGCTGTCGCCGTTCATGCCCTGTTGCACGACCACCCATCGCCCGTCATCGGCGACGATGAAACCATGCAGATAGAGGTCGAAACCGTCCTGCACGGCGGCGCTATCGACCTTGGCGACGAGACGGCTCACGTTTGCAAGCTTCGCGCCGTCGAACCCGGTTCTCTCGCCAATGGCGACGAGTTCATGCGGGGTCTGCCTGGAATGTTTCCCCCGACCGCCGCAGACGTGGATTCCGAGTTCGCCTGACAACGGCGCAAGGCCGCGTTTCAGCGCGCCGATGACGCTGGTGGTGATGCCCGAGGAGTGCCAATCCATCCCCATCACCGCGCCGAATGACTGGAACCAGAACGGATGAGCCAAACGCCGCAGCAACTCTTCGCGGCCGTATTGATGCACGATCGCCTCGCACATCACCGCGCCGAGACGCGTCATGCGATCGGACAGCCATTTCGGCACGCGCCCGCCGTGCAAGGGCAGATCGGCGCTTCCGCTGCGCTGCGCCATGGCTTCCCCTTTACTGGATTGTTCGTGATATGTTCTAGACCAATCGGATAAACCAGGCAACTCGCCTCGTCGCTATTCTTCACCCGATCCTATCGTTTGGGAAAAAGCTGCTCGCGTCGCCTCGCGTCATGCCTTCCCGGCCCCCGTATCGGCGACGGCGGCCGGCGCGACATGCTCGGGATCGGTCTCATCACGGGGATGAAGCAGCAGCGCGATCAGTCCGGTCCAGCCGGTCTGGTGCGAAGCGCCGAGGCCGCGCCCGGTGTCGCCGTGGAAATATTCGTTGAACTGGAGACGATCACGGAAGTTGACGTCTTCCCACTGACGGCTCGATTCGCCGAGATAGGCGCGACGCCCCGATGGGTCCTTCGCAAAAAGGCGCCGCAATCGCCTGGTGAGCTCCTCGGCGATCTCTTTGAGCGACAAAAACTCTCCCGATCCCGTCGGGCATTCGAGCCGATAGACGTCGCCGTAAAACTTGTGAAGTTTATGAAGCGCTTCAACAATGAGGTAGTTGATCGGCATCCAGATCGGCCCACGCCAGTTGGAATTTCCGCCGAAGAGCCTGGTGTTTCCTTCGCCCGGCGTATAGGCGATGGCAAAGCTCCGATCGCCGAGCTGGAATATGCAGGGATGTTTCTCATGGTATTTTGAAAGCGATCTTATGCCGAAATCGGATAAGAATTCCGTTTCGTCGAGCATGCGCGACAGCACGCAATTGAGCCGGTGACGGCGCATCAGAGACAGTAATCGATAGTCCCGATCGTTTGGTTGGCGCCAATCCGACACCAGGCGCGCCAGATCGGGACGCTGGGCCATGAACCAGTTGAGGCGCGCGTGGAATTGCGGAAGCGTGTGCTCGAAATCCTCATGCAGAACTTCGACCGCGAGTAGAGGAATCAGGCCGACAAGCGAGCGCACGCGCAATTGCTGGCCGGGCTGCCCCGGCGTCTGCAGGACATCATAGTAAAAGCTATCCTGATCGTCCCACAAGCCGGTCTGCGCGGCGCCGCCCGTCGCATGAACGGCTTCGGAGATATACAGGAAATGCTCGAAATACTTCGTCGCGAGATCTTCGTAGACGTGGTTTTCGATCGATAGTTCGAGCGCGATGCGCATCATGTTCAAGGCGAAGGCGGCGACCCATGCGGTGGCGTCTGACTGGTCGACATAGCCGCCGCCCGCCAGCGGCGCGCTGCGGTCGAACGGCGCGATATTGTCGAGGCCGAGAAACCCTCCCTGAAAGATATTCGGGCCCTCCGAGTCCTCCCGATTCACCCACCATGTGAAATTCAGCATCAATTTGTGAAAGATGCGTTCCAGAAACACAATGTCGCCAACCCCCGAGCGTTTGCGGTCGATTTCATAAATCTGCAGGGCGGCCCACGCTTGAATCGGCGGATTGACGTCGTCGAAATCCCACTCGTAGGCCGGCAGTTGGCCATTGGGATTTTGCGCCCGCGCCTGCGTCACCAGAACCAGCTGGGCTTTCGCGAAAGCCGGATCGATCAAGGCGAATGTGACGCAATGAAACGCGAGATCCCAGGCGGCGAACCAGGGATATTCCCAAGTGTCGGGCATTGACATGACGTCGCCCAGCGCCAGATGGATCCAACTGGCGTTGCGCCCGCTGGCCCGTTCCGGCTCGGGCGCCGGCTGCAACGGGTCGCCTTGAAGCCATCGGCGCACGTCCAAGCCGTAGTATTGCTTGGACCAGACCATGCCGGCGAGCGCCTGACGCTGCACCAACCGATGATCTTCGTCGGCGATGCCCGATTGCAGAGCGGCGTAGAATTCGTCGGCGTCGGCGCGCCGCGCCGCGAACACCGCGTCAAAATCGAGCGACGGGGCCGCCTGTTCCTTCGGCCGCAACCGCACGCGGACGGCCATGCTGGCGCCGGCCGGAATATTGAGATCGTAATGCGCGGCGGCTTTGGTCCCCCGACGATCGGGATTGACCGCCGAAGTCTTGCCATTGACCAGCGCATCGTTGATTCCGTCTTTGAACCAGCCCTGGACATTGGTCCCGTACAAACGATTGGTATTGGTGTCGTTCTCGCAGAACAGCAGGCCGCCGGCTCCTGCGCAGAGCATCTCCATTGGCGGCAGACCCGGGTGGCTTGTCAGAATGGAGAAGTCGCCATCGGCTTCGAATTTCGGTTTGGAAATAATGGGAGTCCAGGACCAGATATTGCGTGCGCAAATCTGGGGCAACACATGCAGTCTCGCCGTCGCCGCGCCGCGATTATGGGCGGTGATGAGCAGCAGGATGTCGTCGGGCGCGGCCTTGGCGTATTCGATCTCGACGTCGAAATAATTGTTCTCGTCGAACACGCCCGTGTCGATCAACTCATACTCGCGATCCTCAAGTCCGCGCGCCGCGTTCTTGGCGACGAGATCGGCATAGGGAAAGGCGGCGTGCGGATATTTGTAGAGCATTTTCATATAGGCGTGCGTCGGCAGGCCATCGAGATAATAGGAGAGCTCCTTGACGTCTTCGCCGTGATTGCCTTCGGCGTTGGTGAGCCCGAACAGCCGCTCTTTGAGGATCGGATCGCGCCCGTTCCATAAGGCGACGCTCATGCAAATCCGCAGGTGGTCATCCGCGAAGCCGCCGATGCCATCCTCGCCCCAGCGATAGGCGCGACTGCGGGCGTGATCGTGGGGAAAATATTCCCAGGCCGATCCGTCGGCGCTGTAATCCTCACGCACTGTACCCCATTGCCGCTCGGCGAGATACGGGCCCCACTGGCGCCAGGCGTCGCCGGAAGCGATGCTGGCGAGCCGCCGGCCTTCCTCGGTGTCGCTTACTTTCGCGTGGGGCGCATTCGGCATTTCCATTTTCATAGAATCGATATCTCCGCGGCGACGCCGCCAAACACCCGCCGCTCCGCGATCGCCTTTCGGGATCGTTGCGAGAGCAGCTGCCTGGAGCGTATTTTGCAGGCGGCGAAGCGCACTGCAAGGGTCGACGGGATGCCCGTGCGGCCGGGCCAAAGGCGACGCCGGCGTTCCTTGCCGCGGCCTTGACGCCGGCTCGACGCGTTCGGCGCGCGTCAGCGCATCTCGCGTCGCCTACTTCCAATGTTTCGCGGCCCGCGCTATCGCGCCAGCGCGCTCTTGACCGGCCGCCCGGCGACATAGGTTTCGCTGATCGCGCGGTCGTCGCCCATCATCATCAGGATGAAGAGCTCTTCGGCAATATCGCCCTCGACGCTTTCCATCCGATGCGCCATCGCCGGCGTCGCCCGCGAGTCGACGACGATCATGTCGGCCTCGAATCCCTCGCGGATCGCGCCGATCCGGTCTTGCAGCCCGAGCGCCCGGGCATTGCCGAGGGTCATCTGATAGAAGGCCTGCGCGGCGGGCCACGACTGACCGCCCATTTGCAACACTTTGTAGGCTTCGTTGGCGGTCTGCAGCATGGAATAGCTGGTGCCGCCGCCGACGTCGGTCGCCAGCGAAACCCGCACGCGGTGATCGTGCAGCCGCCTCATGTCGAAAAGGCCTGAGCCGAGGAAGAGATTGGAGGTGGGGCAGAAGGCGGCGACCGAACCACTCGCCGCCAGCGCCTCGACCTCGGCTTGCTCGAGATGAACGCAATGGCCGAACACCGAACGCGGGCCGAGCAGGCCATAGCGCTCGTAGACTTCCAGATAAGTCTGCGTCCAGGGAAACAGTTCTTTGACGAAGGCGATCTCGGCGCGGTTCTCGTCGAGGTGGGTCTGCATATAGACGCCCGGATGTTCGCGCATCAGCGCACCCGCCGCCTCGAGCTGCGCCTCGGTCGAGGTGATCGCAAAGCGCGGGGTGACGGCATAGTCGAGCCGGCCGCGCCCGCTCCAATGCGCGAGGAGCGCCTTGCTTTCGTCATAGCCGCGCTGGGGATTGTCGGTCAGGCCCTCGGGCGCATTGCGATCCATCATCACCTTGCCCGCGATCATGCGGGCGCCGCGCCGCAGGCTTTCTTCAAAAAAAGCGTCGACCGATTGCGGATGAACGGTGCAATAGACCATCGCCGTCGTCGTGCCCTGACGGAACATTTCGTCGAGAAAGAACCGCGCAACGCCATCGGCATGCGGCCGGTCGCGCAGCTTCTGCTCCTCGACGAAAGTGTATTTTTGCAGCCATTCGAGGAGTTGTGCGCCATAGGAGGCGATGACGCGAGTCTGCGGATAGTGGATGTGCGTGTCAATGAATCCGGGCATGACGAGCTTGCCCGTGTGATCGTCGACCGTTGCGCCCGGCGCGCGCAAGCGAATGGCGCTGGATTCGCCGACCGCCGCGATGCGCCCGTCTTCGACAAGCACCGCCCCGTCTTCGATGATCTTCAGCGCGCGAGCGCCGGTCAGGCGAGGCTCGTCGAGAAAGCTGAGGACGCGGCCGCGAATGATCCGCGCGGTCGTGGCTTCGGTCACGGCAAAATATCCTTCAGGCGAAGCGCGGCGATCTTGTTGATCTCGGCAAGCGCCGTCTCAAACTCACGCTGCGTTTCATGTTTGAGCCGCTGCTCGAAGGCCGCGAGAATGTCATCCTTCGTCTTCCCCTTCACCGCGATGATGAAGGGGAAGCCGAACCGGGCGCGATAGCTATCGTTGAGCGCAGTGAATTTGGCGAGCTCTTCGCCGGTCAGCCGGTCGAGCCCGGCCCCCGCCTGCTCGCTTGTCGATTCCGCGGTAAGGGTTTTCGCCAAAGCGAGTTTGCCGGCAAGATCGGGATGGGCGTTGATGAGCGTACGTTTGGCCGCCGCGTCGCCCGCCAGCATCACGCGCGCCATGGCCGCGGCGAGACCGGCCGCGGTATCCGCCTCGGGTCCGAGCCCGGCGTCGAACGCGGCTTCCGCGACCCAGGGCGAATGTTCGTAGACGCCGCCGAAGCGCTCGACGAACAGCGTGCGGCCGATGCGCGAAGGTTGCCAGCCGCCGGCCGGGGGATGTTTGCGGACCCAGTGGCGCGCAATGTCGAGACGCGTTGCGACCCATACCTTGTCGTGACCGCGGACATAATCGAGGAAACGGGCAAGCGAAGCAGCTCGGCCCGGACGGCCGACCAGCCGGCAATGCAGGCCGATCGAAAGCATTTTCGGCGCCGTCGCGCCTTCCGCATAGAGCGTGTCGAAAGAATCCTTGAGATAGGCGTAGAACTGATCGCCCGAATTGAAGCCCTGCGCCGCCGCGAAGCGCATGTCGTTGGAGTCGAGCGTGTAGGGAACGATGAGTTGCGGTCCCTTGGGCCCCTCGATCCAATACGGCAGATCGTCGGCGTAGGAATCGGCGCAATAAAGAAAGCCGCCTTCGGCCATACCGAGCGGGATCGTATTGATCGAGGACCGGCCCTGATAGAAGCCGAGCGGGCGCGATCCGGCGATCGCAGTATGAATCTCGATCGCCTCCGCGATATGTCGCGCTTCGACTTCAGCGGGCACGTCGCGATAGTCGATCCATTTATAGCCGTGGGTGGCGATCTCCCAGCCGGCCTCGTTCATCGCGGCGACCGGTTCCGGATTGCGCTTCATCGCCATCGCCACCGCATAGACGGTCACCGGCATGGCGCGCTCAGTGAACATCCGGTGCAGGCGCCAGAAGCCAGCGCGTGAACCATATTCGTAGATCGACTCCATATTCATATGGCGCTGGCCGGGCCAGGGCGCGGCGCCGACGATTTCGGAGAGAAAGGCCTCGGAGGCGGCATCGCCATGAAGAATGTTGTTCTCGCCGCCTTCCTCATAGTTGATGACGAATTGCAGCGCGATGCGCGCGCCATTCGGCCAGTCGGCGAAGGGAGGCGTGCGGCCATAGCCGGCAAGGTCGCGCGGATAGGCTTGTTCGGTCATGGATCGATCAACTCCCCGATATCTGGATATTAAGCGTAACGCGGCGGCCGCTTCCCTCCAAATATTGCGAAACTGCTTCGTGCAGGACCCTGTCAATCCCGCTGTTTGCCCCGGCGCGGGGTTTAGGCGAAAGCTTGGCTGCTAGCGACGCCCGCCGCCGGCGCCGAGTGGTGACCAATGAACGACATTTCCCTGATTCTCGAGCCGCCCGTCGCACGAGTCCGGCTTCATCGGCCGGAGCGGCGCAATGCAATGTCGCGTGCGATGTGGCGCGCTTTGCCGGGCCTATGTGCTGAAATCGCCGCGGCGAGCGAGGCGCTGGTCGTCATCGTTGAGGGATCGGACGGCCATTTCTGCGCCGGGGCCGACATCGGCGAGTTTGAAACGGTCTATCGGAACCAGGAGGCGACGCGCGAATACAGCGACGCCATCCAGGACGGCCTCAAGGCGCTCATGGCGCTCGAACTCCCGACGATCGCGGCGATGCGCGGCAATGCCATTGGCGGCGGGCTGGCGCTGGCGCTCTGCTGCGATCTGCGCTTTTGCGCGGATGACGCGTTTCTTGCGATTACACCCGCCAAACTCGGCATTCTCTACGGTTTTGTCGAGACGCGACGCCTGGTTCAGACCATCGGCCCGGCCCGCGCCAAGGATCTCCTGTTCAGCGGGCGGCGGATCGCATGCGCGGAAGCCCTGGCGATAGGTTTGATTGATCGCCTCGTCGAGCCACAGAGGCTGGAGGCGGCGACATTGGCCTACGCAATCGAGCTCGCTCATCTCAGCCAATATACGATCCGCGGCGCAAAACTAGCCGTCGCGGCGGTCGCTGACGGACTGGCTGAGGAAAGTCCGGCCTTCCGCGCGCTGATCGAAGGGGCGGCGGCGGGCGAAGACTTCGCCGAAGGGCGTTCCGCTTTTTTGAGCAAGCGGGCGCCGCAATTCCGTTTTCGCGGGCGGCTTGACCCTTTGGGCTGATTGTCGGCTCTCGATTTTCTGCGCTGCTTAACCCGACGTAAATCGACACAGGCGATGCTGCGTGGGCGCCGATCCATCGGCGGAATGGAGTTCGCGATGGCGGCAGTCCAGAAAACATTGGCCGATCCGGAGATCGCAAGCGGCGCAGCGCTCGACGCCGCCGCGGTTGCAGGCCTCAGGCGCGCCATTTATTCCAAAGACCGCGTGACGCGGGCCGATTTTTCGACGCTTCTGGCCGCCGGGCGGACGGCGGGCTCGAGCGCCTGCCCCGAATATGCCGATCTTCTCGCGGAGGCCGCCACGGATCTCCTGGTCCGACAATCCGATCCGCCAGGCTATATCGCTGCCGCCGACGCCGATTGGCTGATCGGCCAATTGACCGATGGCGGCGGCCTGTCTTGCGCGGCCGAGTTCGCCATGCTCGCCAGCGTCATTCGCTACGCTGTATCGGCGCCGCCAACTCTGGCGGCGTTTGCCGTGCGCGAGGTCGAGAAAGCTATTCTGTCCGGTCGCCGGGCAGCGACCGGCGAAGCGGATCACGCGCCCGGGATTGTCACCTCAAACGACGTCGAAGTCCTGCACAGCCTGGTTTTTGCGCCGACCGAAGGCTCGTCCCTTCATGTGACGCGGGAATCGGCGGAAGCTTTGTTTGACATTGCGCATGCCACAGCCGACGCGCCGAACGACGCCTCCTTTGGCGACTTCTTCGCCAAGGCGATCGGCAATTATCTGATGGGCGTCGCCTTCCATTGGACGCCCACCGCCGCCGACGCGCGCGCGCATCAGCATTGGAGCGATCGCCCGGCGAGTTTCGCGGATTTCTTCGCCGAAATGGTCGAAAAGCCCTTGGGCGAGCGATTTGGCGGCCTCGCTGCGAAGACCAAGACCGTCGATGAGATCGACGAGGTTGTGTTCGCCAGGGAAAACGCGGCCGACGCGGCGGAGATCGAAAACGCCAGCGCGCTCAAGGCAAGCGCGGCCGATTGGGTCATCGCCCATCTCACGCGGGACGGGCCCTTGTCCTCGGCGGAGAAGCGGCTGCTTGGCTTCCTCGCCAGAGAGGCGTCCGCCATGCCGCCGTCTTTGCGCGCCTTGATTGAAGGACAGGGATGAGGCGAGGCTTCGCCGCTGAATTCAATCGCCCGGGGGACGGCTGGGAAAGATCAGGCAGGACGTCGTCGCATGGGCGATCACGCGTCCCTGTGGGTCGGTGACGCGCCCCTCGGCGGTCGCGATCTGGCGCCCTGCGTGGACGACCTTGCCCTCGGCGCGCAGCACGCCCGTTTTGTCGTTGGCGCCGCGCGTGAAATGGATGTTCAGATCGATCGTCGTGCAGGCAAGCCCCGCTTTGAGCGTCGATTGAACGGCGCAAGTCATGCAGGAATCCAGCAGCGTCGCGGCAAACCCCCCGTGCACGGCGCCGGCCGGATTGTAATGAGCCGCCGTCGGAACCGCCTCGAAGACGACCCGGCCGCGCTCGATCTCGGCGACGTCCATGCCCAACAGCACCATCATCGCCGGCGGCGGGTGGCGTCCAGCTTTGATCCGGTTGAGAAACTCCAGCCCATCGATCTCTTCGCGCTCGCCGGCGGGGCTAAGTGAAACCGTCTGCGAAAATGCGGAATTGCGCTCGCCCATTTCCTCGGCCCCGCTGCTTCTGACCGGCTCGCCAAGCCAAGCAGGCGCGACGAATTGGTTCATATCGAAACCAATCATATTTGGTTGCGAAATGCAACTTAAAAGTCTAGCAGTCGCGCATGAAACGATCGCCCTTCGAGAACCAGGTCTGTTCTGTCGCCGACGCCTTGAGCGAAGTCGGGGAATGGTGGACGTTGCTGATCTTGCGCGAGGCCTTTTTCGGGACGCAGAGATTCACCGATTTTCAGGCGAGACTCGGCATTGCGCGCAACATCCTGTCCGCGCGGCTGAACAAACTCGTCGAGACCGGAATTCTGATCCCGCATGTCGCCGCGGGCCGAGGCAATCCCCGACTCTACAGGCTAACGGAAAAGGGGCGCGAGGTGCTGCCTGTCTTCATCGCACTGATGCAATGGGGCGATCGCTGGATCAACCACGACGGCAACGCGCCCATTCGCATTGTCGAGGCAGCGACAGGCGAGGAAATTGAGCCGGTTCGCGTGCGTTCGCGCGACGGCCGCCCGCTCGCCGCACGCGAAATGCGCGTCGTCCCCGGCCCCGGCGCGGACGCCGACATTCGCCAGCGCTTTGGCGGCGCGGCTTTGGCAGGCGAGCAGCCGGAAACGGCATTCTCGCTTCGCAGGCAATAGGCGCCTTGCGAAGGCGGCGGACTGCGCTAATCGTCCCGCGACGCACGGATTGACGAAGTAATGTCCCAATCCCTCGGGCGGCCTTCCACAGGAGCTGGCGGGCGAATGGGCGGCGCCGGGCTGTAGGCGTCGATTGGCGGCGGCAATTCCCCGGTCGGGCCATGCAGGGCCATCGGAGCGCCGGAGCCGGCCCCGGCCTGGGCGATATCCAGCGGCTCTTCAATCTCGGGAGCGGGCGGCAGGCCATCGGGCCGAGCCGGAATTGGCGTCAGGTTCGGACTGGGCGTGGGTTTGCAATAGCGGCGGGGCCCATTGTTGGTTGCGCCATGCATCGCCAGGTCGAGATGGAAATGATTGTAATGAAACACATCGGCGCCAGGTCCCAGCACCGTTGTGAAATGCTGGCAGGCGCCGGCATGGACTTCGTGAAGGAAGGATGATTCCTGCGTATCCGTCTTCTTCCAGTCCTGGACGATGACAATGATCCGGCCGTCCGCCAGCTTGAAACCGGAAATATCGATCGCATTGCCGAACGAATGTTCGGAAAGCTGCGCGCCGGCGATATTGTCGACGCTTCGGCAACTATAGGCGCCGAACGCGGTCAATCCGACGACCGCCTCGCCGAAACGCGCTTGCGCGGCCGGCTGCACCACTTGCGCCAGCCAATCCTCCAATGCGGGAACCATCGAGCAATCGATCGTCACCGGTCCCTCGACAGAGACCGTCCCATTCGCCAGTCCTGACACTTTGAACGGATGGGTCAGCCCGCAAATGCCGGGCCCGTCAATTTCATGTGAGGGAATGATGAAGGCGGAGGACTGGACCAGCCCGCGGGCGAGACAGGCGTTCTCCGCCTGGGTCCGCCAGGCCGGCCGCTCAGCGTGTTCGAGGAACCCGCAGCCGGACAACGAAAAAAGGGCGCAGGCGCCCAGGAACAATGGCGAAACGCGACATGCCATTGCATAGAAGTGCGCGCAATCATTTAATAAAAACTAAAGCATCGCGACTTCCGGCGCGTTCCGAGCAGGGCGCCACGCAGCAGGCAGCGGGGCCATGTTCGCGCCTAACTTTGCCGTCATCTGGGCGTCCGCAATGTGTTACTTTTTCGATTCTGTGGACTGGAGCGGCGGGCATGGCCTTTAGGCGGCGCTGGAAGGAAGCGGCCGGAGCGGGTCTCGTCGCCATTTTCCTGGCCGCCCCCGGCGCGGCCTCCGCCCATCCCCATGTCTGGGTCACGATGCGCAGCCAGGTCGCGTTCACGCCGGACGGCAAGGTCAGCGAAATCATCCATGACTGGACCTTCGACGAAATGTATTCCTCCTTCGCCACCCAGGGCCTGGCGCCAGCCGGTCAATTGGTCAAACGGGAGGATTTTGCGCCGCTGGCCAAGGAAAACGCCGGCTCGCTCGCCCAGATCGGCTATTTCACGACCGTGAAGATTGCCGGCAAGGCGGTCGATTTCGGCGAGGTCACGGATTATTGGATGGAAGAACGTCCGGACCATCTGGTCACTTTTCACGTCGTCCTGCCTCTCAAGACGGCGACGCCGCCGGGGAAATTCTTTTCTTTGCTGGTCGCCGACCCTGAATTCTTCATCGATTTCGAGTTCGACGATAAGGACGGCGTCAAGCTGGCAGGGGCGCCGGCGGGGTGTTCGCTCTCCCTCGCCAAACCGAAACCGCTGGAAGCGGACGAATCGAGCAAGTTGACTGAGTCCTTTTTCAGCGGCCTGGCCCCCGGGACCAATTTCGGCTTCAAAATGGCGAGCCGCGCCATCATTGCCTGCCCATGAAGCATTCATTGAGCCCGCGCGCGCTTTGCATTCTCGGCGCTTTGACGATCCTCATCGCTTTGGCCGCCGATCCCGCCCTGGCGCAATCCACCGCTCGGCCTTTCGCTTTGCCCGGCGGCGAGGCCGGCGGCGCGCCGACCGGCCTTGCCGGATGGATACTCGGCGTGGCGGCATGGCTCAATCATTTGATGGCGACCGAGGTCAAGGCGCTGCATAGCGACAGTTCGGCGATTTGGGGCCTGATCGGCCTCAGCGCGGCTTATGGCGTCTTCCACGCGGCGGGACCCGGCCACGGCAAGGCGCTGATCGCTTCCTACATGTTCGCGAATGAGCGCGCGCTGCGCCGCGGAATCGTCCTGTCTTTCCTCGCCGCGATCCTGCAGGCGCTGGTCGCGATCGCGCTGATCGGCATCGCGGCGCTCGTCTTTCGAGCGACCGGCGCGCAGATGAACCGCGCCAGCTATTTCGTCGAGATCTCAAGCTATTTCCTTGTCGCCGCCATCGGCGGATGGTTGGTCTGGAGCAAAGGCCGCGCCTTCGTGGCGACGTTGCGCCGTGGTTTGGCCGATCACGTCGCGCGGGGCGCATTGTTCGCCAATGCGCCCTGGCGGCCGGCGATGGCAATGGGCGTCGCTTCGCAATTTCACGTCGAGACGCCCAGCGCCGCCGCCGAAGCCGATTGCGGCCATTATCATGCGCCTGATCCCGCGCAGCTTGGCGCCGGCTTCTCGTGGCGCGGCGCGGTGGCGACCGTCGTCGCCGCGGGCGCGCGGCCATGCTCGGGCGCCATAGTGGTGCTGACCTTCGCGCTTACCCAAGGGCTGTTCGCCGCCGGAATTGTCGCGACTTTCGCCATGGCGCTCGGCACAGCGGTCACCACCGGCGCGCTCGCCAGCCTCGCAGTCTTCGCCAAGGACGCCGCGATGCGACTGGCCTCGCGCGAATCCTCGCGAGTGATCTTGATCGCGCGCGGTCTCGAATTGGCGGCCGCGCTTTGCGTGCTCGCCTATGGGATTGCGCTGTTGTTCGGGCCGACCGGCGGCGGATAACAGCGATTTCGAGCGCATCGAAATTGGGCCTGTTGCGCAAAGGCCAGGCGCCGCCAGCGATATCGAACTTCGCCGCCAGCGATATCGAACTTCGCCGCCAGCGGCAAGAACTTCGCGGCCAGCGGTATGAGACTTCGCCACGCGACGCATGCCGCGCTCATTCGCGCCCCGTCGGCTGGCATGGACCTTGCTCGATAATCCGACAGGAGCGCTTTCAGGCGGCGCCGACTCCGAGCCGGGTCAGATCGAAGGAACGGCAGCATGTTCGCAAGAACGCTCGATCATTTCGCTGAAGTCGCCGCCGACAAGGCGGCTTTCTCGCGCGAAACACCGTCAGCCTTCTTCATCTCGTCGATGATGGCGGGCGCCTATGTCGGCATCGGCATCATCCTGATCTTCACGCTCGGCCAGCAGATCGAGCCCGCCCTGCGCAGCCTCGCGATGGGCGCCTGTTTCGGCATCGCGCTGACGCTCGTCGTCTTCGCGGGCTCTGATCTCTTTACCGGCCATACGATGTTCATGACCATCGGCATCGCCAGGGGTTCGGTCGATCTTGTGGCGCTGGCGCGCTGCTGGGCGCTATCCTGGGTCGGCAATCTCGTCGGCTCGGCGCTGCTCGCGCTGGTCTTCTGGCTCGGCGGCGGCGGCCAGATTCTCAAAGACGGCGCCGATCTGATATTCGCCGCTTCCGCCGCCAAGATGAACGCGCCGGCCCTGGCGCTCCTCGCGCGCGGCGCGCTGTGCAACTGGCTGGTCTGCCTTGCCCTTTGGACGAGCGCGCGCGCGACCAGCGACGCCGCTAAATGCATTCTGATCTGGTGGTGCCTTTTCGCGTTCATCGCCGCCGGCTTTGAACATTCGATCGCGAACATGACCATTTTCTCGATCGCGCTGCTCGGCAATCACCCGCCGAGCGTCAGCCTCGGCGGCATGGCTTACAACCTTCTGTGGGTGACGATCGGCAATATCATCGGCGGCGCCGGCTTTGTCGCGCTAGGCTATCTCGGCGCCAGCCCGAAGCAAGCCGCCAAGGCGCTCGCGCCGGCGCCCGCTGAATAATTGCCGCGGTCGACGGGCGCCTGGTGACGGGAACGCTCTCTGTCCTGGTTCAAACACATATGAGACAGCCGCCCCCGGTCATCGTCTCATATTTCATGAACTCGGTCACTCTCTTGCGGCCGCTCCGGTCCGGCGCTAAATGCGCGGCGCAACCTCCGGACCCCAGATGCCCGCCACGCCTGAAGACCTGCTCGCTTTCCTCGCCCGCCTCGCCATCCCGACCGACACCGTCGAACATCCGCCGCTCTTCACGGTCGATGAATCCACGGCATTGCGCGGCGACATCCCCGGCGGCCATACCAAAAACCTCTTCGTCAAGGACAAGAAAGGCCGCTTGTTCCTGCTCGTGCTCGGCGAAGACGCGCAGATCGATCTCAAACGGGTGCATGAGATCATCGGCGGCCAGGGGCGCGTCTCCTTCGGCTCGGCTGAGCTTTTGGAGGAAGTCTGGGGCGTGCGACCGGGTTCAGTGACGCCTTTCGGGGCGATCAACGATGGCGCCGGCCGGGTCACGGTGGTGCTCGACGCGGCGATGATGGCCCATCAGCGCCTGAACTTTCACCCCCTGGTCAACACGCGCACGACGGGCCTGGCGAGCGCCGATCTCGTCAAATTCCTGCGCGCCACGGGCCATGAACCGTTGATCGTCGCTTTGGCGACCGGGGCGCCTGACGCCGCCGCCTAATGGCCCGGGCGATGCTCCGCCCGGCTCTTGCGCGTCGCCGCCGCCTTTTTCGCCGAAGCCGAACGCGCCGCTTTGGGCCTTGCCGCCGCCGCGGCGCCGCCGAGCCTGCCGCCCCGATGGGCGGCGGGATGCCCGGTTTCGACGCCCCGGCCAGAGCCGGACTTCTTGCCGCCGCCATCGTCCTTATTGACGGTCGCCCAGGCGCGGCGCTCGGCTTCCTGCTCCGAAACGCCGCGGGCCTCGTAACTCTCAGCGATATGTTCGGCCTTGCGGTCCTGTTTGTCGGTGTATTTCGATTTGTCTCCACTCGGCATGGCATGACCTCCGTCTTTGAAGGCCTGAACCGCGAAACCGCCCCTGAAGTTCCCGCGCAAATCGGCGCGATATTGCGCAAGGCTGCGCGCCGCCCCATCTTTGCGTATAACGAGTGCAATTTCACCCTTGGAGACGGATTTATGGCGATCGGCAATGGTTCAGGCGGCGGAGCGGCCGCTTCGGCGGTGAAGGACGTGACGACGGCCTCATTCGGGCAGGACGTCATCGCCGCCTCGCAGCGTCAGCCGGTGCTCGTCGATTTCTGGGCGCCCTGGTGCGGACCCTGCAAACAATTGGCGCCGGCGCTGGAGAAGGCGGTCGCCGATTCCGGCGGCAAGGTGCGGCTGGTCAAGATGAATATCGACGATCATCCGCAGATCGCCGGCCAGCTTGGCATTCAATCGATTCCCGCCGTAATCGCTTTCGATAAGGGCCAGCCGATCGACGGCTTCATGGGCGCGCTTCCAGAGGGCCAGGTGCGTGGTTTCATCGAGCGGCTGGTCGGCCCGCTGACGGCGGGCGCCGATGAATTGATCGCCCAGGCGCAGACCGCCGCCGCCGCTGGCGATTCCTCAGGCGCAGCGGCGCTCTATTCGCGCGTCCTGACCGAGGACGAGGGCAATGTCAAAGCGATCGCCGGCCTCGCTAAACTGCATGTCGATAGCGGCGATCTCGAACAAGCCAAAGCCGTTCTGTCGCTGGCGCCGGCGCCCCCCGCGGGCAAGGACCCGGACCCGGCGATCTCGGCTGTCACCGCCGCGATCGATCTGGCCGAACATGCGGCGACGCTCGGCGATCTTGGCCCCCTGGAAAAAGCGCTCGCCGATAATCCCGCCGACAATCAGGCGCGTTTCGACCTCGCCGTTGCTCTCAACGCGCACGGCGAGCGCGACGCGGCGGCCGACCACCTGCTGGAAATCATCAAGCGCGACCGCAAATGGAACGACGACGCCGCCCGCAAGCAATTGGTGCAATTCTTCGAGACCTGGGGCCTGATGGACCCGGCCGCGGTGCAGGCGCGGCG
>DATBZF010000130.1:0-12058 GCA_036513315.1 Roseiarcus sp.
CGGCGGTGGCCTGAAAGGCCATCATTGACAAAGGTCGCTCGGGTGAAACACGCTCCGCCATGCGAAACGATGGATCACACTCGACCTTTCTAACTATAATTCGTCGCCGAGGCCTCGCGTACGTCGTGAGGACCAGCCCACGCGGACGTTGTCAGAGCTTAGTCTGGATTGCGTCGTCACTTCGCCAAGGCGAATGAATTCATTCGCCTGACCTCGCAATGACGACAAATTGATTCGACCATAAATCACGCCGCTTTAGACGGACTATTCTGTCCCACCGTCCGCAGGAGAGACACGATGTTCGTCCCTCATCGTCTGTCGCAATTGCTCGCGCTCTGCGCGCTCATCGCCGGCTTCGCGCTCCCCGCGCTTGCGCAGGACGAGCCGCCGCCGGCGCCGGCCCCGCGCGCATCGGCGGCCGCGCATTCCGACGAGCGCCCGCCCGCCGCCATTTCCCGCCGCCTGCCGGCCGATGCGACCAGCGAACACACGCTTGCCTTGCCCGGCCGGACACTGAACTTCAAAACGACCGCCGGGACGATCAAGCTTACCGACGAGAAGGGCGTCGAGCAGGCGGATATCTCCTATATCGCTTATCAACTCGATGGCGCGCCGGCGCAGAGCCGGCCGGTGACCTTTGTCTTCAACGGCGGCCCTGGGGCCGGCTCGGTATGGCTGCATCTCGGCGCCCTGGGGCCGTGGCGCCTCCTGCTGAACAATGGGACGATCGCGCCCTCCGCCGCCCCGGTGCTCGTCGACAATGACGACACCTGGCTCGACTTCACCGATCTCGTTTTCATCGATCCGCCGGGAACCGGCTACAGCCAGATTATCGCGGGCGAGGAGGCGCGCAAAAAGCTTTGGTCGGTGGATGGCGATATCGAAGCGCTCGCCGTCGTCGTGCGCCGCTGGCTCGGCGCCAACGAAAGGCTGACGTCGCCGAAGTTCATCGTCGGCGAAAGCTATGGCGGGTTTCGCGGCCCGCGCCTCGCGCAGGCGCTGGCGACGAAGCAGGGCGTCGGCGTCAGCGGTCTCGTCCTGGTTTCGCCGGTGCTCGATTTCGCAGTCTTTGGCGGAATCAATGACCCGTTCACCGCCGCCGCCCTGCTACCCTCCTATGCTGCGGCGGCGCGCGAGAAGAGAGGGCCGGTGACGCGCGAGCAAATGGCCGATGTCGAAGCCTACGCTGGCGGCGACTATCTCCTCGACTATCTCAAAGGGCCGCGCGATCCGGCGGCGGTGGCGCGCATGGTCGACCGGATGACGATGTTCACCGGGCTCGATCCGGCGTTGGTGCGACGGCTCGGCGGACGCATCGACAAGCAGACCTTCCTGCGCGAATTCGACCGGGCGCATGGCAAAGTCGGCGCCGATTACGACGCGACAGTCACCGCCTTTGATCCAGCGCCCGCGTCGGCCAGCGATCGCTGGCTCGATCCGATCACCGATGGTTTCAATGCGCCGATGACCAGCGCGATCATGGATCTCTATGCGCGCCGGCTCGGCTGGAAGATCGACAATCTTTACGAAACGATCAATCCCAGCGTCGGCCGCGGATGGGATTGGGGGCGCGACATCCATCCGCCGGAATCAACGCGCGCGCTGCGCGAGATGCTGGCGCTCGATCCGAATTTTCGGGTGCTGGTCACCCATGGCCTGACCGATGTGCAGGTTCCCTATTTCGGCACGAAACTGCTGCTCGACCAGATCCCCGATTATGGCGCGGCGGGACGGCTGACGTTGAAGGTCTACGCCGGCGGCCATATGCAGTATATGCGCGACGAAACGCGAAAGGCGCTGCGCGAAGACGCGCGCGGATTGATCGAAGGGAAGTGAGGGGGTCGGTGGGACCGCCAGCCGTCATTGCGAGGTCAGGCGAATGAATTCATTCGCCTTGGCGCAGCGACGAAGCAATCCAGACTAGCTCTGTCAGCGGCGTCTGCATTCGTTCGCAGCCACCCGCGGTGGCCGCAACGCGGCGGCGTCGTGTGGATTTGATTGCATCTCTGCTTACAGGCTTCGCTATTGAGCCATTGTTCGCATGGAGGCCATTTTTTTCACCCGAGAGACCTTTGTCAATGATGGCCTTTCAGGCCACCGCCGAAGGCGGCGACCGCTCCGCGGTCGTCATTGACAAAGGTCTCTCGGGTGAAACACGCTCTCGCCATGCGAAACGATGGATCACCCTCGACCTTTTCGGTTATCGTTCGGCGCGGCGCATGGCGCAGTCTTCGATGTCACGGACGCGGCGCAGGTCCGCGCCGGCGAACCTCTCGGCGTCTTGGCCGGGCTTGTCCCGGCTATCCCGAGGCGAATGCGGAGCATTCGTCCGCACGCCGAGCCGTTGCAAGAAACTTTCGAAGTTGGCGTCTTCCGCACGGCGTGGATGCCCGAGACAAGCTCGGGCACGACGCGCGGGGGTTGTATGCGACTTAAGATTTACAACCGGTCTTGCTGAACCGGACAGTCGTGGGACAAGCACGGCCATGACGGCGGCGCCTTCGCGCGCGTCAATAAACGTCCGTCTGATACCGACCCTTCGCGCGAAGCTCTTTGACGAAAGCACGCGCCGCTGATTGATCCATGCCGCCATGTTCGGCTGAGATCGCGATCAGCGTCTTTTCGACATCGGCCGCCATGCGCTTGGCGCCGCCGCAGACGTAGAAATGCGCGCCGCGCGACAGCCATGTCCAGAGTTCGGCGCCTTCTTCGCGCATGCGGTCCTGCACATAGACTTTGCCGCCTGCGTCGCGCGACCAGGCGAGCGAGAGCTTCGCCAGCGAGCCTTCCGCCTGAAAATGCGCAAGCTCTTCCTGGTAGAAGAAATCGGCGCCGCTGCGCTGATGGCCGAAGAACAGCCATGCTGCGCCTTTTGCGCGCAGAGCCGCGCGTTCATGCAGGAAGGCGCGGAACGGCGCGATTCCGGTGCCGGGGCCCACCATGACGATCGGCGTGTCGCCGTCAGCGGGCAAAGCGAAATCATGCGCGCGCTGCACATAGACTTTGAGCCTTTCGCCCGGCGATATGGCGTGGCCGAGGAAAGTCGAGGCGACGCCGACGCGCTCGCGCTCTCCAATCGCGTAGCGGACATGATCGACCGTCAACGACAAGAGTCCCGGCTGCGCTTTATGCGATGACGAGATCGAATAGAGGCGTGGCTGCAAGGGCTCCAGCGCTTCAATGAATGCTTCCGGGTCGGGACGCAGGCCGGCGAATTTTTCGAGCGCCGCCAGCACGTCGAGCGTCGCCGCGTCGCCGTCGGGATCAAGCCCCCTGGCCAAAGCTTTCGCCTTGGCGCGGCGATCGCCGCCGGTCATATACGAGATCAGTTCGAACAGAACGTCGGGCGCGAGGCCTAGCGAAACGTCGCGGATCAGGACCTCGCGCAGCGTCTTGCCCGCGACGGGAAAATCGGCGGGCGCGTGGATGGCGGCGATGACCTGTTCCACAAGGGCGCCATCGTTGACGGGAAAGATTCCAAAACTGTCGCCGACTTCATAATCGAGCCCGGTCGCCGAAAGGTCGAACTCGACGTGATAGGTCGCCTTTTCCGAGCCTTCGCCATTCAACCGTCGACGCGAAAGGAAGATGGCCTCGACGGGCGCCTCCCGCGAGCGGCCGGGCCGCGCATCGGCCTTGCGCGCCTGTTCGGCCTGCTTCGCTTCGGCCTTGATTTTGGCTTCGTCGGGATCGGTGGCGCCGCCGCCCATTTCCTCGACGAGCGCTTTCAGCATGCGCGCGGTTTCCTTGCCGCCCGGCACGCAAAGGTTCAGGCGCTCCTCGGCCTGCTCGGCGATGGCGCTGGAATAATCGTGGCAATTATAGCCGCACTGGCCGCAATCCTGCTGCGCCATCGCCGCCATCATGCGCCGCCGCAACGGGCGCCCTTCGGCGAGTTTCATGCGGTCGGGCAGCGCCAGCGTCTGGTCATGCCAGGGCGCGTCGTCGTCCTCAGCCGGTGCGGCGACGGGGCCGCCGGCCGGCGCGGGATCGGGGGCCAGCATGCCGGCGAAAAAGCCGTTGAGCCAGGCGCGCTGTTCGGCGTTGAACGGCGCACTCTCCGGGATGAAAGAAACAAACGTCGGTGGCGGCGCGATCGCGTTCATGCAGCCTCCAGCGCGACAATAGCCTTGAGCGCGTCGGCTTCATGGCGCGCCGCGAAGGCATGGAAACTCTCCGCCCCATCGGCGCGATGCCGGAGATAGGATTTGAGCAGACGCTCCACCATGACGGGCGCTTCGTCGGCCTTGACGTCGCGCAAAATCTCGCGGCCGATCGCGCCTTCATTGCCGAAGCCGCCGCCGATGACGACATGATAGCCATCGACCGTATCGCCTTCTTCATTGACGGCGACGCGCGCGCCGATCAGGCCGATGTCGCCGATGTAATGCTGGGCGCAGGAATGATGGCAGCCGGTGAGATGGATGTTGACGGGCTGGTCGAGCGCGACCCTGTCCTCGCACCAGCGTGCGATATCCTCGGCATGGCGCTTGGTGTCGGAAGCGGCGAATTTGCAACCCTTTGACCCCGTGCAGGCGATGAGGCCGGCGCGGATGGAGGACGCCCGCCAGCCGAAACCCGACGCCTCGACCCGCGCCTTGGCGGCGGCAAGCTTTTCCTCGGCGATGCCCGATATCAGCAGGTTTTGCCAGACGGTCAGACGGATATCGCCGTCGCCGCATTCGCGCGCAATGCCCGAGAGCGCGCGCATCTGGTCGGCGGTCATCTTGCCGACAGGAAGCGCGATTCCAAGATAGGAGAGGCCCGCCTGCTTCTGCGCATGCGCGCCGATATGCGCCTGCCGGTCCTGAGGCGGCCGCGGCAGAATGCGCGCGGGGTCGACGCGCGAGAGCTTGCGCCCCAGAACCATTTCCACACGCGCCAGAAACGTCTCGAAGCCGCGCCCGTCGCCCGAATCGCGGTCGAGCACATATTTCAGCCGCGCCTTCGTGCGATTGGTGCGGTCGCCCTCGGCGATGAAGACGCGCACGATCGCGTCGGCGATCTCGGTGGTCTCTTCCGGCTTGACGATGATTCCGGTATCGCCGGCGAGATCGCGATGTCCGGTGATGCCGCCGAGCATCAGGCGGAAACCGACGCCGGCGTCGGCGATTTCGACCGCCTGAAAGCCGATATCGTTGGTTTCCTCGAGCGTCGGAATGGCGCCGCCGCCATCGAAGGCGACGTTGAATTTGCGCGGCAGGCCGGTGAGCGTGCGCTGGTTGAGCACATGGAAATGCCAGGCGCGCGCATAGGGTCGGGTGTCGATCAGTTCATCGACGCCGATGCCCGCCGTGGCGTCGCCGGTGACATTGCGAATATTGTCGGCGCCCGAGCCGCGCGAGGTGAGGCCGAGATTCTGCACGCCCTCCACGATCGCCACGGCGCTCCTCGCCGCGATCTCGCGCATCTGGAGATTGGCGCGCGTCGTCACATGCGCATAGCCGCCGGCGCATTGATCGGCGAGATCGGCGATTCCCGCCAATTGCCAATGCGTCAGCACGCCGTTGGGGATGCGCAGGCGGCACATGTAGCTGTCCTGCGCCGGCGCCACGTAGAAAAGCCCGTAATAGCGCCAGCGGAAATTGTCGGCGGGTTTGGGAAATTCGTCGCGCCTCGCCTGATCGTTCAGCCTCGCATAGGCGTCGAAAGGATGGCCCTCGCGCTTCCATTTCTCCTGGTCGACAAGCTTTTTGCCGGCTTTCGTCACGGCATCCTGCGCGATGAAATGGGGCGCGTCGGGACCTGTCGGCGCGGGCGCGGCAGGCGACGAGCCGCCGGCCGCGGTGCGCGCGTTGAGGCCCGAGGCGAAGCCTTCGAGATAAAGTTTCTGCTCCGCGGTGAAATCGCCGCTCATGATGATTACGCCATTTGTCCGCCAGTGGGCGCGCAAAGCGCCCACTCAGCAATCGCCATGCCAAACCCATAATTTCCTGAGGAATTGCAGGGATATGGCCGCCTTCGGCTGCGTTAAGCGGCTTCGTGCGCGGCCGCCTTTGTGCGGCGCATAATAAATGCGCAAGGTTCGCTCGATTATGCGCGCTTATTGGTCACGGGCCGGCGGCGCAGCCGCCATGCTCCTTGTGCAAGACATCGCCGCGCGGGATAAGGCTGGCGACGCCGCCGCGGAGCGCCCATGCTGATCGTCCATCATCTCAACAATTCGCGCTCGCAGCGCGTGCTCTGGCTGCTCGAAGAGCTGGGGCTGCCTTATGAAATCAAACATTACCAGCGCAATGCCAAGACGATGCTGGCGCCGCCGGAATTGCGCGCGGTTCATCCGCTCGGCAAGTCGCCCGTCGTCACCGAGGGCGACGTGACCATCGCCGAGACCGGCGCGATCGTCGAATATCTCGTCGACAAGGCGGGCGGCAAGCTGCGGCCGGCGGCGGGAACGCCGGAGCGCCTGCGCTGGACCTTCTGGCTCCATTACGCCGAGGGTTCGTTGATGTCGCCGCTGCTGATGAAGCTGGTGTTCAGCGTGATGCCCTCCCGCTCGCCGGTGTTTTTGCGCGGCATGGTGAAGAACATCACGCGGCGGGCGCAGATCGGCTTCGTCGACCCGCAGCTCGCCAACCATTTCGATTTCCTCGAGGGCGAGCTTGGCAAATCCACCTATTTCGCCGGCGAGGAATTTTCCGCCGCCGATGTGATGATGAGCTTTCCGCTCGAAACGGGCGCGCAGCGCGGCGGCGCCTTCGAAGGGCGGCCGCGTTTGAAGGCGTTCGTCGAACGCATCCATGCGCGCCCGGCTTATAAAACGGCGATCGAAAAGGGCGGCCCTTACGTCTATGCGAAGTAGCGGCGCCGACGCTCGCGCCATGCCGCAAGGCAAGCGCGCCGCGTGCTGAAACTCAACAAAGCGAGCCGAAATGTTCGACCTGCCCCTCCACGTCTACCTCCTGCAATTCGTCAGCGGCCTGCTGCTCGCCAATGGAATTCCTCATTTCGTCCAGGGCATCAGCGGCCATTGGTTCCAGAGTCCGTTCGCGACGCCAAGGGGCATCGGCGAATCCTCGCCGCTCGTCAATGTCGTCTGGGGCTTCGCCAATCTCGCCATCGGCTTCGCACTTCTGTGGTCCTTCGCGCCCAAGGGCTCCGAAGTCGTCGCCGAATGGATGCTGGTCGGCCTCGGCGTGCTGGTCTGCGCGCTGTTTCTCGCCTGGCATTTTGGCAAGGTACGCTCGAAGGGTCGGTAGAGCGGGAGCGTGCTGGGATCGCGAGCGTCCCCGGTCGCTCTTTCTTCCCAGCGGCAGTCGCGTCCTCATGGTCGTCAAGGGCGGCGGGCGGAACGCCCGCGGTCCCAGGATGCGCTTCACAGCTCCGTCGGATGATCGAGCGTGAACAGTTCCTGCGGCCGGCCGACGCCGCGCAACGCGTAGCGCCCGCATGAGACGAGCGGATGATGTTCGCTGGCGGTGGCGGCGAAGGCCGTCGACAGCAGCACCGGCTGATCGGCGGAACGACACATTGCGGCGATCCGGCTGACCTCGTTGACCGCCGGCCCGATGACGGTGAAGTCGAGGCGCTCCTTGCTGCCGATATTGCCGTAAAACACTTCGCCGATATGCAGCCCGAGATACATTTCAGTGACCGGCAGGCCCTGACCGCGGCGACGCGCGTTCAGCGCATCGACGGCCTGCTGCGCCGCTCTGGCGGCGCTGAGCGCGGCCGCGCAGGCGCGTTGGCGCTCTTCGGCCGGAAAAATCGCGAGCACGCCGTCGCCGATCAGCTTCAGCACGTCGCCGGAATTCTCGTGGATCGCCGAAACCACCGCGTCCGCATAATCATTGAGCATCGGGATGATATGTTCGGGCGACGACGTGTCGGAAATGCGGGTGTAGTTGCGCAAATCGCTGAACCACAGCACCGCCTCGATCCGGTCGGCGACGCCGCGCGCAATGCGACCCCGGAGCACGCGCCGTCCGGCGTCGCGGCCGAGATAGGTCTCGACCAGGGTCGCGGCAATGCGGCCGAGCGAGGCCGATTTGATCGCCAGCCCAAGGAACGGCGTCAGCCGCCGCAACGCGTCTACATCGCTGTCGGCGAAGCCGCCCTCGCGATCGGTCATCCATGAGGAATAGAAGCAATCCATCTCGCCGATCGCGCCGTCGGCGGCGAACGGATTGACGATCGCCACATATTCGGTGATCTCAGCGGGAAATTCGCTGAAATAGGGGAATTCGGCGAGGCTTTTGGCGTTGAGGAGTCGGCGCAGCAAAGTTTCGCCGCTATCGCGCAGCCGGAAGAACGGGCTGCTGCGCCAGCGATCGGCCGCGTCGCCCTCCGTCGTCGGCCCATATTCGGAGAGAGTCGCCTCCGCCTTGTCCCGTCCCCAGCGAAACGCCCGCCCTTCGTAGATCGGGTGCAGCGTGTCGATCAACAGGATCGCGCGGGCGAGCGGCACGCCAAATGCGATGGCGCGCTGGCAGAATCCGGTGACCAGCGCGGTCTCCGAGCAGCCGATGAGGCCCGCCTCGGCAACCCAGCTCGCAAGTTCGGCAATCTCAGCTTCGGTCATGGTTCGATCATAGCGCGCCTCGCGGCGATGGCCAGCGCGGCGTTTGTCGCCGTGCCGCCGCTCTACAGCTTCACCACCTCGCCGGTGCGGATGCTCTCGTCGGCGGCGAAGACGATGCGCAGCGAATTCAGCGCCTCTTCATGATGCACGGCAAGATCGCGCTTGTTAACGATCGCATCGAGGAACAGCCTCTGTTCGAGAGTGCAGAGATCCTGATGGCCAGGCTCCTCGCTGGTGGTGATGATCTCGTCGGGCTTGGCGAAGCTTCCATCGGCTTTCAGGGCGGCGTGATGAAGGCGCAACGCATTGGTGCGGGTGTGGCCGTCATGGCTGGATGAGGCGGGCGTTTCGTCCGCGCTTTCCTTGGCGGCGATCGACACCGAGCCCTTGGGGCCGATCATGTCTTTCACGAAATAGGCGGTCTCGCTCATCATCGGACCCCAGCCCGCCTCATACCAGCCGACCGAACCGTCCGAGAACGTGACATGCAGATGGCCGTAATTATACATGGTGGCGGCGATCTCATCGCTCATCCTGGCGCCGACCGCGTGGACCGCGACCGGTTTGGCCTGCGTCACCCGGCACATCACATCGACATAATGAACGCCGCAATCGACGATCGGCGAGGTCGAGCGCATCAGGTTCTTGTGAACGTTCCAATGCGAGCCGGACGATTGCTGGTTGAGGTTCATGCGCATCGCCAGCGGCTTGCCGAGCGACTGGCCGATCTCGACAAAGCGCGTCCAGGAGGGATGAACGCGCAGGATATAGCCGACCAGCAGCGCCTTGCCGGAGGCCTTGGCCGCCGCAACCACGCGCTCGGCCGCCGCCATCGTGTCGGCGAGCGGCTTTTCGCAAAACACATGCGCGCCGGCGGCGAAAGCCTGGATCGCGAGTTCGGCATGGCTCTCGGTATAGGTGCAGATCGCGACGGCGTCTGGCTTCAAAATCGACAGAGCATGAGTGAAATCATCAAAACGCGGCGCATCGGGAAATTCGGCGGCGAGGTCGGCGCGCGCCGACGAATTATGCGTGCACAGGCCGGCGAGTTTGAAGCCGTCGATCGCATGATAGGCCCTGGCATGGCTGAGCCCCATCGTGCCGAGGCCGACGACAAGCACGCGAATGTCTGTGTTGGGGGCGTCGGTCATGGCGGCTCCTTCAGGGCTCAGGTTTGCGGCGGCGAGAGTTGCGATGCGGGCACGGCGCTGTCAACATTATTGCGGAGGGCTTGGCGGCAAGGACCAGCGGCGATAGAACCGGGCCGAACGCTTCCGGTTTCAAGAGGGGGGATGCCTCATGGCGACTGCGCCGCAGCTTCAATCGGCTCCGCGCTTCACGCTGATCGTGATGGGCGTCTCGGGGAGCGGCAAGACGACGGTCGGGCTGGCGATCGCCAGGGCGCGGGCGATCGCCTTCTTCGACGGCGACGATCTTCATTCGCCCGCCGCGCGCGCCAAAATGTCCGCCGGCGTGCCGCTCACCGACGAAGACCGGGCGCCCTGGCTCGACCGCATCGGCCATCTCCTCGCCGATGTCGCGGCCCATCCGGACGGCGCCATCGTCGCCTGTTCGGCTTTGCGGCGCGTCTATCGCGACCACCTGCGCGCCATCGTCGGCCAACCCTTACGCTTTCTCTTCCTCAAGGGCGATAAGGCGATGATGCGCGCGCGCGTCGCCGGCCGCAAAGGCCATTATATGCCGGCCTCGCTGATCGACAGCCAGTTCGCCACGCTGGAATCCCCGGAGGGCGAGGCGGATGTGGTCACGCTGGCGGCCGACGTCGATATCGCGCGCGTGATGGATGAAACGATCGAGCGGCTGCTGCTGGCGCCCGGGGTTGCGGTGAAGTAGGACGGGCTGTTGCGTGCCGGAACCGCTTCATCGTCATTGCGAGGGAGCGAAGCGACGAAACAATCCAGGCTGAGCTTATGAGAGCCTTCGTCTGGTTTGGTTCTCTGGGCCCAGGTGAAGCAATACGTACCGGTCATGATGCGGCTTAGTCTGGATTGCTTCGTCGCTTCGCTCCCTCGCAATGACGGTGGGTCACGCCGAAAAGTCGCTGCACGGGCCAATGCAAGCGCCGCTACACGATCCCTGCCGACGTTCCCGCCACCGCCGGCCGCTCCTTCGCCTTGCGCTCGCGATAGCCTGACGCGCGATAGGTCTCGATCGGGGCGATGGCGCCGCCGGCGCGGCGGCGCGCCATGGCGAGGAGGGGCGTGACGTCGGAGGTGAAAGCGCGCTTCAGTTCGAGATGGGCGCCGAGCGCGTCATTGGCGCGCTGCGCCGCGCCAAGCGCGTCGCGGTCGACGATCAACGCCTGCGCGTAGGCGCGTTGCAATTCGACCGCCGATTGCATGAGGCTCTCGATCGGGTCGGTCACATTATGCGACTGGTCGATCATATAGGCCGGCGCGAAGCCTTCGGCGGCGCGCGCCTGAGCGTCGATCAATTCGTTGAAGACCAGGAACAGACGAAACGGTTCGACCGATCCGGCGTCGAGGTCGTCGTCGCCATATTTCGAATCGTTGAAATGGAAGCCGGCGAGCTTCTTGAAGCGCACGAGGCGCGCGACGATCTGCTCGATATTGACGTTGGGCGCGTGATGGCCGAGATCGACGAGGCATTGCGCCTTGGGGCCGAGTTCCTGCGCGGCCGCAAAGCTCGTTCCCCAATCGGAAATCACCGTCGAATAGAAAGCGGGCTCATAAAGCTTGTGTTCGAGGAAGACGCGCCAGTCGCCGGGCAAAGCGGCGTAAACCTCGCGCATTGATTCAAGATAAAGATCGAGCGCGCGCGTGAGATTGGATTGGCCGGCGAAATTGGAGCCGTCGGCGATCCACACCGTCAGCGCTTTCGAGCCGAGCTTTTCGCCGATCGCGATGCAATCGACATTGTGGGCGACCGCCTGGGCGCGCACGGCGCCATCGACATGCGACAGCGAACCGAACTTGTAGGAATGCTTCTGGCCCGGCTGATCCTGGAACGTGTTGGAATTCACCGCGTCGAAGCCGAGCCCGCGCGCGGCGGCGGTTTCGCGCAAGGCGGCGTAGTCGCTGGTCGCGTCCCAGGGAAAATGCGGCGAGACGGTTGGCGTCGCGCGCACGAGCTGGTGGATGGTCGCGCAATCGTCGAGCTTGTCGAAGAGATGGCGCGGCTCGCCGGGGCCGGGAAAACGCGCAAAGCGCGTGCCCCCCGTGCCGACGCCCCAGGTCGGGATGGCGATGGCGAAGGCCATGATCTTTTTGACGAGCGTTTCGGCGTCGAGGCCGCGGCGGCCGAGCGTGCGGGCGAGAGCGGCATAGTCCTCTTCGAGCGGGGCGATCCGCGGGGCGTTTTGGCTTGCGAGGAAATCGTCGCTGATGGCGAAGTCGTTCATGGCCGTCTCCCGATATCTTCTTCGTTATCTTATCCATCCCATACTCTTCGTGCGGGCGGCAGGCGGCGGCAGATGGAGCCGAGACGTTGCGCCGCCCCTCATCCGGTCGGCTCCGCCGACCACCTTGTAACAGCGACCTCTGCTATGACGAGCCT
>DATBZF010000131.1:0-17901 GCA_036513315.1 Roseiarcus sp.
GCCATCACAGTACCCGTGCCCCAGGCCTTCAACAGCCGCGACAGCGTCTCTTCCGTCAAGGACGCCTTGGCGTAGCCGCTGAAAAGAATGAGTTTCGACACGCGCTCCGGATTCGCGGCGGCGAAAAAGGCGCTCATTGCAGAGCCCTCGGAAAGTCCGAGCAGCACAGCGCGTTGCGATCCGATCTCGTCCATAATGGCGCGGACGTCGTCGACGCGCTGTTCCAACGAGGGCGCTCCCGATATCGCGTCCGACAATCCCTGGCCTCGCTTGTCGAAGGCCACCACGCGGGCGAACGTCGCGAGACGGCGTAGAAACGCGGTATATTCGGGGAACTCGTGCAAAAACTCGACATGAGAGACGATTCCCGGCACCAGGATGATGTCGACCGGTCCGTCGCCCATCACTTGAAAGGCGATGTTGACGTCGCCGCTTTGCGCATAGCGCGTATTGGGCATTTCAAAATCGCTCATGGATGCGCGCTACTCCGGAGACGCGGCCAATTGCGAAGGCGAGTGTGCATAATATACCAACCTATGTCGATCTCGATCGCGGCGATCGCGTTGGGTGGCGGTCGTAAACCGCGCACGGCCGATCGTTTCCGTTCCGCTCGCCAAACGCCCCGGCCCGGATTTGGCGCCGCGGGAATTCAACCTGATCCCGTTCGCTCAACCTTCCGCTTTGGCCGGCCGCGCCAGCAGCTTGCCGACGATCGCGCGCACGTCCTCATCGCCCGCGATGACAGCCGCGACGCTCGACGCGATCGGCATTTCGATTTTGCGCGCGCGGGCCATTTCGAGGAGAGCGCTGACCGTCGTCGCGCCCTCGGCGAGCTTGCCGGCGGCGGCGTCCGCCGCGCTCATCCCGCGCCCCAGCGCGAGGCCGAATGCGAAATTGCGCGATTGCGGCGAGGTGCAGGTCAGCACGAGATCGCCAAGGCCCGACAGGCCCATCAGCGTTTGCGGGCGCGCACCATAGGCGGCGCCGAAGCGCGATAATTCGGCAAAGCCGCGCGCGATCAGCGCGGCGCCTGCACTGGGCCCGAGGCCGAGGCCGGAAGCGATGCCGCAGGCGATGGCGAGCACGTTTTTTGCGGCGCCGCCGATCTCGACGCCGCGCACGTCGTCCGAATGATAGAGCCGGAAATTCGGGCTGTTCAGGGCGCGCGCTAGCGCCCGGGCGCGCGCCTCGTCGGCGCAGGCCAGCGTCACCGCGGTCGGCAGGCCGGCGGCGACATCGGCGGCGAAACTTGGCCCTGACAGAATAGCGCCGGGATGGCCGGGCGCGGCTTGCGCGAGGACCTCGGTCATGAACAGGTCCGCGCCGAGTTCGATGCCTTTGGCGCAGGCGACCAGCGCCGCGGCGGCGGGGAGAACGCCAGCCAATTGGCCGGCGACGGCGCGCGTCGCCTGCGCTGGAACGACGACGAGCGCCGCCTCGCACGCCGCGAGAGCCCCGATATCGGCGCTGACGACGATGGCGTCGGCGAGGGTCGCGCCAAGCAGATGCGGGCTTTGGCGGCTTTCGGAGAGGCTGCGCATCGCTTCGGCGTCGCGACCCCACAGAATGACGCGCCGCCCCGCGCGCGCCGCGACATTGGCGAGCGCAACGCCCCACGCGCCGGCGCCGGCGACGCCGATCGTTGAAATGCCAGCCAAACCGCCGCCTTCCACTTGTCCCCTCAAGCCTTCCCGTTGAGCGATCGCTCGACCTTGGGATCGAGCGGCCAGCGCGGGCGCGCCGCGACGCCAAGATCGTCCTTAAGGCCGAGCCTGAGGCGCTCGATTCCCGTCCAGGCGATCATCGCCCCATTGTCGGTGCACAGGTTTTGCGGTGGCGCGACCAGGGGGAGGCCCGATTGCGCGCAAAATCTGGCGAGCGCCTCGCGGATCGCGCCATTGGCGGCGACGCCGCCGGCGATTACCAAAGCTTGCGGCGCGCCCGCGCTTTCGCGAAACAATTTGAGGCCGACCCGCATCCGGTCCTCGATGACGTCGACCACCGCCGCCTGAAAGGATGCGCAGAGATCGGCAATGTCGGCCGGCCGCAAGGGCGCCGCGGCTTCGGCGGCGAGGCGCGTCGCCGTTTTCAGGCCGGAAAGCGAAAAATCGGCATTGGGCCGGCCCAGCATCGGGCGCGGCAGGGCGAAGCGCGCGGGATCGCCGTTCCTCGCATTCGCCTCGATGGCGGGGCCGCCGGGATAGGGCAGGCCAAGCATCTTCGCGGTCTTGTCAAACGCTTCGCCGAGCGCGTCGTCCATCGTCGCGCCGAGCCGGTCGTAATTGCCGACGCCCTTCACGCCGAGAATCTGGGTATGGCCGCCCGAGGCGAGCAGCAGGAGATAGGGGAACGCGACATTGTTGGTGAGGCGCGCCGTCAACGCATGCGCTTCCAGATGATTGACCGCGACAAACGGTTTGCGCGCCGCCAAGGCGAGACCCTTGCCGGTCATCAGCCCGACCAGCACGCCGCCGATCAGACCAGGCCCGGCCGCGGCGGCGATGCCATCGAGATCGCCGATTGCGAGCTTCGCCTTTTTCAGCGCGCGCGCGACAAGATGGTCAATCGCATCGATATGGGCTCGCGCCGCGATCTCTGGCACGACGCCGCCGTAGGCGGCATGGGCGGCGATCTGGCTCATCACTTCGTCGCTGAGAATTTCGCCGCCGCCCTCCGGGCGGAGCCGAACGACCGCCGCGGCGGTTTCATCGCAAGTCGTCTCTATGCCCAGAACGCGCATTGTGGTTCCGTAAACTCCATAACGAGGCGCATCGCTTTCTTAGCGCGCGGCCGCATTCTATAGTCTGGCAATCTTGCCTCTTAAGGCGAATAGTCCAGTTGGAGTGCGATTGCGACCCCTGATCCGCAACTTGGCTTCGGCGGCCTGCCGCTCTTCGAGCCCGCCGTCTTTGATCGGGGCTCGGCATTGAGCCTTCGCGTCGCGCTGATGCGGCCGATCGTCGTCGCCGAGCGGAGCGCTGCGCTGCTGCGCGCCCGCGGATTTGAACCGGTGTTCGCGCCTGTCGTGCAAATCGTCGCCACCGGCGCCGAGCCGCCCGACGAGAAGTTCGATGCGATCATCGCCACCAGCGCCAACGCCTTCGCCTTCCTTACGCAAAAGGCGCGCGCCGATCTCGGCAAGCTCAAGCTCTATGTCGCGGGGGAACGGACGGCCGCCGCTGCCGTCGCTGCGGGGTTTGATGCGCCCGAGGAAATCGCCGCCGACGCGCGCGCGTTGGCGGCATCGCTCGCCGCGCAGGGGCGCTTGTCGCGGTTCCTCTATCTTGCCGCGCTGGATCGCAAAAGCGATATCGAATCAGCTCTTTGCGCGGCGGGGCGCCGCGTCGAGACAGTCGAGGTCTACGCCGCCGAGGCGCGGGCGGCGTGGAGCGCGTCCGAGGCGCAAGCTTTCGGCTCCTGCGCCGCGGCGTTGCACTATTCGCGCCGCAGCGCCGAATTGACGATCGCTTTGGCCGAACGCGCCGGACTGGCCGGCCATCTGCGCGCGACATTGCATGGCTGCATATCGAAGGATGCGGCCGAGCCATTGCGCTCGATCGGCGCAAAGCGGATTGTCGCTGCGACCGGCGCGCAGGAACCCCTGCTCATCGATGCGCTGTGCTCGGCTATCTCTTAGGAGCGGATCATGACGAAAATTCTCGTCCTTTATTATTCGAGCTTCGGCCATATCGAGACCATGGCCGGCGCCGTGGCCGAAGGCGCCCGCGGCGCCGGGGCGCAAGTCGATGTCAAGCGCGTGCCCGAAACCCTATCGCTGGACGCCGCCAAAGCCTCGCATTTCAAGGTCGATCAGGCGGCGCCGGTCGCCACGATCGACGAACTCGCCAATTATGACGCGGTCATATTTGGCACGCCGACGCGCTTTGGCAATATGGCCGGACAGATGCGCAGCTTCCTGGACCAGGCCGGCGGCCTCTGGTTCCATAACAAAATGGTGGGCAAGGTCGGCTCGGTCTTCACCTCGACGGGAACGCAGCACGGCGGCCAGGAATCGACGATCCTGACCTTCATTCCAACGCTTCTCCATCTCGGCATGATCTATGTCGGCCTGCCCTACTCATTTACCGGGCAGTTCGGCTTTGACGAAGTCAAGGGCTCCTCGCCCTACGGCGCCTCGACCATCGCCGGTACCGACGGTTCCCGCCAGCCTTCGGCGGTCGAACTTGAAGGCGCGCGCTTCCAGGGCGCCCATGTCGCCGGCATCGCAGCCAAGCTCTCGGCCTGATTCAGCGCGTCCAAAGGGCGCGTCGCGCGCGGGTTTCTTTCGCTTGCCGCCTCCCTTATAGGAGGAGGCGAGCGAGGACATCAGTGCATGGCGGACGAGACGAGCCAGGACCATCCCACCGATCTTGACGGCGCCGCGACCCCCAATCGCGATCGGCGGCCCGAGCCGCCTGTCGTCATCGAGGGTGAAGTCGCCGCATCCTCCGAAAACGTCGAAGAGCCCTCCCCCGTCGAGCCGCCGGCTGCTGATCCACCGCCTGCGAGCGAGCCGGAACCCGTTGAGGAGAAGAATGCGGAGCCGCCGCCCGCCTCCGGCCGCCCCGTGCTGTCGGCGGCGATCGGCGCCATCGTCGGCGCCGCCGTAGCCGCCGGAGGCCTGTGGTTTCTGGGCCAACATCCCGCTACCGACCCCGATCTTGTCTCGCGGCTCGAGAACCTTGAACGAATTCCACCAACGCCGCCGCCGACCGCTGCGCTTGCCGCGCTGGACAAACGCGTCGGCGCGCTGGAGGCGGCGCTTGGCGCCGCTCCCGACAAGGGTTCAGAGGCGGCCTATGGTCAGCGCATCACAGCGCTGGAATCGGCGGCGCTGAGCGCCAAGGCGGCGGCGGACGCAAACAAGGATTCGCTTTCCCTTGCGCAAGCGGCGCGCGACGATGCCGCCAAAGCGCTCGCCCTGGCGACGACAGCTGCGCAGAAGGGGGACGCGATCGCAGGCGCCGCCACGCCGACTGTTCAGCCCAGCGCGGATGTCGGCGGCCTCGAAGCGCGCATCGGCAAGCTGGAGGCGAACCTTGCTGCGCTCGATCGCCCCGCGATCGACCTGGCGCCGATCAACCAAAGGCTCGACAAGCTCGAGGGCGCCCTTGCTGCGCCGAAGACCGAGAATCGCGTCGCGGCCGAATCGGCCGCGCCGAGCCGCGACGGGGCGGGTCTGGCCGTCGTCGCGCAGACCTTGAGCGATCGTCTGCGCGCGGGCGCGCCATTCCCTTTGGAGCAAACGGCGCTCGAGCATTTGGGGGCCGACCCCGCCAAGCTGACGGTCCTGAAGCCCTTCGCCGAAAAAGGCGCGCCGACGGCGGGCGTTCTGGCCGGCGATTTCGCAAAAATTTCGCCCGCCATATTGGCCGCCGCCGAACCGCCAAGCTCCGCTGGATTTGTCGATCGCCTGATCGCCAATATGGGCAAGGTGGTGAAGGTGACGCGGGTCGGCGAAGTTGCCGGCGACGATCCCGCCGCGCTGGTTTCGCAGATCGGCGCAGCGCTCGCACGCGGCCAGATAGGGCCAGCGACAGCGGCCTGGGCGCGTCTCCCCGAAGCGGCCCGGCAGCTTTCGAAGGAATGGGCGGGCGAGGCCCAATCGCGACTCGCCGCCGACCAGGCGGCGCGAGATATTCTCGACGATGCAATGACGCGGCTGGCGGCGGCCAGTCATTGAGGCGTCGAGATATATTCGCGGGCGATGGGTAAGCGTTAGGCGGAGAAAAAATGGTTCGCGTTTTGCTGTTTCTCGCGCTGCTCTGCCTGGCCTCGCTCGGCCTTGCATGGCTTGCCAATCAACCTGGCCAGGTTGATTTGACCCTTGCGGGCTATCACGTCGAAACATCGCTGATTTGGGCGCTCGGCGGCGTGGTGGCGCTGGCGATCGTCATCGCGCTGCTCTGGGGAATCATTCGCTTCGTTTTTCGCATTCCTTCGCTGGTGTCGCTGGCCAAACGGGCGCGCCGGCGTGAAAAAGGCTTCGCCGCTTTGTCTCGCGGCATGGTGGCGGTCGGTTCCGGCGATGTGCGCGCGGCCAGCCGCCATGCGGCTGAGGCGCATCGGCTGATCGGCGCCGAACCGCTGACGCGGCTGCTGCGCGCGCAGGCCGCGCAATTGGCCGGCGACCGCGCCGGCGCCGAAATCGCGTTCAAGGGCATGCTTGAAGACAGCCATACGCATGCGCTCGGCTTGCGCGGCCTGCATCTGGAGGCGCGCCGGCGCGGCGATCATGAAGCGGCGCTCGAATATGCAGCCCAGGCGCATAAACATGCGGCTCTTCCCTGGGCGGGCCAGGCGATTCTCGACGATCGCGCGGCGCATGGCGACTGGGCGGGCGCGCTGGCGATTGTCGAGACCAATGCGAGCGCCAAGCTGATCGACAAATCCGCCGCCAATCGCCTGCGGGCGATCCTCAAGACGGCGATCGCACAGGAGCGCGCCGAGCGTGAGCCGCAAGCCGCGCTGGCGCTCGCGCAGGAGGCGACGCGTCTCGCCCCCGGCCTTGTTCCGGCGGCGGCGTTGAACGGGCGGTTGACCGCGGCGGGCGGCGACTATCGCCGCGCCTCGCGCATCCTTGAGGCGGCCTACGCAAAGGTCCCGCATCCCGACCTCGCCGCGGTCTATCTGCGGATGCGCCCAGGCGATTCTGCAGCCGACCGCCTGACGCGCGCACGCAGCCTCGCGCGTCTTGCGCCCAACGATCCGGAAAGCCGCCTGACGGTCGCCCGCGCCGCCCTTGAAGCGCGCGATTTCGCCGGCGCACGCACCGCGATCGCGCCTTTGCTCGATCCCGATTCGCCTTCCGGACGGCCCAGCGTGCGCACGTGCCTGCTGATGGCCGATCTCGAAGAGACGCAAGGCGCGCCCGGCGCCGTGCGTGAATGGTTGGCGCGCGCCGCGCGTGCGCCGCGCGACCGCGCCTGGGTCGCTGACGGCTTCGTCAGCGACCGCTGGGCGCCGGTTTCGCCGGCAGGCAAGCTCGACGCGTTCGTCTGGCGGACGCCCGAGGAGCGCCTCAGCGCGCCCGACGAGCCGCCGACGGTTCCTGCGTCGGCGCCGCTCCCCGAAGCGCCCCTCGAGACGCCCGACCTCGCGGAGCCGCCGCTGGCGATCGCAGCCGCCACGGCGCCGATCGTCGAGACTGCGCCGCTCCCGAGCGGCGGCCCAAGGCTTGCCGCGATCGCGCCCGCAGAGCCTTCGCTCAAGCCGCCGGACGATCCCGGCGCGCATGCGCCCCTCGCCAAGCGAAGCGGGTTTCGTCTTTTTTCTTGAAGGCCGTTCCACGCGGCTCTCACTGACATGCTTGGGCTCGATTTCCACAGGGATGCCGTGGGTGACGCAATTGGCGACTCTCGGTCTCGACTAGGTCGATCAGCACATGCATATTGCTTGTGAGAGCTGATCAAAGTCGAGAATTGGGGCTGCCAGCGCTGACCGGTCGTCGACCGGCGCCTGGTATCCGGGCATCATATTTCTCGTTCCGAGGAGCGGCGTCCGATGAAGCGCGTGCGATTACTTGCGCTGGCGATGTTCGTCGCATCGCTGGCAGGCTGCGGACAAAGCCAGCAGCCCGCGCCGCCTCCGCCGCCTCCGGCCGTCGGCGTGCAATTGGCTGAAACGAAGGGCGTGACGCCTTCCTATGCGTTTGTCGGCCGCATCAAGGCGGTCAACACCGTGCAATTGCGGGCGCGGGTCGAGGGGTTCCTCGAAAAGGTTCTTTTTACCGAAGGCCAGCACGTCAGAACCGGCGATTTGCTCTACCAGATCGAAAAAACGCAATATCGGGCCGCGGTCGATCAGGCGAACGCCAATCTCGCGGCCGCTGAGGCTGTTGAGCTCAACGCTCAACTCCAATTCAATCGCAGCGTCGACCTGGTGAAGACGCAAGCCGTGGCGCAGACGACGCTGGATCAGAACCGCGCCAATCTGGAAAGCGCCAAGGCGAGCATTCTCCAGAACAAAGCGGCGATCGCGATCGCGCAGGAGAACCTCAGTTACACCGATATCTTCTCTCCGATCGACGGCCGGATCGGACTGACCACTTACACGCAGGGCAATCTCGTCAACGCCGCCAGCGGCGTTCTGGCGACGATCGTCAGCGACGATCCGATCTATGTCGAATTTCCAGTCAGCAACCGCCAGATCGCCGACATCAGATCCGCGCATAACCAGGACAATGGCGAACCGATCAACATCAAGGTTCTGATCAAGCTCGCCAATAGAAAAGAATATGCCCATCCCGGCATGTGGAACTACATCGGCAACCAGGTCGATCAGCAGACCGATACGCTTCTGGTGCGCGCGACTTTACCCAACCCGGAGCGGCAATTAGTCGATGGCGCGTTCGTGACGGTCGAGGTCAAGGAGAGCGAGGAGCAACCGCGTCTGGTGATTCCCAGGTCTGCGCTGCTCCTCGACCAGGCAGGAACATACGTCCTGGTGGTCGACAAGGACCACAAGGTCGCGCTCAAGCGCGTGACGACTGGACAAGCGGTGAATACTGAAATCGCCATCGCGTCGGGGCTCGAGGCGGGCGACGCGGTGATTGTCGACGGCGTGCAAAAGGTGCGGCCCGGCCAGGTGGTCGCGGCGACGGTGATTCAACCGGCCGCCGGAGCTGAGAGATGATCTCCGCGATCTTCGTCGACCGACCGCGTCTGGCTTTTGTCATCTCAATCGTCATCACGCTCGCCGGGATCATCGCCATCCTCACAATTCCGGTGGCGCAATTCCCCGAAATCGTGCCGCCGCAGGTCACGCTGACGGCCAACTATCCCGGCGCCGACGCCGAGGTCGTCGAAGCGACGGTGGCGCAGCCGATCGAGGAGCAGGTCAACGGCGTCGATAACGCGCTCTATTATCAATCGGTAAGCGGGGCCGACGGCACTTACACGCTCAACGTTACTTTCGCTCTCGGCACCGATCCCGACATTGACACGGTCAATGTGCAAAATCGCGCCACCCTGGCGGAAGCGCAATTGCCCGACGACGTGACGCGACAAGGACTTTCAATCCGGAAAAAGTCCGCTGCTCTGTTGCAGGTGCTGCTGCTCTATTCGCCAAAGGGCTCTTACGATCAGCTCTACCTCAGCAATTACGCGACCATAAATATCATCGACGCGCTTTCGCGCATCAAGGGCGTCGGCCAGGCCAGTCTGTTCGGACCGCTCGACTATTCCCTGCGCGTTTGGCTCGATCCCAACCAGCTCACCGCGCTCAACCTGACGCCTGGCGATGTCGTCGCCGCGGTGCAAGGCCAGAACGTGCCCGCGGCGCTCGGCCGGATCGGCTCTGCGCCGGTGGCGAAAGACCAGCGCAGCCAGTTTACTGTCAAGACGCAGGGACGGCTGACCACGCCAACCGAATTCGAGAACATCGTCCTGCGAACCAATCCCAACGGCTCGGTCGTGCGCATCAAGGATGTGGCGCGGGTGGAAATGGGCGCCAATTCCTCCGATCGCTATTCGCGATTCAACGGCGCGCCGACCGCCGCGATCGGCATCTACCAATCGCCGGGAGCCAATGCGGTTCAGGTGACCAAGGCGGTGCAGGAGACGATGGATACGCTGGCCAAGCGTTTCCCCGACGACCTTGCCTACTCGAATTTCTTCGACACGACCGTTTTCGTCAAAGCCACGATCGAAGAAGTAGTGCGCACGCTTGGCGAAGCCTTTGTTCTGGTCGGCATCGTGGTGTTCCTCTTCCTCGGCAAGCTTCGCACGACCCTCATCCCCTTGATCGCCGTGCCCGTCTCGATCATTGGCGCTTTCGCCTTCATGCTGGCGATCGGCTACACCGCCAATACGGTCTCGCTTCTGGCCCTGGTGCTCGCCATTGGCATAGTGGTGGACGACGCGATCGTCGTTATTGAGAATGTCGAACGCGTGGTCGAGGAAGAGCCGCATCTGTCGGTGCCCGAAGCCACCAAGAAGGCGATGGGCGAGATCACCGCGCCGATCATCGCCATCACGCTGGTGCTCCTCTCGGTCTTTGTGCCGGTGGCGTTCATTCCAGGCATTTCCGGGCAATTGTTCCGGCAATTCGCCGTCGCCGTGTCAGTTTCGATGCTGATTTCGGCGCTCAATGCGCTCACGCTCAGCCCGGCGCTTTGCTCGGTGCTGATCAAGCGCGGCCAGACGAGCCGCGGGCTCATGCGTTACGTGCTTGGCGGCATCGATCGCGTCCGCGACGGCTATGCGGCGATCGTCACCCGTCTCGTCCGCGTCGCAGCGGTCGGCGTCGTCGTCGCCATCGGCGTCCTGGCGGCGTCGGCGCTTCTCTTCGCCAAGACGCCGCAAAGCTTCTTGCCGGAGGAAGATCAGGGCGCGCTCTTCGCCGCCATGCGGTTGCCCGAGGGCGCCTCGATCAATCGAACCCAGGGGGTCGTCGAACAGGCTGAAAGCGTGATCAAGGGCATTGCCGGGGTCGAAGGCGTCCTTTCGGTGGTCGGCTATGACTTCATCGACGGCTTCACCGCGTCAAACCAAGCCTTTTTCGTCATTCGGCTAAAGCCCTACGATCAGCGTGTCGATCCCGCCCAAGGCGCCGGCGCCATCGTCGCTCAGCTTCGTCCGAAATTGGCGGCGATCCAGCAGGCGGTCGTCTTCCCATTCAACCTGCCGCCCATTCTTGGCCTTGGCAATACCGGCGGGTTCCAATATGTGCTCGAAGGGCTGCAGGGCCAGCCGCCGACCGATATCGCCGCCACGATGCGCGGTTTGCTGGTCGCCGCAAACCAGCAGCCGGAACTCGCCGGCGTGTTCAGCACTTTTGCCGCCGACACGCCGCAGGTCTATCTCGACATCGACCGCAACAAGGCGCAGGTGCTCGGCGTCAAGATCTCGGATCTGTTCAACGCGCTGCAATCGACCATTGGCCGCTTTTACGTCAATAATTTCAATATTTTTGGTCGAACCTGGCAAGTCAATGTTCAGGCCGACGCGCCGTATCGCAGCGAGATCGACGACGTCTTCAACGTCTATGTGCGCAACGGCGCGGGGTCGATGGTGCCCGTGCGCGTGCTGGCTCAGCCTGAAATCGTCCAGGGTCCGCAATTGCTGGTGCGTTACAACGGCTTTCGCGGCGCCCTGATCAACGGCGCTCCGAAGCCTGGCTTCAGCTCTGGCCAGGCGCTTGATGCGATGGAGCGTATTTCAACGACGACGCTGCCGGCCGGCTATACCTATGAATGGACGGGAACGGCGCTGCAGGAGAAGGCCGCCGCTGGCGGCACGGGTCTGGTCCTCGCCCTTGCGCTCCTCTTCGCCTATCTCTTCCTCGTCGCCCTCTACGAGAGTTGGAACATTCCGATCCCGGTTCTGCTATCGGTCGGCGTCGGCATTTTGGGCGGCATCGCCGCGGTCGTCATCGCCGGCCGCAGCTTTGATGTCTATTCGCAGATCGGGTTGGTGGTGCTGATCGCACTGGCGGCCAAGAACGGCATCCTGATCGTCGAATTCGCAGTCGATCAAAGACGACAGGGCAAGTCCATTCTCGACGCCGCCGCCACTGGCGCGCGCTTGCGATTCCGTCCGGTGATGATGACCAGCTTCGCCTTCATCCTCGGGTTGTTGCCGCTCGTCATCGCCGTCGGCGCCGGCGCGACCAGCCGGCGCGCCGTCGGCACGCCGGTCTTCGGCGGCATGTTGGCGGCGTCCGTCTTCGGCATCTTTATCATCCCCATGCTCTATGTCGTCTTCCAGCAATTGCGGGAGCGCGTCGCCGGCTCTCCCAAATTGTCATCGAGCGACAGCGCGACGTTGAAGACAGGCGCGCCTGAGGCAGGCGAATAGCGTTCGAACGACAGATGTTAGAAGGCGACTCTATAGCGGCGCTTCGAACCGGCTTGCCCGAGTTCGTCTTTCGCTGGTTACAGGCATGCGAGGTTTCCCCGCATTATACTTGCCGATTGCGCCGCATCTTGGTGCGGCTTTGGCCCGCGCAGATGACATAGCGCCGGCTGTTGTGATCCAATTTTTCTCGAGGTCCGCGGCGCCTTGGGCCCGAAGTAGAGGTCGTCCAACGCCGGAGCCTGGCGCGGAACGACCCTGCATTTTGATGGCTTGCCGACCTGCTGAGTAGTGGCTTATAAGGCGACCGCACCGGTGTCGCCGCAAGCGACTCGGCGCCTACCAGACGCCCGAAAAGTTTTCAAAAATAAGCTAACCCATTGAAATGCCGCAATAGCTCAGCTGGTAGAGCACCTCATTCGTAATGAGGGGGTCGGGGGTTCGAATCCCTCTTGCGGCACCAACAAAATCAATGGTTTGCGTCAGTTAGAAGCACGCATTGCTTCCCAGAAATTGCGATTGGGAAGCGTATGGGAAGCAGGGCGACAGGACGGCGGTCGGCGCTGGACCTCGTCGATGGCTGCCACCAAATCGATCAACTGCTGCGAAGCTTCCCCGACGGGCGTCATGACGGATTTCACTTTGGTCGGTTGGTGGCGCTCAATCGCGCCGAGTATAATTGTATTTTTTTGTCGCAATGGATGGTCGCCGTGGCCCAGAAGGTGAGCACTATCGGGTTCGTTCGGGCCATCACGGGGCTGCTCGGCGGTCTCGCGACTAATTTAGCCACAGCCGACCTGGGCGCGACAATGGACATCGCTGACAAGGAATTTGGGGCGCTTGAGCGTACGCAGTCCCAGTTCTTATCGGCGTTCGAACATTTGTCGGTAGCAAAGTTCAAATTGTTGGACGCGCTGTCCGTCGCGGCGTCGACCAGGCGATCGGCTGACGAATCGCTCGTGCAAAAAGCCGTTGATCAGCTTCAGGCGACGCTGGAGACGATAGACCGAGAGCGCCGGATCGACCATCCGAGCCGGAGAGCCAATTACGAAGACGCGAAAGCCTTTAGAGACAAGCCATCCGAGTATCTAGCCATCTTGAAAAATGTGCCGGGGGATGTCGGCTTCCGGCTCGCCGCGTTCATGAACGCTTTTTGTAATTATTTCGAGACGGACGGCGCCTACGAGCGCGAATTGGGCGCGGCGCTGGGGCTGCTGGAGGACAATCTGCTCGCGATCGAGCAAAAGCTGCGCGATGAAGGGGGGATCAATCGACGGTTTATCGAGGAAGTGGGCTCCGGGATGGCCCCGATTTCCGCTCACGGGCTCAACTACGAGAATTGGCCTCGAGTTTCAGTGGCATACCAAGAGCTGAGGCAAAGCATAATGGAATACGGGGCAATCCCGAAACAATAGGACATTGTTGATTCGGCTGCACAGTCCCGAGCGCCGGCGCCGCGAAGCGTCAGGCACGGTCGATGGCATGGACGCATGCCGGCGCGGTCGTACTCTCGCGCACCGGCGATGCTAAAATTGGAGAGTTTCAGGATGCCGTCATCCTGGCGCAGTTCGGCGATGTCGATTTGAACGCGCTAAGTGAGTGACCTGGGCTCACACGGCGCTCGCCACCGCCCGATTGCTGGCCCCTGCTCAATGACTAGTCCTACCGCTGCCCAGCCGCGCTTGGCGGCGGAATTGCGCCGATTTGGCGAGGAGCGGCACAAATCGCCGCAATCTTATTTGTCACAAACCCGTGCGAAACGGTCACCTCTGGCTACTCCGTGAATTGTCGCTTTGCGCCACATCGGCGCTCTTGAACGGAGAGCAATTATGCATAAAAACCTGAAGTCGGCGGTAGTGTTTGCCGCGTTGTTGGCGCCCCTCGCGGCTCACGCGGCCGGAGGAGGCGGCGGCGGGGCGGGTGGAGGAGGACCGGTGGCTGCGGGAGCTGGCGCCGCGGGCGGAGCGGCCGGCAAACCCGAGGACGAATGGTCTGCCCAACCCCGCTTCTGGAGTCAATCCCGCGACCCCCGGCGCACCTGGAGCATCGACCCAACCCAACAACCCGGACGCGCCGTCCGCTTCCAGCGTACCCCCAATTCCGGGAGGGCCAGCAGCGCCGAACACTTCTTTGTCCAACGACAACGGGGCCGGTGGAAATTCGCAGATCGGAGCCAGCACGCCAAATAGCAACGGAGGAAGCGTCGGATCAGGATATTCCGCGGATCCTAGTCGGGTTGCACCAGGCGTGGTTGCACCTGGAACTATTGGGCCAAACGGGATTGAGCCTCCTCAGTGATTGTTTTTGGTCCGGCCGGCTGTCGGCGGTGACGGAGCGCGGGGCGGGCGGGATAAGGGCTCGGCTGCCATTTCGTCGGCCAAGGCGAGAAACCGGAAAAGCCGCCTTGTTCCCTATGCCGCCGGGTTCGGTTAACACGCACCCGATCTCGCCCCTTCAATGCGTCGCTCATAAGGACGCTCCCCAAAGAGACGTAGAGATTTAGACATTCACTTGGAACAATCGCGTGCTCGGGGTAGTTCGCTATTTCACTCAATGTGGCAAACGAGAGGTGCGAAGTGTCAGACCAGCCAATTGCAATAATCTGTGCACGTTGCGGCCTTCAAGGCACCGCAGAACACTCGTCAGGTGGCCCAATTGACGTGAAAGATGTCGCGCTCAGCCAACAGGACTATCAACGACGCTGCAAGAGGGCCGTCGAGCCTAATTTCGATTTCGACTGCGAGGACTTTGCTGAAGCAGTCCACGCTCCGGTAGTGCATCATTGATTTGCCGTCGACTACCTATCGCTTAGCGTGGTGGCTGTAATCACCCAATCGTTACGGAGGAAGACGTCATGAACGTTCAAGAACATTATCGCGGCTTCGCTTTTACGTGGCAGGACCCTCCTGAAACTGGCGAGGGCTACCAGATCAGCATTAGCTCGGAGGATCTTGATCTGAACGGTAAGCTGGAGGCAGCGGAACAAGTGCGTCCCGCAAAGCATGTGCTCAAAGATGCGCAGCGAGAAGCGCAGCTGTTTATCGACAGCCTTCTATCGCGGTCGAGGCGCGGCAAACTCTGAACCGAGACCACGGATGACCGGCTTGTAATCCGGAGTCCAAAGAACTGTAAGCTGACATTTGGGAAGTCTTTGGCGCATCTGCCGGGAGTTTTCGCGAGCCTCGTATTCCGACGCTATAGAGCGCATGCTTCAACCGGATCACTCCAAGTGATAACATAGATGTCGGAGATAAAGGAAAATTGGGGAGTTGTGGATTGAACTAGGGAGGACAGCCATGGCGCATGTGACGCCGATCCTTCATGAGTTCGACCTTTTGGGGAACGTCGTGACTCACAAGCCGACAGGCGCGATGTGGGTCGCTTACGAAGGGGTGAAGACGCCTCATTCCTTCAAACGGGGTTCTCTCGGAAGGACGCTGGCCAGCGGCGATGATTACTATCCAGAGGAAGTCGCCGCGTTCGCGCTCGCGCTGCTCGCCGAGAGGATCAAACCGTGCGGTTGAGAGTTGCGCTGAAGCCGACTTGGACGCCTACGGAACGGGGCAGCGTAAACGGTCGGGTAACTACGAGTCATCGTGCGAATTTTGAAGAAGATTGTAACCTGACGGAACGCCCGCTCTTAGGGCTCGCAAACCACTCGGGCGCCAGCGAACTACCCGGAGGGTCATTATGGCCGAAGAGGAAACTGATCGCGCACAAGCTGCCGACTTTCTCGCGAGTGAGTTGGCGAGGGAGACCCAGAGCTATCTCGAGCGAGGGCGCCGACTCCAGGGATTGACCAAAGACCAACTCGCATCCAAATGGGTTGCTGACTTCCGATCCTGGCGAGCGTCGCGCGCTGATACCGATGATCCTGGCAATTTCGCCGATTTGGACGACACAGCTGCGGAACTCAGACTTCGCAATTTGGAGGCGCCCTACGACCAGGTCCAAAGCGAGGTCAACGCGATGGTCGAGGAAATTGAGCGCATTGGCCCCGACCAACCCGCAGTATCCGCGAAGGTCCAGCAATTTCTCGACGACTTGAACAAACGAAAGAACTGACCTCTGGGGCAGCAAACGCGCGAATCAGCTACGCTGCCGCATGCCTTGGACCGACCCCTTCTGGAAACCGATCAAACTGAATGACGGGAGCGTGCTGAGCACTCTCGGCGATGCGCGCGAGTTCATCGCAACGCTGCCCGCCCTGAAGCAAGCAGAGGGCAATTGGCGGGACGCAGATGAGATGCTTGTCCGGGCTGAGGCCGCCCCGAGCGCCAGCGATGACGCACTGGCGGCCGTCGTGCGCGCCCTGAAGACCGAGGGTTGATTTAGCGCCCGATGCGGCCGACGGTAGCCTATGCCCTGGTCCCGCCCGCTCTCCGAGCCGATCGTCCTCAAGGACGGCCGCGTAATTGCGACCCTGAACGACGCGCGAGTGATCATGAGGTCGCTCCCTGCCGGAAGCCAGAGCAGCGATGCATGGCTCTATGCCGGCGGACTAATGCTCGAGGCCGCCACGTCCAACGTCCCGATCGGTGAAGCGGCCGCTCAGTTGAGGCGCGCGCTCAGGGCCGACGGCCTCCTTTGACATGCCCGCTCCGCAGCCGTCACCCTAATCGCCCCGCATCTAAAAATGATAATTCAGCCCTAAGCGAGCAAGGTTTCCATCGAAGCGCGCCGAAACGACGGGGGTATGGGAAAACACAGTGGCGGCGCCGATAGTGCCGACAAATGGGGGAAGAGCATATGTCGCACGCCCGAGATCGTAATACATATATTCGGCTTTGACGCTCCAATTCGCCATGAACATCCACTCGGCGCCCGCGCCTAGCGTCCAACCGACGCGTTTGTTGGAAGAAGAGCCGAAGGTGGGTGTGCTCACAGTGCCGCCTGGCACAGTTTCAAATCCCGAAACGCTGGCGCTCGACTTCACACCGCCGTAGGCCAGACCGCCGGTCGCATAAGCAAGCAGCGTCGGAGTAAAGAGATAACCCGCGCGGCCCCGCACGGTGCCGAGGTAGTCGAGCTTGTTTTGGCCAGAGACGGTCACGGAGACCGGGGTCTCAAGGGCGGCCGTTTGCGCCAGATTCGTCACGCTGCCAGATTTCGACGACCCACCAAACCCTTGGATGTCCGTTTCGAATCCGGCAACAATGGAGCTAAACTGCCAATTGTAGCCCGCTTGCGCGCCATAGACGAAAGCAGAACCTCCCGAGGATTTTGCATTCGCGCCGGTCGCAAAATCTGTGGCATGCGCAATTCCCCCCGCCGAGAGAGCAGCCCTATCTATGAAACCAGGGTCCGTCGAAACGGTCGTTGCGCCACTTCCCCACTCCCCTCCAGCATTAATGCCGCCGTAGAATCCGCTCCAGGTGAAGATTGGGGGAGCAACGTAGGGCGCCGGCGGCGGTCCCTTATGAGTCGGCAAATCGGCCGCCAACGCTAACGCCGTTGAAGCGCCCAAAGCGAGACCGGCAAGAACGAGCTTTTTCGTTAGAAGCCCCCTATGCAACTTAGCGCATCGTTAACACCCTAGAACCACGGCGCCTATTGCAACCGCGTCACATCAGGCTGCAATGTTCGCGGTCCGCGAGCGCGCCGTAAATGCCCCGCCGGTTAGGGCCGCGAGCGTGAACCGCACGAGCAGCGCCCGTCGCGTCTTTTGGGAACGGGACGCTGAAACGATAGCGTTCCCATTCCGTAAAGGAACTAGCCGCCCTTGAGTTGCGTATCCAAGCGCTGGCTAGGGCCGTCCCGCATCCCCCAGCTTGGGACGGCCCTTCATTCAAGCGCTTCAGCGATTCGACTCCCCGGCCGTCATTGCTATCATCGCGCCAGCCGCGGTCGATGGCCACGCGGTCAGGGGCCGCGCCTGTGGTTCAGCCTCCGGGGTGGCCCGCTCTCCGACCATGCTATCGTGCGGCGGACCATCGTCGTTGGGGGACACAAGGCGTGAACATCAGATCGCCTCTGCTCGCGCCGCAAGCGGACTTACGCAGTCCGGTAATCGACGACGCGCTAACACCAACTATTTTCCACGAACCATGGTGGTTAGACACCGCGACACGCAGGCAATGGAAGGCCGTCGAAAGCTTCCACGATG
>DATBZF010000132.1:0-102027 GCA_036513315.1 Roseiarcus sp.
CATCGTGGAAGCTTTCGACGGCCTTCCATTGCCTGCGTGTCGCGGTGTCTAACCACCATGGTTCGTGGAAAATAGTTGGTGTTAGCGCGTCGTCGATTACCGGACTGCGTAAGTCCGCTTGCGGCGCGAGCAGAGGCGATCCGATGTTCACGCCTTGTGTCCCCCAACGACGATGGTCCGCCGCACGATCGCACGGTCGGAGAGTGGGCCGCCCTGGAGGCTGAATCACAGGCGCGGCTCTGGCCGCGTGGCCCATCGGCTGCGGCTGGCGCAATGATAGCAATGGTGGCCGGGGAGTCGAATCGGGGAAGCCAGGAAGGGCCGTCCCGAGCTGGGAGAACGGTAGCGTCCGAATAGGTGGTGGGGATTTTCAAAAAAGGTCCGATGAGCCGAGCTCCGCGCATACGGGGCGCGTCAGGCCGGCGCTGGGGCGGTCATCGCGTCTCCTCGATAAGACCGTGTGCATGCGGACAGCGGCGATAGGCGATAATCGAAAGGAGCAGCCCTTCCGACCCTTAGGAGCCGTGGCCAGCCCAGTCCCGCATTCTGTTGATCATAATAAAACCGCTGGCCTCTTTAGGATTTGCCACCAGATATTCATCAGCGGCTACGGCAAGTTGTTCCACCAGCGCCTTCTTGAAGCGCTTGCTTTTGGGGTCCAGGACCAGCGTCGTAATGATGACAAGGGTTCGTTGATTGCGATGTGGGCCAGCCCACGCCTTAGCGGCTCTGGCGAGCGGGTGTGTAAACGGCATCAGGGCGTTTCCTATTTGGCGGCCTGCGTAACCGTCGACTGCGCCGACACAATATTCAGGACTTTACCGCCGACGTCCTTGACCAAGCAAATGGTGGGTTTCTTGTCCTGCACAATGACGTTCCTGAGAAACGCTGAAGCATACCGCACCACGTTTTCCTCGGATTGCGCCTCATAGCCAATAGATCGCAGCCTGTGCCTCTCACCTGATCCGTCTTCAAGGAAAAACTCAAGGACATAGAACATGTCCGCGCCCCCCGGCCTTGTGCGCCGAGCATAACCCAGGCTGGGGATCAGTGCCAGCAGCGATCCTCAACCTGGATCACGCGAGCGCGTGCGAACAGCAGCAAAAAACTTGCGGCCTGACCGTGCGCAGAATGGGGGCGGCGCCGGGCTTTTGGCCGAACGTCCAGAAATCATACGAACTCCGGGACGGTATGTCGGTATCTTGGTCCCGTTGACACGTCTTTTTTTAATGCAACCGCCTTTGAGATTTTGTATCGTCTCAGGCGCATTTAATTCCCGAGTGGAGCGGGTCGTGCGCTGCTATTTTATGAGAGACGGCCATATCGCCGGGGTCGAGGAATTGCCGGGCCTATCGGACGAAGAGGCGATACAAAAGGGGCGAGAGCTATTCGAGGCCCGCAAGACGCAACACGCGTTTGACGGCTTCGAGGTCTGGAAGCTTGAGAAGATGCTGATCCAGCATCCCGCGCCCAGGCCCAGCGCGGAAGTCATCCCCATTTCATCCAAGAGACAGGCGTAGGCGATGGCGGAGTTTTCAGACCCGCATCAGTGGTATTTTGTTGTGCGCTGCGAAGAATGCCGACAGTTCATCTCACTCGGCGAAGCGCCGCCGATTGACGCGGAGGCCGAGCCGCGATTGAAGAGCTTCATGTTATTTGTCCGCACTGCGACGCTGATCGCGGCTATCGACCCGTGCAGGTTACGCGGCAGTTGCAGAGAGTGAGGGCGCCCGCGGGCGGTCCGAATGCCCGGCCGGGTATGGCCCGGACCAACCAAGCGCATCCTAGCCCGGTCATTTCGCCTTCCTCACACGCCAGGCCCTTCGACGTTCGGCGGACGCGTGGCGGCGGCCGCGGCAAATGCGATGATGAGCATAACCAGCGACGCTGAGGAACGTTTCTTGCCGGCCAGCGTTGATGACCCGCGTGCGACTTTAAGCCCCCCAGCCGTCGCACGCCCCTCCTGGCCCCGCCTTCCCCCGGCGGGGCCTTTCTTATCTGCGCCGCCAATCAGATCAGACCTTCGGTCTTGGCTTAAGGATGTGGTGTTGACAGAGCAAAGGCAAATCCAGCGCCCGAGCGCTGACTGGGCCGCTCTGCGCCTTTTGACGTCGCATCAGCGTTAGAGTGTCTTGCAGAGCACGACGTTTGAGTGGCCTTCTGGCCAATCCTTGAACTCGGCCATGCGTTTGAACCCAGCCTTCTCATACATTCCAGGCGCCTGGAAATCGTAGCTCGCCAGCCAAATTCTGCGAACGTTTCGGGTGCGAGCTTCGGCGACGAAGGCGTTCAGCAAAGCGCGCGCATACCCGCGTCCGCGATGCGATTTCTCGACCCACATCTGCTTCAGCTCCGCACTGGCGGCCCAAGAGTAACCTGCGACGGCGGCGACCGTTCGTCCGGAACCGTCTCTGATCAAAAAGCCTATGCTTTCGCCATCGCGGCGTCCTATCGCTACGCTGTTGGACTCATAGAGACGAAGTTCGATCTCTTCGATTTCAGCGGGCGAAAATGAGTGCCGCGGCTCAATCTGAAACGTCATCGCTGGGTCTGCATCGAACGTCCGTTGGTTATTTAACGCATCGACGGGTGAAGCGGTTGGTTGAAACGATGGAGCGATCAGCTCCCCAGCCGTCCGCCCATCTCCCTGGCGGCTACAACCTTTTCGAAATCACGACGCCAATTGTTTCAGGCGTCACCAAACCCGTTCGGCCAACACGAGAATAACAAGCCCCGCAAGCGCGAACGCGGTCAATTCCAGATAGGCCGTCATAGGGGATCGGCTCCATCTGTCGGACTTTCGTGTCGATCCTGACATTTCGCCTTACTCAGCCTCACGCCTGGCCATTCGCCCGTCCTCGGCGCCGCCGCCATCGCCTGACCCGCCTCCGCGCTTATCGGACGCCGACCCAATAACTTGGGCGGCCAAGATCACAGCTTCATGAAAGACGCCGCAACGAACAGGTGACCAGCGCGCGTCGGCGCTTTCACCTCCATCGGCCGGTCTCGACTGATGGCCCTCTGGCAGCGCGAGCATGCGCGCCTGCCCGGTGGTCGCGATCTTGCGGCCGTGCTTAAGTTTGATCGGCTCGGGGAATTTTCGCGTCCAGGGCATGCCGCGGCGCAGCTGATTCGGGGACGATTAATTGGAGCGGCGACGCTAATCACATTCCCGTTGCCCTCATGTCTACCCAGCGAAAAACGGCAGCGAAGGCAATGACGCTTTGATCGGATAAATGATTGATTTTGCTGGCGTCCCGGAAGGGAATCGAACCCCTGACCCCAGGTTTAGGAAACCTGTGCTCTATCCTGCTGAGCTACCGGGACCTGACGCTATTTTGTGCGTGCGAAAATGCCTCTATCATGAAATCCGAACCCGCGCACCTGCGAGCGCAGGACGGATTTCGCCAAAGACCGATTTCGAACCAAAATAGATTTGATGAATCCGCCCGGGCCGCGTCGCATCAGCCTTCTCATCATCAAAGCGTTGTTGCTTGCCGCCCTGCCGTTCGGCGCCGGGGCCGCCTGCCTCGGCGGCGGCGAGCGCGCTCTCGTCGCCTCGATCAATGAGCGTGGAGAAATCGCGCTCGCCGACGGGCGGGTGGCGCGGCTCGCCGGGCTCGATATTCCCGACGCCAGCCGCGGCGATCCGAAAAGCGCGGCAGAAGCGCGCGCCTTTCTGTCGTCGCGCCTCGCCGGTCGGGAAGTGGATTTGCACGCGCTCGTCGCCAGGACCGATCGGTGGGGCCGTCTGCTCGTCGATATCGGGGCGACGGATCAAAGCGCCGCCTCCCCCCGATCGATAGCGCTCGGACTGTTGTCGGCGGGGCTCGCCCGCGTGCGTCCGGAGATCGAGGCGGGCGATTGTCTGGCCGAACGGCTCGCCGCCGAAGATTCCGCCCGCGCTGGCGGTCTTGGCCTGTGGACCGATCCATATTATGGGGTGGTGGAGGCCGCCGATCTTGATGATTTGCGCCAGCGCGACGGACAATTCGCCATTGTCGAGGGCGTTGTGCTACGGGTCGGAACAGGTCGCGACCGCATCTGGCTCGACTTCGGTCGCCGCGGCGCTTTCACCGCGGTCGTCGCCTCGCGGCAGGCCAAAGCGTTTGAACGCGCGGGGCTCAACTTGTCCGGTCTGGCGGGCGCCAAAATAAGAGTGCGGGGGGCAATGGATGCGAGATTCGGGCTCCGGATGGCGATTTCCGGACCCGAACAGATCGAACGATTGTCTCAGGCCGCTGGGACGAGCGAGGTAAAGCCGGGCAGATGAATTGGGTCGAAAAGCAGTTGCGAAAAGGGGCTCCGAGCGGCTGTCCCTCGAGATTCCGCGCCTCGGGCTTTTGGGGCCGGGCGCGCATGGCCCTTTTTTGTCTGCTGCCGCTCATCGCCGCCGCCTGCTCGGCGATGGAGGGGCCGAGCGCGCCATCGGTCGGCTCGGCGCCGGCCGCCGCCCCCCGGACGACCGGCGGCACGCCGGCCAATACCGAGCGCAAGCGCCTCATCGCGCTGTTCGGCGGCGAATATAGCGCGCCGGCGACCGAGCGCTATCTCAACGAGATTTTGGCGCGCCTCGCCCCCGCCACTCAAACGCCTTCCGAGACCTATCGCGTGACGATCCTCAATTCGCCGATCGTCAACGCCTTCGCCTTGCCGTCGGGCGACATTTTCGTGACGCGCGGGCTGCTCGCGCTGGCCGATGATTCTTCGGAAATCGCCGCCGTCATGGCGCATGAAATCGCGCATGTCACGGCGCAGCATGCGGCCAAACGCGCCGAAAAAGAGAAGACGGCGCAGCTCTTCGCACGCGTTTCAACAGCTGTGCTCGATCGACCCGAAGAGGCAGAGGAACAGGAAGCCAGGGGCCGGCTCGGGCTTGCGCAATTCTCCCGCCAACAGGAATTCGAGGCCGATCAGATTGGCATCAAGACCATCGGGCAGGCGGGCTATGATCCCTTCGCGGCGTCCCGTTTTCTCGGTTCGCTCGGGCGCTGGACAGCGATGCGCGCCTCGCTGCTGGGCGAAAACGCCAATGCCGGCAAGCCGGACATGATGTCGACCCATCCCTCGACGCCCGAACGCATCGCGCAGGCGGTGGTCCAGGCGCGCCAGATCGGCGCGCCCGGCGTCGGCGACAGCGGCCGCGACGCCTATCTCACCGCGATCAGCGGCCTGGCGTTCGGCGACGATCCCTCCGAAGGCCTGGTGCGCGGAGCCCGTTTCGTCCATCCCAAGCTTGGCTTCGCCTTCGCCGCGCCCGAAGGCTTCGTGCTCGAAAACCAATCGGTGGCGTTGATCGGCGTCGGCGAAGGCGGCGCGCAGGCGCTGCGGCTCGACAGCGTCAATGTCGATCAGTCAACAAGCCTCGAGACGACGATCGCGTCTGGCTGGATCGATGGATTGAAGACCGCTTCGGTGGAGGGGCTGAAGATCGACGATCTTCCGGCAGCCACAGCGGTGGCGCAGGGCGATCAATGGAGCTTCCGGCTCGGCGCCGTGCGGATGGGCGCCAAAGTCTATCGGCTTATTTTCGCCGCCAGGGCGTTGACGCCCGCTGTCGACGCGCGCTTTCGCGCTTCGATCAATTCGTTCCATCGCCTCAGCGCGCAGGAGGCGGCGGCCGCGCATCCCCAGCGCGTCGAGATCGTCGAAGCGGTGGCGGGCGACACGCCAGAGACGATGGCGCGGCGGATGGCGCTCGCCGATCGCCCACTGGAGCAATTTTTGCTGCTGAACGGACTGGACAAAGACGCGGCCCTCAAGCCGGGCGTCCGCTACAAGATCGTCGTGGAATGAACGAGGCGGTCCGCATGCATCGAAAACTAAGCGGGCCTCTTGTCGCGGCGACGCATAATGCGGGAAAGCTGCGCGAATTTCGCCAGCTTCTCGTCCCGTGGCGGATCGCTTTGGTCAGCGCCGGCGATCTCGGCCTGCCCGAACCCGAGGAGACGGGCGACACATTCGAGGCCAATTCGAAATTGAAAGCGTTCGCCGCCGCCCGTGCCGCCGAAATGCCGGCGCTGGCCGATGATTCCGGGTTGTGCGTCGAAGCTTTGAACGGCGCGCCCGGCATTTATTCGGCGCGCTGGGCGGGAGGCTCAAAGGATTTTTCCGCCGCCATGGCGCGCGTCGAGCGGGAGCTTTTGGCGAAAGAAGCGCCGGAGCCCTGGCGCGCGCATTTCATCAGCGCGCTCGCGCTCGTCTGGCCCGACGACCATGTCGAATATTTCGAAGGCCGCGTCGACGGACGCCTGGTCTTCCCGCCGCGCGGCGCCAACGGTTTCGGCTATGATCCGATTTTCCTGCCCGACGGCCATTCGCGCGGCTTTGGCGAAATGAGCGCCGAGGAAAAACACGGGATTCCGGCCGACGGTTCGCTTGCTTTGTCGCATCGCGCCCGCGCCTTCCAGATGCTGGCGCGCGCCTGCCTGGGATGAATCCGGGACGCGCGCGGTCCCAGGCTCTCGTGGCTTACTTCGAACGATTTTCACGAAACCCAAGACCGGCTGCGACTTTGATCGCGCCGCTCGTCCGTTCGAACCGGGCGCATCGCCCGGCGGTTAACCCTAACGTGGGGTTACCGCGTGGCAAGGCATTTGCTCGAACCCCGGCTGTGGACTTTCAACCGTGCCAAGGTGGGATTCAATGCTGGACCGTCGCAAGATTCATAGAGGCCGCACCTATCTCGCCGGCCGGATCGCCTTCAACAATCGGTGCTCCACTTTTGATTGTCTGGTGCGCAATCTGTCTCAGGATGGCGCAAGGATCGTCTTTTCCGATGCGGCGATTGTCCCAGGCGAGTTCGACTTCACGATCCATCGCAAAGGCGAAAGCCGGCGCGCGCGCATCGTCTGGAGAGACGAAACGCAGGCCGGAATTCTGTTTCTACATGCCAATGACGAGAAGATCGTCTCCATCGAAACAGCGCAACGGATCAGGAAGCTCGAGGCGGACCGCAATGCGCTCGCACGGCGCGTCGCCCAGCTCAGCGAGCCGGCCTAGGCTTCGTCATGCTGAAATGGGCAATTTCCGTGGCGCTCAATCGCCTTTTCATTTTCGCGCTGATCTGGTTCGCCATCAAAACATACGGTCCGATGAGCTGCCAGGCCGGCGCATCGCTGACCGAATGGATAAACCACGTCTCGCCCTTCGATGAGATCATCCGCGCGCTGCCGTGATCGGCGCGCCGCCTGTGTTGCATCCGCACTCCCAAGGCGCTCCTATCCCGGTTCGCCCGCTGGCGACGCCTGATCGGAACGCGGTCGCGATTTTCTGCTATTCTGCGACCGGTGGGAAACCTGGAGTGCACAATGGGCGAGTTCGAGAATCGCGAAGAGGGATTCGAAAAACGCTTCGTCGTCGATGAAGAGATTGCCTTCAAATCGCTCGCGCGCCGAAACAAACTGCTCGGGCTGTGGCTTGCGCAATTGATCGGGCGGGCCGGCGCGCAAGCCGATTCTTATGCGAGCGCCATGGTCGCCGCCCAGGTCGGCGCCTCCGACGAAGCGTTGTTCGACTCGATCAAGACCGCCCTGGCGCAAGCCAAGGTCGAAATGTCCGACAACCGCATCCGGCGCAAAATGACCGAGGCGATGGCCGAGGCGCGCACCGCGATCGTCGCCGGCAAATAGAGCCTCACGCGGGCGTCGCAAGCTTGCCGAAGACGGCGACGACCGCCTCGTAGACCGGTCGTTTGAATGGAACGACCAGCTCCGGCAGCGTTTCGATCGGCGCCCATCGCCAGGCGTCGAATTCGGGGTGATGAGCGCCGGCGGCGGGTCGCTCGATATCGATCTCGCTGTCGATCCCTTCGAAGCGGAAAGCGAACCATTTCTGGGTCTGGCCGCGATAACGCCCCTTCCAACGTCCCGCCAGGGCGGCGGGGGGCAAATCATAGCTCAGCCAGTCTGGCGCCTCGGCGAGCAGGGAAATTTTGGAAATGTTGGTTTCCTCGAAGAGTTCGCGCCGCGCCGCGGCGAGCGGCGTCTCCCCCTCGTCGATGCCGCCTTGCGGCATTTGCCATTCGTGGCCGGCGACGAGCTCCATGCCGCCGCGCCGCTTTCTGCGGCGGCCGACAAAAACGAGACCCTCGCGATTGAACACCAGCGCGCCGACGTTGCGGCGATAGGGCAATCCGTCGCTTTTCATGCGTGGCTCCGCTTCGCGCGATCAAGGATTGGCCTGAGCGGCCGGGCCGGGCGCACGAGATGCGACCGACGACAACGGCGTCAGCGCCAGCCCCCGCGCTTCAAGGCTCGCCGTCCAGCGCCCGATATGTTCTAGACTGATCGGCAGCGCCGTGGCGATTCCGATCGCGGCGCCATTGGCTCTGGCCAAAGCCTCGAGCTTGAGAAGCGCCGCCTCGATCGCCTGCGGCGACTGATCCGCGTCGATCACGACATCGGCGACGGCGGCGCGAAGATTGAGGCCCGGCGCTTCGTCGCGCGCCAGACTGCGCGGCGACGAGCCGTCATCGACATAGAGAAGGCCGCGCGCGGCGATTTCACCAAGCACCGGGGCGAAGGCGCCCTGGTCGGCGGTGAATTTGGCGCCGAGAAAATTCGTCACGCCGACATAGCCGGTAAAGCGCGCCATCAGCCAATGCAGATTGTCGAGATTGTCGGCCGGCGAAGCGCCACTGAGAAGCGTATGCGGACCGGGATTGTTGGCGGGATAGTCGAAAGGCTCCATCGGCGCCTGCAGAAACGCTTCATGACCCGCCTCGCGCGCCTGGGCGACGTCGCGCTCGACCTCGGCGCCATAGGGCGCAAAGCCGAGCGAGACGGCGCCCGGCAGTTTGACGATCGCGTCCTGCGTGCCGCTCTCGCTAAGGCCGAGGCCGCCGACCAGCAGCGCGACGCGCGGCGCTCCGGCCTTCAGCCTGCCTGATATCAGCGGCGGCCGCGCGTAAGCCTCGGACGGGCGCGTTCCATCGGCGCCAATGCGCGGCAACAGCCCATATCTGGATTTATCGACCAGTCTCTTGTCCGGCGCAGGCGTCAGATGCAGCCCGATCGTGTCGGGAACCTGGATAATCAACGAGCCCGGCGCCGCGCCGTTACCGGCGCGCACCACCTTGACGCCGCTCGACATTTCGACCTGGCTTGCCGAAGAGGCGGCCAACGGAGCCGCGGCGGGCGTAGCGGCCGCGGCGGGCGCGACGGCCGCTGGCGGAGCTGGCGGAGCGGCGGGATGGGTATCGAGAACGGCAATTGCATAGGGCTCGCCGCCGAGGCGATCGTCGGTCTCCACAAGGAAAATGCCGAGGCCGACGATGAGCGCAGCGCCGGCGATGAGAACGAGGCGCCCATAGGGAGCCGGTCGCCGCGATTTGGGCGCCGGCAGACCCAATGGCCTGTGCAATTCCTCGCGCTCGTTGAAGTCCGCCATCGATCCTGCTCAGCTCCAGGCGCCCCGACGCCCGGCCCGACGAATCAACCCGTCGCGCCGCATCATTGTCGGCCTCTCCGGGCGATGGGTCGAGCGGAAATTATGATGCAAAGAAATGATGCGTCAGAAGGAGCTTCCGCCGCTAAAAATCGTGCAATTTTCGCGCTTTGCAGGCTATAATGGGGGCACAGTCGAATCGAGGCGCGCGCCCCGCCGCTTCGCCCTCCGCCCAGCCCAAAAAGGCCCTGCTTTGAACGACCAGACACAGACGCCCGTTGACCCGTATGAGAGCCCCGAATCCCTCGCCAGCGACGCCTATGGCGCCGATTCGATCAAGGTGCTGCGCGGGCTTGACGCCGTGCGCAAACGGCCGGGCATGTATATCGGCGACACCGACGACGGCTCCGGCCTTCATCATATGGTCTATGAGGTCGTCGACAATGCGATCGACGAAGCCTTGGCCGGCCACGCCAAATTGGTGACGGTGACGTTGAACGCCGACGGCTCCTGCACCGTCAGCGACGACGGACGCGGCATCCCGACCGGCATTCATGACGAAGAAGGCGTCTCGGCGGCCGAAGTCATCATGACCCAGCTCCATGCGGGCGGGAAATTCGATCAGAATTCCTACAAGGTTTCGGGCGGCCTGCATGGCGTCGGCGTTTCCGTGGTCAATGCGCTTTCGACCAGCCTGAAGCTCGAAATCTGGCGCGACGGCTTCGAACACGTCATTCATTTCGCCCATGGCGACGCCATCGACAAGCTCGCCATCGTCGGACCGGCGCCGCTCGTCGACGGCAAGCCGAAGCGCGGCACGCAGGTCACTTTCACGCCATCGGCCGAGACGTTCACGATGGTCGAGTTCGATTATTCGACGATCGAACATCGCTTGCGCGAACTCGCCTTTCTCAATTCCGGCGTGCGCATCGTCCTGACCGACGCGCGCCATGCCGAGATCAAACGCGAGGAGCTTTATTACGAAGGCGGCCTCGAAGCTTTCGTGCGCTACCTCGACCGCGCCAAGACGGCGCTAATCGGGGCGCCGATCCTGATCAAGGGCGAGCGCGACCGGATCGTCGTCGAGGTCGCGCTGTGGTGGAACGACAGCTACCACGAGAATGTGCTGCCCTTCACTAACAACATCCCGCAGCGCGACGGCGGCACCCACCTGATCGGACTGCGTAGCGCGCTGACGCGCCAGGTGACCGGCTATGCCGAACGTTCGGGCCTTGCAAAGAAGGAAAAGATCGACCTGACCGGCGATGATTGCCGAGAAGGACTCACCTGCGTCCTTTCGATCAAGGCGCCGGATCCGAAATTCTCTTCGCAGACCAAGGACAAGCTGGTTTCCTCCGAAGTGCGCCCGGTCGTCGAGGGTCTCGTCAACGAATTGCTGGCGCAATGGTTCGAGGAGCATCCGCAGGACGCGCGCGTCGTTGTCAGCAAGGTGGTGGAGGCGGCGCAGGCGCGCGAGGCGGCGCGTAAGGCGCGCGAACTGACGCGCCGCAAGGGCGCGCTCGACATCGCCAGCCTGCCCGGCAAACTCGCCGATTGCCAGGAGCGCGATCCCGCCAAATCGGAAATCTTCCTCGTTGAGGGCGATTCGGCCGGCGGCACCGCCAAACAGGGCCGCAACCGTGAATTTCAGGCGGTGCTGCCACTGCGCGGCAAAATCCTCAATGTCGAGCGCGCGCGTTTCGACAAAATGCTCGGCAGCGAGCAGATCGGCACGCTGATCACCGCACTTGGCGCGGGGATCGGACGCGATGATTTCAACCTCGAAAAATTGCGCTACCACAAGATCATCATCATGACGGACGCCGACGTCGACGGCTCGCATATCCGCACTTTGCTGCTGACGTTCTTCTTCCGCCAGATGCGCTCGCTGATCGAGGCGGGCCATTTGTTCATCGCGCAGCCGCCGCTGTTCAAGGTCAAGCGCGGCCAGTCCGAGCTTTATCTGAAGGACGAGCGCGGCCTGGAAGATTATCTCGTCAATGGCGGCCTGGAGGGCGCGCTGCTGAAGCTCGCCGGCGGCGAGAGCCGCGCGGGCGCCGATCTCATGTCGCTGGTCAATGAAGCGCGCGCTTTGCGCCATGTGCTCGATCAATTGCACTCGCGCTACGATCGGCGCGCCGTCGAACAGGCGGCGCTGGCAGGCGCCTTGAAGCCGCTCGCGACAGTGGACGATGTCGACGCCGAACCGCGCGCGCATCTGATCGCCGAGCGGCTCAACGCCATTTCGGAGGAGACCGAGCGCGGCTGGAGCGGGCGCACCGAGATGGGCGGCTATATCCTGACGCGCGAATTGCGCGGCGTGCGCCAGGCGCTGACGCTCGACGCCGGCCTGCTCGCCTCGGCCGAGGCGCGCCGCCTCGACGAACATGCGCGTGTGTTGCGCGAGGCGTTCAGCGCCCCGGCGCTCTTCGTGCGACGCGGCGACGAGACCCAGGTCTCCGGCCCCTCGGGTCTCCTGGAAGCGGTGACCGATGCGGGCCGCAAGGGTGTCACCTTCCAGCGCTACAAGGGTCTTGGCGAAATGAACAAGGACCAGCTCTGGGAGACCACGCTCGACCGCGAGGCGCGCACGCTGCTGCAGGTCAAGATCAAGGAAGGCGACGAGGCCGACGATATTTTCGTCAAGCTGATGGGCGATGTCGTCGAGCCGCGGCGCGAGTTCATCCAGGACAATGCGCTGAGCGTGGCGAATCTGGACGTGTGAGCGAAGCGGCAGACCTTCCGCGAGATCCGCCGCCTATGTCATGGACGGGCTTGTCCCGTCCATCCATGCCGTGCGGACTCTGACGACTCTGCTCGAACGGTCGAGCGTGATCCATCGTATCGCATGGCGGAGCGTTTTTCACCGCCGAAAGCTTGTCAATGATGGCCCTACGGGCCACCGCCGAAGGCGGCGCGCCTTCGGCGCGTCATTGACAAGCTTTCGGCGGTGAAAAAAAATGCCTCCATGCGAACAATGGCTCAATAACGAACAGGGGGCAGTGTTGCTGCGCGGTTGCGTAAACCCGCGCTGCGCTCTGGCAGGCGCGGCCGCGATATGGCATCTACAATCAACTCCAAAGGTCAGGTGACGATACCTAAGGCCATGCGGGCACGTCTCGATGTGAAGCCAGGCAGCCGCGTAAAGTTCTTTGCGCATCCAGATGGCGACGTCGTTTTGCTACCGACGCTCCCTGCATCCGCATTGCGCGGAATCGTCGCGCCGCGAGACCGCCCTCTCACGATCGAGGAAATGGCCGGGGCAACCACCTCCGGCGCTATCGATGGCGCCGGCCTCGGATAGGCCATAAGGCGTGGATGGTCGTGACAAGCACGGCCATGACGAGGCGGCTGTGTCATTTCATCGAAGTCATCTGAATCCTGAGAAGCTAAAAGACACCCCATGCGCATTCTCCTCACCGGCTCCGCCGGCTGGCTCGGCCAGACTTTGGCGCCAAGGCTCCAACGCGACGGCCACCAAGTCATCGGCCTCGACCCTGTTCCCTCGCCGTTGACCCAAATCGTCGGCTCGATCGAAAATCGCGATCTCGTGCGCCGGACGATGCGCGAGTTCGAAATAGAGGCCGTCATTCATTCGGGCGCGTTGCACAAGCCGCATGTCGAGACGCATGAGCGCGCCGCCTTCGTCACGGTCAATGTGCAGGGCACGCTCAACCTGTTGGAGGAAGCGGTCGCGCCAGGATCGAAGGTGACGCGCTTCGTCATGACCTCCACGACCTCGCTGATGATTTCGAGGAAAATCCGCGCCGGCCGCGAGGGCGGCGCGGGGCAGGCGATCTGGATCGACGAGGACATGGCGCCGCTGCTGCCGCGCAACATCTACGGCGTCACCAAACTATCGGCCGAACATCTCTGCCGCCTCTTCCACGAAACGCACGGCCTGCCGATCCTCGTCCTGCGCACCGCACGCTTCTTTCCCGAAGAAGACGATATGGCGCATGCGATACGCCAGTCGGCGGACAATACGAAAGCCAATGAACTGCTGTTTCGCCGCGCCACCGTCGAGGACATGGCGGAAGCCCATGTCGTCGCGCTCGCCAGGGCGCCGGCGCTCGGCTTCGACACGTTCATCATTTCAGCCCCGACGCCATTCTCGCGCGACGATTGCGAAGAGCTGATCGCCGACGCGCCCGCTGTCGTCCTCCGGCTGTTTCCGCATTATCGCCAGATCTATGCGCGCCTCGGCTGGACGATGTTCGGCTCGATCGACCGCATCTATGACTCCAGCAAAGCCGGCCGGCTTCTGGGCTTTGCCTGCCGGACGGGGTTTGCGGAAAAACTGCGGGAGCTTGAACGTTCAAGCAGCGGTCTCGCGCGTTAGCCCCAACGCCTTCGCGGCGGTTCGTCGCATCCGTTTGGAATCCGAAGTGGCTCGACTTCCGCCGCGGCGCTTCGATTGGCGCGCTCAGAAAACAAATTGTTGCGCAAATGTTCTTGTTATGTTCTCTTTGATGTAGGCGTAACAATGATCAAGGCGAGGCCCATCCATGTTGGATTTGCCGGGAATCCGCACATTTCGACTTCAACCAAACCGAGTTTCATGCGACGGCGACGGACTTTTCGTCGGCTCCGTGGCGCTGCTACAGGCCGGCGCCACGTCTCCCGGCGCCGCTTCGTGGACGGTGCGCCCCGAAGGGGAGCTCAACGAAGAATTATCGGCTTGCTACGGGTTGCCGATCGACGTTGCGTCGAAGAGCGGGGGATTGGCGAGCGTTGCGCGGGCTCTCGACCAGGGCAATCTGGCGCTGGCGACGGTTGCTGCGTTGCTGTTGAAATTTCCCGATCCGCCCATCGCGGAGAAGGCGCTGTTTTCGTCCCATGATCGCTTGCGACTCGCTGCCGATCTCATTTGGAGCGGCCTTCTCAAAGGCGATTGGGATCCTCATAAGCATCCGCGGACGGGTGCATCTCCTAACCGCGGTTGGTTTGCTATCGTTGAGGAAAAGACGAAGGCCCCGAAAATCGGATCGCCCGCCTCGCGCGAAATCGAAGCGGCGAGGAAGCTCATCGCCAAAGCAAAGGAAAAAGCAGAGGAAGAGGAAGGGCTCGCGCGTCTCGGGAGGGCTGGCAAGATAGTGGCGCTTTTGCTTGAGACTCTCGAAGAGATCGTCCCGACGCCAGCTAATCCGGGCGAAGATCAGGCGCTTGAGAGACAACGAATATTCGGGCTGGCCCGATCGTTTTTCGACTCCCCCAAGACCCTGGAAGAACTTCAAGCGCCATCCGACGACAATTTCGGCTATGATAACCACCACATGGTGAATCAGAACGACGCCAATGTCGCAAAAAAGGAATTGGTGAAATTCGGGCAGGCGGCGATCGATGCTGACAGCAATTTGGTCAGTATTCCCAGACTGAAGCACTGGCTGGTCACCGCATGGTATAACTCGAAATACCCCGGCGACCCCGAGGGGCGTCTTCGCAGAGACGTCATCTCGGAGAAAAGCTTCGACGAACAGCGGGAGATCGGGCTCGAGCAATTGCGCGCCGTGGGGGTTCTGAAATGACCGCAAACCCCTATTCGCTGGCGAGTACAGACGCCTTGATCGATAGCTTCGTGCGCACCGCCAGGGCCGCGCGCAGTTTGTACACACTCGAGGCTATTCCCAAAAAGACAGTCGAGCGGGATGCGCTGATTCAGGAAATGCTCATGGTGAGCGCCGAACTGAAGCGGCGCGCGCCGATCCAGGAGCTGCGTCCGTTATTCGACCATGAAAGTAATGACGTGCGCGGCCATGCGGCTTGGCAATTCATGGACATCGATGAGGAATGGGCGTTCGCAACCATGGATGCGCTTAATGCCGGTCTTTCGACCGCGGAAATGATGGCGCTTCGCGCGCGGGCCCGTAAAGGTCCGCCGCGCCGTCCTCTATTGAAGGACATGTCGGTCGACGAGCTCGCCGCCCGCTACGAAGACGCAGGAATACGCAATTATGCGACGCAATTCATGGGCCGGGGCGCCGCGTTCTGGAATGTCAAGCTTTCCAACAAGATCGTCGATGAAATGGGCGGAATTATCAACGAGTTGAAATCGCGCAACGCGTTGACGGCGCTGCTGCCTTTGCTCGATCACGCGAATATGACCGTGCGCGGGAGGGCGGCGGAGACGTGTCTGTCGATAGCGCCGGAGCGCGCGGTTCCGATCCTGGAAGCGATTAATGAGAACGGCGGCTGGTTTGACAAAGGCAACGCCTCTTGGGCGCTTTATCGCTGGCGTGACGAAAACAAGCTGCCGGGAAAGTTTTAAGACGCGCCCCGCCCAACGCCCGGGCCGCGGCGAGACGCGAGAATTCTGAGGGGCTTCTTCGCATTCCAGTGACTGGCGAACTGGAATGCGGTCACCCAACCGGCCGCCAGAGAAGCTTGGCACGGAAGTTACGCAAAGCTGGAAGAGCTTGAAAAGGCGCCGGCGCGCCTGAATCCGCCGACGACGCCCATCAAAAAGTCGCGAGGGGGCGCCATTAAGCGCCCCGGGACGCAAAAATCGCATAATCCTTGCTGCGCCCTCGCGTTTTTGCGAAAAGACTTCTTTCGCCCGGCGTTTTTCGTCCGGAGCTCCAAACCTCTTAAGGTCCAAACCCATGCCTCCCTATCGCTCGCGCACCTCCACTCACGGCCGCAATATGGCGGGCGCGCGCGGCCTCTGGCGGGCGACCGGCATGAAGGACGGCGATTTCGGCAAGCCGATCATCGCCATCGCCAATAGTTTCACGCAATTCGTGCCGGGCCATGTCCATCTGAAGGACCTCGGCCAGCTCGTCGCGCGCGAGGTCGAGAAGGCGGGCGGCGTCGCCAAGGAATTCAACACGATCGCCGTCGACGACGGCATCGCGATGGGCCATGACGGCATGCTCTACTCGCTGCCGAGCCGCGAAATCATCGCCGACAGCGTCGAATATATGGCCAACGCGCATTGCGCCGACGCGCTGGTCTGCATCTCCAATTGCGACAAGATCACGCCCGGCATGCTGATGGCGGCTTTGCGCCTCAACATCCCCGCCGTCTTCGTCTCCGGCGGCCCGATGGAGGCCGGCAAGATCACTGTCGGCGGCAAGGTCAAGAAGGTCGACCTGATCGACGCCATGGTGGCGGCGGCCGACAGCGCCGTTTCCGACGAAGACGTCGCGGTGATCGAACGCTCGGCTTGTCCGACCTGCGGCTCCTGCTCGGGCATGTTCACCGCCAATTCGATGAATTGCCTGACCGAGGCGCTTGGCCTGTCGCTGCCCGGCAATGGCACGATCGTGGCGACCCATGCCGACCGCAAGCGCCTGTTCGTCGAGGCCGGCCATCTCATCGTCGATCTGGCGCGCCGTTATTACGAGCAGGACGACGAGAGCGTGCTGCCGCGCAAAATCGCCAATTTCGGCGCCTTCGAAAATGCGATGACGCTCGATATATCGATGGGCGGCTCGACCAATACCGTGCTGCACCTGCTCGCCGCCGCTTACGAGGGCGAGATCGATTTCACCATGAGCGACATCGATCGCCTGTCGCGGCGCGTGCCGGTTTTGTGCAAGGTCGCCCCCTCCGTGCCTGACGTCCACATTGAGGACGTCCATCGGGCCGGCGGCATCATGGCCATCCTCGGCGAGCTCGACCGCGCCGGCCTGCTCAATCGCGACACGCCGATGGTCCATGCCGAGACTTTGAGCGCCGCGCTGGAGCGCAACGACATCAAGCGCAAGGCGGGCGCTTCGGTGCGCGAATTCTTCCTCGCCGCGCCGGGCGGCGTGCCGACCCAGGTCGCCTTCAGCCAGGCTTCGCGTTACGAAGAACTCGACGAGGATCGCGCCGGCGGCGTCATCCGGGACGCCGAACATGCGTTCTCGAAGGACGGCGGCCTTGCGGTGCTCTACGGCAATCTCGCCGAGGACGGCTGCATCGTGAAGACCGCCGGCGTCGATTCCTCGATCCTGAAATTTACCGGGCCGGTGAAATTGTTCGAGAGCCAGGACGATGCGGTGACCGGCATTCTGGTCGGCAAGGTGGTCGCCGGCGATGTTGTCGTCATCCGCTACGAAGGTCCGCGCGGCGGCCCCGGCATGCAGGAAATGCTCTATCCGACCAGCTATCTGAAATCGAAGGGTCTCGGCAAAGCCTGCGCGCTGATCACCGACGGCCGGTTCTCGGGCGGGACCTCGGGCCTGTCGATCGGCCATGTCTCGCCGGAAGCGGCCGAGGGCGGCGCGATCGGCCTCGTCGAAACCGGCGACCGCATCGAGATCGACATCCCCGCCCGCACCATCAAGCTATTGGTCTCCGACGAGGAGCTCGCCCATCGCCGCGCGGCGATGCAGCACAAGGGCAAGGACGCCTGGCGCCCCGCCAGGCCGCGCAAGCGCCAGATCACGACAGCGCTGAAAGCCTATGCGGCGCTGACGACCAGCGCCGCGCGCGGCGCGGTGCGGGAGATTCCGGCGGGGTTGCGGTAAGGCGGACGCCTCGCGAGTTCAGATCACGCTCAAGCCGAGCGCGACGAAAGAATCGAAATCGCGGTCGTCGTGCAGGAGCGCGTGATTTCGTTCCAGGCAGAATGTCGCGATGATGACGTCGGCGGCGATCATAAGCGCGGGTCGTCCGGGCGGCTTTTTCGGATCGCGTCGAGATCGCCTTCCCAGCCGAGCTTCGCCATATCCTGGATAGCTTGCCTGCGGCGATGTTGCCGCGCGAGCAGCCGGAGCGCCTCATCGACGGTCGCTTTTTTGGTGGCGAGGCCGGTTGCGGCCATGGCTTCGGCGAGAAGGTCGTCATCGATGTCGATAGTGGTGCGCATGGTTGAGCGGATGTTGTAATTTCGGTAGGCAGAGCCGATGACGAACAGTCCGTCGTCCACGTCAACTAATATGTAGTTGAATCCCGGCATGTTTTTGCAGATGGCCGAGAACCTTGAACAGGTTGCCCGCATTCGGATTTCCTTTCGGCCCGAACATGCGGATCAGGCTTTTCGAAGGTGTGCCGACGCCTTCGCTGAGCGCGGCAAATCCTATCGTCGCCTTGATGTAATCGCGCAACACCGCCTTGCCGGTTTCCATATCGCCGCTCAGCATCGTTTCCACGCTCTCGCGGAGCAGCGCTTCGCGAAATCCTGGATCGCGGGCAAGACGCGTCTCGACCATGGTCTTGAAGCTCCGTGTCACCGCCATTTTACGGCCTCCGTCGTTTGTATTCGACCCAATAAAGCTTCTCACTCCAACCCCGCCACCCTCGCCTTCGCCGCCGCATATTCACGCGTCAGCCGCGCAACGAGTTCCCTTGCCGGAACCACGGCTTCGACCGCGCCTATCCCCTGGCCGCTGCCCCAGATATCGCGCCAGGCTTTGGCCGGCGCATTGCCGCCGGAGCCAAAGCTCATCTTCGAGGGATCGCTTTGCGGGAGGTTGGCGGGGTCGAGGCCGGCGTTGACGATCGAACGGATCAGGTAATTGCCAAAAATGCCGGTGAACAGATTGGTGCCATGCACGTCTTCCGCGCGCCCGTCGACGATCGCCTGTTTGTAGGCCGCCGCCGCATTGGCCTCCTCGGTCGCGATGAAAGCCGAACCGATATAGGCGACATCGGCGCCCATCGTCTGCGCGGCGAGGATCGCGGCGCCGGTGGCGATGGCGCCTGACAGCGCGAGCGGGCCATTGAACCAGGCGCGGATGTCCTGGATCAGCGCGAAGGGCGAATGCGTTCCGGCATGGCCGCCTGCGCCGGCGGCGACCGCGATCAGCCCGTCGGCGCCTTTCTCGATCGCCTTGCGCGCAAAGCGATCGTTGATGATGTCATGCAGCGTCATGCCGCCATAGGAATGGACGGCGGCATTGACGTCCTCGCGCGCGCCGAGCGAAGTGATGACGATCGGCGCCTTCCATTTGACGCAGAGCGCGACATCCTCATCCAGCCGGTTGTTGGTCTTGTGGACGATCTGGTTGACCGCGAAAGGCGCCGCCGGCGTTCGCGGATTGGCGCGATCCCAGACGGCAAGCTCCTCGGTGATGCGATGCAGCCATTCGTCGAGCACAGAGACCGGGCGCGCATTGAGCGAGGGGAACGAGCCGACGATGCCCGCTTTGCACTGCGCGATGACGAGATCGGGGTTGGAGACGATGAACAGAGGCGCGCCGATCGCCGGCAGGCGCAGACGGTCGCGGAGCAAGGGAGGGAGCATGGTTTCTTCTCGGCAGGCGTTGGCGGCTTATGTCATGAAAACTTGAGCGGGCGCCAGAGTGGGTTCTCGCGGAGATCGAGCTGCGCGACAAAAGCTGAGATTAGATTTCTCCATTGATTTCTTGGGCGGTGTGGCCGGGGGCTGCGGCCGCGCGCTTGCGTCAGCACTTGACCCGCTCACACCGGCGCCGTCAGCCAGGAGCATGACGAGGCGCCGTGACCCTCTCGCGCGAGCAGACTCGCCAGCCAGGGCAGCAGCGCGCGCGCTTCGTCGATCAGGACATGCGGCGGGTTGACGACGATGAGGCCGGTGCGCGTCAGTGGGTCGGGAGAATTCGCCGTCGGCTCGATATGGCCGACGTCGAGCTCCATCTGCAGGATGTTCGGCGCGCCGAGCGCGGCGATGGCGTTGAGGAAACGCGCGTCGTCGCGGCGGTCCTTGATCGGGCGCCACAGCGCGTAGATTCCCTTCGGCCATTTGGCCAGAGCGCGGGCGAGCGCCTCCGTGACGCGTTTGGCTTCGTTGGCCTCCTCGTAAGGCGGATCGACCAGAACAAGGCCGCGGCGCTCCTTCGGCGGCAGCCAGGCGTTGAGCGCGACATAGGCGTCGATCTCGACGATCGACAGCCGCGCGTCATGACCCATCTGGACGACCAGCGCGGCGCGATCTTCCGGATGCAGTTCGCTCAAAGCGATGCGGTCCTGCGCGCGCAGCAGCCCTTGAGCGATTGCCGGTGAACCGGGATAGGAAGTCGTGCGCCCCTGCGCATCGAGCGGCCCGACCGCTTTCAGGTAAGGCTCGAGCAAAGCCGCCAACGCGGGCGGCGGCTTGGCGTCTTTCAGCCGCGCGACGCCATGGCGCCATTCGCCGGAACGCTGCGCTGGCGCGCTCGTCAAATCGTAGCGCCCGATCCCCGCATGCGTGTCGATGAAACGCAGGGCTGCGTCCTTGCGCGTCATGTAGACGAGAATGCGCGCGAGCAGGACATGTTTGAAGACGTCGGCGAAATTGCCGGCGTGAAAGGCGTGGCGATAGTTCATTGGCGTTTCACGCGACCGCTGGGAAAGCGCCGGGTCAATGGACCGGCGCGATGGCGATGGATGGCGCGCGGCAGGTTGCGCGCGCAACTTCCGGACAATTGACGAAATCGCGCAAATCCTTGGAGAAACAGAGCCGCACCTCCTGCAATTCGCCGCGTGAGCAGCCGATCGCCATCGCTTGCGGCCGCAGGTCCGGATTGGCCGCGACGAAGGCGCGCTGGATATCGAGCGGCGCCATGGATTGTTGTTCGCGCGGCGCATTGAACGCATCGGGAATTTCGATCGACGCGCGCGCTCGCTTCACGCTGGCGAAAAACGCCTCGGGGCTGAGCCCCGTGCATGTGCCGTGCTTGCGCCATTCATAACGCGCCAGGCCTTCGTTGGGAAACACGCCATGCGTCTCCTCCAGCGCGATGCGCGAGACCGGACGCGGATTGGGATCGCAATCTGAGGGATAGCCATGCTGGAACTGCGGCCACAGCCCGTGTACGACAAAGCCCAGATTGGCGCCGGCGCCGCACTGGTCAGGCGATTTCTCCGCGCCGCCCGTGTCGCAGAAGCCGGGCGACCAGGACAGGGTCAAAAGATAGAAATCGAAATTTCCCGGCGCGACCATCGTCGGTGACGCCGGCGGCGGCGGCGCGGCGGCGGATGTGGGCGCTGATTCGGGCGCCGTTGGCGCCGGCGTCGGCTTTGGCGTCGCGCCATTCAGGCATTTGTCGAGCACGCAAGGCGTCGTCGCCGGCTGGCTCGCTTGCGACCCGCGAAAAAAATTGTCCCAAAAGCCGCTTTGCGCTCCGGCGATCGTCGGGCAAAGCAACAAAGCGAAGACCAGTGCGACGCCCGTTCCGATCCGCCGCCGCCTCATCATCGCCCGCCCCACGCGCAAAGCCGCCCGAACGGGCGGCCGCCTGATCCGATGTTACAGGCATTTCACGCCGTGCGCAGGGCGCCGCTCAATAAAGCTCGCGCAGCACTTTCTCGCCGATATTGCGATCAAGGAAGGGGCGCACCGCCTGGCAACCCGGCGCATAGGCGAGATTTCTGTCGAGGCCGACCACGCACCATTCTACGCCATAGCCCAAACCGATGATGCCGGCGTCTTCGACGATCGCGTAGATGACGGCGCGTGGTTTGAGGTCGCTGAGCTGCGCGCGCGCGACGCAATAGCGGCGCGGGATGTAGCCCACCCCATTGGCGCGAAAGCCGATCTGACGCACGCGATCGAAGCCGCCGATCTGCAATGTCGAATTCCAATATTCCCCTTCTTTTTGTCCGAACCGGTCGGTGATCCGAGCGAGCACGCCCGGATCGTCGCAAGGCGGCAGATCTGCGGTGTAGGGGCTGTAGCGCTGTTCGGCAGGCGTCGAATAGCCCTGCGCATAAGCCCCCGAGCACAAAACGAACAGGGCGACAATGGCGACGGCGAAGCTTTTCATGGCCTTCGACTCTCTGAACCAAACCGAAATGGCACAATGGTTCCCGCATCGCAGGGGGTCAAGACCCTGATCATCACGCGCGGGAAACTCGACGCCGATATTTGAACGGTGTGACGCCGCCGCCTCTATCGGCGGCGCTTTAGTTCAGGCGGTCCTTCAGCCCGGAAATCTCGCGCGTCACGAGATCGGCTCCCACTGCGCCCTGCGTTTGATCGCGCAGCACGAGTTCGGCGGCTTTGACGGCGTGATCGGCGGCAGCGGCGCGCACATCGGCGGCGGCCTGCGCTTCGGCCATGGCGATTTTCGTCTCGGCCTGTTTGGTGCGCCGGGCGACGAAATCGCCCATCCGTTCGGCGGTTTCCTTGGCCATTTGTTCGGCCTGGGCGCGCGCATCGGCGATGATCGCGGCGGCGTTGGCCTCGGCCTCGGCGGCCTTCTTCTCGAAACTGGCGAGCAGCGCGGTCGCTTCATCGCGCAATTTGGCGGCCTGGGCGAGTTCGTCGGCGATCAGCTTGCCGCGCGCATCGAGCGAGGACAAAATCATCCGGTGCACGCCGAGATAGCCGAGCAGGCACAGAAAGACGATGAAGCCGATCGTCACATAAAATTCGGCGTCGAATTCCATTTGTCCAGCTCCCGATCAGTTCGGCTTGACGGAAGCGACCGCCGCCGCGATCGCATTGGCGTCCGCCGGCCGGCCGAGGATACGCTCGAAGATGGCGGCCGCCGCGTCGCGCGCGATGCTCTCGACATTCGTCATCGCCTGCGCGCGGGTCGCCGCGATCTGGCCTTCGGCAGCGACGAGCTTGGCTGCGAGTTCGTCCTCGAGCGCCTTGCGTTTGAGATCGGCTTCGGCGGCGAGCTTGTCGCGCGACTCCTGCGCGACGCCAAGCGCCTTGGCGCGCGCATCGGCGAGCGTTTTCTGGTGCGCCGCCGCCGCCGCGTCCGCTTGCTGCTGCATCGCGGCCGCGTCGTTGAGGTCCTTGGCGATCCGCGCCTTGCGGTTCTCGATCACCGCGCCGACCTTGGGCAGCGCGATCTTCGACATCACGTAATAGAGCGCGCCGAAGGTAATCGCCAGCCACAGAAGCTGCGAGGGAAAGGTGGACGTGTCGAAAGGCGGGAAGTTGGCGTGACCGCCCGCTTCATGCCCGGTTTCGCTCTGAGTCGCCTTGGTGGGCTCTGTCATCTCTCAAAACACCCTATGGCGAGGAGAAGCCAAGGCCTCTCCCCGCGCCAACGCCTGAGTTTTCGCGTCAGACGGCGAATAGCAGCAGGAAGGCGATCAGCAGCGCGAAAATGCCGAGCGCCTCAGTCACCGCGAAGCCGAAGATCAAACGGCCGAACTGGCCTTCGACGGCGGAGGGATTGCGCAGCGCGCCATTGAGGAACTGGCCGAACAACGTGCCGACGCCAATGCCGGCGGCGCCCGTTCCGATCGCGGCGAGGCCTGCGCCGATATATTTGGCTGCTACGGGATCCATCTAAAACTCCTGTTGTTGAACGGTTTGATGTTTGCGGGGTTGAGGCCGGTCAGTGACCGGGGTGAAGGGCGTCGTTGAGATACATGCAGGTCAGCATCGCGAACACATAGGCCTGCAGGAAAGCGACCAGCAGTTCGAGAGCGTCTAGCCCGATCGTCATCGCAAAAGGCAGGACGGCGATCGCCTTGGTCAAGCCGGCGGCGCCCAGCAGCATGACGACGAAGCCGCCGAACACATTGAGCGTGATATGGCCGGCCAGCATATTGGCGAACAGACGCACGGAATGGCTGAGGGGCCGCGACAGGAACGAGATGATCTCGATCATCACCACCAGCGGCAGGATATAGATCGGCACGCCGGAGGGCACGAACAGCTTGAAGAAATGCAGGCCGTTCTTGCGAATGCCGACGATGACGACGGTCAGGAACACCAGCAGCGCCAGCGAAACCGTCACGATGATATGGCTGGTGACGGTGAAGGCGTGCGGAATGAGGCCGACGAGATTGCAGATCATGATGAACATGAACAGACAGAAGACCAGCGGAAAGAACATCATCCCGTGCTCGCCCGCCGCTGAGCGCACCATGCCGGAGACAAATTCATAGGCCATCTCGGCCAACGCCTGCAGGCGGTTGGGAACGCCGACGCCGCCATTCGCGCCGATCATCATCAGCCCGCAGGCGATCGCCACCGCGATGACCATATAGAGCGAGGAATTGGTGAACGAGAAATCGTGTCCGGCGATCTGAACGGACACAAGCTGCGAGAGGGAGAATTGTTCGATCGGATTGATCGCCGGTCCGGGTGTCGCCACGTTTCCTAGTCCTCGTCCTCATCCGCCCCGGGCGGAGCGTTTTGCTCCGCCTTCGACGGAGCCGTTTGTCCGGGCGCAACCGGCGCGCCGCGCGAAACAGCCGATGTCACGCGGATCACATTCCACACTCCGGCCGCCACGCCAAGCATGAAAAAAGCAATCAGAAAGGCCGGCTTCGTCCCCCACCAAGCATCCAGTCGCCAGCCGATCAGGCCGCCAACAATAATCGCCGCCGCAAATTCGCTCGCCGCGCGCAGCCCAAGCCCCATCGCGGAGCCAAACTTGCCGGAATCGCCCCCATCGTCCGCGCCGGGTCGCGGCAGCGACCCTTTGCGTTGCTTTTGCAGATCGCTTGAGAGCTTCTCAAGCCGCGCCCGCAAAAGCCTGTCGTCCTCCTCACCCCCGCCCTGCTCCGCCATCGGACCCTTTCCGCGAGAATGCGGGTTGCAAGGACCGATCGCTGTGCGCGCGGCTGGCCAGGCGAGCAGCAAGTTGACGGCCTTGAAAAAGCCGTCTGACGAAATCGCAGCGAAGTCAACCTGCCCCGGCAGGCCGCGCGCAACATATTGTTGAGGCATTACCCTGTCAAGAATGTTGAAAAAAATGCTAATATGATGATTCTAAAAGATAAAACGCGATGACGCGGCGGCTGGCCGCGACCCGGCCGGCGCGTCATTTGCGCGCGCGAAAGGCGCGGCGTCGCACCGATGCCGCTGGCGCGCCCGACCATCCTTCAGCGCCTCATTGTCGGGCCGATTGGCCCATAGACAAGCCGCATCGTCATTTTCTGTCCGGAACGTCCAAACATGGCCGTCGGCGAATCTGTGCTGCCCCGCTCTGGCGGCCTTGCGTGGCAGCATTGGGAACGAGTCGCGCCCGCGCTGTCCTCGGTCCTTCTGCACGGGCTTCTGCTGATCGCGCTCGTGCTGGCTCCCGCGATCGAGGCGAGACCGCCGCCACCCGAGGAGACGGCGGTCGACGTGATGTCGCCGGGACGGTTCGATGAGATGCTGCGCGGCGCCAAGTCGGCGGATCGGTCGGCGGAAAAGCCGGCCGAGAAAGCGCCTGCCCGCCCGCCCGCCGATACCGTCGATCTGCCGGCCTCCGCCTCGCCAGCGCTCAATCTTGCGCCCGGCGGGGAGATGCGGATCTGGCGCAAGGCCGCGCAGATTCTTTCCGATGCGACACTCGCCGATCCGCGCCACAGAAAACTGGCGGCGCGGCTCAGAATGCTCGAGACGAATACGCGCCTGGAGCAGCTTTGCAATCTCGAGGCGATTCTGCAGATCAGCCAGAAGGAGACGCAGTTCCGTCCGGAAACGGTCATCGCCTATGCGATGCGGGAGACCCGGAGCGACGGCGAATCCATCATCGCCGACGGCGCCGCCTTTCACAGCGCCGGCCAATGGTACAATCTGGCGTTCAAATGCCGGATATCGGCGCGCCAGCAGAAGGTCTCCGCTTTCGAATTCGCCATCGGCGCCGCGATCCCCGAACGCGATTGGGCGTCCCATGACCTGCCGCGCGGCGCAATGCAGGCGGCGGACGACTGACATCGCGGCCGGCGGCGGACCGGCGCTTGACCGCCCATCCGGCGTGAGGCAAGGCAGGCGTCTTTCCGGAGGCCTCGCGCCATGTCCCAATCGTCGCTGCCTGTCGATCCGCCGCGACCCCCTCGGCGATGGAGCATCTTGGCCCTGATCCGGCAGCGGCCGCGCATGTATATTTGCGCCTTGGTTATGGTTCTCGCCTATCTGGCGATTCCGGCCGACCTGCGCGTGGCGACGCGCGCCTTGCTTGCCTGGAACATCGGCGCTCTGCTGTTCGTCGTATTGATCGGATGGATGATGGCGAGATCGACCGAAGAGACCATTCAGGCGCGCGCCGCGCTCGAAGACGAGAACCAATGGGTGCTGCTCGTGGTCGGCACCCTCGCCGCCTGCGCCGCTCTGGCGGCGATCGTCGCCGAGCTTGGCGCGGTCAAGGACCTCACCGGTTGGGACAAGGGCGCGCATATCACGCTGACCGCGATTACGATCGTCAGCGCCTGGACATTCATCCACCTCATCTACACCGTCCATTACGCCCATGAATATTATGGCGACATCTACGACGAAGCGGGCAAGGCGGTGGAGGATCGCAAGGGGCTGCGCTTTCCCGGCGAGCGCAATCCGACCTATGGCGATTTCCTTTATTTCGCCTTCGTTATCGGTTGCGCGAGCCAGACGGCAGATGTCGAAACCATCTCGCCGGCGATGCGCCGCACGACGCTGGCGCATGGCGTCGTCTCGTTTTTCTTCAACACCGTCATTCTCGCGCTGACGATCAATATCGGCGCCGGCTTTGTCGGATCGTAGCGCCGCCGCGCGGGCGCTGATAGGAACAGTGGATGTCTGACGAAAAAGCGATTCCCCTCGTGCGCCCCGCCTTGCCGCGCGGCCTTATCGATCGCGGCCCTGCCGATATCGCCGCCGCCGAGGCGATGATGGCAAAAATCCGCGCCGTCTATGAACTCTACGGCTTCGAGGCGGTGGAGACGCCGTTCATCGAATATACCGAGGCGCTCGGCAAGTTCCTGCCCGACCTCGACCGGCCGAACGAGGGCGTGTTCTCGTTCAAGGATGACGACGAGCAATGGCTGTCGCTGCGCTATGACCTGACTGCGCCGCTCGCCCGCTATGTCGCCGAGCATTATGAGAAACTGCCCAAGCCCTATCGCTCCTATCGCGCCGGCTGGGTGTTCCGCAACGAGAAGCCGGGTCCGGGTCGGTTCCGCCAGTTCATGCAATTCGACGCCGATACGGTGGGCGCCGCAAGCGTCGCAGCGGACGCCGAGATTTGCATGATGGCGGCCGATTGCATGGAAGCTTTGGGTCTGAACGGACGCTATGTCATCAAGGTCAACAATCGCAAAGTGCTCGACGGCGTGATGGAGGCGATCGGGCTTGGCGGCGATGACAACGCCGGACGCAGGCTGATTGTGCTGCGCGCCATCGACAAGCTCGACCGCTTGGGACCCGAAGGCGTGCGCGCATTGCTTGGCGACGGCCGCAAGGACGAGAGCGGCGATTTCACCAAAGGCGCAGGATTGGATCTGGCTTCAATCAACCGCGTGTTGGCCTATACCGGCGCGCGTGCAGCCGACAACGGCGCGACTCTGGCGGCTTTGACGCCAGCCGTTTCGGGATCGCCCATTGGCGAAGCCGGCCTTGCCGAACTCAGCGAAATCGCCGCGCTGACGGCGGCGGCGGGCGGCGAGGATCGCGTCATCGTCGACCCTTCCGTCGTGCGCGGCCTCGAATATTACACCGGCCCGGTCTTCGAGGCCGAACTGACTTTCGAGGTGAAGGACGAGGCGGGACGCCCGGTGCGCTTCGGCTCGGTCGGCGGCGGCGGGCGCTATGACGGGCTGGTGGCGCGCTTTCGCGGCGAGGCGGTTCCCGCCACCGGATTTTCGATCGGCGTTTCCCGGCTGCTTTCCGCCCTGCGCGCGATCGACAGCCCGATCGTCGCCGCCGCGAAGAAGGCCGGCCCGGTCATCGTCGTCGCCCTCGATCGCGACCATATGGCCGATTACCAGCGCCTGGTCTCTGAATTACGCGGGGCCGGCATCGCCTCCGAGCTTTATCTCGGCTCGAGCGGCCTCAACGCCCAGCTCAAATACGCCGACCGGCGCGGCAGCCCCTGCGCCATTATCCAGGGCTCGAACGAGCGCGAGGCCGCCGGCGGGCGCCAGGTGGTGATCCGCGATCTCATCCTCGGCGCCGAACTGGCCAAAATAAGCAAGGACCGCGCCGACTATCTCGAAATGCGCCAGCGCGCCCAGGCGCTTGCCCCCGAGGCGGAGCTGGTCGCTCGCGTGCGCGAGGTTCTGGGCCGCCAGCGCGCCTAGGTTCTCCGCGGCCGACGTCGCCTCTTTTCCCGAAAATGACGCCCCGCGGCGGGAACATTTGTTCGCCACGCCCGTTCTGGGCGCGACCGATGCGTGGCGGCCGTCGGAAAAACCGAAATATTCGGGAGCGAGCGCATGAACTGGCCAGCGATGATAGCCGGGATCGGCGGCGCGGCGATGCTGGTTTTCGGCTGCAATATGGTGGTTCCGATCAACAGCGGAATCGGCGGCCTTTGCGATCTGGCCGGCATCGCCTCGGTGATGGTGTTCCTCGGACTTATGGACGGCGAATAGACCTTTCTGCCCTCCGTTAAGCGCGCGCGCCGATAAGTCTGTTTTTTAACGGGCGATCAATAAATATCTGACAATAAAGGTTCTATTCGAGTTGCGCCTGCCGCCGTTGGGGAGAGCCGGCAGTCCCTCGGGGGAACCGGCTATGCCTGCATATACGGCCAAAGTGCTTGCTATCGTCGAAGATCGCGCGGATTCCGATTCGAGGCAGCCCCCCCTCACCGCCTTCGCATCTTTCGATCTCACCATCCGCTCCGACGGCGAACAGGCGCTTGAGGCGATCCGCGGCGCCGCGAGCCTGCGCGAGCCGTTCGCGTTTGTTGTGCTCGAAGGAGCCAGCGCCAGCGCGCCGTTGATCGATCAGATCTTATCCGCCGGACCCGAAATCATCGTCATCGCCTGTGTCGCGCCGCGGGCGCACCCCGACCTTTTTGCGCTGGCCGAACGCTCCGACCGCCTGCTCGTCATGTCCGCATTGCCCGAGGGCAGGATCGACGGATTGCTTCGGTCGCTGCTCCGGCCGCGCATGCCAAAGCACGCGCCGCGCCAAGGGGGCGGGCAGTTGTCGGCGATTCCATCGAGCGATGGGCCTGTCGCCAGCGATCTGGAGCGCGGCAGCGAAAGATTGCGGGCCAGGGAAACGGAACTCGCCGCCGGCATTGAAATGCTGAAGGCGACCTTCGACAATATGCGGCAGGGCTTCCTGCTGCTCGACGACGAATGGCGCGTCAAGAACTTCAATTCCCGGCTCAACGAGCTTGTCGGCTATCCCCCCGGGGTGATGCGGACAGGCGCCACCGCCTATGACGTGGTCGCCAGCGCCGTCGCGCTCGGCCACTATCACGGTCGCGGCGTCGAAGAGGCCTATGAGCTTTGGCGGCGACGGCTCGCCAATCGCAGCCCGAGCGATCACGTCAGCCGCCTGGCGGACGGGCGGACGCTTGAAATTGGCTATGCGCCTTTCGGCGAGGGCGGCTGGATCATCACCTACGAAGACGTCTCCGCGCGGGTCAACGCCGAAGAAGCGCTGGAGAAGCAAAACGAACGTTTCGAGGCGGCTTTGACCAACATGCCGCACGGCGTCTGCATGTTCGACGCCGACAAGCGCCTGATCCTGTGCAACGCCGGTTATATCAGGCTTTACGCGCTGCCATCCGCACTGACCGTCGCCGGCACGCCGCTGCGGCGAATCCTCGATTACCGCGCCTCGATCGGCAACGCCCCGGTTGAGATGGCGACCTATTTCGATGTCGTTGGCGAAGCCGAGGCGGCCGGGGGCGCCAGAAGCACAAGGGTGGAATTGCAGGACGGACGCACCGTGCGGATCGCCCATAATCCGATGAGCGGCGGCGCCTATGTCGCAACCCATGAGGACATCACCCAGGCGGTGCGGGCCGAGGAACAGATCCGTTATATGGGGTCGCATGACGGGCTGACCGGCCTGCCCAACCGAAGCCTGCTGCGCGACCGCATCGGCGAGGCGATGGCGCGCATCCGCCGTGGCGGCATGTTCTGCCTGCTCTATCTCGATCTCGACAATTTCAAAACCGTCAACGACACCCATGGCCATCCGATCGGCGATCTCCTGCTCAAGCAGGTCGTCGAACGTTTGGCGCCCTGCCTGCGCGAAACCGACACGCTCGCCCGTCTTGGCGGCGACGAATTCGTCGTGCTGCAGGACGACGTCGAAAAGCCGGAGCAAGCCGGCAGCCTGGCGCGGCGTCTTATCGAGACGATGGCGGCGCCGTTCGATCTCGACGGCCGCCAAGTCTATCTCGGCGTCAGCATCGGCGTCTCAGTCTGCCCCGGCGACGGCGACGAAGTCGATACGCTGCTGAAGAACGCCGATATGGCGATGTACCGATCCAAATCGGAAGGGCGCAACACTTATCGTTTCTTCGAGTTCACGATGGACGCGCGCATCCAGGAGCGCCGCCTGCTCGAAATGAATCTGCGGCGCGCGCTCGCCAACCAGGAGTTCGAGCTCTATTACCAACCGCAGGTCGACGCCCAAACCGAGGCGATCACCGGCTGCGAAGCGCTGCTGCGCTGGAACCATCCGGTGCGCGGCATGGTGCCGCCTTCCCAATTCATCCCCGTCGCCGAAGAAATCGGGCTGATCGTGCCGCTCGGCGCCTGGGTCATCCAGGAGGCCTGCCGCGAGGCGGCGAACTGGCCTAAGCATATCGGCGTCGCGGTCAATCTGTCGTCGGCGCAATTCAAGGGCCTTACGCTGGTGCAGACCATCATCGGCGCGCTGGAGGCCTCCGGCCTTTCGCCGCTGCGGCTCGAACTCGAAATCACCGAATCGGCTTTGCTCGCCAACAGCGACAGCACGATCGCGACGCTCAATCAATTGCGCGCGCTCGGCGTGCGCATCGCCATGGACGATTTCGGCACCGGCTATTCCTCCCTGAGCTATCTCCGCTCGTTTCCGTTCGACAAGATCAAGATCGATCGCAGCTTCATCAAGGACCTCGGCGAAGAGGGCGATTGCGCGGCGATCGTCAGGGCGGTGACGAGCCTCGGCGTCGCGCTCGGCATGACCACCACCGCGGAAGGCGTCGAGACGGCCGAACAGCTCCGCCAGATCCGCGCGCATGGCTGCAACGAAGTGCAGGGCTATTTCTTCGGCCGCCCTTGTCCCGCCAACGCCCTGCCCGCGCTGTTTCACAAGAAGACGGCGGCGTGAAGTAAGCGTGGCGGCGGGATGCCCATAGTCGCTAAAATGGCGCGCTCAGATAGATATCTCGCTGCCGGAACTTCGTCAGACGTTTGCTCCGCCTCTCATCTCAAGGCGAATGCGAAGCATTCGTCCGGCGGTCGGCTCCGCCGACCACTTTCTCCCGCTTCGCGAGAGAAGGGGCGCGCGTCTTCCTTCTCTCGCGAAGCGGGAGAAGGTGGGCGCCGGATGGCGCCCGGATGAGGGGCGGCGCGACGTTTGGGTGAGCTCACGCCGCCTCATCCCAGGCGGATGATATGGCCGATCGCCGGGTCGCCGCCGCTCCTTGCAATCGTTGCGATGACTTGCCGCGCCGCGTCGAAACCGTCGCCTTCGGCGATTCGAACCCACGGATTTTCAGCGCGCGAGACATGCGTGAAGAATTTCATCTGAGCTTCGTTGAAGCGCTGATTGACGATTTCCGGCCCCCAATCGGCGTTGCGTTTCTTGATCTGGATCGGCGCGAAATAAAAGGCCGGCGCCGGCCCGGGCAGGCCCTTGTCCTCGAAGAAATGAATATTGGCGGCGGAGCCGGCGTAACAATCATATTTCAGCGCCGATCCGAGATGATGATGGATGCGCGCGCGCAAATCCTCGTCGCCGGAAAAATCGACATAGAGGGTAGGCGCGGCGACGGCGCGCTTCTCGATATCCTGATAGAGCGCGGTTTCGGCGTAGCAGCCAAGGCCGCGCACAAAGGCTTGATTGCCTGATGAAGTCAGCCCGACCAGCTTCACGTTCGCCTCGTCCGTCAGACAGAAGGCGGCGCCATAAGCGGTCTTGCTCGAAGCGCTGGAGATCAGAAGCTCTTTCGCGCCGAAGAAATGATTATCGGAGAGGAAATCGGCGAGCATGAACGAGGTGATGAACAAAGGACGGAACAGGGCCTGATAATTTTCGAGCTCGCGCTTATAGGCCGGATCGGCGTCGCATCGCGTATATTGGTTATAGGCGGAGGTGAGCGCGCGGCGATGTTCGGCGCCATCGTAGAAGCCGCGCGAGGTGACGCGTTCGGGCGCCATTCGTATATGGCTGGCGATCGGATAATAGCCATAGAACAGCTCGCCGACCTCGACGCCGGCGACCGACGAGGCGACCACTTCGGCGAAGCCCCATACTGGCATTTGGCCCCAGCCCGGCCGCGAAGTCGGGAAGAAGCGCCAATAATTCATCGCGTCGCCGAACGCCGCATAGGTGATATTGTTGGTGGTGATCGAGAAGCTTTTGATTCTAAGCAGCGCTTCGCCGTCGGCTGCCGCCGAGGATTCGACGTTGGTCTGCGGCTCGGTGCGGCCAAGGTCGTCCTTTTTTGTCAGAAGGCGGGTTATCGTCAGGTCGCTCATGCCAGCCTCGGTTTCGTCGCGCGCGATGCGGAATTGCAGAGATGACGATTAGCAAATCCCGGCGGCCGGCGCGCTCAGGTTTGGGGCGCTTGCCGCGCGAACAGGCTAAACCCTTGCCAAAGCCGCGCAAACGGCCGATCCAGGATCGCGCGAAGTTCACCATCGAGGCGATCTACGGCGCCTTTGTTCGGATTTGGACGCGCGACGGAGCGCAAGCCGTCACGATGAGGGCGGTCGCCGAGGAGGCGGGCTTCGCCATCGGCACGCTCTATGAATATTTTCCCAACAAGACCGCGCTCCATTCCGGCTATGTCCGCCACGCCATCGACAGACTTCTGGCGCGGATCGATCGGCAGACGATCGCGGCCGAGGGCGGCGATTGGCGCGCCCGCCTCGCGACGCTCGTCGCGGTCACTTGCGGCGCGGACGATTCGGCGCCGTTCTTCGACGCCGAAATGCTGCGGCTGGAGGGGACGATCGCCGAGGCCAGGCATCATAGGCGAGCGTTCGAGGAACTCAGCGCCAGATGGACGCAAGCCTTGCGCGGATGGTCGGATCTGCCCGCGCAACCCCAGGCGACGATCGACGCGCTCGTGCTCGCCGTCTGGGGGGCGCGCCGCTACCGCCTGATCCTAGACGCGCCGGACGGCAGGCTCGCGGGCTGGGTGGGGGAGATCACTGCGATATGCGAGAACGCGCTTGCCGCGCAGGAAAGCCTTTGAGCGAGGAGCCTTCTGGGCAAGCAAGGAGCGAGGAAGGGGGAGATATAACAGATAATCACTGCAATAATTCTCCTCAAATAGCCATCCGGCATCGCAACGCGACGCCGACCCCGAGCGTCCGCGCAACGTCCAGCCCGCTACGCTGGCGTCCCGGGACGAGTGAGACAGATCCGCATCCCAGTCCCTTGAAATCATTCGGCGCCTGATCGAAAACGGCAGTCTGGGAGCGTTCGGCGTGGAATCGGCTGCGCGGCCTGACGCAACCCAAAGGTTTCTTTCCCCGCCTCGCGCTGCTATGCCGCGTCAGCTTCTCTCAAGGCCAGCGCGCAAAGGCCAATCCAACCGACATGACCACCCACAAGATCGACAACATCCGCAATTTTTCCATCGTCGCCCATATCGACCACGGCAAGTCCACGCTCGCCGATCGGTTGATCCAGCAGACGGGGACGGTGGCCGCGCGCGATATGAGCGAACAGATGCTCGATTCCATGGACATCGAGCGCGAGCGCGGCATCACGATCAAGGCGCAGACGGTACGGCTCGAATATAAGGCGCTGGACGGCGAGACTTACATCCTCAACCTGATGGACACGCCCGGCCACGTCGACTTCGCCTATGAAGTCTCGCGCTCGCTCGCCGCCTGCGAGGGCTCGCTCCTGGTGGTCGATGCGAGCCAGGGCGTCGAGGCGCAGACGCTCGCCAATGTCTATCACGCGCTCGACGCCGGCCATGAGATCGTGCCGGTGCTCAACAAGATCGACCTGCCGGCCGCCGAACCCGACCGCATCAAGCAGCAGATCGAGGACGTGATCGGCCTCGACGCCTCGGATGCGGTGCCGATTTCGGCCAAGACCGGCCTCAATATCGATCTCGTCCTCGAGGCGATCGTCACCCGCCTGCCGCCGCCCAAGGGCGACGAGACGGCGCCGCTGAAAGCGCTGCTCGTCGATAGCTGGTATGATTCCTATCTCGGCGTCGTCGTCCTCGTGCGCGTCATCGACGGAGTGATCCGCAAGGGCATGCGCATTCGCATGATGGGCGCCGACGCCCATTACGAGATCGACCGCATCGGCATATTCCGGCCGAAAATGGTCGATGCGGCTCAGCTCGGGCCCGGCGAGATCGGCTATATCACCGCCCAGATCAAGCAGGTCGCCGACACCCGCGTCGGCGACACAATCACCGACGACAAGCATCCGACCGCCGCCGCGCTGCCCGGCTTCAAGCCGGCGCAGCCGGTGGTCTTCTGCGGCCTGTTTCCGGTCGACGCCGCCGATTTCGAGGATCTGCGCGCCGCCATGGGGCGGTTGCGCCTCAATGATGCAAGCTTTTCCTATGAGATGGAGACTTCGGCGGCGCTCGGTTTCGGCTTCCGCTGCGGCTTCCTCGGCCTGCTGCATCTCGAGATCATTCAGGAGCGGCTGGAACGCGAGTTCAACCTCGACCTCATCGCCACCGCGCCCTCGGTGATCTACCGGATTGCGCTCACGGATAAGAGCGTCATCGAACTGCACAATCCCGCCGACATGCCCGATGTCGTCAAGATCGAGGAAATCCGCGAGCCCTGGATCAAGGCGACGATCCTGACTCCCGACGATTATCTCGGCGCGGTGCTGAAACTCTGCCAGGACCGGCGCGGCGCGCAGATCGATCTCAATTATGTCGGCAAGCGTGCGATGGTCGTCTATGAGCTGCCGCTCAACGAAGTCGTCTTCGATTTTTACGACCGGCTGAAATCGATCTCCAAAGGCTATGCCTCGTTCGACTATACGCTCACCGACTATCGCGCCGGCGATCTCGTCAAAATGTCGATCCTCGTCAATGGCGAGCCGGTCGATGCGCTGTCGATGCTGGTCCATCGCGACCGGGCCGAAGCGCGTGGCCGCGCGATGGTTGAAAAACTGCGCGAGCTGATCCCGCCGCATATGTTCCAGATCCCGGTCCAGGCGGCGATCGGCGGCAAGATCATCGCGCGCGAAACCATCCGCGCCCTGCGCAAGGATGTCACCGCCAAGTGCTATGGCGGCGACGCCACCCGCAAGCGCAAGTTGCTCGACAAGCAGAAAGCCGGCAAAAAGAAGATGCGCCAGTTCGGCAAGGTCGACATTCCGCAGGAAGCGTTCATCGCCGCGCTGAAGATGGAGGACTGACATGCCGTCCGGCTTCGAAACGCTTCGCCTCGACGTCAACGGCTATCGTTTCGACGCCATCGCTCGCGGCGCCGCGGACGCGCCGCTGGTTCTGTTCCTGCATGGCTGGCCGTCCTCGGCAAATTGCTGGCGGGAAATCATGACGGCCGCCGCGTCGGCCGGATTTCGCGCCGTCGCGGTCGATCAGCGCGGCTATTCGCCCGGCGCCCGCCCGCCCGAAATCGCCGATTATTCGATCGATCGCCTGCTGGAGGACATTGAGGGCTTTGCGCAGGCGCTTGGCGGCGACGCCCGATTTCATCTGATCGGCCACGATTGGGGCGGCCTCATCGCCTGGCCTTATGCAGCCCATTATCCCGGGCGGCTCGCCTCGCTCTGCGTCCTCTCGACGCCGCATTCGAAGGCGTTTGTCGAGGCGATCAAAAGCGATCCCGAGCAGCAAAGGATGTCGGCTTATATTGGGATCTTCCGCCAGCCCGGACATGTCGCTGAGCAGGCTTTATTGAAGGACGGCGCACGCAAACTGCGGGCGATCTACGGCGGCAAATGCGCCAGCTCCTACGTCGAGGACAATGTCGCGCGCCTCAGTGAGCCGGGCGTGCTGACCGCGACGCTCAATTGGTATCGCGCGCTTGACAATAAGCTGCTCGGGTTGCCGGTCGCGACGCCGACTTTATACATCTGGGGCAGCGAAGATCAGGCTTTGGGCCGGGCGGCAGCCGAGGCGACGAGAAAACATGTCACCGGCCCTTACCAGTTCGAGTTGCTGGAGGGCGCCTCCCATTGGCTGCCCGAGGAAATGCCGGAAACCATCGCCGGACTGCTCATCGCCCATCTCGCGAAATTTCCGGCTCTGTAGCGCATCGTCTTCCGCCCGAAGGCGTCGCGGCCTTTCGACTTACGTGCCGGCCGTGCTATGCTCCGACCATGGCCGGTACACACGACCCCGAGGTCCGTACAGCGCCGTCGCCTTTGCCACCCACTGAGGCGGAGCTTACGGCCTGGCAGGCCCTTTCGCGCGATGAGCAGCTTACCCGCTACCGGCAGGCTCTCCATCAGGCCGATTGCGACCGCATCAGCGGCGCCACGATGAACGACGTTTTAGCTGCCGCGCGTCAGACGTCGGCCACACGACGTCGTGGCTAGTTTCCGGCTTTCGGCCTCCGCCGAGGCGGCTCTGATTACTATTTACGATTTCACCGAAGCGACTTTTGGCAAGTATCAGGCCGAAGCCTATCTTTCCGGGCTGGACCGCACCTTCGGGCTGCTCGCGGACTTTCCCGGCATCGGTCATGTCGTTGACGAACTGCGCGGCGGATATCGCCGTTTCCGCTTCCAATCGCATTTCGTGTTCTACACGGCGGAACCCGATGGCGTCGTGATCCGTGCGATTTTCATGTCGCATGGGACATCCGGCCGCAACTCTTTTCCTGATCGCGTCCAAGGCCGCGCTGCTAAAATTCCACCTCCAGCTCCTCGATCTCCTCGACCTCAGCCATCGCCGCGTTGCGCCATTCGACCATTGCCGGCAGCGCCCAGATGCGATCGGCATAGGCCTGCGTCAGCCGGTCGAGCGCGACGTCATAGGTGCGAAACCGGCTCACCACCGGCGCATACATCGCATCCGCCATCGACAGTTCGCCGAACAGGAACGGGCCGCCATAGGTCTCGAGGCATTCGCGCCACAGATGGGTGATGCGCTCGATGTCGGCATGGGCTTTCGACCAGATCTTGAACTTCGGAAAATGGCCCTTGATGTTCATCGGCAGCGCCTGGCGCAGCGACACAAAGCCCGAATGCATCTCGCCGCATATCGAGCGGCAATGGGCCCGTTTTGCCTTATCATTAGGCAACAAGCCCGCTTTAGGTGCAATTTCGTTGAGGAATTCGCCGATCGCCAGCGTGTCCCAGATTCGGATGCCCTCATAGGTGAGGCAGGGCACCAGAATGCTGGGCGACAGCAGCAGAATCTCCGCCCGCGCGTCGGCGTCGTCGGGCGCGACGATCGATTCATCGAAATCGATCCTGGCGAATTTGGCCATCAGCCAGCCGCGCAGCGACCAGGACGAATAGTTCTTGCTGCTCAGGGTGATAGTCGTTCGCGACATCGGCGCCGCCAATTGGAGAGAAACCTTTGAATATCAAAGCAAATCACATGCCAGTGGCACGTCGCTTGCTTCGCAACGGGCCAGCGGCGAGCAGGCGTCCCGGAATCGAGCAGCGTGGAATGATGTACGATTCCTATCAAGCGATGGCCGATGTCAGCGACGCCGTGCGCTTGCTCGCCTTCAACGCCGAACGCATCCTCAACGTCTGGGCGTCCGGCCCGTTCGCCTCGCCCTTTCAGCGGATGGCGGCATATTACGAAGTCGTCGCTTTGGCCGGCTTCACTCATGAGCGGCCGTCCTTCGATATTCCCCACATCGAAGTGCGGGGCGAGACGATTGCGGTCGAAGAAGAAGTGGTCCTGTCGACCGATTTCTGCGACCTCAGACGATTTCGCAAAGCTTCCGGCGTGGACGAACCCAAAGTGCTGCTGGTCGCCCCGATGTCAGGCCATTTCGCCACTTTGCTACGCGGCACATTGAAGACAATGCTGAGGGACCACGAGGTCTATGTCACCGATTGGATCAACCCGCGCATCATTCCGCTCGAAGCGGGGCCGTTCGCTCTCGATGACTACACCCAGCATCTGATCGATTTCATCCGGCATATGGGGCCGGATTCGCATATCGTCGCCGTCTGCCAACCCGCCGTCTCCGCGCTCGCGGCGACGGCCGTCATGGCTCAGGAAGGGGCCAATCATCAGCCGGCGAGCCTCACCTTGATGGCCGGGCCGATCGACACGCGCATTTCGCCGACCAAGGTCGACGATCTCGCCAAGGAAAAGCCAATCGCATGGTTCCGCGACAATATGATCGGGATCGTGCCCGCGCGCCTGAAAGGCGGCGGCCGACGGGTATATCCTGGCTTCCTTCAGCTTTCCGCGTTCATGAGCATGAACGCGGAGCGCCACGCCAAATCCTTCGTCGACATGTTCAAACATCGCATTGCTGGCGATTTCGAAAAGGCCGACGCCATCCATGAATTCTACAAGGAATATTTCGCCATCATGGATTTGAGCGCGGACTTCTATCTCGAAACGGTGGAACAGGTGTTCCAGGAAAACCTATTGCCGCTAGGCAAGATGAAATTCAAAGGCAATACGATCGAGCCGCGCGCGATCAGGAAGACCTTCCTGCTGACCGTCGAGGGTGAGAAGGACGACATCTGCGCGATTGGCCAGACGCTGGCCGCGCAGGATCTATGCGGCGGCCTGCGTCCCTATATGAAGACGCACCACATGCAGGCGGGCGTCGGCCATTATGGCGTCTTCAACGGCCGGCGCTGGGACAATCAGATCTATCCCGTGGTGCGCAACCACATCCAGTCGAGCCGATAAACCGCGCCGCATTCAGCTTTGCGGCGTCGAGGTCATCAACCCGATCGCGGCGCCCGTTGCGTCCGTGATGATCGCGATGCGGCCGACATTGGCTATGTTGAACGCCGGCCGCAGCACTTTGCCGCCATTCTCGGTCACCAGGCTAACGCGATGATCGACATCGTCGACCTCGATATAGTCGAACCAATGGGGCGGCACGCCGGGTGGCGTTATGCCGGTCATGTCCATCATTCCGGCGGCCATCGTCTTGCCGATGAAGGCGATCGTATAGACGCCGTGCGGCATTGGCATGTCGCTGAACGTCCATCCGATCGTCGCGCCGTAAAAAGCCTTCGCTTTCGCGACGTCATTGGTCATCAATTCCCGCCAGCCGAATGTCCCATGCGCCGCCATGTCATCCTCCCGGGTTGGCGATGGTCTATGGCGCCATCGCACGAAGGGATCGTGACAGGAAAACGCCTGCGCGTCACTCCGCCTTGACGGGCTTGGGGCCGCCCTTGGAGACCCCGACCATGGCCGGGCGCAACACCCGTTCGCCAATCGTCCATCCGCTCTGGACGACCTTGGTGACAGTGCCCGAGGGCAGCGTTTCATCCGGCATCTCAAACATCGCCTGATGAAAATTAGGGTCGAACTTCTCCCCTTGCGGCTCCTGTTTCTTCACGCCATGGCGCGCAAGCGCGGCGCTGAGATCGCGCGCGGTCAATTCCACCCCGTCGATGAGGCTTTTGAGAACGTCATCGCCCGCCGCGCGCGCATTCTCCGGCAGGCTTTCCAACGCCCGCGTCAGATTGTCGACGACGTTGAGCATGTCGCGTGCAAAAGCGGTGACGGCATAGGTCCTGGCGTCGGCGGCTTCGCGCTCGGTGCGGCGGCGCAGATTTTCCATTTCGGCCAGCGTGCGCAGCACGCGGTCCTTCAACGCCGCATTTTCGGCGTTGAGCGCCTCGACGACGGCGAATCCATCGCGCTCCGCCTCCGCTTGCGTCGCCGGCGCCTGTTCGGACCCATTGTCCTGGGCGGCGTCATTGGCTTGCGCCTTGGTAGTCTCGTTCATGATCAATCCTGTTGTGCGGCTCGGCGGGGCCGATATCAGGGTTTAGGCGCTAAAAATCAAGCGCCGGGGCGTTGGGCGGCGCCCCGCCTTTCCTCGGCGGAATCGAAAATCGCCAGGATATTCCGTTTTATCGTGGCCTGGCGGGCGGGAGAGACGATTTTCGAGCCCGTCAAATCGGTTACATAGAAGGAATCGACCGCCTTTTCGCCAAAGGTGACGATATGCGCGGAACCGATATTAAGGTTCAGTCTGGAAAGAACGGCGGTCAGGTCAAAAAGCAGACCCGGTCGATCGAGCCCGGAGACTTCGACCACAGTGAATCGGTTCGACAGATTGTTGCTGATCGTCACATCGGGGGCCAGAGCGAATGCTTTCGCGCGGGCGTCAGGCCCGCGCTTGGCGGCGACCATTTCGCCCAACCGGATTTCGCCGCGCAAGGCCTGCTCGATACCCTTGGCGATGCGGTCGGCGCGGCGCATTTCATCGGCATCGCGCTCAAAAGCGCGGGACAGGAAGATCGTGTCGAGCGCGAGCCCGTCCGTCGTGGTGAATATTTGCGCGTCGACGATATTCCCGCCGGCGCTCGCGCAGACGCCAGCGATGATCGACAGCAGGCGCGGATGGTCGGGCGCCACGATCGTCAGTTCGGTCACGCCGTGAAAGGCGTCGGTCGCCACCTCTGTCGCCAGGGAGCGCACTTCAGACGCCATCGCATAGAGCAGCTTGGCCTGCGCGATCTGGCGCGCAAGGTCGACCTTGAGCCAATAGGCGGGATAATGGCGCGCCGCATAGGTTTCGAAATCCGGATCCGACCAGCCCGGCAGCCCGCGGCGCAGCGCGTCCTGCGCTGCGGCGACGCGCGACTTGCGGTCGATCGAAGAATGGCCGCCGCCGAGCACCACTTCCGTTTCCCAATATAACGTGCGCAGGAGCTGGCCTTTCCAGCCGTTCCAGACGCCGGGGCCAACCGCGCGAATGTCGCAAACCGTCAGCACCAGCAGCATTTTGAGGCGTTCCAGCGTCTGCACGATGCCGGCGAATGTCTCGGTCGTGCGCGGGTCCGAAAGATCGCGGCTCTGGGCCGTTATCGACATTGTCAGATGCTGCTCGATCAGCCAGGCGATCGTTTCGGTCTCGGCCGGAGAAAGGCCGAAGCGCGGACAGAGACGCCGCGCGACTTCCGCTCCCGCGATCGAATGATCCTCGCGCCGGCCCTTGGCGATGTCATGCAGGAAAGCGGCGACATAAACGATCGTGCGATTGGCGATCGAGGGCAGAAATTCACTGACCAGGGGATGGTCCTCGACCAATCTGCCTGCCTCGATGTTGGCGAGCACGCCGATCGTGCGCAGCAAATGCTCGTCCACCGTATAGTGATGATACATGGTGAATTGCATCATCCCGACAATGCGTCCGAAATCGGGGATGAAGCGGCCCAATACGCCGGCTTCGTTCATGTGGCGCAGGACGGTCTCGGGCGAATGGCGCGAAGTCAGGATTTCGAGGAACAGGCGGTTGGCCTCGGCATCACTGCGCAGCTCCGCGTCAATGCGCTTCAACGAATGCGTGACGAGGCGCGTGGCGTCGGGGTGAATGGCGAGATTGCCGCGGTCGGCGACCCAGAACAGGCGGATCAGGTTGACCGGATCGCGCTCGAAGGCGTCGCTGCGAACGACGCTAATGCGATCGAATTCGATTTTGAAATCCTTGGCGTCAGCGACGACGCTCGAGCGTCGGCGTAGGCGTCCGATAAAGCGGTCGAGCACCGGGCGCGGCTTGGCCTGCCGCTCTTCCAGAGCCGCGCAGACAATGGCCGTGAGATCGCCAACATCCTTGGCGATCAGGAAATAATGCTTCATGAACCGCTCGGCGTCGGTCAGGCCGGCGCGCGGCGTATAACCCAGCTTCTCAGCAATCGGGCGCTGAAAATCGAAGCTCAGTCGCTCTTCCGGCCGCCCCGTGAGGAAGTGCAGATGGCAGCGCACCGCCCACAGAAATTCCTCGCAGCGCCGAAACAGCGCAAATTCCTTGGCGGTGAACAGCCCAGCGCCGACCAGGTCCTGGGTGTCGCGCACGCGGTAGACATATTTGGCGATCCAGAACAGCGTATTGAGATCGCGTAAACCCCCTTTGCCGTCCTTCACGTTGGGCTCGACCACATAGCGCGAGGCGCCGACGCGTTTGATGCGGCTGTCGCGTTCGGCCAGTTTGGCCGCGACGAAGTCTCGCGCCGAACGCGCGACAATCTCCTTGTCGAAGCGTGCCTGCAAAACGTCGAACAAGGCGCGATCGCCGAGGATGAAGCGCGCCTCAAGCAGGGAGGTGCGGATCGTCATATCGGCCTTGGCCTGGCGCAGGCACTCGTCGACCGTTCGCGTGGCGTGGCCGACTTTCTGTCGCAGATCCCACAGGACGTAGAGCATCGCTTCGACGATTTTTTCGGCCCCGGGCGCCTTCTGGTCGGGCAGCAGGAACAACAGATCGATGTCGGACCCGGGCGCCAGCAGACCGCGCCCATAGCCGCCGACGGCGGCGATCGTCACACGGCCGGCGCCGGCGGAGGGCTTGTTTTGACCGGCGACGCGAAGCGCGAGATCGTGAATGGCGGCGATGATCTCATCTTCGAGATCGCTGATGCGGGCGGCGCAGCCAAGACCCTTGCCGCCCTCCTCGAGCACGCGCCGCGCCTCGGCGCGCCCATCCTCAAGCGCGGCGCCGATGGCGGCGACCGCTGCCTGCCGGAAGCTCTCGTCGTCCGCGATTCGACCACGTAAAGCTGATATTTCGGCGTCGAGACGCGCGCGCTCGTTGCTTCGTTTGGAGGCGACCGCCGAGCGGCGCGCGCGCATGCGGGGGGGACTTTGAACCGAGGCGGATTCCATCGCGGAGGCTTTTAGCACGAGGGGAGCAGGCGGGCGCAATCCAATGGAGCCGAGTTTTCAGGGTCGAGCGGACCGGCGCTTGGCCTCGATGGCGTCCCAGATCGCGGCGGCGAGATTAGGCCCGCCCAGGCGCTGGATGACGCGCAGGCCGGTCGGCGACGTCACGTTGATTTCGGTCAAATAGCCGTCGATCACGTCGATGCCGACGAACAGCAGGCCGCGACGCCTGAGTTCCGGCCCGATGCGCGCGCAAATCTCCTTTTCCCGCGCCGTCAGCTCGGTTTGCCGCGCCGCGCCGCCGCGCACCATATTGGAGCGGATGTCGTCGCCGACCGGCACGCGATTGACGGCGCCGAGCGCCTCGCCTTCCACAAGAATAATGCGTTTGTCGCCCTGTGCGACTTGCGGCAGGAACTTCTGGATCACCCAGGGTTCGCGGAACGTCGTGCTGAACAGATCGAAGATTGAACCGAAATTCGGATCGTTCAGGCCAACCTTGAAGACCGCCGCGCCGCCATGCCCGTAGAGCGGCTTCATCACGACTTCGCGCTGTTCGGCGCGAAAATCCTCGATCGCCGCCCTGTCGCGCGAGATTAGCGTCGGCGGCATTAATTCGGGAAAGTCCATGACGAACAGTTTTTCAGGCGCATCGCGGACTGCGCGCGGGTCGTTGACGACCAGCGTCGCCGGATGAATGCGCTCGAGCAAATGGGTCGTCGTGACATAGGCGAGGTCGAAAGGCGGATCCTGACGCAGCAGGACGACATCGACCTCGGCCAGATTGACGCCGCGCATCTCTCCAAGCGTCGCGTGCTCGCCCTGAACGTCGCGCACCGTCAGCGGCTGCGCCTGCGTCAGGACGCGGTCGCCGTTCAGCGAAAGGCGGTCGGGCGTATAATAGAGCAGGCGATGCCCGCGCTCCTGCGCCTCGAGCAGCAGAGCGAAGGTCGAGTCGCCGGCGATCTTTATCCGCTCGACGGGGTCCATCTGAACGGCGACGTTGAGATTCATGGGACTTTTGCCTGGTTTCGGGGGCGTCCGCCGCCCTTTTGGAATTTCGACATGTTTGATCACAGAGTTGCCGCGCAGTCGACCTATGCGGCAGCGGCGTTTCCTCCCCGTTCAATCGATGTCGAGCAGATAGGCGGCGGGCAGGTGTCGCGGTAGGCGTCCCGGCGCCACAAAAACCGCGTCGCCACGCAGCGTCGCATCCATCGCCCAGGAATTGCGGGTGACCCAGACGCGCGCCGCCTGCGACATCTTGCGCCGTTTGACCTCGCTGATCGCCATCGCCGCCTCGTCCAGGCCAGGACGCGCCTTTACCTCGACAAAAGCCACAACATCCCGGCGCCGCGCGACAATATCGATCTCGCCGCCGGCGACCGAAAATCGGCGGGCGAGGATGCGGTAGCCCTTGAGGAACAGCCACGCGGCGGCGACCCATTCGGCGCGCAGGCCGAAGCGATGAGCGCGCCGCTTCGCGTCGGGTCTGGCGGAGCGGGCCACCTAACGTCTGGCGCCAGCCAGGGCCAGCGCGCGCGCATAGACCTGCCGGCGCGGCGCGCCGGTTTGCGCGGAAACGGCGGCGGCGGCGTCCTTGACCGACAGGCTTTCGAGGGCGCGATGCAAAAGACGGTCGAGTTCGTCCTCTGCGATCGGGCCGGCGGCGTTGGGCGGCCCGACAAGGACGACGATTTCGCCTTTCGGCGGCGCCTGAGCGCCAAAATGCGCGGCAAGTTCGGCGAGGGCTCCGCGGCGAACGGTCTCGTAGAGCTTGGTCAGTTCGCGGGCGACGGCGGCGGGGCGGTCGCCGAGTTCGGCCGCCAGATCCGTCAGCATTTCCACGAGGCGGCGCGGCGATTCGAAGAACACCAGGGTCGCTGGCACGAAGGCGAGTTCATTGATGCGCGCCCGCCGGGCGGCGCTCTTGGGCGGCAGAAAACCCTCGAAGAAGAAACGATCGGTCGGCAGGCCCGCCACGACCAGCGCCGCCAGCACGGCAGACGGTCCGGGCGCGCTGGTGACGGCGATCCCCGCCGCCAAAGCCTCGGTGACCAGCTTAAAGCCTGGATCGGAGACGAGCGGCGTGCCGGCGTCGGAAATCAGCGCGAGCGCCGCGCCTTCCGCCAGCCGCGCCAGCAGATGCGGGCGCACTGCCGCCGCATTATGCTCGTGATAGGCGACGAGCGGCGTCGTCACGCCGTAATGGGCGAGGAGATTGTGCGAGACCCGCGTGTCCTCGGCGATCACCGCATCGGCGGCGGCCAAAGTCGCAATGGCGCGCAACGTTATATCGCGGAGATTGCCGATCGGCGTCGCCACGACATGCAGACCCGGAGCGATCGGCTCGGCCTCTGCGCGCATGCCCAAAGCGGTGAAGGCGCTGGGCCGGGGCGCGGCGCTCGCCGACCTGGCGGATCGCGTCCTCGCCGCGTCAACGGGATCTTGCCGAATCATCGCCGTCTCCGGAGCCGAAGGAATCGCCGCCGCGGCGCCTTGGCGAACCATTTACCATCAGGGTCCCAAAATGCCATAATTGACCCCGAAGACCGTAACGGCGAGGAATGGCCGCCAGTTTCTCTTGCGCCGAATCAATGGCGCCTCGGCCTGTTGGAAAATTTCATCGGGCGTCGCTGTTTGGGGGTCCGAATGTCGGTTTTTGCCTCGTGGTCCAGGTTCGGGCGCTTCACCGTCTCGCCGGCGACGCTCGTCCTGGTTGGCTGCGCGGCGATGGGATTGGCGGCCTGCGGCCCGACCGGCGAGCCCAATTTCGACAAGCCAATGGCGGCGCCGACCACCGCCGTGCAGAGCCAGCCCCTGAGCGGCGGGGCGACCGTTGGCGAAACCCTCGGCACGGGGCCGGTGCGCATCGGCGTGATCCTGCCGCTGACGCAAGGGGGCAATCCCAGCGCGGTCGGCGTCTCGCTGCGCAACGCCGCGCAACTGGCGGTCGAGGAATCGGGGGCGAGCGACGTCACCCTGATGGTGCTTGACGACCATTCGACGCCGGAAGGCGCCGCCCAGGCCGCCCAGGCGGCAATCGGTGCGGGCGCCGATCTGATTGTCGGGCCGCTCTTTTCGCCGAGCGTGCGGGAGGTGGGCAAGGTCGCCAAAGCGGCGGGGCGCCCGGTCATCGCCTTCTCGACCGACACCAGCGTCGCCGCGCGCGGGGTCTATCTCCTGTCGTTCCTCATCGAGGGCTATGTCGACCGCATCATGGACTATGCCCGTTCGAAGGGTAAGCAATCCTTCGCCGCGATGGCGCCGCAAAGCGACTATGGCAATATCGCGGTCGCGGAATTCCAGCAGGCCGCCGCGCGGCTTGGCGTGCGCGTCGTGACGATCGCCCGCTATGCGCCGGGTCAGGCGGCGAGCGCCGCCAAGGAGATCGCCGCCGTCTCCGGCCAGATCGACACGCTCTTCATTCCCGAACAGACCGACGGCATGGACGGCGTCAATGCGGCGCTCGCGGCGAGCGGCGTCAAGACGCAGATCCTCGGCACCGGCATCTGGAACGATCCCCGCATCATGAAAATGCCCGCGCTGCAGGGCGCGTGGTTCGCCGCGCCCGAGAATGCCGGCTTCAACGCTTTCGCCGACCGCTATCGCGCCAAATTCCACAGCGATCCGACGCGCCTGGCGACGCTCGCCTATGACGCGATTTCACTGGTCGCCGCGCTGGCGCGCACACAAGGGACGCAGCGCTATTCCGAGAAGGTTCTCACCAACGCCTCCGGCTTCAACGGCGCGGACGGCGTCTTTCGCTTCCGCCCCGAAGGGCCTGACGAGCGCGGCCTCGCCGTGATGCAGATCAACAACGGCGCCGCCACGGTGGTAAGCCCGGCGCCGCGCAGCTTCGCGGGCGGTTGAGGAACGAGGCGCCGACTCGACGAAATTTCGAGACGACCATTTGCGCGCTTTGTCGAATCCGCGCGGGGCGAAAGCATTTGAATTTGCTGATGAAATATCACCTTGAGACAGCGATGTTGACCTAATGGCGGGTGCGGACGGCGACATTTTCGCCGATGCGCTTTCAGCCGCTGAAACCCGCCTGACCGCGCCAATCGCCGTCTGGGAGGCGGTGGCCGGCCTCGTCAAGGAATATCCCCTGTCCGTGCGCGAAGCGCGCGCCAAGGTCGCCGATTTTCTCGCCATCGCCGGGATCAACACCGTCGCTGTCGGGTCAAGCGAGCTTGCCGTCGCGATCGACGCCTACGACCAATTCGGAAAGGGCCGCCATCCCGCCCGCCTCAACATGGGCGATTGCTTCGCCCACGCCGCGGCGAGGTGCAACGGCGCGTCGATGCTGCACAACGACGCCGGCTTTTACCTGACCGACATTTCGTCGGCGTTGGACAAGCGGTGATGAAGCTTTTGGCCCGCAAGCGATGACTTGCTGGAACATGCGATGACGGCCTTCCATTTCGCTCGAAGAACATTTCGCCGCGCAGCGGAAAGCCCCATGATCGAAACGGTCGGGCGTGATCCATTCCCGCCTGGCATGGCGAGCCTATTCCCCTCACGCATGATCGCCCGTACATTCCCGCATCGGGGCGGTGGGCGTTATCGCAGCGGGGCGTCAGCCAGCCAAAGAATGGCCCGGATGGGAATGCAAGCGATGATCGATTGGTATGTCGAGGGCGTCAAATTCGGCAATTGCAATTGCGACTATTCCTGTCCCTGCCAGTTCGAATTGCTGCCGACGCAGGGACATTGCCACGGCGTCGAAATCATCAGGATCGACAAGGGCCATTTCGGCGAAGTCCAGTTGGATGGGCTTCGCTCGGTCGTGCAATATCAGTGGCCGGGCCCAGTCTATGAAGGCAAGGGCGAGATGCAGGCGATCATCGACCGGCGCGCCACGCCCGAGCAGCGAGAAGCGCTCGCTGCGATCCTGCACGGCAAGGAGACCAAGGAGGCCGCCACGCATTGGTGGGTGTTCCACGCCATGTCCGACAAAGTGCACGAACCGCTTTTCGAGCCGATCGATTTTGAAATCGACATCGAAGCGCGGATCGCGCGCGCGAGCATTCCGGGCATTCTTTCCGCCTCGGGAAAACCGATCCGAAGTCCCGTCGACGGCAGCACGCATCGCGTCAGGATCGATCTGCCCGACGGTATGGAATTCGAACAGGCGGAGATTGGCAGCGCCTCGACGAAAGCTTCCACGGTCATGACCGCTGACTTCAACGACAGCTACGGTCAGTTCAATCGCTTCCGCATCACCGGCGCCGGCTTCGTGCACGACGGGAAGCGATAGTTGGCGGCCAAGCCGGGACCATCGGAAACAAACGCGTTCACGCCCTCGGCGCGGAGCGAGGGATCGCCCATTCAGGGCTACGCGATCCTGGCGATCCTGCTCGTCGTGGCGCTGTTATCCTGGGCGGCGCTCGTCTGGGATTATCCGGCCTCCGCCATGGACATGTCATTGCCCTATACGATGGGCCTTTCATTGACGCCGTTTCTGGCGATCTGGGTCATCATGATGGTGGCGATGATGTTTCCGACCGCCGCCCCGATGATCCTCACCTTCCACAACATCCAACGCCGCAGGACGGCGCGCGGCGCCTTTCTCGCCACATGGGTGTTCGTCGCGGGATATTTGATCCTGTGGGCGCTGACCGGCATCGCCGCTTTCGTACTGGCGTGCGTCGCTGAAGCCGCGGTTTCGCATTTCGCCGTTCCGGCCAGCGCCTTCGCCCGCTTCGGCGGCGTCGTACTCATCCTGGCCGGGCTCTATCAATTCACGCCGGCGAAGAATTTCTGCCTGCTGCAATGCCGGACGCCGGTCGCTTTCATCATGACGTCCTGGCGAAGCGGAACCGTGGGCGCTTTGCGGATGGGCTGGCTGCACGGCCTCTATTGTTTCGGATGTTGCTGGCTCCTTTTCGTCATTCTGTTTCCCCTCGGCATGATGAATGTCGCCGCGATGGCGGCGATCACCTTGCTCATTCTTGCCGAGAAGATTTTTCCACGCGGCAGATTGATAGCCTATGCCTCCGCCGCCGTGCTTATCGCCTATGGCGGCGCTGTGATCGCCATGCCCGCGCTGCTGCCGACTTTCCCGGTCCGCGCGGAAAAGAATGGCGGCGCGTCGGACATTCCCGCCAACGACAGCGCCATCGTCCTGATCGCATCGATGCGGGATCGCTCGATTTACGATTGAAAGCAATAGGATGGCTTTCCCCTTTACAACCCATTCGTTTTACCATATATCTGTATCAGATGGTACTGAATGAGATTGTATATACTGTTCCGTCGCTCATGCATGGACGCTTTCGGTTTCGTCGGGGAATCGCCTGACGGACCGCACGACCGAGAGGGTCGTGACAGGCGGGCCGCGTCGATGCGCAAGCGTGGGATCGCCAGGGACGTTCCCGAGAATGTCCCTGGCGCCGAAGAGCTGATCCGAAGCGCATGACTGCCTGTTGGTCCAACAAGGAAATGCCCCCGGCGCAAGCCGTCGCTCGGTTCAACCGCGCCGCGGCGCCGGGGAGAGGAGCAGAAAATGGCGGGTTCGTCTTAAGCCTTAACTGAACGCCATTGCTATCGCGCGCAAGCCGCCGACCGCCGGGACATCCGCCTCGGCGGCCAATGATCCCTTGCGCTCCGATCGTCAGCGGATTGTCTGTCTAAGGAGGGAAGTCAACATGGACAAGCGATGCATCAAAGCGGCCGTCGTGCTCCTCGGCGCCCTCGCCGGGGCCTCGATGCTCGATTGCAAGAGCGCGTCGGCGCTCCAGAATGGCTGGATCCAGAGCAGTCCCTCGGGGTACAGCGCATGCTTCGACGCGGCGATCAATGATTCGGGAACCAGGGCCGGAAGCTGCCTCTTCCGCAATCAGGAGATAAGCTTCGTTCAATTCGGCAATGCGCCGACGCCGACGCAACTGGCGGCGCTGCCGTCAACGGCGAACGGCGTGCCCTGCGGCATCACCGCCCTCAGCAATGCCTCGGCTGGCGCCGAGATCATCATGGGCTGGTGCAACGACGCCAACGCCGTGAGCCAGGGCGTATTCTGGAAATCGTCGACGCCGACGACGGCGCCGACGCTATTGCAGCCCCTGTCGGGCCTCGCCCCCGACGAGCAGACGCAAGCCGTGGCCGTCAACTCATCGGGCGTGATGGTTGGCGTCAGCATCAGCGCTTCAGGCACGAAAACTCCAGTCACATGGTCGTCGACGGGCGCCGCGAGCCAGCTCTCGGCGCCGCTGGGGTCGGTGAATGCGAACTGCGCGCCGGTGGACATTAGCGACGCCAGCCCGCCCGCGATCGTCGGCAATTGCCAGGACGCAGGGACCGGCGGCGGAAACAAGATCGTCCTCTGGAATGGCGTGAGCGCCGCATATACGGTGCTGGCGCCGCCTGGCGGCGGCGCCAAATCGTGCACCGCATTGAACGTCAATTTCCTGGCGATGGTCCTCGGCCAGTGCGACTACGCAGGCGATGTCACGCGCGCCGTTGTGTGGGGCTCGCTGAGAGGCTCCGGCTTGAGCGTGCTGGGCAGCATCAACCTCAACGGCATGTCGAAAACCTACGCCGTCGATATGAACGACAACGGCGCGGTCGCCTGCAACTACCTCAACGCCAACGGCAGCAAGCAGCCGTGTCTCTGGGATCCGAGCGACAGCAATTCCAACGCCACCGCGATCACCCTGCCGACCGCCAACGGCGGCATCGCCGTGGCCATCGGCAACACCGGCAAGGTCGTCGGCAACTATGACGTCAGCGGAAGCGGCTCCTGGCTTCCCTTCAGCACGCCACCTTACGGCTACACGTCTGTCAGCGGCGGTAGCCCGGACGGCAACTCCTCCGGCGAACAAACCAGCGTCTCGAAGATGACGCGAGGAGGCGCCTTTGAGGCTGGCACGTGGATTCGCGTCGACTTTGTCGCGGTTGACGTCGTGAAGTCGGTTCCGTGAAGCGCAGGCTACCCCGGGCAATCATTCGGACGATTCCAGAGGAGACAATCGATGACCCAAATCTCCACGCAAGGAGCAATGGTAGGCTCACGCGACGCGGCGCCTGGCGCACCGCTCTACGGCAGATCGAAACGGCGCCACATGCTGCCGGCGGGGCTAATCCTGATCGCCGTCATTGCGCCTCCGGGGGCTGGAGCCGCCTATGGCGGCAGCAGCCTGATCAGACGGACAGCCGACATCAGGAAAGAGCAGATCGTTGTACGAGAAAAATACAGGGATTATGTAAACACCCTTGACATCAAAGGTGTGGGCCTCGTGGAGGTAATTGGAGCATCGCCTTTCTGACGGGCCGGGGAGCCGGCGCCAATCGCAGCGTAGCTTAGGAGCTGGCGTTGTCGCGCGCCGCGCTTAACTGCCTCTCCAGGCAGTCGCGACGCACTTTCGACTTGTGGGCCGCCGACTGACCGATCATCCGCCCCAACGGCGACCGACCGCACTCATTCTGCATGAAGCCAATTTCATTTGCGCAAGAGGAGATCGAAATGGACAAGCGATTTTGCACAGCCGCCGCGTTCCTCGGCGCCGTCGCCGGCGCATGGATGATGCCGGGTATAAGCGCCTCGCCGGCCCATGCGTGGACCAACAACGATCTCGCCGGGATCAATTCATGCGAAGGCCCGGCGGTCAATGACGCAGCGACCGTGATCGGAAACTGCCTCCTCACCAATGACACCGAAGCCGCCTTCGTCAGATTGGCCGCCTCGTCATCGACACCGCTCGCCGCACTGCCGTCAACGGTGAACGGCGCGCCATGCAACGCCACCGGCATCAACAACTCCGCCTCCGGCGCCGAGATCATCATCGGCTGGTGCGCCGACGCCAACGCCGTGAACCAGGGCGTATTCTGGCGATCGTCGGCGCCCGCGACGGCGCCGACGCAATTGCAGCCCCTGTCGCTGCTCGATCTCGGCCTGCTGCCGGACGTGCAGACGGTGGCGACAAAAGTCAATCTGGCGGGCGTGATCGTCGGCGTCAGCATTAACAGCCAGGGCGGCGAGCTACCGGTGTGGTGGTCATCGACCGGCGCGCCGACTGAGCTGTCGCCGCCGCTGCTGGCTTCGGACGCCAATTGCACGCCCGTCGACATCAACGACGCCCTCCCGCCCTCGATCATCGCCAATTGCAAGGACGCCGGGAAAGGCGGCGGCAGCAAGGCCGTGCTCTGGCAGGGCACAAACGCCGTCGATATTCTGCTGCCCGTCCCGACCGGCGCCGACTATTGCACCGTGATCAAAGTCAATGTCGAGGGACAGATCCTCGGCCAGTGCAACTACCCGGGCGACATCTATCGCGTCGCGGTCTGGGGCGCAGGAGGAACCGCGGCCGTCGTGCTGGTGACGGTCGGCGGCGCGACGGAGTCGGAAACCTTTGCTGTCGACATCAACGACAGCGGATTGGTCGCCTGCAACTACCTGAACAGCACCGCAGCCACCGATCTGCCGGCGGCGTGCATCTGGAATTCGAACGCGGGCGCCGATGCGGTCGCGATATCGGAGCCGGCAGGGGCGACCGGGCCGGCCTTCGCCAGGTCGATCGGCAACAATGGCAAGATCGCCGGCGTTTTCGGCACGGCGACCGGCGCCATCCACACGTTCCATGTCGAATCGGGAAGCACGACCGCGATCGACGACGGCGCCGCCTATACCGGTCCCAATACCCGGCTCACGGTGATGTCGCGAGGCGGCCTCTTCCTGGTCGCCAATGCGACAGACCTCAACGACCAGAACCACGCCTTCGGCGAGGCCGTGCCGTGAGGCGGCGATAAGTAGAGCATTCGCGTGGACGATTCAGATGGAGGGACGAAAACATGACCCATAACTCAAGTCTTTCAGAGTGCGAGGTTCACGCCGCGCACGGCTTCGGAACGGACCGACGGCGCTGGTGTCGGTTGGCGCCGACGCTGCCGGCCGTGATCCTGCTGGCGTCGCTCGCGCCCCCGGCAGCCGGGGCCGCCTATGGAGAGACAGCCACAAAATCGCAAGCCGAAGTCAGATCCGAGATGACGGATTACAACGCTGGATACAATGGTGAAGGTGATTTCGTGAGCAAAATGAATTTGTGGCTGGCGGACGACAACGCTCAAAGAAATTTCTGTAAGAGCATTGGAGGGACATTTACCTTCTACAGCGGCGGCGCCACCTGTCATGCAAACTGATGAAAGATCCCATCTGTTGAAAGAAAGGAGGCGCGCGGTGATCATTATGCCTCCGTCACTCCAACGTTCTCAGTCCACCAGGACTCGAACGGGGCGCGCATTAGATATTCCGGCGATCGACGACGGCGCCGCCTATACCGGGCCCAATACGCGGCTCACAGTGGTGTCGCGAGGCGGCCTCTTCCTGGTCGTCAATGCGACAGACCTCAACGACCAGAACCATGGCTTCGGACAGATGGTGCCGTGAGGCGGCGATGAAAAGTGTTCGCGCAGACCCTTGGGTTCGAGGACAAACACATGACCCAGCAATTACATCGTTCCGAGATCGCAGTTCGGGCTGCGCGCGGCGTCAGCCTGGGCAGCCGGAGGCGGTTGGCGCTCGCGGGCTTGATCCTGGCGGCTTCACTCGCGCTTCCGACGGCCAGCGACGCCTATGGCGAAACGGTCACAAAGCCGCAAGTCGAAGTCAAAGCCGCGGTGAAAAAGGCCGATCGTAACGCGGGATTCCATCTGGAAGGTATCAAGGGCGCTGGGCTCTCGAGCTTCCGTGATGACGGGGAGCAAGTTAGAAAGATTTGTAAGGATATCGGCGGGACATATAACGTCTTCAACGGTCAACCTATCTGCCACAAAAACTGATAGACGGGCCGGTCTGCCACAAGAGGGGGATATTGTTGTCGCGCGCCTTGGAGCGTGCCGACTTCGGCTGAACCCGCACCCCGTCATTGCTGTGCAGGTTCGCCAATTCGTTGATCGGGCGATCTAGCAATTCCGTCGGCGTAGCGATGAAGCCGTCGAGACCGCGTTTGGCGCCCGGGTGCGACCCGATCGGATTATCGCGCCTGGCAGCTTCGCTATTGAGCCATTGTTCGCATGGAGGCCATTTTTTCACCCCATAGACCTTTGTCAATGATGGCCTTTCAGGCCACCGCCGAAGGCGGCGACCGCGTTCGCGGTCGTCATTGACAAAGGTCTCTGGGGTGAAAACGCTCCGCCAAGCGAAACGATGGATCACACACGACCCTTGCGGTGAGGCCGATCGACGAACTGGTAAACTTGCACAATTGCGAGGTCAGGCGAATGACTCATTCGCCTTGGCGCAGCGGCGAAGCAATCCAGACTAAGCCCCCGGCAAATCCCGGTACGAATTGCTTCGCATAGGTCTCGACAACCAAGACGGATAGCGGTCGCCATAGCTTAGTCTGGATCGCTTCGTCGCTGCGCTCCCTCGCGATGACGGCGGGGCGATATTCTCGGAACGCCCCCCGCCGCGACGACTCAATAGCCGCGACCCGCGCCTCGTTCAAACCGGCCGCTTAATGGGCGTCAGCGAGCCCGGCCCGTAGGGGCTCTTGATGCTGACGCAGGTCCCCTTCGGGACGCCCTTCCACGATTGGCCGTCGTAGCTGATCGTGGCCTGGCCGGCGCAGCTATGCGAGGCCGATGCGCAATCGTTCTGGCCCTTGAGCGCGACGCCGTAGCAATTTTCCGTTTCGCCGGCGGCGCCGGCCGGCGCGCTCGCCGCCGCCAGCGCGCTTGCGATCGATCCTGCAATCATCAGGCTGATGGTTTGGCGCGTCATCGCGATCCTCCCTTTGTCGATGTTCCGATTCACGTTCAAGGCCGGCCGGCGCCGGCGCGACTCTCATCATCCTACCTCTGCTTGCTTGTCAATCGGCGGGCACGCCGACCTCAAGCCCCTCCCGCAATCCCCAAGCAAAACTATTGCGGATTTCCCACCGTGTGTTCTGATCGATCGTCCCAACATACGGTGAATCGGAATGCCACAAACGATATTGCTTCTGGTCGCCATCGCCGCGGTGGTCAGCATGGTGGTGCTGATCGCGCGCTTCAAGGTCAATCCGTTCATCGCCATATTCGGCTCGTCGCTGGCGCTGGCGCTCGTCGCCGGCATGCCGCCCGCCGATGTCGTCAAATCCTTCGAGGCCGGCGTCGGCGGCGCCCTCGGCCATATCGCCATCATCATCGCGCTCGGCACGATGCTCGGCAAAATGCTCGCCGAGTCGGGCGGGGCCGAACAGATCGCCAACACGCTGATCAGCCTTTTCGGCGTCAAAAACATTCATTGGGCGATGATGCTGATCGGCTTCATCGTCGGCCTGCCGGTGTTCTTCGAGGTCGGCTTCGTTCTGCTGATTCCGATCGCCTTCAATGTCGCGCGCCAGACCGGCGCCCCTTTGCTTTTCGTCGGTCTGCCGATGGTCGCGGGGCTCTCCGTGGTGCATGGGATGATTCCGCCTCATCCCGCCGCCCTGCTGGCCGTGCAGGCCTATCAGGCCGACATCGGCAAGACGATCCTCTATGGAATCGTGATCGGGCTGCCCGTGGCGGTCCTGGCCGGACCCTTGTTCGCCAAGTTCATAGCGCCGCGCATCGTCCTGCCCGCCGAAAATCCGATCGCCGAGACGCTGGTCGCCAAGCAGGATCCGGATCGCCGCCTGCCGGGCTTCGGCATTACCATGCTGGTCGTTCTCCTGCCCGTGATCCTGATGCTCGTCGGCAGTTGGGCGGACCTCATCTTCGCCGCCAAGACGCCCGCCAATCTCGCCCTCCGCTTCCTCGGAAATACCGACATCGCCCTCCTCTGCGGCGCCGTTGCGAGCTTCATTCTGCTCGGGACGATGCGCGGCGTTTCGGCGAGCGCGATCCTGAAATACAGCAATGACTGCCTCGCGCCGACGGCGGCGATCACTCTCCTCGTCGGCGCCGGCGGCGGCTTCGGCCGCATCCTGATCGACAGCGGCGTCTCCAAGGTCATCGTCGATCTCGCGGTGAGCGCCAACGTGCCCTTGCTGCTGCTGGCGTGGCTGCTGGCCGCGCTGATGCGGATCGCCACGGGATCGGCGACGGTGGCGATGACCACCGCCGCCAATATCATTGCGCCGATCGCCTTGAAATCTCCGGGCACGTCGGTCGAGCTTCTGGTGCTCGCCACCGGCGCCGGCGCACTGATCCTCTCGCACGTCAATGACGGCGGCTTCTGGCTGGTGAAGGAATATTTCAACATGACCGTGCCGCAGACGTTTCGCACCTGGACGATCGTCGAGACCATCATCTCCGTGGCGGCGCTGATCCTGGTCTTGCTCGCCTCGCTGATCGTCGGCTGACGCTTCAAACAGCTCTTCACATTCGCCGCCGCTTCGATTGACGTTTCGCGAAAGTTTTGCTCAAAGCCGTTTCGCTCATCGGACAGCGATCATTCATGCTCGGGTTGGACAGCGTCGACAGCGTTGCGCACGTGATCCAGGTCGCGCTGACGCCCGTATTCCTGCTTTCGGGCGTCGCATCGCTATTGGGCGTGCTTTCGACGCGGCTCGGACGCGTGGCCGACCGCGTCGATGCCGTGGCCGAGCAATTGGAAACAGCCGATCCGGTCGAGCGGACCCGACTGGAAGTGCGCCTGATCTACCTCAGGCGGCGCTCGCACGTCCTCGACGCCGCTGTGATGATGGGAGCCTTGGGCGGGATTGCAACATGTTTCGCCGCCATGCTCCTGTTCGTCGGAACGCTGCGGGATCAGGCCGGGATTTCCCTGTTCATATCTTTCGGATTCGCGCTTCTTTTCACCATGGGCGCGCTGCTGGCTTTCCTGATCGAAATGCTGCTCGCAAGTCGCGGAATTCGCGATCTGGCGGCCAGTGCGGCGGAGGACGGGGAAGCGGCTGAGCCTTCTCATGATGAGGAGAGCGAGGCTGGCGCCCGGCCCTCGAGCGGCGATTCGGCCTGAAGCCCGATCCAGGATGCGTTTCGGCGTCCTCAGCGTTCAAGGACAAGGAGCGCGCTGCTGGAGAGTGCCGCTTTCTATTGGAATCACTCTCCGTCATTGCGATGTCAGGCGAATGACTCACTCGCCTTGGCGAAGCGACGAAGCAATCCAGGCAAGCTTCTGAAAACCTTCGTCTGTATTGGTTCTCAAGGCGAATGCGAAGCATTCGTCCGGACGCCGCTCACAATGGTGCGCCAGCGCGAGATCAACGACAACTGAAACGGTCGAGTGTGATCCATCGTTTCGCACGGCGGAGCGTGTTTCACCGCTGAGACCTTTGTCAATGATGGCCTTTCAGGCCACCGCCGAAGGCGGCGACCGCTTCGAGGCTGTGACTTTTTCAATTGAATGTTTGGGATTTGGCTGATTCTCTGGTCTGGGGTCGGAGGGTGAATCGTGGCCGGGCTTTTCGATGATCTGCCGGAGATGGTTGGACGGCGTCGGGATGGCGTAGGGCGAGCGCGGCTGCGCGAACCGGTTCGCAATCAGCCCTCGTTTCAGGTTTGCGATCTCGACTCGTTGATTAGCGAGGATCACCCGGCGCGGATCATCTGGGCCTATGCGTCGCAGGCCGATCTTTCCGAACTTGAGGCGAGCCCCCAACGCTTTTTCGAAATCACCTGCAGCTCGGTTGCTTGCAAACGTTGACTGCAACATCAGCCTCCGTCACGCCGCGATCAGCCGCCCTCAGGCATGAGCAGCCCGATCGGATAGCCGGGACTGCGTTTCACCTGCCTGATGGTTACGAAGCTGAAGTATTTCTCGACGCCCAGATCGCGATCGAGCAGCCCTTCCACTGCATGCTGATAGTCGAGAATGTCCCGCGCGATGAATTGCACCAGATAGTCATAGCCGCCGGTCACCAGAAAGCAGTTCAGGATATGGGGGATATCCTGAATGCCGCGTTCGAACCGGAGAAAATCTTCGCGCCGATGGTTGTGCAGCGTCACCTCGGTGAAGACGACGATATTGCTGCACAAAAGATCGATATCGAGCTCTGCGCCATAGCCACGTATGCAGCCGGCCGCCTCCATTCGCTTGACACGCTGCAGGCAGGGGGTGGCGGACAGGCCAACCGTCTGGGCAAGCTCCAGATTGGTCATGCGCCCGGCGCCCTGCAGCGCCCCAAGTATCTTCAAGTCCAGCCGATCCAGTCTGATCGCGCCCGCATTGCCCCGCTTCATCGCCCCGCCCTCGGATCGTTCCGTGTCGTTGCTCCGCCCGATTGGTCAGACGAGATCGATCGTCAGACGGGTTCGCCGCGCAAATGGGCCTGATGCAGCGCCACGAATTCGGCCATGCTCGCGACTTGAAAGTCGGGCTTGGCGGCATCGCCGGCGGCGGGCGCCGGCGTCGCGCCCCAGCCGCCGGCTTCCTTGCGCCGGTTGATCCAGAGCGTGGCGAGGCCGACCGATTTCGCCGGAACGACGTCATGGAAGATGCTCTGGGCCGTGTGCAGGATGCGCCTCTTGGCGACGCCCAGCGAGCGCTCCAGGTCGGCCAGCGCATAATGGAAATTCTGGAGGTTCGGCTTATAGGAACCAACGTCCTCGGCGGTAATGATGCGATCGAACGCGACGCCGAGCTTCTGATTGCTGTGCGCGAAGGATGCCCGGTCGACATTCGAGATGATGACAAGCTTGTAATAGCGCTTCAGATACTGCAGCGACGTCGCGCTGTCGGCGAAGGCCGGCCAGCGGGCGACCGACTGGCCGAAGCTGGCAATCTCGTCCGCGCTGGACCGGATGCTCCATTGCCGCGCGAGGCGGCGATGCGCCTCTTCCAGAATCTGTGGATAGAGCATAGCCGGCGACGCGGCCTCGCATGCGGCCTCGGTCGCGCCGAAGGTTTCGAGGATCGCGTTGTCGCTGAGATCCGCCCGGCCATGCCGGTCGGCCCAGGGCCTGAGCTCGGCCAATATGCCGCGCTCCCAGTCGATGAGCGTGCCGTAGCAGTCGAAGGTGAGTGCGCTGAAGTCGTTCACGCCCGTCATAGGTCATCTCCCTGTCTCGCCGCCCCAGACCGGCGGGTATCGAAAGCAGGTTAGCGGCGGATTCATAGAATGAACCGCTAAAGATCGATGGGAAAGCAGCGAATCTGAGCAGTGAAGGCCCGAAACTTGGCGAGTCTCGCCATGGCCGCCCTCTTGATATCCTCTCTCGACGAGCCCAACAGCGCCAGCTCCCGGCGCCTGTCAACGAAAGGCAGGTCCAGGCGTGAGCGAGGCCGAAATCATTCTGCTGTGGTTTTGATTCGTCCACGTCGGCGGCGGCCCCTTGGGGGCGAGGCCGCCGCTCTTGAAGCACATATCATTCCCCAGGTTGAATATGTCCCCGAAAAGGCCCTCACGAAGGCCGCGTATTGGACATTCGCCTGCGGGTTCGTCGCACGCGCCCGGGACATAGCTGCATGGGCGTCTACTCAGCCGGCTGAGCCGTCAACGCGCCATGGCTGTCGATTTCGCTCGGTTCGGCTGGCGACACATGGGCGTAGCGGGCGAAGCCGAACAGCATGACCGCAACGCCAAGATAGCCAAGCGCAACCACCGGCGATTGAGCGATGCCGATCTCCTCGCCGTGGATGAAGCCGAAGAAGGTCAGAACCGCGCCGGCAAGCGCGAACCAGCCCGCCTTGTCGAGCTGCCGCTCGATAATGAACACGGTGACCGCGCCCAGGATGATGCCGGCGAGGGTCGCGCCGCCGCCAAGCGTCGCCAGCCCGTGATAGAGCACGCCGGCATTGCCGAGCTTGTCGAGCCCCACGGCCGCCGCGTTGGTGCCCGCCGCGCCCAGGGCGCCGTCGATCATGGTTTTGCCCCAGGCGGCGATCTGCGGCATCATCGCCAGGATAATCGCCGGCGCATGACTCTTCGGCGTTTCCTGGAACGCTTGCGAGCCAATCAACATGCCGATGTAAAGCAGGATCGGCAGGATCGCCACGACCGGAATCAGCGCGCTCATCAGCGCGACGATTCCGAGCCATGACAACACCAGCACCATCACGCCGGTCGCGGCGGAATAACCGATGCGCCCACCCATCGCCTTCCAGCCGGGATGGCCGATATAGACGGCGTTGATGAACGGGTTGCCGAGCAGGCAGCCGATGAGGCTGATGATGCCGTCGGCAGTCAGCACCTGCGTCGTCGGAAACGAATCGCCGGCGGCCGCCGCGCTCTCGACATTGTCCATCGCTTCGACGAGATCGTAGATGCCGAAGGGAATCGCGGTGATCAGGATGACGCCGAGGAATTTGAAGCCCGAGAACACATGGTCGACCGCCGGCAGAGGAATCGAAAAGCCGAAATGCGAAACCGCGTCGCTGACAACGCCAAGGCTGAGGCCGCCATAACCGAGGCCGAAAATATTCGAACCCCAGGCGATCAGCGTGCCCGCCGCGATGGCGACGAGGCCGCCCGGCACGCCGCGGAAATAGCGAACGCCGCCGAACCAATTGGCGAGGATGATGGCCAGACAGACGATGCCGATCAGCGGCGTTTCGAAGATAAGCAGGCCCGGCCGCATCGAGATGAAGGTGATCGAAATGCCGGCGAGCGAGCCGAGCAGCGCCGCGCGCGGCGTGATCTTGCGGATGATCGGCGCGATGAAGCCGCCGACCATCAGTACGAAGCTCTGCACGAACACCCAGGTGAGGCCCGCCTCCCAGGCCTGAACGGGATCGTTGGTCTTGGCCAGGATCGGCAGCATGACCACGAAGGTGACGACGAACATATGCGGCACGCTGATGCCGGACGGCAAGGCGCAGACATCCGTGCGGCCGGTCTTTTTGGCGACCCGATAGGCGAGGTAGGCGTAATAGACCGTGCTCAGGAACAACATCAGGCCGGTGGCCGGAAGAATGCGACCGAACACCAGCGAGTCCGGCATTTTCAAGACGAAGCGCAGCAGTCCGGTGAGGACCAGAACATTGACGAGGATATTCGTCCCGAATCCGAAAAAAGCGTTCCAGTCGCCGGGAACCCAAAGACGCTCACTGCGCCCCGCAATCATCGCTGAATTAGCCATTGCCCCACTCCTTCCATGATGTGGTTTGGTCAGTTGAGCGTTTTCATTTCGGTCAAGGCGTCGATCAATGTTTCGGACTTCGCCACCCATCCGAAAATGCCGCCTTGCGCCTTGATCATCTTCAGGCCCATCGCGTGAAACTCGGGAAAGTAGGAGCCGACGCAATCTTCCAGCACGACGCAATCGTAGCCGCGGTCGTTCGCCTCGCGCACCGTGGTGTTGACGCAGACTTCGGTCGTCACTCCGGTGACGACGAGTTGCCTGACGCCGCGATGTTGAAGGATGGCGTGAAGATCGGTCGCGAAAAACGCGCCCTTGCCGGGCTTGTCGATGACCGGTTCGCCGGGCTGAGGATAAAGCTCGGCGATGATGTCGTGGCCGGCTTCGCCGCGCACCAGGATGCGCCCCATCGGGCCGGGATCGCCGATCGTAGTGGCGCTCTGGCCGCGTATCTTTTTGGCGGGCGGCAGATCGGAGAGATCGGGTCGGTGACCTTCCCGCGTATGGAGAGTGGAGAGGCCAGCGGCGCGCCATGCCGCGAGCAGGCGCCGGTTCGGCTCGATCGTCCGGCGCAATTGCGAGACATCGTTGCCGAGCATTTCGCCGAACCCCCCGGCCTCCAGGAAGTCCCGCTGCATGTCGATGATCAGCAGGGCGCAATGCTCGGGGCTTAGCGCGAAGGGATAAGGCTCGGCCGCCAGGGATATGATCTTACCCATTCTCCAAGCTCCCGTTTCAAGGCAAAGGCCGCGATTTCAGCTCGATTTCGCGGCGGGGCGCATCGCGTCGCGTTCAGATGTGTTCGGCGGCTTGCGCCGCAAGGAAAGCGTCGGTCTCGGCCTCGCGCTGGCTCGTGCGATTGAAGAAGGCGTTGAGCAGGACCGCCGCGATCGAAGTCAGGATGATGCCGTCGCCGAAGATCGGCTTCAGCGCATCGGGGAAGATGTGGAAGAAATTCGGCGAGACGATCGGGATCAGGCCAAAACCGATCGAGATCGCGACGACGAGCACGCTGTTGCGCTGGCGCGCGAAGTCGACGGTCGAGAGAATCTTGATGCCGGTCGCCGCCACCATGCCGAACATGATGAATCCGGCGCCGCCCAGCACGCATTGCGGCACCGAGGCGACGATGAAGGCCAGCTTCGGCACAAGGCCGAGCGCCAGCATGATGAAGCCGCCGGTGACGCAGACCCAGCGGCTGTAGACCCCGGTGACGCCGACAAGGCCGATGTTCTGTGAATAAGAGACATAGGGAAAGGTATTGAACAGCGCGCCGATGATCGTGCCGATCGCGTCGGCGCGCAGGCCGCGTTTGACGTCCTCGGCGCCGACCTCACGCCCTGTCATCGCGCCGAGCGCCAGGAACATGCCCGTCGCCTCGATGAAGACGATGGTCATGACGAGGCACATGGTGAGGCAGGGGATCAGGTAGAATTGCGGGACGCCGAATTGCAGCGGAAGTACGATGCGAACCAGCGGTTCGTTCTGGATGCCGGAAAAATCCGGCCAGCCCAGCATGATGGTGACGATATAGCCGACGGCGATGCCGATCAGCACCGCCATGTTCTGCAGGAAGCCGCTGGCGAATTTGATCACCAGCAGGATCACGCCAAGCACCAGCGCTGCGACCGACAGATAGCCCGCGGCGCCGAAATCGGACGCCGCCGCGCCGCCGCCGGCCCAAGCGACGCCGACGCGCATCAGCACGACGCCGATCATCGTGATGATCGTGCCCGTCACCACTGCCGGGAAGAAGCGCAGCACATATTTGACGAAGGGCGCGGCGCAGAGCCCGAACAACCCGCCGATCAGCACCGCGCCGTAGATCCCGGTCAGCCCGACGCCCGGCATCGCCGCCATCGCAAGCATCGGCGAGATCGCCACCGCCGTCACGCCCATGATGATCGGCAGCCGGATGCCGACGGGCCCAAAACCGATCGTCTGGATGAGCGTCGCAATGCCGCAGGCGAAGAGATCCGCGTTGATCAGCATTGCGATCTGATCCTTCGGCAGATGAAGCGCGCCGCCAAGGATCAGCGGCACCGCGACCGCGTTCGCATACATCACCAACACATGCTGGAGCCCGAGAGCGAACAACTTTGGCGGCGGCAATAATTCGTCGACAGGATGGACGGACGGAGGCATGGAATGACCTCGCGAGACCTGCATGCAGCCAAAAGATTATGTATGCAAATCTGTCTTATTGCATGCCTATAGAATAGTGTTGCATGCTGATTTTGTATGCTAAAGCTGCCCAAGGACAGGGCGCCGGAGCGGGGGGTTGAGTCTTTGAAGCGGGCGGATCTGGAAATTTCGACGCAAACCGAGCGGCTCGCTGAAGGCATTGCGGAACTGGTTCTATCAGGCGAATTCCAGCCCGGATTGCGGCTCGACGAACATATGCTGGCCGAGCGCTATGGCGTCTCGCGCACGCCGGTGCGCGAAGCGCTGCGCCAGCTCGCTTCGACCGGCCTGATCGAGGTCAAGCCGCGCCGCGGCGCCACTGTCGCTAACGCGACTTCGGCGCAATTGGAGACGCTGTTTGCCGCCATGGCGGAGATCGAGGCGGCCTGCGCGCGACTGGCGGCGATGAGCATGACGCCGATCGAACGTCGCCGCCTGCAAAACCTGCACGATTCGATGGCGGCGTTCGTCCCGCGTGAAGAGCGCGACGCCTATGCGGCGGCCAATATCGTCTTTCACACCCAAATCTACGCGGGCGCCCATAACGAAATCCTGTCCGAATTCGCGACCGGTCTCAGGCGCCGGCTGGCGCCGTTCCGGCGCGCGCAGTTTCGCACCGATGGGCGCATTTCGCGCTCTCATCTCGAGCATGGCGCCGTCGTCAAGGCGATTCTGGCATGCGACGTCGCCGCCGCGCATTCCACGATGTTTCATCACATGAGCCTGGTCGAGGATTCATTCGGGCAGCTCGGCGCTGCTTCGAGAGCGAGGGCTTAACCCAACTTCGCTCACCGACGCCTGGCCGTGACGCCCATGCGGGGCGCCCGCGCCTTGTTTCGAACGTGGCCGGGGCCGCCGCCCTGCCAGCGTCCACAGGAGGCGCCGGCTTGAGGCCATCGGCCAAAAATCCGGCAGGTCTGGAAATCGTCATAGCGGCGGGGTATTGCGCGATCGGCCCCGCAAGGCCACATGTGGGGCTGGATTCTGGAAACGGACATAATGAGCGAAATACGGAAGCTCGCGGCGATCCTCGCCGCAGATGTGGTGGGATTTAGCCGGCTCGCCAGCACGGATGAGGATCGCACGCTGGCGCGCCTGCGGGCGCTGCGCAGCGATCTCATCGATCCGACCATCGCCGTCCATAACGGGCGCGTCGTCAAACGCATGGGCGATGGATTCCTTGTCGAATTTCGCAGCGTCGTCGACGCCGTGCGTTGCGCCGTCGAATTGCAGAACAGCATGGTCGAGCGCAATACGGGTCTTCCGGAGGAACGCCGGATCGTGTTCCGCATCGGCATTCATCTCGGCGATGTGGTCGAAGAGAGCGACGGCGACCTGATGGGCGATGGCGTCAATATCGCCTCGCGCCTCGAGGGGGTCGCCAAGCCTGGCGCGATCTGTCTTTCCGAGGATGCTTATCGCCAGGTGCGCGCGCGGCTCGATTTCGCCGTCAGCGATATGGGCGAGGCGCAGCTCAAGAACATCCTCGAGCCGGTCCGCATCTATTCGCTCGAGGTCGGCGTACCTGCGCAGGCGAAATCCGCGGCTCCAGCCAAACAAGCCGCGGCGGAGAAACCTTCGTCGCCGCCCGCTTCTCGCAAGCCGTCGATCGCCGTGCTCGCCTTCAACAACATGAGCGGCGACGCCGAGCAGGAATATTTCTCCGACGGCATCAGCGAAGACATCATCACCGACCTGTCTAAATTGTCGGAACTGCATGTCGTCGCGCGCAATTCGTCGTTCTTTTACAAGAAGGCCGTCGCGCCAGTCGCCGAGGTCGCCAAGGCGCTCGACGTTCGCTATGTCCTCGAAGGCAGCGTCCGCAAGGCGGGCAATCGCGTCCGCGTCACCGCGCAATTGATCGATTCGACGAGCGGCGGCCATGTCTGGGCGAGCCGCTTCGATCGCGATCTCGACGATATTTTCGCCATTCAGGATGAACTGACCAAGGAGATCGTCTCCGCGCTCAAGCTGAAGCTGACGATCGGCGAGCAGGACCGTCTGACCCAGCGGCGCGAGATCAACGTCGAAGCCTTCGAGCTTTTCCTGCGCGGGCGCGAGCAGGTGTGGGCGGCGACCCGTCCCACCAATATCGCCGCGCGCGGCCTGCTCGAACGCGCGATCGCCATCGATCCCGGATATGCCGCGGCCCATGCCGCCATCGCCATGACCCATGTGATCGACTACGCCAACGCATTCTCCAGCGAGCCCGAACAATCGCTGAAAATGGGCCTGGAGCTCGCGCAGCGGGTGGTTGCGATGGATGAGGCGGAGCCTCTCGGTCATTTCGCGCTCGGCGCAGCCTATATGTGGAGCAAGAAGCTCGACCTGGCGCAGGCGGAGGCCGAGCGCGCGATGGCGCTCTCGCCCAATTCCGCCGAAGGCCTGCGCATGAAGGCCCATATCCAGATATTCTCCGGCGATCCTGCGAGCGCAATCAAGAACCTTGAAATCTACATGCAGCGCGATCCGCATTATCCCGACATGGCGCTGCAGCTTGTCGGGGATGCGCGCTTTCAGCTCGGCGAATACGAATTGGCGATCGCCGCGATCGAGAAAAGGCTCGCGCGTAATCCGCAATCGGAGACCGCCTATGCGCTGCTGGCGTCGTGCTACGGCCACCTCGGCCGGCCTGACGATTGCCAGAAAGCCTGGCAACAGGCGTTGCGCGTCAATCCGCAATTCTCGATGGAGCGCCGCCGCCGCGTGATTCCGTTCCGCAATCCCGACGATTTCGAGTTGCGCGTCGAAGGTCTGCGCAAGGGCGGCGTGATGGTCGCCGATGCCGAGGCGCCGGCGGCCTGATGCGGCGACGCGGGTCGCCGTTCATTGCATGACGTTCCACCGGAGGGTGAGAACCGCGCCATTGTAGATCGCCCGCACAGCCATTGGCGCGGCGATCTTCAGGATCCCGGACTATCGTCCGACGATATCGAGCCCCGCGCGACGCGCGCGAAGAATATTGAGAGCTCTTCGCGGAACAGGGCGCGGAGGCCATTTGGCGGACCCTCGATCGGCGATCTCTCGGCGCGCGCGCTGATGCGCGCAAACATGTCGGCGAGATAATCGTGCCGGTTCCTGGCGGAATCGGCCCGGTCGCGGACTATTTCGGCCAGAACGTAACTATTCGCAAGAGCCGCGGCGCGCGCGTCTCTCAGGGAGTCTGCAATCTTTTCGAGCGCTAATGATAGCTCTTTGTCATCCATCTAATCATCCGGCGCCGAGCGCCTCGTCGCCTCTCGAACAAGGATGGCCGCTCCGCAATGTTCGTCTTCCCCGCCGATGATGGTCTCCAACGTCGAAGGTTCGGGGATGGAATCGCCGGCGCGTTTCATGTGGTCGAGACAGCGCGCGAGAGCCCTTCCGGCCCCGACACGCGCGCCATGGAACGTCGCCGCTGTCGCCGCGCATCCCGGCAGGTCAGGAAACGACGCGTGGAAAGCCATATCCGGTTCTTGAACGATGACCGCGAAATATTCTCGCACGGCGTCCTCGCCATGTTCGCTTCCGGCGTCGACACATTTTTGCCCGTCCTCGAAGTCACCGAGATTGATCAAAAATCCAGTCATTGGGGACTCGTGGCAAGCGGTTGCGAGAAAACGGGTGGTGAGGACGTACTGGACATAGATGCGTGGGCGCTGTCGGCGCTGGCCGGCAATTCGCGAATGGCGGTAACGACCCTTGCGCCGAGCAGGAAAGCCGCAAGCGCAAGAAATATGAACAATCCGGAATAGTTTACCCCACTCGCGCGCGGTGAGGCCTTGTTCCGTCCTGGCGCCGCGACGGCTGAACGCGGCAGACGCGCGACCAGGAGGGCGGCGACCGCCTCGGGGTCCAGGCGGGTTGAAGGCCTGTCGGGCAGACCCGCAATCAACGAACTCATTCTCAATGTCGCCGATTCCCTGGGCATTTCAGCCAAGCTTGCGGCCTCGCGCCAAGGATCGATGTCCTGGCGCGCCAGTGCTGAGAGCACGGTCAGCGTCGTACCGTTCTTTTCATCGCCGATCGGCGCGAACAGAAAGTCGTCGAGTTGGGACCGCTGTTGTGAAACGGAAACGGGGCGCATGGCTTTGATTCCTGAAGGTCGGTCGCCTTGCTCGATTTGCTGGGATGGCGGGCCTTGAGATGTCGGCGCGCCTTCTCCGGGCCGCGCCGGAACAGCTTGGGTTCTGATGACGCTCGCGCTGGCCAGTCAGGGAGGACCTACCCGTCCGATTCAAGCGGCCCGGCTCGCCGGGCCATAGAAATCGAGCGGCTGCGAGCTGACCGAGATAGAGCTGCGCTGGCCCCCGCTCTCGAATTTAGCGAAGCGAACGGCCGCCAGTTCGCTGTTGAAAATGCCGCCGTAAAGGCCATGCCGTTCGACGACGATCCATTGTCCGGCTCTGTCGCGCCCGATGATGAAACTCAAGGGGTCGGCGCGATCCAGAGCCGGTCGTTCTATGGCGGGGTCGTCGTTCATGGCGCGCCTACCAGAGGAGCGAAAGTGAAATAGGCGACGAGGCCGAACGCGACGATTGCTGAAGCCAACAGCAAACCCACAGCAAGTTCGATCCTCAGAGACGAACCGGTCCGTCTTTGATGGTTAGTGGCGCCAAGCGCGCCTTGATGATGGAAAGGCGATGCAATTCCCATGACATTCCTCACAAGGAACGGCCGATTTCGCCATTCCGGGCGGGAGACTGCATCCGCTCGGCATAAATAATCCATATGGGATTCGCGGTTCCGGCGTTAGTTTTCCATGGGTCCGCACGCCCGTTCGGAGCCGCCGGTCACCCATGGGCGCGCACCAGCCACAATGAAATCGCCGGCACGTAGGTCACCAGCATCAGCACGAAGAACATCACGAGATAGAACGGCCATATCTCGCGCATCACGTCCTCGATTCGCACTTTTCCGACGGCGCAGCCGACGAACAGAATGGCGCCGACCGGCGGGTGGCACAGGCCAATGCCGAGGTTCATCATCATGATCATGCCGAAATGCACGGGGTCGACGCCGAAATTCACCATGACCGGCAGCAGGATCGGCGTGCAGATGAGGATCGCTGGCGCCATGTCGAGCAGGCAGCCGAGCACCAGCAGCAACACGTTGATCATCATCAGGATGACGTATTTATTGTGCGAGATGGTGAGGAACGCCGCGGTGATCCTGGCGGGTACCTGCATCAGCGCCATCATGTAGCCGACCGCCGAGGCGAAGGCGATCAGCGTCATCACCAACGAGACGGTGCGCAGCGTGCGATGCACCAGCCCCGGCAGATCGCGCCAGCGATAGTCGCGGTAAATGAACATGGTGACGAAGAACGCCCAGACGCAGGCGACCGCGCCCGCCTCCACCGCGGTGAACACACCGCCCAGAATGCCGCCGAGGATAATGATCAGAGTGATCAGGCCCCAGAATGCTTCGATCGCCATGCCCGCCGCGACGCGCGGCGCCACCGCTTCGCCCTTCGGATAGTCGTTGCGATAGGCGAGCACGAGACACAGGACGACCAGGCAAAACCCGAGCAGCAGACCCGGCATCACGCCTGCAAGGAACAGGCTGAGGATCGAGATCGTACCGCCCGTCGCCAGCGAATAGATCACGGCATTGTGGCTCGGCGGGATCATCAGCGCCTGCACCGAGGCGCTGATCGTCACATTGGTCGAGAACACCCTGGGATAGCCCGCCTTCTCCATCTGCGGGATCATCACGGAGCCGACCGCGGAAATATCGGCGACCGCCGAGCCGGAAATGCCGGATAGAAACGTGGTTGCAAGGATGTTCACCACCGCCAGCCCGCCGCGCAGGCGCAACACGCCGACCAAAGCGTTGGCGAAACCGACCAGTCGCCGCGCCATGCCGCCCTCCGCCATGATCGCGCCGGCCAGCACGAAAAACGGAATGGTCAACATCGAGAACTTGGAGACGCCGGCGGATATCTGCAGCATGATCGCCTCGGGCGGAATATCGATCCACCAGGCGGCGACCAGCGCTGTAAGGCCCAGCGCATAGGCGATCGGCATGCCGATCGCGATGCAGGCGAAGAGCGCGCCGATGACGATCAGCGCTTCCATGATTCCCCTGTTCCGCTATGCGATGAGGCCACGCTGTGCGCCTCGGCCGGCGCAGCCGACGGCGGGCCGAACAAGAGGCGCTCGATTACGAATAATATGAGGCCGACGCCGCCGAGCGGGATCGGCAGATAGGTGACGCCGACCGACAATGACGGGAACTCGGCGATCGATTGATTCCAGGTGTCGGCGCAGAGTCGATAACCCCAGATCGCCATGAAGACGCCAACCAGCGCCATCAACAATTCCGCCGCCAGATCGGCCAGCCGCCGCGGCAAAGGCGGCAGGCGATCGCGTACGAAGGAGACGCGCATATGCAGCCCGACGCGGTAGCCCGCGGCGGCGCCGAAGAAGGTCAGCACTATGGAAAGCAGGATCGCCGCCGGTTCCGGCCAGGACGACGCGCTGTTCAACGCGTAACGGGTGAATACGCCCCAGGGAATGATCAGGGCGATCAGCACCAGCGCCAGGCCGGCGATCGTCGCGTAGAGCCAATAGAGAAGGTCCATCGCCCGGCGATAGGCGTCCAGCATCGGCCCCTCCCGCCCCCGCGCCGCGCCGCCTATTGCACGGCTTCGATGCGCTTGATGATATCGCTGAATTGCGGGGCGTATTTCGCCCAGACCGGCTTTTCGGCGTCCTGGAACGGTTTCTTGTCCTTGATCTCGACGATGACGATGCCGGCCTCTTCCATTTTCGCGCGCGCCTTGGCCTCGTATTGCTTCCAATATACGCGCTCGTCCTGTTGGGTCTGTTTGGCGAGCTTCAACACCAGCGCCCTGTCGGCCTCGGACAATTGGTTGAAAATCCGTTTGGAGAACACCAGCATTTCCGGCACGATCAAGTGCTCGGTCAACGAGTAATATTTCGCCGCCTGGTAATGGTTGTCGAAGACGAAGCTTGGCGCATTATTCTCCGCTCCGTCCACCACGCCGGTTTGCAGCGCGGTGAACACCTGATCATAGCCCATCGCCACGCCATTGCCGCCGAGCGCGTTCATCATGTCGACGAACATCGGGTTGCCCATCACCCGCATCTTCATGCCCTTGAGATCGTCAATGTCGCGGATCGGCCGCTTGGAATCGTACATGCTGCGCGCGCCCGAATCCATCCAGCACAGGCCGATGAGATTGGCGGTCGGATTATTGGTGACCTTGTCGAGCAGTTCCTGTCCGATCGGCCCATCGATCGTCGCCTCCATATGCGCGACGTCGCGGAACAGGAACGGCAAATTCAAGACGTTGAGGTCGTTGACCACCGGACCCAGGGCGCCGACGCTGACGCGCGCGAGCGCGATGGCGCCGACCTGCGCCTGTTCGATCGCCTCTTTCTCGCCGCCAAGCTGCATCGAGGCGTACATCTGAATGCCGAGACGGCCGTCGGTTTCCTTGGCGAGCGCTTTGCCCATGTCTTCCACCGCCGCCACCGTCGGATAGCCCTCCGGATGGACGTCGGAGGCCTTGAGCATTTTTTGCTGCGCCGCCGCCGGCCTGCCGGTTTCCAGCCCCAGAATCGCCGCCGCGCCCAATCCGATCGCATGACGTCTGCTGATCATGGTTTCCTCCTCGCCGCCGATTCGGGTCGCGCGTGCGTCGTTACAGCCAGTCATACGGCGTCCAACAATAAGTGCAAGGCGGCCCGTGCATCGAAAAGCGTCTTCCAGCCGCGGCGCGTCCGGCGCAGCGCGACGGCGCGCTTGCCCGGCGCCTCGACTTGCGCCAAGAGGCTGCGGCATGTCCCGACGCTCCCTCTTCGGCGCCCTGGCCCGCGGCGCTCTTGTCGCGGGATTGGCGCTGTTCTGCCTTTTCATCGGGCTTCTGATCTACGACAGCGTCGCGCCGCCCGTCTCAACGCTGATGCTCGGCCGCAAAATCGAAGGCAAGGGCTATGAACGCGACTATGTCAGACTGAAGGACATTGCGCCGATCGCCGTCGCTTCCGTGATCGCGTCGGAGGACGCCAGATTCTGTGCGAACGACGGCGTCGACTGGGGCGCTTTGCATGAAGTCCTGACCAAAGCCGGCAAGGACGGCCCCTCGCGCGGCGCCTCGACCATCACGATGCAGACCGCCAAGAACCTGTTCCTGTGGCCGGGCCGCTCGACCCTACGCAAGGGCGTCGAGATCGGCATAGCGCTTGTCCTCGGCAAAATCTGGTCGAAAGCTCATACGATCGAAGTCTATCTCAATGTCGCTGAATGGGGCGATGGGCTGTTCGGCATCGAGGCGGCCGCGCGACGCTATTTCCACAAGAGCGCTGGTCAACTCGATGCGCGCGAGGCGGCGCTGCTCGCAACCTCGCTGCCAAATCCGATCAAGCGCGACCCCGCCCATCCAAAAGCCTTTCAGCGCCGCCTCGCCGCCAACCTCGTCGCGCGGGCGCAGGACAGCGCCGATTGGGTCGATTGCCTGCCGCGCTGACGACCTCGGAAATGTTGGCGTTCGTTGGAAATCCGTCGCGGCCGCAATCGCCTGAAGTCCTTAATCGCGGACGAACGCCGACACTCCGAAATTAGCCCGACAACGCCCTCGCATCGCACAAAATCTTCCCGCCACCCGCTTTCGGCGGTGAAAGCGCTGACATCGTCGGTTCCAACGCGCATCGGCTTCGGCTAGCTTGCGCGCGACAATGACCCAGAGGAAGAGTGTAATGAGCTTGTCCAGCATTTTTGCGCGCATCGTTGCGCTGATCGGCGCCGTCGCGATCGTCTGGCGGCGCATGGAGGGCGGCCCGCGAGTCCAGGCTCTGGGCGACGCCCCCACGATCCCCGCGGCAAAGCCGCAGGGCGCCCTGCCCACCCTTAAAATGCCGACGGCGAAGGGGTGGCGCGAGGGACACACGCCGGTCGCCGCGCCTGGACTCAAGGTGAATGCGTTCGCAGCCGGCCTCAAACATCCCCGCTGGATTCATTCGCTGCCCAACGGCGACGTGCTAGTCGCGGAGGCGTTGACCACCGCCGGCCCGATCAAAACCGCCTTCGACTATGCAATGTTCAGCACGATGCAACGCGCCGCCGCCGTCGGGGTGAGCCCGAACCGCATCACCCGGCTGCGCGACGCCGATGGCGATGGCGTCGCCGAAATCCGAGGCGCCTTCCTGGAGGGTCTGAACCAGCCGTTCGGCATGGCGCTGCTCGGCGATAATTTTTATGTCGGCAACACCGACGGCGTCGTCGCTTTCCCCTATGTCGCGGGCGCGAGCCGGATCGCCGCGCAGGGACGCAAGCTGACCGAATTCAAGTCGGGAGGGCATTGGACGCGAAGCCTGTTGCCGAGCCGCGACGGGCAGAAACTCTACGTCGGGGTCGGCTCGCTCAGCAATATCGCCGACGACGGCATGGCCGTCGAGGAAGGCCGCGCCGCGATCTACGAACTCGATCTGGCAAGCGGCAAGAGCCGCATCTTCGCCGGCGGCCTGCGCAACCCGGTGGGGCTGGCGTGGGAGCCGCAGACGGGCGCTTTGTGGACGGTGGTCAACGAGCGCGACGGGCTCGGCGACGAGACGCCGCCGGACTATCTGACTTCGGTGCGCGACGGCGGCTTCTACGGCTGGCCCTATTGCTATTGGGGAAAGACGGTCGACGACCGCGTGCCGCAGGACGCGGCGCTGGTCGCCACGGCGATTACCCCGGATTATGCGTTGGGCGGCCATACCGCTTCGCTTGGTCTTTGCTGGCTCCCCGCCGGCACGCTGCCGGGTTTCCCCGACGGCATGGCCATCGGGCAGCATGGCTCCTGGAATCGCAGCACGCTGAGCGGCTACAGGGTTGTCTTCGTGCCCTTCGAGAACGGCCGCCCGGCGGGACCGCCGCGCGATATTCTGACAGGCTTCCTCGCCCCGGACGAGCGGGCGTCCTATGGACGACCGGTCGGGGTGACGATCGGCCCCGACGGCTCGCTGCTGGTGGCGGACGATGTCGGCGATGCGATCTGGCGCGTGACCGGCGCGTAGAAAGAATTGCGCGCCGCGCGCCGATCCTCGTCAATCAGCCGCGGGCGCTTGACGGCTCGGCCTCAGACCTTGACGGTCGAGGCCTGGTAAATCTCGTCGATGGATTTCGCCAGCGCCGCATTGAATTCGGCGTCCGTCATCGAATGTTTGAGATCTTCGGCGAGGGCGCGCGAGAAGCTGGCGATCATGCCATGATTCCTCGCGAGGCGCTGGCACGCGTCAGTCCTGGCATAGCCGCCGGAAAGCGCGACGACCCTCGCCACGTTCTTATGTTTCATCAGCGAAGAATAGAAATCCGGGACGTCGGGAATCGTCAGTTTCAGCATCACCTTGCGCCCGTTCGGCAAGGCGTCGAGCCGCGTGGTCAGTTCCGCCAGGAGGATAGCCTCGGCGCCGCGCTTGTCCGGACTCTTGATCAGCACTTCGGGCTCGATAATCGGCACAAGCCCGTGTTCGGCGATCTGCGCCGCCAAGGCAAATTGCTGATCGGCGATAGCGGCGATGCCTTCTTTTGAAGGCAGGTTGATGACCGAGCGCATCTTGGTGCCGAATACGCCAAGCTTCACCGCGCGGGCAAGCAATGGATCGAGCGCAGGGATCGGCTTCATCAGGCTGACGCCGTCCTTCTCCGCCTCGAGCCCCTTGTCGACTTTCAGGAAGGGCACGACGCCCCGATCGTCCCACAGGAAACTCGGCACCGGCTTGCCCTTCGCCTGCCCGTCCATGGTGGCTTCGAAAAGAATCGCCGCAATGACCTTGGCGCCGGTGAAGGCCGGCGACGTCATGATGCGCACGCGCATCTCATGCACCAGCTTGAACATTTCAGCGTCGCCGCTATAGGCGCTGTCCGGAATGCCGTAGAGGCGCAAGGCGCCGGGGGTCGAGCCGCCGCTCTGATCGAGCGCGGCGATAAAGCCGCCCTTTTCGGAGATTTGCGCCATCATCTTGTCATTGGCCATGATCGTTTCCTCGTCTCGCACCAGAACGCTTAAGCAGGCGCCCTAACCTTGCCTTGCCTTTGGGTCATTGCGCGTATTTGACACAGCGTTGGATATCCACGCAACCTTCGTCCCTGCGCGGCCGCAACCGCGGCGTCCGGCCTACGGCTCTGACCATGCGCGTTCAATAAGCACTTCGGCCGATAACGCCTCAATTTGCTAGGATCGAAGTGCTGCTTTCCATCCAAATCGGCCGTATAAACCTAAGCGGCGAACGTTGGTCGAACCGCCAGCGAAGAAAAACCGGAGGAGCGCAATGATCCGCTTGGGCATGCATTCGAGCCTATGGACCTCGGCCTGGACGCGCGAAGGCGCCGAACTCAGCGTTGCCGACGCGGCGCGCCACGCACTCGATATCGTCGAGATCGCGCTTCTGGAGCCTGACAAGGTCGATGTCGCCCATTCCCGCGAATTGTTCAAACGGCACAATATCGTCCCAACCGCCTCGCTCGGCCTGCCAATCGAAGCCGAAGCGACACAGCATCCAGAGAAAGCGCAAGCTTTTTTGATGCGCGCCCTGGAGGTCGCGCATGACTTAGGATCCAACACACTGTGCGGCGTGATCTATTCGACCCTGGGCTATCGCACCGGCGCGCCGCCAAGGCCCGAGGAATATGACGCGATCGCGCGCGCGCTGAAGCCAGTGGCCAGGCGCGCCGCCGATTACGGCATGACGCTCGGCATTGAAGCGTGCAACCGCTACGAGACGCATCTCGTCAACACGGCGAAACAGGCGCTCGAATTGGCAAAGCGCATCGACGAGCCCGCCATGATGATCCATCTCGACAGCTACCACACGAATATCGAGGAGAAGGGCTTCGCGGCCGCGCTCGCCGATGGCGGCGGCAAGGTGCGCTATGTCCATCTCTCCGAGAGCGATCGAGGCGTGCCGGGCTCAGGCAATATCGACTGGAAGAGCGTCATGGTCGCGCTGAAAGGCGCGGATTTCGATGGCGATCTCGTCGTCGAATCCTTCGTCAACATGCCGCCGCAGCTCGCCAGCGCGCTCTCCGTCTGGCGCCCGGTCGCGCGCGACCGCGACGAAGTGCTCGACATCGGCCTGCCCTATTTGAAGAGCCTTGCGCGCGCGACGGGATTGATCGCCTAACCGGCGTGACCTAAACGCGCAGCACGCGTCCAGCGACCGCGTCGAGCTTGGCGAGGAGCGCGGGGTCGCGCGCCTCGGGATGGGTCATGATGGCGTTATCGAGCGCGCGATCGGAGCCGATGGGGCAAGGCTCGTGTTCGGCCGACATATCACGCAGCACGCGCGAGACGAGCGCGCCGGCGCGTTGCGCATTCTCATGCACAACCTTGACGACCGCCGCGACGTCGACCGCGCTGTGCTCCTCGTGCCAGCAATCGAAGTCGGTGATCATCGCGACCGTCGCATAGGAAATCTCCGCCTCGCGGGCGAGCTTGGCCTCCGTTGCGCCCGTCATGCCGACGACGTCGGCGCCGCGCGCCTGAAAGAACAGCGATTCGGCCAGCGAAGAAAACTGCGGGCCTTCGATACAGAGATAGGTTCCGCCAAGCTGACAGGCGATGCCTTCGGCCGCCGCCGCCTCGGCGATCCGCCGCTGCAGGCGCGGCGCGACCGGATGAGCCATCGAGACATGAGCGACGCAGCCGTTGCCGAAGAAGCTCGTCTCACGGCGATAGGTGCGATCGTCGAACTGATCGACCAGCACAAACAGGCCGGGATAGAACTCTCGCTTGAACGAGCCGCAGGCGGAAAGGGAAATGATGTCGGTGACGCCGGCGCGCTTCAACGCATCGATATTGGCGCGATAATTGATGCCTGAAGGCGACAGGCGATGCCCGCGCCCGTGCCGGGCGAGGAACACCGCTTCGGTCGCGCCGATCCGCCCGAAGCGCAGCCGGTCGGACGGCTCACCCCAGGGAGTCGCGACGCTCTCTTCGCGCAAATCCGTCAAGGCGTCGAGATTATAGACGCCCGAGCCGCCGATGATTCCGACAATCGCCTTGGTCATTTGCTATGGCTCCGCGCCGCGCCCATTCATTATTGTCGCAATGGCGGCGCATGATCAACGCAAGTTTCGAGCCGCGAGGAAACCGCAAAAAAAGAGCGGGCCGTGAAATGGCCCGCTCGATCAAAAATCCACGACTAGCGGAGCGCACGCTGCCACGTCGCCTAGTGAATCTTGTCCCAGACTCGCCTCTTGGTGAAATAGAGCAGTCCGGCGAAGATGATCAGGAACACCATCACCCTTAGCCCGATTTTCTTGCGCTCGGCGAGCGTCGGCTCCGCCGCCCAGGCGAGGAACGCCGTCACATCCTGCGCGTAATTGGCCGTCTTGGCCGGCGTGCCGTCGGTATATTCCACCGCGCCATCGCTGATCGGCGGCTGCGGCATGGCGATCTTGTGGCCGGGGAAATACAGGTTCCAGTTCGGATCCTTCGGATGCGTATAGCCATTCAGGATGGCGTCGACATAATCGGCGCCGACCTCCTGATATTGTACGAAGGGCAGCGCGTCGAAAATGAACCAGGGGAAGCCGCGCTCATATTTACGCGCCTTCGCCAGCACCCACATGTCGGGGGGCGCCTTGCCGAAAGTGGCCGCGGCGGCTTCGGGATTGGGATAGGCCTCCGGCGGTGGAATGATGTCGGAAGGTATGCCCGGGCGCTTGAATATCTCGCCCTTGTCGTTGGGCGAATCATTGGTCACTTGGTAGGTCGCCGCGAGCGCCTTGATCTGCGCCTCGCTGAAGCCCGGTCCGCTCGGATCTTCGAGGGTTCGGAACGGGATGCTGAGCCGGTGGCAGGTGCTGCATACTTCGCGATAGACTTTGAACCCGCGTTGTAATTGCGCCTGATCATAGGTTCCGAACAATCCGGAAAAACTCCAATGCTGGCGCGGCGGCGAAGGCTGCTCGGCATCGGCGTCAACGTCGGTTGGCGCAGTTTCACCCGTGTTTGGCGCCGCGGCGGCCTTTGCCGGGGTGGGAGCAGCGGCTGTGGCGGGAGCGGCCGCCGGCGCCGGTTTCTCAGCGCTCGGGGCTGCGGGCGTCGCGGCTGGCGCGGCGTCGTCTGCGCGAGAGGCGGCGCCAAGCGCCAGCAGAAGCGCCAAAGTCGCCGGAGCCAGGGCGGTCTTTTTGAAACGGATCATGTGCATTTTCCCTAAGCGATCGGTTTCAAATCATTCGGCCGGCTGCGCCGCCGGCGCGCCCTTGGCCAATACCGCGTCGGCGATGGAGATTGGCAATGGCTTTGTCTTTTCGAACAGTCCGAGCAAAGGCAGCACGATCAAAAAGAATGCAAAATAGCAGAAGGCCAGCAGCCGCGCCGCCAGTGTCGTGCTGTCGTTGACTTCCTGCGAGCCGAGCCAGCCAAGACCCAGGCAGACTGCGACGAACACCCAGAAAAACACGCGAAACACCGGACGGTATTTCGCCGATTTGACCGGCGAGGTGTCGAGCCAGGGCAGAAATGCGAGCAAAGCGATGGCGCCGAACAGGCAGATGACGCCGATCAGCTTGTTCGGAATGGCGCGCAAAATCGCATAGAATGGCAGCAGATACCATTCCGGCACGATGTGGGCCGGCGTCACCAGCGGATTGGCGTTGTTGTAATTGTCGGCGTCGCCAAGATAATTGGGAATGTAGAAAACGAACCAGGCATAAAGGATCAGGAAGACCGCCAGACCGAATGCGTCCTTGAGCGTCGCATAAGGCGTGAAAGCGACCGTGTCGCGCTCCACATTCTTGACCTCGACGCCATCAGGATTGTTCTGGCCGACCACATGCAGCGCCCAGACATGGAGGCCGACGACGCCGGCGATCATGAAGGGCAAGAGATAATGCAGCGAGAAGAAGCGGTTGAGCGTCGCATTGTCGACCGCATAGGCGCCCCACAGCCAGATCGAAACGCTCTTGCCCACCAGCGGAATGGCCGAAAAGAGATTGGTGATGACGGTGGCGCCCCAGAAGCTCATCTGGCCCCAGGGAAGCACATAGCCCATGAAGGCGGTGGCCATCATCAGGAGATAGATGATCACGCCAAGGATCCACAAAACCTCGCGCGGCGCCTTGTAGGACCCGTAATAGAGGCCGCGGAAAATATGCATATAGACGGCGAAGAAGAACATCGACGCGCCGTTCGAATGCAGATAGCGAAACAGCCAGCCATAATTGACGTCGCGCATGATGTGCTCGACCGAGCTGAACGCCATGGTCGACTCGGGGGTGTAATGCATCGCCAGAATGACGCCCGTGACGATCTGGGCGACCAGCATGAACGAAAGTATCGCGCCGAAGGTCCACATATAATTGAGGTTGCGCGGCGTCGGATAGACAATGAACGAGGAATGAACCAGCCCCATGATCGGCAGGCGGCTTTCAAACCAGCGGCCGACAGCGCTTTTGGGGACGTAAGTCGAGGATCCGCTCATGACTTTGATTCTCTAGGGACGAGGCCGGCAGGATTGCGGAAGGCGATTAAGGGGCCAGGGCCCCGCGATCAACCAATCCGCACTTTTGTATCGGACAGGAAGGCGTATTCGGGAACTTCGAGATTGAGCGGCGCCGGCCCCTGACGGATGCGCCCCGAGGTGTCGTAGACGGACCCATGGCACGGGCAGAGCCAGCCGTCGTATTTGCCTTCATGGCCGAGCGGCACGCAGCCGAGATGGGTGCAGATGCCGACGACGATCAGCCAGGGCGCCTTTTTGACCCGTTCGGCGTCGGTCTGGGGATCGCGCAATTCGCTGACCGGCGTATTGACCGCCTCTTCGATCTCCTTGGCGGTGCGGTGGCGAATGAACACCGGCTTGCCGCGCCATTTGACCGTGACGATCTGACCTTCCTGGATAGCCGTAATATCGACCTCGATCGCCGCCAGAGCGAGGGTCGAAGCGTCAGGGTTCATCTGATCGATAAGTGGCCAGACGACCGCGCCGACGCCGACCGCGCCCACGGCGCCGGTAGCCAAAAACAGAAAGTCTCTGCGGTTCTGATCGACGATTGCCGCGCCTGACAAATGAACCCCCAATTTTCCCGGTCGCCCGTCACCCTAGCGGGCTATCGCGCGGCGCCGTCCAAGCTGCGCCTGACGCGCTTCAAAACGAATGTTTCAAAGCGCCTGCGACGCCGCAACGACCCCAACCTACGCGCCCCAAGCCGTATCGTTTGCGGCTATTTCGCACCCTTCGCTTTGGTTGTCCATAGTCCCTTCGCGGGCGCGGGCGCGGCTTGTCGTCACGGTTCCCAGCGCGTCGAGGCCGGCCCAATCGCCGGCCTCTGTCGGCGACCCGGCGCCCAAAGACTTTCCCTTTTCCGCAACTGGCTCTAAAGCCGTGAGCCTATGGTTTCGCCCGCCGCCTCGCTCTGCCTCGCCCTCTACGAGCCCGATATCGCCCAGAATACGGGCGCCATGCTGCGCACTTGCGCCTGTCTTGGCGTCAGGGCGGCGATCATCGAGCCGGCGGGCTTCCCGGTCTCCGACCGTCATTTCCGCCGCGCCGGCATGGATTATCTCGATCATGTCGCGATCGACCGCCATATTTCGTGGCGCGCTTTTTCGCAATGGCGCCACGCCAGCGGAAGGAGACTCATTCTGTTGACGACCAGCGCGGAGGAGACGCTCTGGAACTTTGCTTTCCAGAGGGAGGACATCCTGATGGTCGGTCGGGAATCGGCGGGCGTGCCACAAGAGGTGCATGACGACGCCGATGCGCGCGTCCGGATCGCGATCCAGCCTGCTATGCGCTCGCTCAACGTCGGCGTCGCCGCGGGAATCGCGCTTGGCGAGGCGCTCCGCCAGATCATGCGCGGAGGGGCGACAGGATGACGCATGCCGGCGCGCGGCGCCGGCAATCTGCTCATCGGCAAGCGCAGCGAATTTTCCGGGCGCGAAATCGGCAATAGGCGCGACTTGTCTGTATGATAGGAGCCATCATGCCGCGGAACGCCCAAAGCGCCGGCGCGCGGGGATAAGGAATGACGCCTTGAACGAGAAAACCCGCATCCTGATCGCCGACGACCATCCCCTGGTCCTGGGCGCGCTGCGGCAGGCGCTGAGCGGAGCCATCCAGGGCGCGGAATTCTTCGAAGCGGCCGATCTCGAAAGCCTGTCGGCCGCCCTCGACAGGACGCCCGACATGGACCTCGTGTTGCTTGATCTCGCCATGCCGGGCGTGCGGGGATTTTCCGGGCTGATGTATCTTCGGGCCCAGCACGCCAGCGTGCCGGTGATCGTCGTCTCCGCCAATGAGGATCGCGGCGTGATGCGGCATTGCCTGGATTTTGGCGCTTCGGGCTATATCCCAAAATCGCTCGATGTCGAGACGATGCGGGCCGCCGTGCGCGCGGTGCTCGACGGCGGGCGCTGGACGCCGCCCGATCTCGATCTTTCGACCCCCAGCGAGTCCGGCGCGCTGGTGCGCCGCCTTTCGTCGCTGACCCCGCAGCAGGTGCGCGTGCTGATGATGCTGTCGGAAGGCCTGCTCAATAAACAGATCGCCTATGAGCTCTCGGTCTCCGAGGCGACGATCAAGGCCCACGTTTCGGCGATTCTGCAGAAGCTCGATGTCGAAAGCCGGACACAGGCGGTGATCGCGGCGGCCAATATCGAAAAGGGACAATGGCCCGTACGGTCGCCATGAAACGCGCGGGCGCGGCGGCGCGCCACAAAATAATGATGGAAACCGCTCTCAGCCCTTCGTCTTATCGTTTGCAAACCCTGACACCATTGCGCAGCCCCGCGCCGTCAAACTAAACTCGCCAATGCGGGCGCCGTTCGAGCGCCAAAGCCGCTTCATGCGGTTGGTTTTGGAAGCACTGGCCAGGGAGCGCCTGAGGATGATCCGCACCGTCGAAACAAAACCATTCGCCGATCAGAAGCCGGGCACCTCAGGCCTTCGCAAAAAGGTGCCGGTTTTCCAACAGGCCAATTACGTCGAAAATTTCGTGCAGTCGATTTTCGATTCGCTCGAAGGCTATGCCGGCAAGATGCTCGTGCTCGGCGGCGACGGGCGCTATTATAACCGCGAGGCGATCCAGAAAGTCATCAAGATCGCGGCCGCCAACGGTTTTGGCCATTTGGTCATCGGGCGCGGCGGCATTCTGTCGACGCCTGCCGTCTCCTGCCTCATCCGCGGACGCGCCGCCTATGGCGGCATCATCCTATCGGCGAGCCATAACCCAGGCGGCCCCAACGGCGATTTCGGCATCAAATACAATATCGGCAATGGCGGCCCGGCCCCCGAAAAAATCACCGACGCAATTTTCGCGCGCACCAAGACCATCGCCCATTACAAAATCGCCGATGCGCCCGACGTCGATCTCGATACGATCGGCACGACCAAGGTCGAGGGCGCGACGGTCGATATCGTCGATCCCGTCGTCGAATATTCCGCGCTGATGAAGACGCTGTTCGATTTCGATGCAATCCGCGGCCTGTTCGCCTCGGGCTTTCGCATGCGCTTTGACGCCATGCACGCGGTGACCGGCCCCTATGCGCACGCCATTCTCGAAGGCGAACTTGGCTCCGGCGCCGGCACGGTGGTCAATGGCGTCCCCCTACCCGATTTCGGCGGCCATCATCCAGACCCCAACCTCACCTACGCCAAGGATCTCTACGATCTGATGATGTCGCCGCAAGCGCCCGATTTCGGGGCGGCCTCCGACGGCGACGGCGACCGCAATCTGATCCTCGGACGCGGCATTTTCATCACCCCTTCGGATTCGCTGGCGATGCTGGCGGCCAATGCGCGCCACGCGCCAGGCTATGCCAAGGGGCTGGCGGGCGTCGCCCGCTCGATGCCGACCAGCGCGGCGGCCGACCGCGTCGCCGCCAAGCTCGGCTTGAAATGCTATGAGACGCCGACGGGCTGGAAGTTTTTCGGCAATCTGCTCGACGCCGGCCTCGCGACAATTTGCGGCGAGGAAAGTTCGGGAACCGGCTCGAACCATTTGCGCGAGAAGGACGGCCTCTGGGCGGTTCTGTTATGGCTGAGCATTCTCGCCCAGCGCCGCATTTCGGTGCTCGATCTGGCGCACGAACATTGGTCGATCTATGGACGGAATTATTACACGCGCCATGATTATGAGGAGATCGATCTTGCCGCCGCCAACGGCCTGATGGACGCGTTGCGTAGCCAACTGACGAGCCTGCCGGGCTCGCTGCACGGCGCCCTTAAGGTCAGCGCCGCCGATGATTTCGAATATCACGATCCTGTCGACGGCTCCGACACCAAGGCGCAGGGCGTGCGCATCCTCTTCGAGGGCGGCTCGCGCATCGTCTACCGGCTGTCGGGCACCGGAACGGCGGGCGCGACGCTGCGCGTCTATATCGAGCGCTATGCGCCCGAAAACGGCGATCTCGGCGAAGAAACGCAAAGCGCCCTCGCCGACCTGATCGCACTGTCGCGCACGCTTGCCGGCATCGAGCAACGCACGGGCCGCAAGGCGCCGAGCGTCGTCACCTGAGCGCCGGCCGGCGTTTGATACGCTGAATCAGTTCGCCGTAGCGCCGAGCGCGGCGACTGCGGCTTCGAGAATTTCATCGGAGAGGGCGGGATCGGCGTCGGCGACGCTGCGCGCCAGCGTCAGGGCGCCGGCCAAGGCAGCCAGTTGCGTGATCGCCTGGCGCCGTGCGTTCTTTCGCAGGCCGGCGGTCTTGCCGGCGGTCGCGGCGCGGGCGAAGGCGTCGAGATATTTGTGCAGGCCCGCCGCATATTCGTCACGGACCGGCAGCGACTGGCGCGACACGTCGCCGGCGAAGGCGACCATCGGGCATCGCGCCGCCGTCGCGTCGCGCGACTTTTTCTCGACGTAGCGGCGTTTGTAATCGTCGAAGGCCCGCGCCCGCTCGGCGGGATCGGCGATCGCGGCGATCGCTTCGAGCGCCCCAATCGACTTGCCGAAGACATGCGCGCAAGCTGCCGCTTCGAGGTCGTCCTTCGAGCCGAAATGATTGTAGAACCCGCCATGCGTCATGTCGGCCGCATGCATCAGGTCAGCGATGCTGACGCCGTCGAATCCTTTTTCGCGAAACAAAACCGCAGCGGTTTCAACCACTCGCGCTTTATTCTCGTCGGCCTGTTTTCTCGTGATCCGCATGGCTCGCCCGGATTGACCTTCGAACTTTGATGACGTATATCATCATTGAATGATGATGGATATCATCGAAATTTAAGCCTGCCGCGCCTTTCACGCAAGAGGCGAATGCGAGACGGAGCCCCTTGATGTTGGCAAACGCGCTTGCGCTGCGGCTTTCCCGCTATGGCGTTCATTACGGCTGGGTGATCATCGCCGTCACCTTCCTCACCGCGCTGACCACCGCCGGCGCGGTCGGCGTGCCCGGCGCGCTGATCCTGCCGCTGACCAAGGAATTCGGCTGGAACACCGCTGAGATTTCGAGCGCGCTGGCGATCCGCCTTGTCCTGTTCGGGTTGATGGCGCCTTTCGCCGCCGCCCTGATCGAGCGCTATGGCGTGCGCCGCATCGTCATCATCGCCATTGCGATGATCGTCACCGGCCTGCTGCTCGCGCTCGTCATGACCAAGGCCTGGCATCTCGTCGTGCTGTGGGGGATCATCGTCGGCATCGGCACCGGCATGACGGCGCTGGTGCTCAGCGCGATCATTTCGACGCGCTGGTTCACCGCGCGGCGCGGCCTCGTGCTCGGCATGCTGACCGCGAGTTCGGCGACCGGACAATTGATCTTCCTGCCGCTCGCCGCCTGGCTCGTCGAGCGTTTCGGCTGGCGCTATGCGCTCGCCCCATCGGTGATCGGCCTGTTGATCGCCGGCTTGGCTGTGGTCCTGTTCATGCGCGACCGGCCGTCCGACGTCGGCCTCGCCCCCTATGGGGAGCCGGCCCCCGCGCCGGGACAGGCGATCGCCGCGCCCGCCGCCACCGCGCCGGCGTTCGGTCGCGCCTTTTCGGTGCTCGGCGATATATCGACGAGCGCCACATTCTGGATTCTGGCGGCGACCTTCTTCATCTGCGGGCTCAGCACCAATGGCCTCGTGCAGACTCATTTCATTTCGCTCTGCGTCGATTTCGGCATGCCGGCGGTCGCCGCCGCCTCGACCCTGGCGATGATGGGCGTGTTCGATTTCTTCGGCACCATCGCATCGGGCTGGCTGTCCGACCGTTACGACAATCGCGCGCTGCTGTTCTGGTATTACGGCCTGCGCGGCCTGTCGCTGCTCTACCTGCCCTTCTCGGCGTTTTCGTTCTACGGCCTGTCGCTGTTCGGCGCCTTCTACGGCCTCGACTGGATCGCCACCGTGCCGCCGACGGTGCGCCTCAGCGCGCGCGCCTTCGGCAAGGAAAAGGCCGGCGTCGCCTTCGGCTGGATCTTCGCCGCCCATCAACTGGGCGCCGCCACCGCCGCCTTCGGCGCCGGCCTGTCGCGCAGCGTGCTGGCGAGCTACCTGCCGGCATTCTTCGCCGCCGGCGTCATGTGCCTCGTCGCGGCGGGGATTGTGTGGCTGATCAGGAAGAACCCGGTGGGGCAGGCGGCGGCGGCGTGAAAAGGGGGGGCGAGGGTTGAAAGCGCGGCCTGCGCTCGCTGGAAGATCGACTACCTTTTTGCACGTCTCCCTTGATGGCTACGTCTTCCCTGGATATATTACTGGATATATCTACGGGAGCCGAGCATGGCCAATTCGCAGAAGCGCGCCGTCCAGAATTACCGTTCGCGCCTGAGCGAGCGCGGCTTGGCGCGCTTCGAGGTGCTTGGCCTGCAATCGGACCGTGAGTTGATCCGCTCACTGGCGCGCCGGCTCGCTGAGGACAGCGCGAACGCCGCCCGCATCCGCGCGACGGTCAAAAACACGATCGCCGGCGAGCCGCGGAAAAAGGGCGGGATTCTCGCCGCCCTGCGCCGCTCGCCGATGGTTGGCGCGGAGCTCGATCTATCCCGCCTGCGTGACAAGGGGCGCAAGGTCGATCTTTAATGCGTTACCTGCTCGACACGAACATTCTCAGCAATGCCGCCAGGCCGAGTCCGTCGAAATCCCTCATCGCCTGGATGTCCGAACAAGCGGACGAGGATTTGTTCATCGCCTCGCTCACGGTCGCCGAAATCCGCCGCGGTGTTCTGGAAAAGCCTCGGGGCAAGCGACAGGACCAGCTCGAAGCCTGGTTTTCCGGCCCGGAAGGCCCGCAAGCTTTGTTTGCCGGACGCGTCCTGCCCTTCGATGAAAAGGCAGCGCTGATCTGGGCGCGGCTGATGGCGGACGGCCGGGACAGAGGGCGGCCGCGTAGCGCCCTCGATATGATCATCGCGGCGATCGCAGAGGCCAACGCATGCGTCGTCGTCACCGACAATGTGAAGGACTTTCACGGCGTCGAGATCATCAATCCGCTGCGCGGGGCAGTGTGAAGCGCCGGGCGCCATTGACGTGGCCCGTCGATCGCAATTGTCGCGGCGCCAAAAAAAGCGATTTGCGTCACAGTTGCCGCAAGCCGCCGCCGCGTGCGGCGATAAGCCTTCATTGATCTCTTGGCGGCTATTCTGCGCGGAAGAAGATTGAACTCAAGGGCGGCCTCGCAGAGGCCGTCGCCGGAGGCGATGCGCCTTGCGCACCCTTGACTTCAATCTTCTTCCGCGCTCCGCTCGCGCCAAGAAATCAATGCAGGATTATGGTCAAACGCTCCTGGTCAGCCGCGCGGATCAAAAATGCGATAGTCAGAGCGAGATGATTGTTGATCGAGTCATCCGCCCGTCATTGCGAGGGAGCGCAGCGACGAAGATTCCATGGGGGGTGGATAGCGGCCGGTCGTGTTGCCAGACTGAGGTTGCAATACCACCCACTCTGGAGATGACAGATGTCACTTGAACCGCACGCAGCACCCGCCGCTATCCAAACGCATTTTGGCGCCATTTTCGTTTCGTTGGAACTGAGCCGATCGACCTGGCTGGTCACTTCGCTGATTCCTGGCGGCGGGGGGAAGATGTCCAAGCACGGGGTGCGCGCGGGAGACGTCGCTGGCTTGCTGGCTCGTTTTTCGGAGCTCAGACGCAAGGGGCTGGCTCGAACGGGGGAGAACTATCCGATCGTCGTCATCCAGGAGGCGGGGTTGGACGCCTTCTGGATCCATCGCGTTCTTGAGCAGGAAGGGATCGAGAGCCACGTGGTGGACGCGGCTTCGATCGCCGTTTCGCGGCGGCGGCGGAGAGCCAAGACGGACAGGATCGATGGGGAGGCGTTGCTTCGCGCGCTTCTCGCCTTCAAACGCGGCGAGCCGCGGGTCTGTTCGATGGTGCGGGCGCCGACGCCCGAGGAGGAGGACCGCCGCCGCATCTGTCGCGAGCGCAAGGTGTTGATCGCGGAACGGGTGCGGCACGTCAACCGGATCAAGGGATTGCTGTTCTCCCAGGGGACCGGCGATTACCAACCGCTTGGCCGCGACCGCCGGCGGGCGCTGGAGACGCTTCGCACTGGCGACGGGCGCGAGCTCGCGCCGCATTTGAAGAGGCAGATCGGGCGCGAACTGGATCGGCTCGAACTGCTGATGGAGCAGATCGCAGCGGTGGAGGGCGAGCGCGACGCGATGCTGAGCGCGGCGATCGAAGCCGAGGCGGCTCCGGCGCTCCAGAACGCGCCCGCGCCTGTGCGGATGTTGGCGAACGTGAAGAGCATCGGTCCGGAATTCGCCGCCGTCCTGTGGACGGAGGGGTTCTGCCGATCTTTCGCCAATCGCCGACAGGTCGCCGCTTACGCCGGTTTGGCGCCGACGCCCTGGCAGAGCGGATCGATCGACCGCGAACAGGGCGTATCGAAGGCCGGCAATCCGCGCCTGCGAACGACGATGATCCAACTGGCCTGGCTATGGTTGCGTCATCAACCGGATTCGGAACTGACGCGCTGGTTCCACGAGCGGCAGGCGAGACAGGGGGCGCGTAAGACGACAATCGTCGCGCTCGCCCGCAAGCTGCTTGTCGCGCTGTGGAAATACGTGACCGCCGGCGTCGTTATCGAAGGAGCCGTCATGAAGGCCGCCGCCGCTTTCTGAGGAGGTCCAGCCTCCCAACGTCTTCCTCCCCGTCCGCCGAGGCCCGATCAGCCTCGGTCGATCCGGGTGGGCGAACCGATGGATTGCATGGCTTCAAAAGCCGTGACGAAGAATGGTTTCGCCCTCCCGAGCCTCAGCCGCCGAATGCGGAATCATGGTGCTGATCGCTGAAACGCGACGACCGAATGTGAGTTTGTTCTGGCTATCAACCAGATCACGAAAACAGGCTCGGACCAGATCGACGACATTCAAAGGAAACAAAATGACAAGCTGAATTTCCCCTTGACCGAAAAATCCCCATGTGAGCAATCCAGACGGGGCTAGCAGAGCTCAGTCTGGATTGCTTCGTCGCTGCGCTTCCTCGCGATGACGGACAAACCAATTGAGAACAATGGGGCGCCGCTCTCGTTTCGCCGTGTCGATTCCTCGACTGCTATGACTGGTCGCTTTGTGAGCTTACGGATAGGGTCAGTGATGTTCTCGCGCTCGAGGCCAATGGCGGCGCTGCAATGATCAATAGGCGCAATTTCATCGGTATCGCTGCTTCGGTTTCGACGATAGGCCGGACCCGAGCGCTTGCCGCGCGGCCGCTTGTAGACTCGACTTCAATGCTTCAAAACGCGATCGACAAGGCGCGGAGCAGCGGCGATGTCGCCAAAATCCCGCCGGGCGCGAGCTATGTTTCGCAGCTTCGGATATCCGGCAATTTGCGCCTGCTGGGCGGAGGCGCGGATAGTCGCCTTGTCGGAACCGGATTGGGGCCGATGCTCATGATCGAACGCGCCGATCGCGTCGCGATTGAGAACGTCGGTTTCGATGGCGGCGGCGGCAAGCCTGGCGGGGAGTCCGGCCTCATCGAAGCGCGGGACGTCGGCAATTTCAGCTTTTCCGATTGCAGAATCGAGCGAGCCTCAGGTTATGGCCTCAAGATCGAGCGTTGCGGCGGACGCGTCGAGCGCTCATTTTTCCGGGGACTTTCGGAAGCGGCGATCCACAGTCTTGACGGGGCGGCCCTTTCGATCGCCGGCAATCGCGTCGAGGACTGCGGGTCGAACGGCATCCAGGTCTGGCGCTCAGCGAAGGGTCCGGACGGGACCATCATCCGTGACAATCGCGTCGAGCGCGTGCGCGCCGATCGCGGCGGCGACGGGCCTTACGGCAATGCGATCAGCGTATTCCGGGCGGAAGGCGTCTCCTGCGCGGGCAATATCGTGCGCGGCGCGGCGTTCTCCGCTATCCGCTACAATTCCAGTTCGAACGCCCTGATCACCGGGAACAATTGCAGCGATATCGGCGAGACCGCGATTTATGTCGAATTCGCCTTCGAAGGGGCGATCGTGTCGTCGAACGTGATCGATGGCGCTTCGACCGGCGTCTCGGTCACCAATTTCGATCAAGGCGGCAGGCTCGCCGTCGTCACTGGCAATGTCGTGCGCAATCTCACCAGGCCGCTTCCGGAAGGCGGCGACATATTCGGCATCGGCATCCATGTCGAGGCGGACACGGCGGTGACCGGAAATGCCGTCGACAATGCCGGTTTCGCAGGATTGAAGCTCGGCTATGGCGTCGGCCTGCGCGATGTCGTCGCCGCCGATAACGTGCTTAGCGATTGCGGCTTCGGCATTGCCGTGTCGGTCGCGCCCGGCGCCGGCGGAGCGACGATTCGCGACAACCGCATCGCTCGCGCCCGCCGTGGCGCCATTGTCGGCATGGCCTGGAACGCGATCGCTTCGTCGGATCTCGTGGCGGAAGCGGCGAAATATCCGCTGCTCGCGATGTCGGGAAACGAAGTTCGCTAAGAGCGCGACACGAAGATCATGCTGTCTGAGCGATAATCCTCGCTAGGCTTCGCGTGACGAGGAAGGCGAGCGAGGAGGAGAGATCAATACGAATTCCGCGTCCGACAAATCGCTCGCGCCCTGCTAACGTGATAACGCCCAGGAACCGAGACTTCGCGAATTTTCTGGGATGTCGGCACACCAGCCCCGGTCAGCCGCCGCCGCTCTCACGCGTCCGTGGTCAGTTGGGCGCCGCCGATTTTGATCCGCTCGGCCAGGAATTCCAGAAAGACGCGGATCCGGACCGGCAGGAGCCGACCCTGCCCGAGATAGACGGCATGGAGTTCGTCGATGTCGCCGGGGTTGAATTCCTCGAGAACGGGGACAAGCCGGTTGGCGGCGATGTCGTCCTTGACGATGAATGAGGCCAGTCGAACCAGGCCTACGCCATCGATGGCGAGCGCCCGCAGCGCGTCGCCGTCGCTGACCTGGACGTTGCCGGCGGGCGGGATTGTTCTCTCGACGCCTCCCTCGATCAAGGGCCAGCCCTTCGTCAGACGGGCATGGGCATGATTGAAGCCGAGACGATTGTGCCGCGTCAGATCGCCCGGCGTTCTCGGAACGCCGTATCGCGCGAAATAGTCCGGCGATCCGACGATTATCATCCGCGCGGATCCGAGTTTGCGCGCGATGAGCTGCGAGCTTTTCAGGGCGCCGCTGCGTAGCGCGACATCGGTCCGCTGTTCCAACAGGTCGATCACCTGGTCCGTCAGCGATATCTCAAGAGAGAGCTTTGGATAGGCCTGGAGGAAAGCAGGCACGATCGGCAGCAGCAATCGCCGCCCCACCGGGATGTTGACGCTTACCCTGATCTTTCCGCTCGGGACCTTGGCTTCCGCGACGGATTGCTCGACCTCGGCGATGTCGGCAAGCACCCGGATGCTCCGATCGTAAAACAACCGTCCCTCCGGGGTAAGCTGAAGCGTCCTCGTCGAGCGATTGACCAGTCGGGCGCCGAGTCTGGTCTCGAGGCGCCCGACAAGCTTGCTGATCGCCGAGGGGGTCATAAGGAGTGCGCGCGCCGCCGCCGAAAATCCGCCAAGCTCGACAACCCGCACAAAGACTTCCATCTCGCCGGAGCGGTTTACGTCCAGTCGCGCCACTGTGATTTCATTTCATAAATGCTGTGCCGAGACAAAGTCTACTGCGCACTGCCGGGCGCGTCCATCTGGGCCGGACACGGGCGGCAGGACAGTGTCTCAGCTACGCTTTCGGCAGCTCAATACGCACCTTCGTCGAGGAGATCTTGATGAGCACGCAAGTTGTCTTGATTACCGGCGGCCTTACCGGCATTGGGCGCGCCGCCGCCGTCGCTTTCGCCAAGAACGGCGCCAAAGTGGTTGTCGCGGGTCGGAGAGACGAGGCGGGCAAGGCGCTCGCTCAGGAGCTGCGCTCCTTGGGCGCCGAGGCCGAATTCATCAATGCCGACGTCCGCAAGGAGGATGAGGTCCGCAACATGGTCGATCAGACCATCGCGCGGTTTGGCCGTCTCGACGTTGCGGTCAACAATGCGGCAACCGAAGGCCAGGTTGGCCCGATTACAGATCAGACGGCGGAAAGCTTCGCCGCGACGTTCGAGACCAACGTTCTCGGCGTGGTCCTGAGCATGAAGCACGAGGTGCGCGCCATGCAGGCCCAGGGGAGCGGCAGCATCATCAACATCTCCTCGACTTATGGTCACCGGGGCGCGGCCTACGCTTCGATCTACGTCGGCGCCAAGCATGCGGTCGAAGGGATCACCAAGTCGGTGGCGCTCGAACTGGCGAAGTCGGGCATCCGGGTGAACGCCGTCGCGCCTGGCCCCACCGATACCGGCATGCTGACCCGTTTCACCGGCACCGCGGAGAACAAGGCCGCTCTCGTGAAGAAGGTGCCGCTGGACCGCCTTGGCCTCTCGGAGGAAGTCGCGGACGGCATAGTTTTTATCGCCTCGGACGGCGCCCAATGGATTACCGGCGCGGTTCTTAATGTCGATGGCGGTATGACCGCCAACTGACTCTGTTCGGGCGAGGTTCCTGCGCCCGGCAATTTCTCTGAACTGAAACAGCTCGGCCTGGAGCGGCTGCCGCACGCCACGCGTGCGCGGGCGGTGGACGCTGTGTCGTTGCGGGCGCCGTGCGCCGCCTACGGCGCCGCGATCGAAGACTCGCGTGCGCGACCTGTTCGTGGCTCCCAGGACCTCGATGCCGTTCGGAGAGGCCAAGCGGTCGCTGATCATGCTCGGCCCGAGGCCAGGAGCGGCTTGGCCTCGAGGCCTGAGCCGGGCGGATCGCTCCGCAATTGCGCACGATGCCCTGAAAGGAAACCAAGCTATGAGTACGATCGAGGCGAAGGGAACGGACAACACCGCGGCGGAAGAGCTCGACGTCGTTATCGTCGGCGCGGGATTTGCTGGCCTCTATCTCCTTGACCGCCTGCGCGGCATGGGAATGTCCGTACAGGTGCTTGAGGCCGGAGACGGTCCCGGCGGCGTCTGGTATTGGAACTGTTATCCCGGGGCTCGCGTCGATTCTCCCGGCCCCATGTATCAATTTTCGCGCGAAGATCTATGGCGCGATTGGGCGTTCAGCGAGCTCTATCCCTCGTGGCAGGAAATCCGCGCCTACTTCCGTTACGTGGACGAGAAGCTCGATCTCAGCCGGGATATTCGTTTCGGCGCCCGCGTGGTCGCGGCGGATTTCGACCGGACGTTCAATCGCTGGACCATCCGCGCAAGCGATGGCTCCATGACGAAGGCCCGTTATTTCGTGATCTGCACCGGTTTGGGCTCCAAGCCGTATACGCCAGACATAGCTGGCCTCGGCGACTTCGCCGGCGAGCGCCATCACACCGCCCTGTGGCCACAGCAAGGTCTCGATCTGACCGGCAAGAGAGTCGGAGTCATCGGGACTGGCGCAAGCGGCGTGCAGGTCGCTCAGGAAGCCGCCCCCGTGGCGGCTCACCTTACCGTCTTTCAGCGAACGCCCAATCTGGCTTTGCCGATGCGGCAGAGGAAACTCGACGACGCCACCATCCGCCGCATGAAGGAGGACTATCCAAGCGCGTATGAGAAGCGAAGGACGACTTTCGGGGGGTTCGACTACGAGTTTCTCGACAGGTCCGCCGCCGAGGTTTCCGATGCCGAGCGGCAAGCGACTTTCGAACGCATCTGGGAGATCGGCGGCCTTGCGCCGTGGGTCGGCTCGTTCAACGACCTCCTCGTGAACGAGAAGTCAAACCGCGCCGCCTACATTTTCTGGCGCGATAAGACCCGGGCGCGCATCAACGATCCGTTCGTCGCCGAGATTCTGGCCCCGACGGAGCCGGTGCACCCCTTTGGAACCAAGCGGCCGTCGCTCGAACAGAACTTCTTCGAGATCTTCAACCAACCGAACGTGAGCCTGGTCGATCTCCGCAAAACGCCGATCGAATGCGTGACGAGCGGCGGAATCCTGACGGCGGCCGGCGAGCACGACCTGGACATCCTTGTCCTGGCGACCGGGTTCGACGCCATCACCGGCGGGCTGACCAGCATCGAAATCCGCGGCGCCGAGGGCGAAACGCTGCAGGAGAAATGGGCGAAGGGGGTGCACACCCACCTCGGAATGACTTCGGCGGGCTTCCCCAATCTCCTCTTCGTCTACGGACCACAGAGTCCGAACGCCTTCGCCAATGGGCCGACCTGCGCCGAACTCCAGGGCGAGTGGATCGCCCGGATGCTGAACTACCTTCGCCAGCACCGCTTTACGCGGTTCGAGGCCACTGTCTCCGCCGAGGAAGCGTGGCGCGCGGAGGTGCTCGATATTGCGGACTCAACACTCTTCCCGCGCGCCGATTCCTGGTATTTCGGCGCCAACGTCCCTGGCAAGCGGCGCGAGATGCTCGCCTACGCCGGCGGTCTGTCGACCTACATGGACAAATGCAACCAAAGCGCCGAACGCGGCTACGAGGGCTTCGTGATCAACTGACGTTCGAACTCGCCTCGCGCGCCATCGAGGCGGCGGAGCAGACGCGCCGCACGCGCTCGAGCTGCGCCTCGTGGCCGTTTTGCTACCGACACAATCGACTACAACCGGCGACAAATCGTTGACGCGCCGCGGCGCCAATGAGACAATGAATTCGCAAGGTTCGGGCCGCCTCCCAAGGCGCCCTCGCCAATGCGAATCCTGGTGGGATTGGGGCGGGTGACAAGTTGGTGCGATAAAGCGGCGAGTGGTACTAATTCGCTTCACAAGTCGTTGATATCGCCCGATTGGCGTTCCTAAACAGCGGGCCAGACTTTGGTGAGAGGCTTGCGTAGACTCGGATTGGCGCTAAATTCATGGTGGGTTGGCGGGCGAAGCGGAGAGTCCTGATGCGGTCGCTTGCGATTATCGCGCCAACGCCTCTACAAACGATCGGACGTCGACGCAACAAACCGTACAGGCCCAGCAATCGACCGAAAGCCGTTCGAACTGACGTTTGGCCGACGCGTTTGGCCAGAAGCCGCGCAGCTTTGCTTGCCGACGATGTCAGGCCAACCGAACCCGTGTTGGGGGAGAGCGGGACCGGCTGAAGGACGTCATATGCCGATTCGCGTTTTTCGATCGTTATTGCTCGCCGCGTGTCTCGCGGCGTTCGGTGCGCGCGCCGATACACTCTCTCTGCCGGCCGGCCTCACGGATCTGAGTTCCGAGGAAGGCGAGAAATTCTTCCTCGAGAGTAGTGCGCACGAAGCCTATTTCCCGATCTCGGCCAATTTTGTCACGCAGAAGACCCAAGCCTATTGCGGCGTCGCGAGCATTGTCATGGTTCTCAACGCGTTGCGCGCGCCCGCGCCTTCGACCCCGGAATATCTGCCTTACCGGACCTTTACGCAGGACAATCTCCTCGATGACGCCACGGATGCGGTGCTGCCGCGCAATCTTCTCGCACGGCAAGGCATGACGCTCGATCAACTGGGTGGGTTGCTGGCGTTGCATCCCGTCGCGGTCGAGGTCCATCATGCCGTCGACGGCGGCCTCGATGGCTTTCGCGCCGCCGCGCGAGCAGCGCTCGGCGAAAAGGATCATTTCGTTATCGTCAACTATCTCCGCAGAGCGCTCGGGCAGGAGACGGGCGGCCATATCTCGCCTCTTGCGGCCTATGACGACAAGACGGACAGGTTTCTTATTCTGGATGTCGCGCGTTACAAATATCCGCCGGTTTGGGTCAAGGCGTCCGACTTGTTCGACGCAATGAACACAAGCGACGCCGCCAACGACAACAAGACGCGCGGCTATGTCATCGTGGCGAAGGCCGAGACGCCCCAGGCGCCGGCGCAATGATGGCGCCTTCAGCCGCCATCACCTGGCGGCCTTGATGTCCGCCGCTGAGATGGCGTCGTCATAGCTGTTGCCGAAATGGGTGCGGACATAATTGATCACGTCCGCCGCCTGCTCGTCGCTCATCATGCGCCCAACCGCCGGCATGCCGCGCAGCCCATGGAGCAGCACGGTTTCCAGATAGCCTGCCGAGGCGAGCTTCTCATTCCCGGCCAGGGACGGATAGGCGCCGGCGCCGATCGCGCCCATCGCGTCCGGCTGATGGCAGGCGGCGCAGATATTGGCGTAAAGGGCCGCGCCACCCCGCTCGTTGAATACCCAACCGGAGCTCAGGGTAGGACTTTTCGAGGGCGGCTCCTGAGCCGGGGCGGCCGTGCCGAGAATGAAGAAGGCGGCAAGCGATAGGGCGACCGTTGAGCGAGGGCTCCAAAAGGCGCGGTCGTCGTCGCAGGGAGAGGGGCGAGTGCGCATCATTGCGGTCACGACGCGATCACGCGCGCGTGCAGGCGTGTGATCGCGTCCAGCGCCGAGAGGATCGCGCCTTCCTGCCAAGCGGGAATGTAGGAGACATGTTCGCCGGCCAGTACGATCCGGCCGTCGATCTGGCAGAGATTATCGTAGTGGTCGCGCCGCGTCTCCTCTGACCATTCGCCTGCGCAGCCAAGCGTGAAAGGCACGCGGTGCCAGGCGACGGAAACGCCGTTTTCAAATTCCGTCCGGTATTGCGGATGGATTTGCGCGCCATATTCGACAGCGAGCCTGATGCGCTCGGCCGGCGCCATCGCCGTGAATTCGTATGAATTCGGACCGTTGAAAGTGTAGCCGCCGAGCAGCACCCCTTTGCCGCCGGCATTATAGCCGGCGCTCGGATAGGAAATCTGGCGGATGGGCAGGTCGGTATAGGAGATCCCGCCGAAGATGTGCTCGTCCTCCTCCCAGAATCGGCGCCGGAACTGCAGTCCGAATTTCACCGACGAACCGTAGGGAACCGCATCAATCGCCGCTTTCATCGGGGCCGAGACATTGACGGAAATCTGGCTGAGGATGGTGAGCGGCAGCGCACAGACGCACCAGTCCGCCTTTATCTCCTCGTGCGCCCCGCCTTGCGCGAGATTTTGGAAAACAACCGCGACGCCATGCTCATCCTGATTGACGCCAGTCACTTTGGCGCCGTAGCGGATGGCGTTTGGCAGCTGCCGCGCGAAAGCCTCGCCGATCCTGCCCATGCCGCCGACCGGCTGGAACATGGTCGTCTGAAAATCGTAGGCCAGAAAATTCTGCAATCCCCGCCAAAGGCGCGACGTCAGGATGTCGTGCAAGCCGATCGGTTCTCCGTTGACTGGCTTGGCGCCGAGGCCGCCGCCCGGATCTTTGGCGTAGCCGCGGAATTCGGCGGAGTCGTCCCCGGCTTTGTAACGGAAATCCCGGTCGAGGCCGCCATGAGCGCGTAACGCTTCGAGCAATATTTCCTGATCTTCCTTCGACACCGCGTCGTCGAGCGCGCCTTTCCGAGCAGCCTTGGCCAAGAGCTCGGATATGCCGCCTTCGAAATCCGCCTTGATGTCACGGATGCGTTGCGGCGCGCCGCCGAACGCCTGCGCCGAATGGAGAAGGGCGTTGTGATTGAGTTGGATGAACGGCTCAAGAGCCACGTCGAACCTGCGGCAATAATCGAGCAGCGCGTGATGGTGATAGGGAATGCGCCACGGTCCGGGATTGAGGTAGAGGCCAGCATCGAATTCGCAATGCTGAGTAGCGCCGCCGAGCTCGGTATAGACATCGCCGCCCCTGATCGACCAGTTCCGGCCGCCTGGACGAGTGTTGTATTCGAGGATCTGAACCTTGTAGCCTGCGCGGCCGAGCTCGATCGCCGCCGTCATACCGGCAAGACCTGCTCCCAGGATGATGACCGACGCCCCCTTCGGGTCGCCCTCGAGCTTGATCGGGCCTCGATAAGGCGACTCGGCTGCGAGCCCAAGCCTCGTCATCGCTTGATACATCGCGGCGCCGCCAGCCGTCGCCCCAATGAGCGCGAGGAGGTTGCGTCGGTTCAAGGGGAGGGCGGCATCGCTCATCATGCTACTCTTGTTTGATCGCCAGCGGTCCCGACGCGGAGATTGCAAGATCGTCGGCGCAAAACCCCACCAGCGCGGAAGTGGATATCATTGTTACCGCAGAGAAATTCACTTCCAGCAGTATCGTTTTTCCGTGAAATGCGATGTCGCCAACTCGCCCGCTTCCCAACCCATTTCGATGCAAGGATTTCAAACGCAGGGCCAGTGAACGGTGCGTTCGCAGCCCTACGCGATCTTGCGCATCGCGTCCAAGTCGATCTAAAAAATTGATCACGGTCGCCCGCGGTCGGCGAAGTACTTGCAAAGTAGCGCAAATCATGCACAACGCCATTGCTGTTGTGGATATATGAAGAGGAGCGATTGTGGCCAAGGTAGCAATACGAAGCAAGAAGGCCCCTGTTCGGCGGCCGTGGTCGAAAGACGATCTGCGCCTTCTGAAGAGCATGGCTCGCAAGGAGCCGCTTTCGAAGATCGCAAAGTCTCTCAAGCGGACTGAAGGAGCCACGCGCCATAAGGCGACGATCGTCGGCATATCGTTGAGGATGACGCCCAAAAGGCGCAAGTCGGCAAAGTAGAGCTGAGATAGTACGTCCGTCCGCGCACGCTCTGTCCCGAATTGAAGTAAGATTGCACTACGCCGGAGCGGTCGTTGGCGCAGCCAGGTCGCTGCGGCCCGTTCGGTTGCCCGCGGGTAGCTTCGCCTCGATTTGTCGCCGTGATTTGGCGCGGACGCCCCAAGACCGGCGGCCGCCACGCGAAGGTAGAGTTGTCAACGCACCTGACGCGGCCGCCATAGGGTCGCTAATTGATCCCTATCGCACGCGAACAGCGTTGAATCCGCGTTTTGTCTAATCGGCGGCGGCGATATTTGGGAGATCATTAGAGTTGCAGCGCTCTAATTGTCCGATCGCGGGAACTCGAGCGCAACCGTCTTTTCGCCTTTTTCCATGACAGTCGAACGCGGTGAAACGGCCTTGACTCGCCAGCCCGATTCCGCGTCGCCCTCTCTCACCTGCACCACGAGTTTTGTCGTCTGATTGAGCAATACGGCAATCCGTGCGTCGGCGCTGACGATCGTTCCGACAAGGACCAGCGGCGGCCGCTCGGGTTCCGTCGCCTTGATGGCGACCGGCATAGGGTGGGGAGCGGGATCTGGAGCCTCGGGGATCACGGGAGGCGGGGGGCGACGGGAAGCAGAAAACAGCGGTCGGTCGCGCGTCGCCGCTAGCGCGCGAACCGGGATGGCCCAAAGAGGATTGCCTCTTGACGCCAGTGGATCGGAGTTTCGGGCTGGCGGCGCTTCGGGCTCATCCAAGGCTTTCACGGCTGGCGTCATTTCGGTGGCCGACGTTTTCTCCAGCGTCGCCATTAGGCCCGGACGATCGAGCCCCGCGCTGTGCGAATGTCGCGCAGTCAGGAGCGTAACGGCCGCGATGCAAGAGAGCAGCGCCTTGCTCATCGTTCGGGCTGCCATTGTCCGGACACTCCAACAATGACGCGCATCCGCGCACTTTCCGCTTCTCCAAAAACTTGTGGCGACTGAATCGCGAGCGTGTCGATGAAGAGATAGGGCATACCAGCTTCGAGATCGTAGAGCAATGGCTGCAAGCCCGGTTGAGCGATCTCGACGCTTGCGGTCAGGCTGACGAAGCCGTCTTTAGCCTCTGGCCCGTCGATTACAATTTGCGACGAGAGGACGGCTCCGCCGGCTTTTACCACTGCCGAATCGATGCGCTGCTGCAGGGCCGCGCCGGCCACGGTAATCGTTTGGCCTTCTATAAAGGGTGAACCGGTCGCTCCAGGATTGTCGGCGCCGGTAGCAGTTTGGCTCGACTTCGCGCGACCGTCGATCTGCGCGAGGCGCTCGCGAGCAATTGTGACGGCGTTGGAGCGATCGAAAAAGTCAACGGCAAGCCAAATTGACAATACAATCATTGCCGCGACGATGGAGAAATATGAGAGCGCTGCGAGACTCCGACGGCTCGCGGATACCGCATTCGATGTCCCGTTTCTGGTCATTGCGGCGTCGGGAAGACAGGCTCGATGTGAGCCTCGATATGGAAACGTTCGCCGTTATCGGTCGGCGCTCTGGTCGTCGGGGCGAAGAATGTCGCGTGCGTGAAATGCTGGGACTGCTCGATGAGCTTGATCAGCGCGGGAGCGTCGCGCGTAAGCCCCGCGATTTGCACCTTCCCGTCCTCGATCCGCAGCTCATTGAGATAAGTGTCGTCGGGTAACGTTTGCGAGAGCGCTTCGATCACGATGACGCCCGCGGGGGTTGCGCGCTTTCTCGCCTCGAGCGCCGCGACCGCTTCGTCGGCGATCGAGCCGCGCCCGCTGATCAATGCGGCATGGCGCTCCGCAATTTTGCGCTCAAGGCCCATTCGCTCTGCGTCGAGATCATTGCCGACAACGATCGAAGCGCTCGCGCCGAGGCCAGTGGCGACGCAGGTCACGATAAGCAATGCGATAAGTTTGCGGCGCAATCGACGCATGCGCAATTCGGCGCCGGCGCGTTGCGCAAAAACCATGATCGGCGGATTCGCGCCGGAAGCATCGCTGACCGTGGATACAGAAATCGCGTCGGCGCGGCGATCGGCCAGAGCTTTCACGATTGGCGTGATTGTCGCCACCGCTGTCGCCGCCACAGTGACGATCATGCGATCAGCGCCCAAAGGCGAGGGCGTGCTCCAGCCGAACGCCGCGTCGCGCTGGCTCCAGGGCGTCAAACGGTCGATCTGGGCGCGAACGACGCCGTCCAGAAATTCATTCGCGCGGCTGGGCAACTCGAGAGGGCGGAAGATAAAGCGGGACGCCTTCAGGATGACCTCGATTTGGCTACCCGCGAGAATCGCCCGGGTCTTGGCGGACACCGGCCCGACGAACTGCCCCTCCTCGATGCGAAGCGGCGCCCCGACAGACCGCTTGTTCGCCGTTTGAATAAGGAAACCGCCATCCGATTGTTCGACAAGCTGAACCTTACGGTTGAACCGGACAATTTCGCCGATGCGCAACAACGCCGACGCGACGTCGTCGATCCAGCGCGACAGCCAGGCGATCATGGGTTGCAGAGCGTTCATGGCGCCTCTGTCGCCCGTGCGACCTCGGAGCCAGGATAGGCCGATGGCGTGCTGACGTCACACTCGATGTGAGGTCGCATAAATCTTGCCTCCATGACAGTTCGGTTGCGCCCGCGCCTTTCGCCATCAGGCGGGTCGCGATCACAGCGACCACTCCTCCTAGAGTGGGCCATCGAAATCGTCCCGCCAAAACACGATGTCGTAAGGCTCGTCGCCCTTGTCCGCCAGCCTGAACACGACTTCGGCCTGGATGCGGCGGCCATGCTCCAGATCGACCCGGATCGCCGCACGCAGAGTCTTGAATGCGTCAGTCGTAACGCGCTCACCTGTCGGACCAAGCAATTCCTTCAAGCTCTTGCTGTCGTCGGGATTGGCTGCCCGCGCCTGCAGGACTTTATGCAGGATATCCGGCGTCATGCCGGGCAACGCCGCCAAAGTCTCCGGCGCCGCATTGACGAGATCGACCTGCGCCTTGCCGCTAAAGACGGTTACATCGGGGAGAATTCGCTCGACGATCGGCGGCGGCAGGCCGAGCACGAGATTGAGCTCCAGCGTGTTGGCGAACGGCGCCTGTCGGGGGGGATAACGCAGGCCTGCTGTCTTGTACATCGCCGCCTCGGGGTTTTCGGCGTTTGGCGTCGCCTTGGTGCGCCACCCGATGACGCGGTCGGCATCGGACGCCGCGGCGGCGTCGCCGACTCCGATCGCGCTGAATAATCCAGCCAGCAGCTCTTTGGGCGCCGCGTTGAGATCGACCCGTCCGCCTTCGGAGGCATAGCGCACCGAGACTTTCGTTTGTCCGATTTGCGCGTCGAACGCGCCATGCGTCGGTCGCGCCGATTCAGGGGCGGCCAGCACCTGAAAGACCGCGAGCTCTACGCCACCGCGAATGGCGGCTTCGGCTTGCAAACGGTCATCGGCGACATGCGAGGCCGCCGCGGTGTTGACGGCATAGACCGAGTAAACGGACGCGAGCGTCGCCAGGGCGGCGACAATCCAAAGAACCGCGACCAGGATAAAGCCGCTGTCGGCGGGTGGCGCATCTTGTCGTAATGATTTCATCGCGTCCTTCATCAATGCGGCTGTTGGGGCGTCGGCTGGTTGGGGGAATTTGGCGTCGTCGCTTGCGACGCGTCGTCTGGCGTCGCCGCCTGACCCGCCTCGTTAGGATCGCGCGCCGGAACGCCGGGCGCGGTCACTTTCACGGTGACGGCGGTCGAGGCGGCCAACACCTGATCGCTCTGCGCGTCGCGCACGGTGACGCGCACGGCGCTTGGCAATTGTTTATCGGGCCCCCAGGCGCTCTGCCAGGTTCGCGCCGGCCCGGCATAGCCGAAGGAGACCCGAAAAGGCGCGCGCACCAGCACTACAGGATCGGAGAAGGCATATCCGGCTGTGAGCGAGACCCCGGGGGCTAGCGGCGCGAACGGCGCTCTCGTGCGAACGAGGGCGAATCCGCGCTCGTCGACAGTTTCGGCGATGCGGATGATTTCGAGATGCGGCTGCGAATCCGGGCCAATCGCCGATCGCACGAAAGTCACCGACAATTCCTTGCCGTCGAACAGAACCTCCGGAGTCGCGCCATTGGGCGTGACGTATTCCGCTGAAGAAATATCCGACGCGATGCGCTCAAGACCAAGGCTCAGAAGATCGGTGCGTTGCAAATCGGCAAAGCTGTGTCGCCAGTTGGGCAGCCATTGCGCTGTGACTGTCGCGAGCGCCGAGACGATCGCCGCCGTCAGGGCGAGCGAAAGCATCGCCTCCAGCAAGGTGAAGCCGGCAGTCGCACCCTGAGCGCGCCGCGCGTTCATTGCGCCGCCCGCTTTTTCAGGCGCACTGTGTCGATTTCGACGATCGCGCCGCTTGGCGACAATACGCGTAAGGCGAGTCGCTGCGGCTCCCAGACGGTAGGAGCCCCAGGCGGGACAAGGGTGTTGGGAAAGGGTGCTGAATCAATCCGCCATTGATGATTGTCGAGGACTCCCGTCAGGGACGCCTCAGCGAGATCCTTGCGCGACGGCATTCCCGCGATGATCTTGCGAGCGGTCTCGATCTCGGCGAGATGGCGCCCGACATAGAGGCTTGCGCGTATGCTGGAATTGGCGAGGGTCCCGATCGCCGTCATGGCGATCGCCATCACCGTCAACGCCGCCAGCGCCTCAACCAGCGTAAAACCTGCGGCCCCGGCGGGGCTAGGATTTGTCGGCCGAGACAATTTCCACCCCTCCCGTGAGCCAATTGACGCGGATTTGAAAGCCAACGCCCTGGCGAGAAAGATTGATCGTTCCTCCGCAGGACATGCCGGTGGGAAAGAAATCGATCGTCGCGCCGGCAGGACGGCCGCCGCAACGCTTGGCCAGGATCGCATTGAAGCCGACATCGTTGGGCAGTTGCACGATCGATCCGTCGACCCCCGATCGTACAGTCTGGGCAGCGGCGTTGAGCGTCGTGGCGACCGGCGCCCGAACTCTTATCGCTGCGCTGCGATCGCCTTTCAGCAAGGCCGCGATGTCCAGGGCGTAGCCTTCGAGCCGCGCCCTTGAGGTTCCCGAGGGCGTTGCGGGCAGGATCAGCGCGGCGAGCAGGCCGACAATGGCGAGAACGCAGATGATTTCGAGAAGCGTGAATCCTGCCTCGTCATCCATCTGGCTACCGCGCCGCGCTGGTAATGATTGTCGTCGATCCGGCTCCGCCGTCCAGGCCCGCCGGTCCATAGGAGGCGATGTCATAGGCCGCATGATCGCCGGGAACCTTGTAGACATAGGGATGGCCCCAGGGATCGG
>DATBZF010000133.1:0-36155 GCA_036513315.1 Roseiarcus sp.
GGCGAGGTGGTGGGGCAGCTCGCCGGCGGCGGCCCGTTTTCGCCGCGCGTGCGTCTGCTCGGCGAGCTCGGCCCCGCCGCGACGCGCGAGCGCGGCGCGCGCCGGCTGGAGGCTTTCGTGGCGGCTGAGGCGAGCGCGCGACTGTCGGTCCTCAAACGGCTTCAGGCGGCGATGGCCGAGGGACGCCTTCGCGGGTTGGCGCGCGGCCTCGCCTATCAACTGGTCGAGCAGTTCGGCGTGCTAGACCGCAAGCGGGTCGAGAGCGAGATTCGCGCGCTCAGTCAGAAGGAGCGCCGAATCCTCAAGGGGCTCGGCGTCCGTTTTGGCGCGTTCAGTCTCTATCTGCCGGCGCTTCTGGCGCCGGAGGCGCAGGCGATCTGCAACGCCTTTGCCGAACTGGCGGAGCCCGATTGGCGGCCGGGCGGCGGCGCGCTGAATGTCCTGCCACGGCCGGCGCCGCCGCCGGAGGCGCTGGCGCTGCGCGGATTGCGCGCCATCGCAGGTTTCGCCGCGCCAGTGCTGGCGCTGGAGCGGCTCGACGCCCTGGCCCGCGCCGCGACGCCCGACGGCGGCGGCGCCATCCTGTTGACTGCCGAAATGCTCGCCGGTCTCGGCTGGGAGCCGGGCCAGGCGAAACAGATCTTGCGCGCGCTTGGCTTCGCGCCGACCCGCAAGCCGGCGGCCGGCGATCACGGGCTTTGGCGCCGCCGCCGTCAACAGGCCGAGGGGGCCGAACCCGCCGGTTCCGCCTTCGCCGTGCTGGCGCCGCTCAACGCCGAGCCGTCGTCGCGCGCGAGGCGGGCGCGGCGCAAGCGGGTTCGCCGGCGCGCCGCCTCGTGAGCGAGGCCGATGATAGCTGCCGGATCGACGTCTGGTTGTGGCGGGCGCGCTTTTTCAAGACCCGTAATCTCGCAGCGCGCATGGTGGCGCAGGGTTGCGTTCGCCTGTCGCGCGGCGGCGCCAGGATCCGGCTCGACAAGCCCGGGCATAACGTGCGCTGCGGCGACGGGCTCGTCATCGTGCTGGGCGAGCGACAGATTGCGCTGCGGGTTGAGGCGCTTGGCGCGCGCCGCGGGCCGGCGCCGGAAGCGAAGGCGCTTTATTGCGTGATGGACGATTCCGCGCGCGGGGCGGTGGGCGGTGATTGAGCTGGTGAGGGTTGGGGGAATCCGCTCTCGCTCGTGGCCTCTTAGATCGGGAGCTCGCGAACGCCCTTGCCAAAGTCGCCGGCTTGTTGTCCCGCTAGCGGCGTCGCCATCGGTCCATCGCAAGGCTGGGAATGTCTGATTTTCTGTCTGGAATTACCCTTGGCGCATTGGGCGGCATTGTATTCTACAGGATCGCCATTCGGTTCAGTCTTTCCCGGAAGGCGAAGAAAGCAGCGCCGGCGCCCGCCGTCGTGGAAATCGTCGCCAGCGACGCTGCGACGCCCCTCGACGAGCCGGAAGATGTCGAGACTGTTTTGCGACGATTGAGCAAGGTCTTGTCGCCGCTGGCCGAGCAGATCGACCATCCCCGAGAATTGCCAGGCATGCCGGAATTTCAGGCGGTGGTGGCCGCTCTTCGCCGGTCGGATGCGACATTCGCCCTGTTGAGCCAATACGCGCTCGGCTTGAATTGGCCGCTGGCCTGCGCCGCGTTCATCGTCGCGGCGGAGCGCCCGGAACGGCAATCTTTATGCGAGCCGACGCTGCGGCAATTGGAGAGCACGCGCCCCTATGTGCTGATGTATGCGTTTAAATTCCTGACCACCCTGCAGCAACGCCCGCCGGTCGGCGCCGCCATCCTCGGCGTGCCCGAATGGTGGCAGAACAATCCGGTCATCCCTGGCTTCTTTCAGGACTATTTCACGCGCAGCGCGGAAATGGGCGACAGGCCGGTTTTCGGCGACCGGCTCGCTGGCAAGCCCGGCCTCGCCGTCGCGCCCATCAACGGTCTGCTCAACAAAATTCAGCACCCGTTCGCCACGTCGCTGGCCGCCGAGCTCCGCGCCTGGGAGGAGACCAGAATCGACCGGAGTTTTCTCAACACCGTCGGCGCCCTTTGGAATCCCGCCGACCGCGATCCGCTGCTTGTGTCGCCGCCTGCCTGGCGCGAGCTTCTCACCGCGGCTGAATCGGCGATTCGCCAGCCTCGCGCGCGTTCGGTGCTGATCTCAGGCGATCCGCGCATCGGCAAGAGCGCCATGGTCAGGCTGCTCGGCGGCGCGCTACAGGAGGCCGGGTGGACGATATTTTCGGCCAGCGGCGCCGAATTGATGGCCGATCAAATTTATTTCGGCCAATTGGAAGGGCGCATTCGCAAAATCGTCGAATCCCTGCATAGCCGCCGGAAGCTGGTGTGGAATGTCAGCGATCTCGGCCAGATGGCCAATAGCGGCACGCATAAGGGTCAGGCTGCGAGCATACTCGACCAGATCCTGCCCGCAATCGTCGCCGGCAATCTGATCATTATCGGGGAGGTCAGCCGGAAAGTCGCGACCCGCCTGTTCCAGTCCCGGCCCTCGCTGCGCTCGGTGATCGAGGTTCTGCCGCTTGAGCCGATGGATGAAAGTGAAACCCTCGCGCTCGCCGGGCAAGTCGGCCAGCGCATCGCCGGACATTTCAAGATCGAGGTTTCGGATCAGGCGATCGTCACGACGATGGAGCTCGCGCAGCATTATCTCGGCGGCGGTCAATTGCCCGGCATCGTGCTCGAATTGCTGCGGCGCGCGGCGACGCGCTCGGTCAACGCCGGGGAAAAAGCCCTGACCGCCGACAGCGTGATCGATACTTTGTCGCAGCTATCGGGATTGCCGCGGATCATTCTCGACACCAGCCAAAAGGTGGAACTGGCGCGCGTGCGGGAATTCTTCGCGGCCCGGGTGATCGGTCAGGATGAAGCGGTCAAGGCGGTGGTCGATCGCATCGCGATGTTGAAGGCGGGATTGACCGATCCCGGCCGGCCGATCGGCGTATTCCTGTTCGCCGGCCCGACCGGCACTGGCAAGACCGAACTCGCCAAGACGCTGGCGGAGTTCTTGTTTGGCGCAGCCGAGCGCATGACGCGGCTCGACATGAGCGAATTTCAGACCCCGGAAGCGACCAGCAAAATCCTCGGACAACGCGGCGACAGCGAAGCCGATTCGCTGATCGACCGCATCCGCAAACAACCATTCTCTGTCGTCCTGCTCGACGAGTTTGAAAAGGCGCATCCCAATTGCTGGGACCTCTTCCTGCAGATTTTCGACGACGGGCGGCTGAGCGACGCCAATGGCCGGGAAGCGGATTTTCGCCATTGCTTCATCATCCTGACCTCCAATCTCGGCGCCACCGCGCATCGCAGCGCCGGGTTGGGTTTCCGGCCCAGCGTCGACGCCTATGGCGGCGATCAGGTGCTGCGCGCCATCGGACAGACGTTCCGGCCTGAATTCGTCAACCGGCTCGACAAAATCATCGTCTTCCAGCCGCTGTCGCGCGATTTGATGCGCGGCATTCTGCACAAGGAGCTCGCCCATATCCTGGAGCGGCGCGGCTTGCGCGAGCGAAGCTGGGCGGTGGAATGGGAGGCGTCGGCGATCGAATTCCTGCTCGATCGCGGCTTCTCGCCGGAAATGGGCGCAAGGCCGCTGAAACGCGCCATCGACCAATTGCTGCTGGCGCCGCTGGCGGCGACATTGGTTGAGCATCGGTTTCCCGAAGGCGATCAATTCCTGTTCGTGCGTTCGAATGGCAGGCAAATCGAAGTCGAGTTCGTCGACCCCGATGCTGAGCCGGCGCCGAGCGCGCCGCTCGAAGCCGATGTCGAAGGCAATCTTTCGCTGCCGTCGATCATCCTGCGCCAGACCGGCTCGGCCGAGGAGCGGGCCTCGCTCGCCGCGGCCTGGCGCGAAATCAGCGAGGAAATGGGTGGGGCGAAATGGAACGCCGCCAATGATGAGTTGCGCCGGGCCTTGGCCGATCCGGCGATCTGGTCGCGTGACGACCGCCATCGCATCTTCTCCAGCGTCGAAACGATGGATCGGCTGCGCGAAGCGGCGCGCACCGCCGAACGTCTGTTGCAGCGTTACAAGGCTGCAAACGAGCATACGGCCCGCGCCTCGCGCGAACTGGCGGCGCGGCTGGCGTTGCAATTGTTCAACTTGCGGCAGGGACTGGACGACATCGCCGCCGCGGCGCCGATCGATGCGCTATTGCGGGCCGAGCCCGCCATGGATGGGGGGAGCGACAGGGCCCCTGCCTCCGCCTGGTGCGAGACGCTGACCGGCATGTATCGCCAATGGGCCGCGAAACGGCGAATGCAGATCAAGGAAATCGCTTCAGGCGAAGCCAAGGGCGCGCCAATCCTGCACGTTACCGGCTTCGGCGCGTTCCGAACGCTGCAAGCAGAGGCAGGACTGCATGTGCTTGACGATCCGACGCAAGACAATGCGCGCCGCACCGTCGCGCGCGTGACCGTCGTCGCCGGCCCGGAGCAGGATCCGCCGGAGGGCGGCGAGCTTGCCGCGGCCGTCAAGCTTCTGGCCGCGCTGACGGCCCCGCCGGTCATCGTTCGCCGCTACCGCGAAGGCCCCGCGCCGATGGTGCGCGATGTCGTCGGCGGCTGGCGCAGCGGGCGGCTGGACGCCGTGCTTGGCGGCGATTTCGATCTCATGGGCGCTGTCGCCCGGCGCCAGTCCGAATGAGGTTGACAATGCGCTGGACAGACTCATGAGCTAAGGTCCCCCTGGCCAATGCGGCGACGAGATTTCATCCAGAGCCGTGCAGGCGGCGGGAGCGTAAGATGGGTTTTGCAAGCAAGGAAACCGGGCTTCAACTTCGCTCGTTGATCAAAGCCAGCGGCGAGCTCGAACTGTCGCTGGCGCGCGTGGCGATCGACGAGCCGGCCGCCGATGAAGTCGTTGTCCGGGTCGAGGCTTCGCCGATCAATCCTTCCGACCTCGGGCTGCTTGTGGGCGCGGCTGATCTGGCGACGGCCAAACTATCTGGCGCCGGCGACAGCACGATTGCTACCGCGACGGTGCCGCAAGCAGCGATGAAAGCGATGGCGGGACGCGTCGACCAGTCGATGCCCGTCGGCAATGAGGGCGCCGGAATCGTCATTGCGGCCGGCGCTTCCGAAGCGGCGCAGGCGCTGCTCGGCAAAACGGTCGCGATGATCGGCGGCGCCATGTATGCGCAATATCGCTGCCTGAAAGCGGCCGATTGTCTGGCTCTGCCGGCCGGGACGTCGCCGGCCGAGGGCGCGTCGTCCTTCATCAATCCTCTAACATCCCTCGGCATGGTCGAGACCATGCGGCGCGAGGGCCACAGCGCTTTGGTGCATACCGCGGCGGCGTCCAACCTTGGCCAGATGCTCAACAGGCTTTGTCTCAAGGACGGCATCGCTCTCGTCAATATTATCCGCCATCCAGAGCAGGAAGAGATTTTACGCGCGATCGGCGCCAGCCATGTCTGCAATTCCGCCGCGCCGAATTTCATCGAGGACCTCACACGCGCTCTTGTCGAAACCGGCGCCACTCTGGCGTTCGACGCAATCGGCGGCGGCAAGCTCGCCGGCCAGATCCTGACGGGCATGGAGGCGGCCGCCAATATGAAGGCCAAGACCTACAGCCGATATGGATCGACGGTCCATAAGCAGGTCTATATCTATGGCGGCCTCGACACGCGCCCGACCGAATTGAACCGCAGCTTCGGCATGGCCTGGGGGATCGGCGGCTGGCTGCTGTTTCCTTTTCTGCAAAAAATCGGGCCTGCCGAGGCGCAGAAATTGCGCCAACGCGTCGCCGCCGAAATCACCACGACATTCGCCAGCCGCTATACGCGGGTTGTGTCGCTGCAGGAGGCGCTTCAGCTTGAGGCGATCGCGGCTTACGCCAAGCGCGCGACCGGAGAGAAATATCTCATCGCTCCGCATAAGGGGTCTTAGCGCCGGTGGGCGTTAGGTGGAGGCATCTAGGTACGCATTGACTCGCGTTGGACAGGGTTGAGATCATATCCCTCCAATGATTTCTTGGGCAGAGCGGGGCGCGGAAGGAGATCAATGGAGGCGTGTCGCCGGGCGCTGCGCTGCGCTTGTGTGAACCCAGAGGCACACGCTCTGGCGAACGGGTTTTATGAAAGGCCGTCGACGCGCCGCCATTCCGATCAAGGCGCGGCGGGCGCCTGCTTCCGGCGCGATCGGTGGGCGCGGGGGGAGGCGATCAGGAACGAGACTTCCGGCGCGGCGCTAAGCAATTGGCGGACATGATCCTCGATCATTCGGTCGGCGACGGTCACGCGCTCGCGCGCATGCATGAGTTCGAGCCAGGATTCGATCAGAAACGATTCCACGAAGCGCCCGGTGTCGGCGGTGTCCTCGAAAACGCCCCAGGCGAAAGCGCCGTCGCGCTTGCGCTCGTGTCCGACTTCGGTGACGGCGCTAAGGAATTCGGCGCGCTTTTCGGCGTCGACGCGATATTGCACAGTGACCAGGACCGGCCCCTGATTGTTCTCGATCTTCAGCGCCAGAACGGGAGCGCGCCAATGCATCGAGGGCGTGAGGTCCAAGCCTGCCCCGGTCTGAAGCTTCCAGCCCCATGTCAGCGGGATCGCGACCACGGCGCCGGCGGCGGCTGCGAAATGCGCAATCGCCAGCCCTTCCATGCCGGCGAGCTGCCCCCATACCGCGCTGCCGATCGTCGTGGCGCCGAAAATCGCCGTCAGGAAGATCGCGAGCCCGCGTCCGCGCACCCAGTCGGGCAATGCAACCTGAGCCGAGACGTAGAGGACCGATAGAGCAATCGTCCAGGACGCGCCGGCGATCAGGCAGGCGACGATCGAGGTGGCGGGATCGCGTGCGAATCCGAACAGCACGAGCGCGAAGGCTGTTGCGAGCGTGGCGAGGACGACAGTACGATCGGCCCCAAACTTCTCTTTCAGCCAGTTCAGTGCGAGGGAGCCCGCGATAGCGCCGGCGCCGATGGCGCCCAGCAGGATTCCATAAAGCTGCGGACCCTGCGTCATCTGGCTCCGCGCAACCAGCGGCAGCAGCGCCCAATAGGCACTGCCGAAGGGGAAGAACGCGAAGGCGCGCATCAAGGTCGCGCGCAAATATTGATTGTTGGCGGCATAACGGACGCCGTTGCGCACGGCGCTGGTCAGGCGCTCAGCGGGCAAAGTGTCGGAGGCTTTTCGCGGCGCACGCCACCAGAACAGCGCGGCGATGATGCCGAAATTGCTGACGCAGAATATCCAGAAGGGAATCGCAATTCCGAGCGCGGCGATCGCGACGCCGCCGAGCGCCGGCCCGACGGCGCGGCTGAGATTGAAGCCGACGCTATTGGCGGCGATCGCGCCGCCCAATTCCTCCCGCGGCACCAAAAGCGGCGTGATCGACTGCCATGCCGGTGCGCTCAACGCGCCGCCGACCCCGAGCAGAAAGGTCGAGATCAGCAAGGCGGCGGGCGAGGCCAAGCCTAGGGAGACAAGAGCGGCGAGAGCCGCCGATATGACGATGATCGCGAGTTCGACGACGATCAGCAGCCGCCTGGAATCGATGACGTCGGCGAGCGCGCCGGCCGGCAGCGTGAACAGGAACAGCGGCAGGCTGACCGCCACCTGAACCAGCGACACATCAAGCGGACTGGCGCTGAGGCTGGTCATCAACCAGCCCGATGCGGTGTCGAACATCGCCGTGCCGACGTTCGATATCACGCTCGCTGTCCATATCACGACGAAAGCCGCATAGCCGAAAGCGCCCCATCGGGATGGCGTCGGGTCGGCTGCCGGAGCCGAAGAACTCAGGTCGGCGCTCAAATCCAATCTCCTTCAACGCGCCGCGCTTGCGGGAAAAACGTCATCGAATTGTCGCACAAACGGGAGCGCAAACTCAAATCCAGCCTCCCATGGTTTGGAGCGCGCGAGGATCCTTGCGCGCCGCCGGTCGTTTGCGTGGAGCGTCGGAAATTCCATCGTCTGGCTTTCTGGCGAAGGCTTGTCTGTCGCACGGCCATGAATTGCAAGTCATTCGCGCGCCCATCTGTTATAGGAGGCGACCCCCTCTATCCCGACGCATGCTTCGATGGCTCCATGGAACGAAAAATCAGGCTCATCACTGGGCTGATCCTTTTTGCTTATGCGGCCAGTCATTTTCTGGGTCACGCAACAGGGTTGTTCGGCCTCGCGATTATGGATGCGGTTGGGCGCAACGTGATCCTGGCGCCATGGCAGACGCTGATCGGACGGACGGCGCTTGTTTGTTCGCTCCTCATCCATGCGGGGCTTGGCTTGCGCGCGCTCTATCGGCGTCGCCATCTCAAGGCGCCCGCCCTCGAAACCTGGCAATTGGGGCTTGGTCTCCTCATTCCCCTGTTTTTGTTTCCGCATGTCGTCGACGCTCGCCTCGGCTCTGCGCTCTACGATTTTGACGATTCCTACTATCGGATCCTCTATCGTATCTGGATCGCCGCCGCCGCGGTCGCCTTGCCTCGCCAGCTCATTCTGTTGGCGCTGGTCTGGGCGCATGGCTGTATCGGGCTGAATTTCTGGTTGCGGGGGCGCGCCTGGTTTCATCGCGCGCGCTATTTCCTGCTTGCCGGCGCCGTCGCCATGCCCTTCCTTGCGGTTCTCGGCATCGTCAACGCCGGCTGGGACGAAGTCCTCTCGGCCAAGTTGCGGCCCGGCTTCGCCGAGGCGCACGCGCCGGCTGCGCCGGGCACGCCGGCGGCTGCCAAGGAAAAGACGCTCGAGACATGGGCGCAGCGGTTGCAGATCGGTTATGGCGCGCTGGTCTTGGCTATCTTGCTCGCCCGCGCCGCGCGCAATCGGCGCGACCGGGGCCGGCGGGCAGTGCGCATCACCTATCCCGGCGGGCGGATCGTCGCCGCGCCGCCTGGCTTTTCCATCCTTGAGACGAGCCGTTGGGTCGGCTTTCCGCATGCATCGGCCTGCGGCGGGCGCGGCCGCTGTTCGACTTGCCGCATTGAGATTCTCGCCGGCGCCGAGCACGCGCCGGCGCCGTTGCCCGCCGAAGCCGAAACCTTGTCGCGGGTAAAGGCCCCTTCGACAGTGCGCCTCGCCTGCCAGTTGCGGCCGACCAGCGACATAACAATCGCGCCGCTGGTGGCGGTCGCCGATCTCGTGCGCGACGCAAGAATAAGCGATGGCGAGAGCCATGAGCGGTTCGTGACGGCGATTTTCATCGATCTGCGCAACTCGACAAGCTTCGCCGCCGGCCGTTTGCCGTTCGACGCCTTGTTTGTCATCGATCGCTACGTTCAGCGCGTCAGCGCCGCGATCGAAGCGCATCGCGGAGAAGTAACCAGCGTCGCGGGCGATGGAATCATGAGCCTGTTCGGCACGCGGTCCGATCCGCGGAGCGGAGCGCGCGACGCGCTGCGCGCGATCGGCGCGGTCTGGGACGCCATCGACGGCATCTCGCGCGACCTTGCGGGCGAGCTGGAGCGCCCGCTGGCGTTCGGCATCGGCGTCCACGCGAGTCTGGCGGCGGTCTGGGCCGCTGAAATGCTGGGGCGTTCGTCGCTGCAATTTCTCGGCGAAGCGGGAAACGTCGCGGCGCGTCTCGAATCGGCGACCAAAGAGCTCAAATGCGTTTGCCTGGTGTCCGAAGCGGTGTTCAATATCGCAGAAACGGCCGTCCCGGAGGGTCTCGCACGCGAAGAGCTGGCTATTCGCGGTCTCGACGACGCGATGTTTTCGGTGGCGGTGGTGCGTAGTCGCGAAGAGGCGAATTTCGAAGCGGCTGAATCTTTGGCGGAACGCGCCGGGCGATGATTGTTGCGTGAGGAGTCGCCACCCTCGTTTGATTCATGTCGAGGAGCTGACCGCGCCAAGTTCATTGCGATGCGTCCAGGCGCGCGCGAATCTTTTCGGCCAGTTCGTGGAAGGCGAAAGGCTTGCTGATCAGATCGACGCCCGCGTCCAGACGTCCTTGATGAACGATGGCGTTGCGGGTGTAGCCAGTCATGAATATCGCTTTGAGGCCTGGCCTTCTGCGCATCGCTTCATCCGCGAGTTGGCGACCGTTGAGACCGCCAGGCATCACCACATCGGTAAGCAGAAGATCGACGTGATGGCCCCGGTCCAATATCTCCAGTGCGGCCGCGCCATTCCCGGCCTCCAGAACGCGGTAGCCAAGTTCCCGCAGGATTTCACTGGTGTATGACCGCAACGCGTCCTCGTCCTCCGCGACGAGAATGCTTTCCGTGCCGATCAGGCGCGTCGCATCCGGCAGCTCGTCAATCGCGACATCCTCCGCGGCGCCCAGGCGGCGGGGGAGATAAACCTTGACCGTGGTCCCCTCGCCCTCTTCGCTGTATATTTTGACATGCCCGGCGGACTGCCGCGCGAAGCCATAGACCTGGCTTAGACCGAGGCCGGTTCCCTTGCCGATTTCCTTGGTCGTGAAGAAAGGATCGAAGGCGCGCTCGCGCGTCGCGCGGTCCATGCCGGCGCCCGTATCGGCCACCGCGATCATGACATATTGACCCGGTTCGACCGGCTCCGGCAGGGAAGCGACGTAAGCCTGGTCGAGAAAACAATTCGCCGTCTCGATCGTCAGCTTGCCGCCATCGGGCATCGCGTCGCGAGCGTTGAGCGCGAGATTGAGGAGCGCATTTTCAAGCTGATTGGGATCGGCGAAAGTGCGCCACAAACCGGCCGACAGCATTGTTTCGAGGGCGATTGTCTCGCCGAGCGTCCGGCGCAGCAAATCGCAAATCCCCGAGACGAGTTTGTTGGCGTCCATCGCCTGCGGGGCCAGCGCCTGCTGGCGCGAGAAAGCGAGCAGCCGGCTGGTCAATGCCGCCGCCCGTTGGACGCCGTGCAACGCCATGCTGCGGGCGCGCTCAATCCGCGCGAGTGCGTCCGGGGCTGGTAATTTTGGCATTTGCCGACCGATCACATCGAGGCCGCCGAGCACCAGGGTCAGGAGATTGTTGAAATCGTGCGCGACGCCGCCGGTCAACTGCCCGACGGCCTCCATCTTCTGCGCCTGCCGCAATTGCTGCTCGAGATGGCGTCGCTCCGTCACGTCGCGCGCGCTCACCACGACGCGTCGGAGGGCGCCCGCCTCCTGGGGAACCGGGGTCGCGATCGCCTCGACGACGGCGTCGCCGTGCATCCGCTCATATCGGACGGGCGCGCCGAGGCGCAGGCATGCCGCCAGATGGCCATTCACCTGCGCGGCCGCTTCGACGCCGAACAATTGCTCGATCGTGCGGCCGATCACCTGCGCTCGCCTCATGCCATAAAGCCGTAGGGTGGCCGGATTGATCGCCTCATAACGAAACTGGCCTTCGGCCGCCTCCGCCATCACCACGTGGCATTCGGAGGAATGTTCGAAAAACGTCCAGATCAGCGCCTCTGTCGCGGCCAGTTGCGCGGCGCCTTCCTCGATGCGCCGCTCCAGCGTTTCATTGAGCTGCGTCAGCTTGCGCTCCGCCTCTTTCGAGGCGGTCAGATCGTAGGCGACGCCGATGAAGCCGACATGCTCTCCCATAGGGCTCCAACGCGGTTGCGACTCCGAGTGCAACCACCGCCATTGGCCGTCGCCGCGCTGGTAACGCGCTTCGAGCGTGAAAGGGCGCCGTGACGCCTCGCCCACCCGTTGCTCTTCCAATATCCGCGGCAAATCGTCGGGGTGAAGCGCCTTGCGCCAATCGAAATTCAGCGCCTCGGCAGGTGGAACCGCAAGAAAATCGACGTAGGCGCGATTGATGAATTCTCTGCGGCCGTCGAGACGGCTGACCCAGATCGGCACCGGGGCGCTGTTGGCGATGGATCGGAAACGTTCTTCGCTTTCGGTGAGCGCTCTTTCGGCGAGCTTTTCGTCGGTTATATCCTGAACGACGACATAAATGCCGAGGACGCGTCCCGCCTCGTCGCGATGGGGGACATGCACCACCTCGGTGACGGCAGTTCCAGTGGGGCGGACGAAATCGACTTCGTAGGATAGGCTTTCGCCCGCCAGCGCCCGTTCGACGAACGGACGCCTGGCTTCATACATCGCCGCATCCATGACATCGGCTATCTTGCGGCCGACGATTTTCTCGAGAGGACGATCAAACCATGCCGCGTAAGGTTTGTTGGCGAAGCGAAAGATCTGATCGTTGTCGATGTAAGAAATCAATATCGGCAGGGCGTCGGTTGTCGCGCGCAGCCGCTCCTCGCTCTCACGCGCCGCATGCTCCGCCTCCTTGCGGTCGGTAATGTCGAGATGCGCGCCGACCAGTTTGAGAGCGCGGCCCTGCTCGTCGCGTTCGATTTCCGCGACGGCCCTGATCCAGCGCACGCGGCCGTCATCGGGCCGGACGATCCGATATTCCGCCTTATAGCGATTTTCGGCGCCGGCGAGCGTATCGAGAAAATGCCGCTCGACCGACCGTCGATCTTCGGGATGAAGGCGTTCAAGCCATTGCTCATGAGGTTCGTTCGCCGCGCTCGGCGGAAGGCCATGCAAATGCAGATATTCCGGTGAGCGGCGGCCGCGGAAGCCATCGCGCAGATCGACCTCAAAACCGCCGATCCCTCCGATTCTTTGAACCCGCGCGAGTTCCAGCTGGCGATCCCGGAGCGCCTGATCGGTTTTCTGGCGATTGGTCACGTCGCGAAACGCCACGCCGATGCCGTCGGCGAGCGGAAAGGCGCGCACCTCATGATAGCGGTCGGGCCGGATCGCCGAATAGCTGCCAAACTCCTGTTTTGTGCGCTCCGACATCGCCAGCCGGTATCGGCGGTCGAACTCCGTGCCAACGACTTTGGGCGATACTTCCCACAGCAGCCTGCCGAGAATATCGGCTCGCGGCATGTCGAACATTTCTTCGGCCGCCCGATTGAACGCCGTGAAGCGCCAATCGGGGCCGAGCGCGAAAAAGCCTTCTCCGATCCCGTCGAGGATGGCGTCCATGGACAGATCCGCGTCGAGGGAAGAAGTGGACGGGACGGACTCCGGTCCCTGCATTTGCGTGCCCTTTGCGCCGATCGTCTCTTTCGCCTGTTCCATCAATTCGCCGAGCGCCGCCCGCATCAGCTTTGTCGGTGCGACAGGAAGACAGGTTAGAACATGGTTCACCAGAAGGCTATCGGGCGGCGGCGCAGGCGTTGAAGTGAGGCGCGTTTGACGATTCAGCGAGTCTTGTCGCGTTCGCCGCCGAATGCTGTTATTGTCTTCATCCGGTTCGACGCGCCGATCAGCGGCCGGGCCGCGCTCGCAAAAGCGAGGAGGGCGATATGGCCCGTTTCGATTACCGCGACGAACGCCAGCGCAACGAGGTCCTCGATGTCATCGCCGGCGTTTCCTGGCACGCGATCCGCGCCTGGCAAATGGCGGAGGAAGGCAGACCGCGTCTGACCGTTGAGCGCGTTCGCGACGAAGCCGACAATTGTCTGTTCGCCATTAGGGAAGCCGAGGATTGCGAATGGGTGACGTCGATTGCCGTCGATGTCGTCCTCTTGTCGCTCGGGCGCGTCGAAGCAGAGAATTATCTGTGAAGGTCGACCGCGCGGCATAGAGGCTTGCGGCATGGGAGGCGATGGTGACGGAAAACATTGCGCCGCCCGTCATGACGGGCGGCGATTTGGCGCCAGCGCAGCCGCCAGGTTTCATCGGCATCATACCCAATTCGGCCCATCAGGCGCCTGCCGGATTGTTCGACAACGGGTCCAGCCAATTGGCGATCGTGGAGTTCGACGACCAGGGGCGCTGCTACGACCGACGGCAGATGGAGGCATTGGCGGGTTGGATTGACGGCGTCGCCGACAGAGACGTCATCATCGTCGTTTTCGTCCATGGCTGGAAGCACGACGCCCGCAGCGACGACACCAACCTGGCTTCATTCCGGGAGGTATTGGCGCAAGCCGTCGCGCACGAGGCGGCCGAAGCGGGCGCCGGCGCGCGGCCCGTTCTCGGCGTATTCGTCGGATGGCGAGGCGTGTCGTTCTACGATCGGCCCGATATTCTCGACAATCTGACGTTCTGGGATCGGCAGGGAGCGGGGCGGCGCGTCGCCGTCGGCTCCGTGCGGGAATTGTTCGGTCGCTTCCGTCATTACCGCAACCGCCGCAAGGATGCCGGCGGCGCGCCTCTGCTGGTCATCGTCGGGCACAGTTTTGGCGGCATGATCGTCTATTCCGCCCTCGCGCAATCGCTGATCGAGGCGGCGACGGCGCCGGCGCGCGCGGTGTCGCCGCGTTTCGCCGATCTGGTGCTCCTTGTAAATCCCGCCGTCGAAGCGGCGCGTTATCTGCCGATCTACGATCTGGTGCAGTCGCGGATGAGCCAGCAAATGGGAACCGATCAGCCCCCCGTCTTCGTCTGCGCGACGGCGGCAAATGATTGGGCGACGGGATTGGCGTTCCCGATCGGCAATGCCTTGAGCCTGGTGACGGAAAGCTGTCGCGGCTGGCAGGAGCGGCAGGCCATGATCAACACCATCGGCCATCTCAAGTGGATGAAAACCCATGACCTTGTGGGCGCCGGCGCCAGCTATCAGCTCAACCCGGTCAGTGCGAACTCAGAGTGGAGTCCCTTCTGGGTCGCTCGGGCCACGCCCGACATCATCAATGGCCACAACGGCATATTCATGGAGCCATTTCTCAGATTCGTCGGCGACCTGGTCTTCCGCCATGTTCAATATTCTCGCTCGACGCAAGCGCCGAGAACCATGCCTCAGACCTGAGATTCCGGCGGGTTCCCGCCCGATCTCGCAAAGCAGGTAGGGAAGCGCGGATTATTGGCGCGCCTTGGCGAGCCAACGCTCAGCTTCCTCTTCGTTTTTGGCGACGCCGACGCCGTTCCGATAAGCAAGGCCGAGATTGTTCATCGCATAGACGTTGCCGGCTTCCGCCGCCTTCTGGTACCAGCGCACCGCTTCAACCGGATCCCGCGCCACGCCTTTGCCGCGCTCGTATGCAAAGCCGAGATGGTTCATGCCGACGGGATTGCCCGCTTCAGCCGCTTTGCGAAACCAGCGCGTGGCCTCCACGGCGTCTTTTGCGACACCGTCGCCTTGCATATAAGCAAGGCCGAGGTTGATCATCGCCCGGGTTCCGCCCGCCTCCGCCGCCCTGCGGAACCAATTCAGCGCCCTCACTTGGTCTTTGGCGACGCCGACGCCGTTGGCGTAAGCAAGGCCAAGGCGATTCATCGCGGGCGTGTCGCCCGCTTCCGCCGCCTTGCGCCACCAGAGCATGGCGACGACGGGGTCCGTTTCAACGCCCGACCCTTCTTCGTAAGCCATGCCCAGCGCGCTCATGCCCTCGGGGTTGCCCGCGTCGGCCGCCTTGCGATACCAGCGCGCTGCTTCCACGGGGTCTTTGGCGACGCCGGCGCCGCGGGCGAATATAAGGCCGAGGTTGTACATAGCGCCGGCATGCCCGGCGTCGGCGGCCTTGCGAAAGAGCGCGGCGGCTTCCGCCTGTCCGTCGCCGGTGTGGGCCTGCGCACGGCCGAGGCTGAACATCAATCGCGGGTTGTTGGGATCCGCCGCAAGCGCCGTCTGACAGGCCGCGGCGGCCTTCTTTGCCTCATTCCGATCGAAATCGACGGCGGCGCTGTCTGTCGGCCGCGCAGAGTCGAATCGAAACGAAGCCAGCCGGTAGCACGCGTCGGCCACGGATTCGTGACCGTCGCCGGTGGTCTTCGGCTCTTCGGCGTCAGGCGCCGCGGCCTGTTGTTGCGCGGGTGCGGGCAGGGTCGTCGGCTCTTGGTCGCGAGACGACGAGATCGAAGCGATCTTCAGGCCGCCCGCCGCCTCTTTTCTGTCTAAGGAGGCATGCGCATTCGCGTTGTCGCCGTTTGCCGCGATCAGGGCCGGATCGACCCGCGGCCCTCCCGCGAAATAAAAGCCGCCTTCGATCGGCGATGACGACACCCACGGCTGCTGAACGCCGCCAGTCGCGCGCTTTACGGAAAGACCCACCTCGTTGAAAACATCGAACAGGCCGATTCCCGGCCGTCGGATCGTTTGGACCAGAGCCTTGGTGTAGGGACTATCGCCATCGGCGCCGTCCTGCGCGACATTGCCGGGCTGCGTCGCATAGGAGATCAGCGTGCCCTCGGGCGCCTGCATCTGCGCGAGGCCGCCGGCGATCGCGCGCATCCGGCTTCCACTAAAGGGATTGTTGCGACAAGCGTCGAGAATGACGAGGTTGAGCTTGGCGCCCGATCCCTCCATCTGGCTGAGCACCGCTTCGGCATCCACCAGTTGAACGTAAATGTCGGCTTCCTTGGTCAGGCTGGCTTCCACCGGCGCCAGGAAGTTCTTCCCGCCCACCTGAACGCCATGGCCGGCATAATAGAAAAGATCGACGTCCGCCCCCTGCGCCTGATCGCCAAAACTCTGCAAAGCGCTTTCGAATTGCGCCTTTGAAAGGTCGATCTGCGCGCCGCCGCCCACCAAAGTGAAGCCGAGGCCGCGCAACGTATCGGCCATCAGCTTGGCGTCATTGGTGGGATTATCCAGCCGAGGAACATTGCGATAGGCCGAATTGCCGATGACCAGGGCGACGCGTTTTTCAGCCCAAGCGGGCGAGGCGGCGATCGCCGCGACAAGCTGGATCACGCCCAGAACGATCACAAGGCGTCGAAGAGCGAACTGATACCTTCCGCGTCGCATGGAAAGGCTCTCCTAGGGAAAGATCGCCGCCCCAGAATATTCCGCTTGACCATGGTTGCAAAGCGGCCGTCTCGCCAAGCGGCTCCCTTTACGGGACGCGCGAGTGAGACGCGCCTCGTATCCCCTCAAAGGAAGCCGGGACCACAAGCCAGCAACACCAGGGCAATCTGCGCGCTTACGCCTCCACTTTGACGCGCTCGGCCCTGGCGGCGATTTCGGCCTTGTCGGGCGCTCCGCCAAGGGCGCGTTCCATCGCGGCGGCGTACCATTCGACGAATTGCATCACGCCGCCTTCATGCAGCGCATTGTAAGGCCCAGGCTCGAAGGCGGGCGAGGAGACGCCGCGCTGGTTTTCCTCGACGATGCGGCGATCCTGATCGTTGGTCGCGCTCCAGACCATCGTCAGCTCATCAAGCGAATAATCGACGCCTTCGACCGCGTCCTTGTGCACCAGCCATTTGGTGGTGACCTCGGTTTGCGTCGGGCCCAGCGGCAGCACGCGGAAGGTTACCGCGTGATCGCCCAGAATATGGTTCCAGGTCGTGGGATAGTGGAACAGCAGCAGCGCCCCGATATTCGGCTCAGGCGCCCCCTCGCTCAGGGGTCGACGCACCGCCGCCTTGCCCGACATCGTGTAGCTGACGGCTTCACGCATCAACGGCACGCGCGTCGCGCGATATTGGCCGTCGGCGGAAAGTTCGAAACGGCTCGGCAGGCCGAGCGCCTCGCAGCGCGCCCAATGATCGGCGATGAAAGGATCGTTCATCGCGCCTTCGACGCCCGTCACCGTGGGCGCCTCCGGAAATGTGCGGCAGAGCTCGGGATGATTAGGCGCGCAATGATAGCATTCGCGATTGTTCTCCCAGACCAGCTTCCAATTGCCGTTTTCGACGATCGTGCTCTGATGGGCGATCTTGGCCTCGCTCAGCCGATGCGGCGCGAGATAAGGCGCGACTTTGGCGCGGAACGCCGCGAAATCGGGCGGCGCCGGCGCCAGGCAGAGCCAGAGATAGCCGGCGACGCTCTCGCAATGGACAGGCTTGAGGCCGAGCGGCTTCGGATCGAAGCCTTTGCCCATGTCGCGAGCGAACAACAGCCGGCCATCGAGGTCATAGCTCCAATTGTGATAAGGGCAGACCAGTCTGACCGCAGAGCCGCGCTCCGCCGAACAGATTCGGGAACCGCGATGCCGGCAGGAATTGTTGAAGGCGCGGATGACGCCGTCGCGCCCGCGCACCACGATAATTGGATAATCGCCGACCTGCAGCGTGAAATAGGCGCCCGGCTCCGCAAGCTCGCAATCATGGCCGACGAACAGCCATTCGCGATAATAGATATTGTCGAGATCGGCCTGGTAGAAGGCCGGGTCGGAGTAGAATTTGCGGGGCAGCGTGTGTCCATGCCGCCTGCTCGCGAGCGCGCTGAGCATTTCCGATTGTGCATTCATGGCAGCGTCTCTTTCGGCCATCGCCCGGAGGCGAGATTATCGTCCGCATTAGACCACGCGCAATAAACGCTCGCCAGAGCGTCCGCCAGCGAATTTGTCGGTCGCCGCAAAGCGGCGTTCGATGGCGCCGCCCCTTGCCCAAACAGCGCCGATCGGCCTATCTCAGGCGAACGAAGAGGGAGCCTGGCGTGAAATCCTACAGCATCGGCGTCATCGGCATCGGCAAGATCACGCAGGACCAGCATCTGCCCGTTATCGCCAAGGACGCTCGCTTCAAACTGGCCGGCCTCGTCAGCCAGCGCGGCTTGCAGCAGCCGGGCGTTCCCACATTCCGCACGCCAGCCGAACTCTATGCCGCGCTGCCCGATCTCGATGCGGTGGCGATCTGCACGCCGCCGAGCGTGCGCCACGCCATCGCCCGCGAAGCGCTGGATGCCGGCAAGCATGTGTTGTTGGAAAAGCCGCCGACGCCGACCATGGCCGAAATGAACGATCTGACGGCGCATGCCGCGGCGCGGGCCAGGGTGATTTTCGCGACCTGGCATTCGCAATATAATGCCGCGGTCGACGAAGCGAAGAAGCTTCTTGCCGGGCGCAAGATCCGTTCGCTGGCGATCGAATGGAAAGAAGATGTCCGCCGCTGGCATCCCGGCCAGGAATGGATCTGGGACGCCGGCAATTTCGGCGTGTTCGATCCCGGCATCAACGCCTTGTCGATTCTTGCCAAAATCATGCCGGCGCCCGCTTTCGTCAAAAGCGCGGAACTCGTCTATCCCGTCAATCGCGACACGCCGATCGCCGCTTCGCTGGTTTTGACTTCGCTGGCGTCGGAGAAGCCCTCGAGCAAAATCACGGCTGAATTCGACTGGCGCCAGCAGGGCGATCAGAGCTGGAATATCGACATCGCAACCGCCGATGGGCCGGCCTTGCGGCTGACCCATGGCGGCTCGAAGCTCTTCGTGGCTGGCGCGCTGACTGTCGAGGCGCCGATGGCCGAATATGAGGGCATCTATCAGCATTTTGCCGAATTGCTTGACGCCGGCCGGAGCGCCATGGACGCTGCGCCGTTCCAATTGGTCGCCGACGCCTTTCTGGTCGGCCGGCGAACGACGACGGAGGCGTTCGTCTGGTAGGGCCGGCCCAATAATGCGCCGGCGGCGTCTTATCAAACTATAATTTTAGTGGACTGATCCGCTTTCTTGATGTCTAAGGGCCTCAGCAGGAGACCCGAGTGACCGCCAATACTGCGATAACCCATCAGGACATCGAGCTGCCTGGCGGCCGCCGCCATCATTATGTGAAACTTGGCGCCGGCGGCCCTCGCCTGGTCCTGTTGCACGGCTTCACCGATTCCTGGCGTAGCTTCGAATTGCTGTTCGATGCGTTGGCGGTCAGGTTTCAACTCTTCGCCTTCGATCAACGCGGCCATGGCGGCAGCGAAGCCGGCGATGCTTATGCGATCCCCGACTTTGCCGCCGATGCGATCGCCTTTATCGAGGCTCTTGGCGGCGAACCCGTCCATCTCGTCGGCCATTCGCTGGGGACCATCGTCGCGCAACGCATCGCGCAGACGCGGCCCGATCTGCTGGCGAGCCTTATCCTGATCGGCGCCGCGCCGAGCACCAGCGGCCATGCCGGTCTTGAGGAGATGCGCGGCGATCTCGCCGCCTTCGCCGATCATGTGCCGCGCGACTATGTCACGGGTTTCCAGGCGAGCACCGCGCACCAGCCGCTGGCGCCGGCGCAGCTTGCGATATTCGTCGACGAGAGCATGAAGCTCGGCCTCGATGCCTGGCGGCGCACCGTCGACGGCCTTCTCGCCGACACGGCGCTATCGACGCCGATCAGCGTTCCGACCCTGTCGATTTGGGGCGTGCGCGACGGCGTGTTCGACGCGCAGGCGCAGGAGGCGCTGGCGCGTAAAATTCCGCATCTTGTCGCCGCCCATTACGAAGATGTCGGCCACGCCCCGCATTGGGAGACGCCTGCGCGGGTCGCCGGGGAAATCGAAAATTTCATCCTCGCTTTGCCCGTCCGACGATAGACTGAGCGCACAGGAGAGCCAGCATGGCCAGAGACCAACAGGGACTCGAAATCGCCGGCGCGCCGGCCTCGGCCGAGGCGCTCGATAGCGCGGTGAGCGACTATTACGCCTGGAAAGGCGATCCGATCGCGACGCTGCAGGAGGCGGTCGACAAGGATCCCGCCTTCAATCTTGGCTCAAGCGCCATCGCCTCGCTGTTTCTGCTCAACGGCTTCCGCGGCGACAATCCGGCGGTGACGCGCGCCATCGCCGCCGCCGAGGCCGCGCAATCGGGCGCCTCGTCGCGCGAAAGGCGGCACCTCGCCGCCGCCAAGGCCTGGGCGGCAGGCCAGATCATCCGCGCGACCGACATCTGGGAGGACATACTCGTCGATCATCCGACCGACGCCCTCGCCCTGCGCTTCGCGCACGACAGCTATTTCTATCTCGGCCATTCCCTCAGCATCCGCGATTCGGTCGCTCGCGTCCTGCCGGCCTGGGATCGCGAGAGCCCTAACTACGGCTTCGTCCTTGGCCAATATGCGTTCGGCCTTGAAGAAGCGGGAGAGCTTCGCCGCGCCGAGGAATTTGGGCGGCAAGCGATCGCCAGGAATGCCGAGGACGGCTGGGCGGTGCATGCGGTCGCGCATGTGCTGGAGACGGAGAGCCGCCAGGCCGAGGGCATCGAATTTCTGAAACGCTCGCGCCCCGCCTGGAGCAAGGCATATGCGCTGTCCGTGCACAACGGCTGGCATCTTGCGCTCTATCTCATCGAGGAAGAGCGCTTCGCCGAAGTTCTCGCCGATTACGATCGTTTTGTCGCCCCAAAAATCTCGGGCGATTCCCTGCTCGATCTCGTCGACGCCTCGGCGCTGCTCTGGCGGCTCGAACTCGCCGGCGCAGATGTCGGCGACCGGTGGCCGCCGCTTAGCCGCCAATGGCTGACGCATGTCGACGATCATGTGCTCGTCTTCAACGATCTGCATATTGCGCTGGCGGTCTCGCGCGCCAACGATCCCGACGGCGTCGCGCGCCTGCGCGGCTCGCTCGACGATTACGCGCGCCATGGAGCAGGCGACAATAGGGACATCACCGTCGATGTCGGCCGCCGCCTGATCGAAGGCGTCCTGGCTTTCGCGCAAGGGGATTACGCGCACGCGGTGGAGCGGATATTGCCGGCGCGCTACAAGACGATCCGTATCGGCGGCAGCCATGCGCAGCGCGATATCGTCACGCAAACGCTGATCGCCGCCGCCGAGCGCTCGGGCCGGACCAGCCTTGCCCGCGCCCTACTCGCCGAGCGCCTGGCGGTGCGGCCGACGGCGCGCACCAAGCGCGCGTATGAAAAGGTCGGCGGCGTGACGGCAGCGCATTAAACGCGCCGATTCACCGTCATTGCTGTGCAGGTTCACAATTTCGTTGATCGGGCCTCCAATAGGAAGGATATGCAGGATAGGAGACAAAAGCTTCAACGGCATTCGTCCGGGTCGGTTCTCAGGAAGAAGGCGCGGGCCGCGCCAGCGCGAGACCAACACCAACTGAAACGGTCGAGTGTGATCCATCGTTTCGCATGGCGGAGCGGTGAAAGAATTGCCTCCATGCGAACAATGGCTCAATAGCGAAGTCAGTAGGGGCGATAAACCTGTCCAAACTGTTGGCTCGCATCCTGAACCTCCTTCCTATTGGAGGCCCAATCAACGAAATTGTGAACCTGCACAGCAATGACGGAGGCCAGGAGATCCGCGACATCACGCCCGCAAACGGTTGGTCGAAAACAGCACCGCCGGCAGCGGCTCGCGCCCGCGCACCAGGTCGGCAGCCTTTTCGCCGATCATGATCGTCGGCGCATTGGTGTTGGACGAGACGATCTTCGGCATGATCGAGGCGTCGCAAACGCGCAGATTGTCGATGCCGCGAACGCGCAGGTCCGGCGTGACGACCGCGCCTTCGTCATGGCCCATGCGGCAGGTGCCGACGGGATGGTGGTCGGTCTTGGCGTGCAGGCAGGCGTATTCGAAGAGGTCATCGTCGCTGAGTTTGTCGGGACCGGGCAGGCGTTCGGCGAGGACGAAGGGCTTGAGTGCATCCTGCTGCATGATCTCGCGCGCCATTCTGAGGCCGGCGATCGACATCGCGCGGTCGTAAGGATCCGCCCAATAATTGGGGTCGATCAGCGGCGCGGCGCGCGGATCGGCGCTGGCGAGGCGCAAGGTCCCGCGCGAACGCGGCCGCAGGAACGCGGAATTCAGCGTCACGCCGGCGTTTTTCATGCGCGCGACGCCGGCCTCGATGCCCGAACCCAGGCCGAGATGAAACTGGATATCGGGCGAACGTGCGTCCTTGTCCGCCCACCAGAAGCCGCCGGTCTCGAACAGGCTGGAGGCGACGGGGCCGTTCTTGAACAAGAGATATTGCAACCCCGCCCAGAGCGTGCGGTGCGGCTTGGCGATATTGTCATAGGTGTGGTCGCCGGTGCATTCGGCGATGACGAACAGGTCGAGATGGTCCTGTAAATTCTTGCCGACGCCCGGCAGGTCATGAGCGACGGGAACGCCGACGCTTTTGAGATGATCGGCGGGCCCGACGCCAGATTGCAACAATAACTTCGGCGAGCCCATGGCGCCCGATGCGATCAGCACCTCGCGTTCCGCGCGCAAGATTTTCGGCGCGCCGTCCCATTCAATAATTTCGACGCCGATCGCCCGGCCGTTCTCGAGAACGACGCGCGTCGTCAACGCGTCGGTACGGATCGTCAGATTGGGCCGACCACGCGCGGGTTTGAGATAGGCCGAGGCGGCCGACGACCGCTGCGCGTTGCGCTGGGTGAGCTGATAGAATCCGACGCCCTCCTGGCGCGCGCCATTGACGTCTTCATTGTAGGGGATGCCCATCTCCTGGGCGGCGCGAAGATAGGCGTCGCAGATCGGCAGCGGCGCGATCGGCATCGAAACGCCGAGCGGGCCGCCGGCGGCATGATAATCATTGACGAAACGCTGATTGTCCTCGGCGCGCTTGAAATAGGCGAGGACTTCGCGATAGCTCCAGCCTTCGCAGCCTTCCTCCTGCGCCCAGGAATCGTAATCCAGCGCATTGCCGCGCGTGTAAATCTGGGCGTTGATCGTCGATCCGCCGCCGAGCACCTTGGCCTGGGTGTAACGAAGGACGCGCCCGTTTAGATGGCGTTGCGGCACGGTCTGCCAGCCCCAGGAGCCGATGCCCTTGGTCATTTTGGCGAAGCCGGCGGGCATGTGATAAAACGGATGCCAATCGGCGCCGCCCGCTTCGAGCAGCAGGACGGAGACTTGTCTGTCCTCGCTCAATCGGTTGGCCAGCACGCAGCCGGCCGGACCCGCGCCGACGATGATGTAATCGACCGCCATCGGCTCCGATTCCTTCATAGGCGCGGCAGCGACAGACCGCCGTCGGCCGCGATGATGCTGCCGGTCGCGAAGGCGAATTGTCCCGAGGCGAGGCCGGCGACGATCGCGCCGACATCGGCGGTCTGGCCCCAACGGCGCGCCGGCACCAGACCGCCGGCGATCAGATCGTCGTAACGACCCGCGACCGGCGCCGTCATATCCGTCTTTATGATGCCTGGCCGCACTTCGAACACGGCGACGCCCTCGGGCGCGAGGCGCGTCGCGAAGGCCTTCATCGCCATCGACAGCCCCGCCTTCGAGACGCAATATTCAGCGCGATCGGGCGAGACCATTTCGGCCGAGACCGAAGTGATGGTGACGATGGAGCGGGGATGGCCCGCCTCGCCCGCGGCGAGCATCGCCCGCGCTACCATTTGCGTGAGGAACAATGTGCCGCGCAGATTGACGCTCATCACCGCGTCGAAATTCTCGGGGCTGAGATCGAGGAGGTCGCCGCGCGCGACCGCGCCGCGCCCGGCATTGTTGACGAGGCAGTCGAGCCGCCCGAAACGCTCCAGAACCGACAGGACCAGCGCTTCATGGCTGTCCAGCGCGGCGAGATCATGAGCGAAGAAAGCGGCGTGCGCGCCCAAGGCCTCAAAAGCCGCCTGCGCTTCGCGCGCGACATTGTCGGTGGCGAGATCGGTCGCGGCAAGGTCGAAGCCGGCGCGCGCGAGCGCTTCGCCGCAGGCGCGCCCGATGCCGCGCCGTGCGCCAGTGACGAGGGCGACGGGCCGCGGCGCGCTCATGCGGCGAGCTCCGTCCTGCGGACATGATCGGCGGCGCGCAGCGCCAGCGCGGCAATGGTGAGCGAAGGATTGACGCCGGCCGAAGTCGGCAGCACGCTGGCGTCGACGACGAACAGATTGGGATGGTCGAAAGCGCGGCAATCGGGGTCGACGGCGGCTTTGGCGGGGTCCCGCCCCATGCGGATCGTGCCGCATTGATGGGACGGCGTGCGCCGATCGAAAGGTTTGACCAGCACGATCGGGAAACCCGCCGCCCGCAATACCTCGCGCATCCGCGCCACCAGGCCGTTCTGCGCGCGCATATTCGAGGGACGCCAGTCGAGCACAACGCGCGATCCGTCGAGCCGGACGCGGCTGTCGGGCGAGGGCAGGTCCTCGCTCATCAGATAGAAATCGACGGCGCGCCGCGCCAAGATTTCGAGCGCGAATTCCGGGAAAAGCCGCAACTGGGATTTGAGGATCGCGCCCGAGATCTTGCCGAGCAACTGGACATTGCCGAGCGGGGGTCCGCCGCGTCCGTCATCGAGATAGAAATCGTTGAGGCCGATCGTCTTCTGGTAGATCGAATCGTTGCGCCTCAGCGGATCGATGGCGAGCGCCGCCGAGCTGTTATGGTTCATGAAATGCCGCCCGACCTGATCGGCGCGATTGGCGAGGCCGGCGGGCATGGCGCCATTGGCTGACGCCAGCAGCAGCAGCGCGGAATTGACGGCGCCGGCGGCGAGCGCGACAAGCTTGGGGGTCAACCGCCGGGTCTCGCCGCCGCTTTCATAGACGACCGCCTCAATCCTCTTTCCCGCACCGTCCGTCTCCAGACGCAACACGCGAGCGCCGGTCTCCAATGTGACATTGTCATGGGCGAGCGCTGCTTTAAGCCCGCAGGTCTCGGCGTCCATCTTGCCGGTATCGGTGTCGGGGAAGCCGTCCCAGGGCGTCTTCGCCTTGGCGAGCCAGCGCTCGATATCGACGCCGAGCGGCAGCGAGAAAGGATGCATGCCGGCTTTCGCGAGCCGCTCACGTACCGCCGCGATCGCAGGCTCGTCGGGCACCGGGGCGAAGGGATAAGAGGTGGAATGGCGAGGCTCCGTCGGGTCTTGCCCGATGTTTCCGCGCACCTGGTAGAGCGCTTCGGCGCGCGCATACCATGGCTCCAATTCGTCGTAAGCGAACGGCCAGCCCGGCGTCTGTCCTTCGGCATATTGGACGGGTGCGAAATCCTGCGCGCGATAGCGGATCAGCACGGCGCCATAGAGCTTGGTGTTGCCGCCGACGTAATAATAATTGCCAGGGTTGAACGCCGCGCCGGCCGCGTCAAACCAGGTTTCCTTCGGACGGAACACGCCCCTTTGGTAGATCGCGCGTCCATCGCGCGTCTCGGGGCGATCGACCAGCCGCTCGCCGCGCTCCAGGATGAGGATGCGCGCGCCCGAGGGCGCAAGCCCGGCGGCGAAACTGGCGCCGCCCATGCCGGAGCCGATGACGACGACATCGATATCGTCAGAGGCGGTCATCGGCGTTCCCAATCCTCGGACCAGCCTCGGCTGCGTTCAGCGTTCGGCTCAAAGCCTCACGCCGGAGGTCGGATCGAACAGCAGCGCCTTATCGAGGTTGAAGGCGAAAGGAACCGTTTGGCCCGCCTGGACCATCGTCTCGGCGCGCATGCGGGCGGTGACTTCCTTGCCGGCGATCCTAGTGACGACAAATGTATCTGAGCCGGCCGGCTGCACCACTTCGATGCGCGCATCGACCATGGATATGCCTTTGGAATGGCGGTCGGCGCCGTCGAGATCGGTGACCGCCTCGGGACGAATGCCCATAATGACGGCGCGCCCGTCAACGAGCTTGTCGATGTTGGCGCCGCGCGGCGCGGGCAGTTCGATCGGCGCGCCATCGACCCGCTCCAGCATGACGGAGGCGTGGCCGTTCGCCCGCGCGACCTTGCCGGGCATCAGGTTCATCGACGGCGAACCCATGAAATCGGCGACGAATAGATTGGAGGGGCTGTTGTAGATTTCGTACGGCGTCCCGACCTGCTGCAGCACGCCTTCCTTCAGGACCGCGATCTTGGTCGCCAGCGTCATCGCCTCGATCTGGTCATGGGTGACATAGACGATCGTCGTTCCCGTGCTTTGGTGCAGGCGCTTGATCTCGGTGCGCAGATCGACGCGCAATTTCGCGTCGAGATTGGACAGAGGTTCGTCGAACAGAAAGACGCGCGGCTGGCGCACCAAGGCGCGGCCCATCGCGACGCGCTGGCGCTATCCGCCCGACAATTGGCCGGGCCGGCGCTTCAGCAAGTGATCGAGCTGCAAGGTTTTGGCGACGTCCGCCACCGCAGCGTCGCGCTCAGGCCTGGGCACGCCGCGCATCTCCATGCCGAACGCCATGTTCTGCTCCACCGTCATATTGGGGTAGAGCGCATAGGACTGGAACACCATCGCGATGTCCCGCCTGGAGGGATGCAGATCGTTGACGACGGAGCCGTCGATCGAGATTTCCCCCTCGCTGACCGTCTCCAGGCCTGCGATCATGTTGAGCAAGGTCGACTTGCCGCAACCGGAGGGACCGACGAGCACGAGGAAGCCGCCTTTCTCCAGCGTCAGATCGATGCCTTTGAGAATCTCCAGCGCTCCGAAACGCTTCCTCAGATTACGGATTTCAAGAAAGGACATTGCTATTACCCTTTGACCGCGCCGGCCATCAAGCCGCGCACGAAATAGCGGCCGGCGACAATATAGACGAACAAAGTCGGCGCCGCGGCGATGATCGCGGCGGCCATGTTGACGTTATATTCGATGACGCCCGTCGAAGTGTTGACGACATTGTTGACCGCCACCGTCATCGGACTTTGATCGCCGGCGGCGAAGGTGGCGCCGAACAGAAAATCGTTCCAGATATTGGTGAACTGATAGATCACCGTGACGATGAAGATCGGCGCCGAATTGGGGAGCAGGATGCGCCAGAAAATCTGGAAGAAACCGGCGCCGTCGATCATCGCCGATTTGACCAGTTCGGTCGGAAACGCCTCGTAGAAATTGCGGAAGAACAAAGTGGTGAAGCCCAGGCCATAGACGACATGGACGAGCACCAGATTGACGGTCGGATTGCCGAAGCCGAGCGAGACGCCAAGATTGTCGGTGAAAAAATTGCCCCATTCGCCAAGCTTGCCGAGGATCACCGCCATCGGAATGATCACCGACTGGAACGGGATGAAGCAGGCGAACAGCATCAGGCCGAACACCAGCCGATGGCCGGCGAAGCGCCATTTCGTCAATACATAGCCGTTCAAGGCGCCCAGCAGCGTCGAGATCAGGACGGCGGGTATCACCATCTTGATCGAGTTCCAGAAATAGCCCTTGATGCCCTCGCAGGTGAGCCCGACACAGGTGGCGCCCCATGCCTTCTCCCAGGCGTCGAAGCTCGGTGCGCGCGGCAAAGCGAACATATTGCCGCCTGTCACTTCGTCCAGCGGCTTCAGCGACGTCATCACCATGACGATGAGCGGCAGGAGATAGATGATCGCGAAAAAACCGAGCAATCCATAAATGACGATTCGCGTCATCATCGAGGAGCGCGTGGGATCGCGTTGCGGCTTGGCGGCAAGCAGGGCGTCGGCGGCGCTCATTGGCCCTTGTCCCGTAGCTCAGAATAAAGATAGGGCACCATTATCGCGGCGATCGCCATCAGCATGATCACCGCGCTCGCCGAGCCGACCGCCATCTGATTGCGCGTGAAGGTGAAAGTATACATGAAGGTCGAAGGAAGTTCGGCGGCGCCGCCGGGGTTCTTTCCGGTCACCGAGAGGACGAGGTCGTAGGATTTGATCGCCAGATGGGTCAGGATGATCAAAGCCGAAAAGAACACCGGCCGCATGATCGGGATGATGATGCGACGGTACATCGCAAAGCCCGAGGCGCCGTCGATCTGCGCCGCTTTCAAAATCTCGCTGTCGATGCCGCGCAGGCCCGCCAGGAACAAGGCCATCACGAAGCCGGAGCTCGCCCATATCCCGGCAATGGCGACGCAATAGATCATCATGCGAGGATTGACGACCCAGTCGAACGAAAAGCTCGTCCACCCCAAGTCGCGCACCGCCTTTTCGAGGCCGATGCCGGGATCGAGAAACAGCTTCCAGGCGGTGCCGGTGACGATGAACGACAGCGCCAGCGGATAGAGGTAGATCGGGCGCAGGAAACCTTCGCCGCGAATCTTCTGGTCGAGCAGGATCGCCAGCGTCAGGCCCAGCGCGAGGCAGCAAACGACATAGAGGCTGCCGAACAGCCCCATATTGACGATTGCGGTGTACCAATTCGACGGCGGATCGGTCTCGAACGTCCAGGTCCAAAGCTGCTGATAGTTTTTGAGCCCGACGAAATTGTTGTTGGCGAACGCCTTCGAATTGGTGAACGACAGATACATCGTCCACAGGATGAAGCCGTAGACGAACAGCAGGATCGCTGCGAATGACGGGGCCAGCACGATCTTGGGCAAGGCGTCCTGCAATCGCCCACGCACCGATCCGCGCGGTCGCGGCATGGTGACGTCGGCAAGCGGGGCAACGGTGAGTTCAGTCATGGGCCGCTCGAAGGAAAGAGGAACCGCCCCCGCGCGAGCGGGGGCGGGTTGGCATGGTTACTTCGCGGCGTTGAGCGCCTTGACGAGTTCGGTCACGGCGCTGTCGGACGTCTTGATCTCGCCGTGGAAGAACTTCGTCACGACGTCGTGGTAGGCGCCGGCGACTGCCGGCGGCTGGGCGTAGTTCTGCGCCATCGAGCCGACGAACTTGCCATCCGCGTTGGCGGCCTTCACGTCGGCGATGCCCTTCTTGCCGCAAGCGTCGAACGCGGTGTCCGGAACGTCCATGCGGGCCGGCACCGAACCTTTGACCACGTTGAAGGCCGACTGGAAGCTGATGCTCATCGTCGCGTCGGCAAGCGCCAATTGCGCGGCCTTGCGATCAGCGGGAACGTTGAACATCGCGAACATGTCGGTGTTGTAGATCACTGAACCGTCGGTGCCGGGGAAGCGATAGCAAAGGAAATCCTTGCCGGCTTCCTTATTGGCCGCCTTGAATTCGCCCTTGGCCCAGTCGCCCATCACCTGCACGAGCGCGTCGCCCTTGATCACCATCGCGGTGGCGAGGTTCCAGTCGCGGCCGGCATAGTTCGGGTCGGTATAGGCGCGCAGTTTGGCGAGATTGTCGAAGGCCTTCTTCATCGTGTCCGACTTCAAGGCGCTCTCGTCGAGATCGACGAAGGCCTTCTTGTAGAATTCGATGCCGCCCGTCGAGGCGACGACCGAGTCGAACAGGGTCGCTTCCTGCCAGGGCTGACCGCCGAGCGCGAGCGGAATGACGCCCGCCGCTTTGGCCTTGTCGAGCAAAGCGACGAAGTCATCGAAAGTCTTCGGCTCGGTCCCGCCGATCTTTTCCATCACCGCCTTATTGATCCAGACCCAGTTGACGGAGTGGATATTGACGGGGACGGCGTCCCACTTGCCATTGGTGGTGGTGAATTTCTGCAGGGCGGTCGGCACCACCTTCGCCCAGTTTTCCTTGGTCGCCAGCGAGGTGATGTCGCCCAGCTTGCCGGCTTCCGCATAATCCACCGCGAAATAGCCGAGAATCTGCGAAGCGGTCGGCGGATTGCCGGCCGCCACCATCGCCTTGAGCGCGGTCATTGCGCCTTCGCCGCCGCCGCCGGCGACAGGAACGTCCTTCCAGGCAAAGCCTTCTTTGGCGAGATCCTGCTTGAGCACGTTGAGGGCGGCTGCTTCGCCGCCGGAGGTCCACCAGTGCAGCATCTGCACTTCTTTGACTTCGGCGGCCTGCGCCGAAACGGCGACGCCGACGACCGAGGCGAACATGACGCCCGCCAGGAGCTTGGTGCGAAATTTCATCGAATTGCCTTCCAAATAAGCGACTTCTCCCTACCGGATTCGGTCCGGCGCCGTCGTCCACAAGAGCCGAAGCTTTGGCCCTTGCCTTCATTCACATCGGCGACCCCGGATCAGGACGCCCACTCGCGCCCTGGCCGAAACGGACGTGAAAAGCCTTTTTCACTGTATTGCGCGACGGCGTCGCGGCCAAGCCGCCGGCGCCGCCCGATGAGCCGAATTTCCCGCGCGTTTCTGCCGCGCCCGTGACGCTTCGAAGAGAAAAAAAAATGCCGGCGCGCGCCATATTCATCGCCCCTCGAAATGCGCCGAGCGCTTGTCGTTGAAGGCCTCGACGCCTTCGCCAAGATCCCGCGTCGTCGCGGTGAAGGCGCCGGCGAGCCCCTCGATCGGCGCATCCCGGTCCTCGCCTTCGGCGGAGTTGATCATCGACTTGACGATCTGCACCGCCACCGGTCCGCGCGCCGCAATCGCAAGCGCGAGCGCTTCGGCGCGCGCCAGTCCTTCGCCCGGCGCGACCACTTCATCGACCAGCCCGAGCAGGAGAGCCTCTTCCGCTTCGAACATGCGCCCGCTGAGCGCCATGCGGCGTACGGCCTGCGCGCCAAAACGGCGCACGAGACGCTGCGTCCCCGACCATCCCGGCGCCATGGCGAGGCCCGTCTCGGGCAGGCCGAGCTTGACGCCAGTTTCGGCGATACGGATGTCGGCGGTCGCGGCGAGCTCCAGCCCGCCGCCAAAGGCGTGGCCGGTCAAAGCCGCGACCAGCGGCACGCGCAGGCGGGCGAGGGCTTCGAATGCGCGATGGCCGAGTCGCGTCCAGTCGCGCCACATTTCGAGCGGCGGCAGATCGCTCCAGGCGCTGATGTCGCCGCCCGCGCTGAAGGCTTTGCCTTCGCCGAACAGGATCGCGGCTCGCACATCCCGCGCTTCGTCGATCGCCTCGGCGGCGCGCGCCAGCGCGACGATCATTGCGCGGTCTAGCGCGTTGAGCTTTTCGGGGCGCTTCAGCGTGAGCCGCGCGATCGGCCCATCAAAGGTCAGGCGAACGCGATCGTCGATCATAGCGCGACCTCCATACCGCCAGAGGGCGGCGGCGGCAATTTGAGACCGAACGGAGCGGGATGAAACAGCGCGGCGTCCATCGTCCTCAGCGAGTGGGAGACGATGAGCGGGAATTTCGCCTGCGCAAGAATGTCCCGCTCAAGGTCGACGCCGGGGGCGATTTCGCTCACCGCGACGCCATCCGGCGTCAGCCGCATCACGCAGCGCTCGGTGACATAGGCGACGTCCTGCCCCTGGGCGACGGCGCGCCGCCCGGAAAAGGACACCTGCTCGACTTCCTCGACCAATTTGGCGACCTTGCCCTCGCGTTCGATGCGAAGTTGACCGGCTTCGACGGCAAGGCCGGCGCCGGCGGTGAAGAAACCGGAGAACACGATTTTCTTCGCCCGCGCCGTGATGTCGACAAAGCCGCCGGCGCCCGCCGTCACATGCGGCCGCACGCCGAGCCTGGAGACATTGACCGAGCCTTGACGGTCGATCTCGAGGAAGGACAACAGCGAGCAATCGAAACCCGCGCCCTGAAAGTAAGTGAATTGATAGGGCGAGGGCATGATCGCCTCGGCATTGGCTGCGCAGCCGAACTGGAAGTCGAGCAACGGTACGCCGCCGACCGCTCCCTGCTCGATCACCCAGGTGACGGCGCCGTGCTGACCCTCTTCGATCAGGATGCGCGGCACATTGGCGGAAACGCCAAAACCGATATTGACGGCGTCGCCATAGCGCAGCTCCTGCGCGACGCGGCGCGCGATGACTTTGGAAATGTTGAACTCTGGCAATTCGAAGGTTGAAAGGGGGCGGAAGACTTCCCCCGAAATCGCCGGATCGTATAATGTCTGCGTCGTCTGCATTTGTTCGGGCGCGACCACGATGGCGTCCACCAGAATGCCCGGCACAAACACTGCGAGCGGCTTTAACGTGCCCGATTTGGCGAGCCGTTTGACCTGGGCGATGACGATGCCGCCGTTGTTGCGCACGCTGAGCGCCTGATCGAGCGGGCCGAGATAGCCGCCTTCATGTTCATAGGAAAGATTGCCGCGCTCGTCGGCGGTCGTCGCGCGGATGATCGCGACATCGGGGATGATCGCCGGAAAGAACAGCCAGTCCTCGCCGGCGAATGCGACGCGGGAGACGAGCGGCCTCGCTGTCGCCTTGGCGTTCATCGCGCAGCCCTGGCGGGCGGGATCGGCGAATGTATCCATGCCGATCTTGGTCAGAACGCCCGGCCGTTTGGCGGCCGCCTCTCGGTGCATATCGAAAAGGATGCCCGAGGGAATATTATAGGCCGGGATCTCATCGCCTGAGATCATCCGCCAGATTTTTGGCGGCTCGGCTTTCGAGGGTCCGGAAGGGTAGGAGCCGGCGATGACGCGCGCGAGGCAGCCGGGTTTGGCGAGATGATCGACGCCGGCAATGCCCCACATATCGCCGGCGGCGATCGGATGCAGGGTCGTCAGATCGCGGGGATGACCGGCTTTGTCGAAGCGCCGACCGATCGCCGCCAGCACCGCGTCGGGGCAGCCGAGCCCGGAAGAGGAGGACACCGTCACGACGGCGCCGTCGGGGATCAACCCCGCGGCTTCGTCGGCGGTGAGGATGCGTGGAAAGGCCATCGCTACAACCCCGGCTCGACGGGCGTCTCGCGCCCGGAATGAGCCGCTTCAAGCGTTGCGATCGCCATCGCCATCGAGCGAACGCCATCCTCGCCTGAAGCCGAGGGTTGTCCTTCGCCGTGGATCGCCGCGTGGAAGGCGCGCACCGAGCGCTCGTAGAGATTTTCGTGGCTCAGCGGCAGCGGCGCCTCGCCGTCCTTGTCGCGCAGGGTCACTGTGCCGACCGGGCGCTGCGTCATGCAATTCTCGCCGAACAACGACCCTTCCGAGCCGTGCACCTCGAAGGCGGTCTTCGCGTAGCGGCTGGTGAAGGCGTCATAAAAATGCGCGAGCAAGCCGGATTTGAAGCGCGCGACGCCCATCACCCCGTCTTCGATGTCGCCTTCGCCCATGCCCGCCCGCTGGATCATGGCGGTGACGGCGACGGGTTCGTCGCCGAGCACGAAACGCAAAGTGTCCGCATCATGAACGGTGAGGTCCATCACCGCGCCGGCGCCGGTTTTCGGGTCCTTGATGCGCCAGCTCTGCAGATGTTCGGGCAGATAGACGGCGTGGCATACCCGCGCGAAAAGCGGGCGGCCGATCCGCCCGTCGCCGATTGCGGCGCGCATCGCCCGATGCGTCGCCGCGTTGCGCAAATGATGATTGGTCGCCATCACCACGCCTGACGTCCTGCAGGCGCCGACCATTTCACGCGCCTGTTTCAGATTGAGGGCCAACGGCTTTTCGCAGAGGACGTGCTTGCCCGCCCTCGCCGCGGCGAGCGTCTGCCCATGATGCAGATCGTTGGTGGTCGCCACATAGACCGCGTCGACATGGCGGAACAATTCGTCGAGCGAAGTCGTCGCCAGCGGGATATCGTGCTCGGCCGCGTAGGCGGCGCCGCGCGCGGCGTTCGTGCTCATCACGCCGGCGATTTCGCCCTTCTCGGCGCGGATCGCGGCGATCATCCATTCGCGTGCGATCGTCGTCGCGCCGACCAGCCCCCAACGCGTCGTTTTGGTCATGACGCTTTCCTTCCGCGCCACGTCGCGCCGCAGCTTTCGCGCACGATGAGTTTGGTTTGACCCCGGAACGAGAGGCCGGCCGGGTCCTCGCCGCGGATCAGGCCAAGCAGGCTCTCCGCGCAGCGCGCGCCCAGGGAGCGCGTGTCTGCATTAACCGTGGTCAGCGGCGGCGCGTTGTGTTCGGCCTCCGCTATGTCGTCGAAGCCGACCACGGCGATGTCCACGCCGGGGCTGACGCCTCGGCTGGCGAATGCGCGCGTGGCGCCCATGGCGACGATGTCGTTGTAGCAGGCGACGGCGGTCGGAGGCCGCGGCAAGGCGAGCGCGCGATCGACCGCCTCGCGGCCTCCCTGGCGGGTCGGCATCGTCTCGAAGACCAGGGATTCATCGGCCAGAATGCCGGCGCCGGTAAGCGCGTCGCGCCATCCGCCGAGCCGTTCCTGCTGCGTCGTCATCGAGGCGTCGCCGCCGAAATATGCGATGCGGCGATGCCCAAGGCGCAGCAAATGCTCCACGGCTTCACGCGAGCCGGCGCGATTGTCGGGACCGACGTAGGGCAGCGGACTTCCGATCATGTGCCGCATGGTGATGATCGTGGGCACCGAAGTCGGCAATTGGCTCGCCAAAGTCCAAGCGTCGGAGCCGCGCGCGGGGCTCATGATGACGCCGGCGACATGATGTTCCCGCAGCGAGCGCAGAACATGGCCCTGTCGCTCATGATCTTCATTCGTATTGGCGAGGATCGGCACGAAACCCAGCCGATAAAGCGCATCCTCGATGCCGACGGCGAGTTCGGCGAAGAACGGGTTGGTCAGATCGCTGATGACCATGCCGACAAAGTCGGAGGACGCCGCGCGAAGACTGGCGGCGCCGCGATTGTAGACATAACCGAGACGCTGCATCGCTTGTTCGACGCGCTGCCGCGTTTCGCCCTTCACGAGGGGGGAGTCGCGCAGGACCAGCGACACGGTCGACTTCGACACGCCAGCGGCGCGCGCGATATCGATCATCGTGGGCGACCTGCGCGCGACGGGTTTCCCCTCCACCAACGATCGTCTCCTCCCGAAACGATGGCGCAGCGAAAGTCGCGCGCACTTGGATCGTTCCTATACACGAACGCCTATGGTGTCAACGATGGATTGTCTTGTTTGAAAGTATTACTATTTCCGTCGGAACAGTATATCTCCATAACAGTTTGGAACGATCCACTTTGAGGCAGACTTGCGCGGTCGCGTGGCCGACAATTGGGCAGCGTCGCCTTAAGTGCTCAGAGGGTAGAGATGGGTCAGCTTGACACGATCGCCGCGGAGCGCGCGCGATGCCCCACGGCTTATGGCTCGCAGATGCGCCAGCCTATCCCTCGCGACAGTGCGTCGGCCGGGCCGTCCGGCGCAAACACGCTCGTCTAATGGATCTGCGACGAGGCGCTTTCGCCGCGTGCGAGCTCCATCTGGGTGATCGCGACGAGCATTTCGGCGCGCGCCTTGAGGTCGGCGGCTTCCAGCAGCGCCTGCTTTTCCCGCGCGCCATAGGGGCTCAGCATCGACAGGCCGTTGACCAGCGCCTCATTGGAAGCATTCTGGATGTCGTCCCAGTCGACTTTGAATTTATTGGCCTCCGCGAATTTGCGCAGAGCGGTGAGCAGGCCTGCGCGGTCGACGGCGCCCTCGCCCTCGCCTTCATGGAAGTCACTTGAAAATTCGGCAAAATCGACTCGCGCCTGGCGGTAGGGCGTCGCCGCCGGCGCCTCGCCAATCACCCGAAATCGCGCCACTCCCGTCAGGGTGATGAAACACCGACCATCGCCGGTTTCGGCAAATTGCGTGATACGGCCGGCGCAGCCAATGGCGCATAATTCGGGCGAAGCGTCGGAGGATTCTTCGCCGCCGCTGGGTTGGATCATGCCAATCAGGCGCTCGCCGGACAATGCATCGTCGACCATCGCAAGAAAGCGCGGTTCGAAAATGCTCAGCGGGAGCGGACGCCGCGGCAGCAATAACGCGCCCGCAAGTGGAAATACGGGAATGATCTCCGGCAATTCCGACGCGCGCTCGTAGCTACGGTTCAATTTCATCACACAACACCCTTAAGGATGGGAGCCGCGGGCGCCCATCCGCTAAAATTCCAATTCGAACCGCGTCGCGGTCGAGATAACGGCTAACAGCAGTCGCCGCGACGGGCTAGAAGATCAATGCCGACAATTTGCGCCGCGCCTGCACCGCGGCCGGGTCCATCAGGCCCCAGGTCTCGAAGAATTGCACCAATTGCTTGCGGGCGGCGTCGTCGTTCCATTTGCGGTCGCGCTTGATGATTTCCAGCAGGTGGTCGGCCGCCGCGTCGCGCTCG
>DATBZF010000134.1:0-34595 GCA_036513315.1 Roseiarcus sp.
CGGATTGGTGCAAACCGCGCGCGGCCCGCGCGGCGAGCGGCTGACCCTCACCCACGACAAATGCGGCCGCGTGATCGAGCGCAGGATCGAGCGCGACGGCTTCCGGGTGAAGATCTGGCGCTATGAATGGGACGCCTTCGACCGCCTCATCCGCTGCGTCACGCCTGAGCGGGAGGCCTGGCGCTATGGCTATGATCCGTTCGGGCGGCGGGTGTGGAAGGTCAAGGAGTTCACCGAGGCCGAGGCGCGAAGCTATGTCGGCAAGTTCCCCAAGCTGATCGACGCCGCGCGCCTGCCGGATCGCGGCGCGACGCTGGCGGAGCACAAGCGCTCGCGTCTCGACAGCGGCAAGCCCGACGAAGCCGATGCGCCGCCGATCGTCGGCGTGCACTTCCTCTGGGACGGCGACGTGCTCGCCGAGGAAGCGCCGCTGCGGTTCGACGGCGCCGTGGACTGGGACAGGGCGACGCGCTGGCACTATGAGCCCGGCACGTTCCGTCCACTGGCCAAGGAGACGCCGGACGGCGAACTCCTCCACATCGTCACCGACCATCTGGGCACGCCGAGGGAGATGGTCGACGAGAAGGGCGATGTGCGATGGGCGGCGAGTTACACGACATGGGGGCTGGTGCGCGGGCTGAAGGTCGCGGTCCCGCAGGCGGCGAACGATGACTATGCCGGGATTGGGTGGAGGCCGGGGGGAGGCCACACCCGCGCGACATTCGGCAATCTGGCGCTCAAGCCGATACAGGAGGATGCGCCGGAAGCCTATGCTTGCCCGATCCGTTTCCAGGGCCAGTGGCAGGACGAGGAGACAGGGCTCTATTACAACCGCCATCGGCACTATGATCCGCTGGCGGGGCAGTATGCCAGCCCGGATCCGATCGGGTTGGATGGCGGGGATAGGCAGCAGGGATACGTGCAGCGGCCAACTAGTTGGGTCGACCCCTTTGGTCTGTCGGCCGCGGCAACACCAAGCGGGAGTCAGTACAGTGTAGCTTATGAAATGCGTCTAGGCTCCAGCGATCTGGGGAAGAGTCGCGCTATACATTTCAATCGTGCCAACGCGGCGTTAGATCAGGCTATGGACGACGACGCCGACTTTGCGCGAGCGTTCGAAAAGCTTATACCCGGAGCAAGGGACGCTGTGGTAGTTGAAGGGGGACGAAAAACCCCGCCTGGCTGGGTTTGGCATCATGATATGCAAACAGGAATTATGCAGCTAACTCCTACCACTCAGCATTTTCCCGGCTCTATCTTTTGGGAAGCATATCACCCTGGCGGTGTGGGTGGATATTCAACATGGGCCATACCAGCAGGTGCGCCGCCCAATTAGGAATCGAATGCGAAACCTTGATGAGCTAAAGCTGAGACAGATTGCAGATGGCGGCGACCATAAGCCGCCTTCTTCTGAACTTGTAACCGAGTTTGAGAGCGCGTTTGATATCGTTCTTCCGACGGACTACATCGCATTACTAATGTATTCGAATGGGGGATATCCTGAACTCGATAGCGTCATTCCCATCGGAATGAATGAGTCGGGTCGACTGAGCATAAACCGCTTTTATCGCTTGGACGAAAATCGATGTGACACCGAAGGACTTTGGCGTGTAATGAAAGTATGGAAGCCTATATTGGGGCACGGACTTTTACCGGTCGCGTCAGATGGCGGCGGTAATCAGTTCGTTCTTGATCTACGAGCTAACGCGTGTGGGGTGTACTTTTGTATTCACGACGAAAAATTTTTATTGCAGCATGTCTCTGATTCATTCGGTAAATTGATAGATTCTCTTCATATCAACCCAGACTTTATATGAATGAGAAAGAGGCAATGAATAGATACGATGGAAGACCGCTGCTCCGGCTCTTGGAGTGTTATGTTCTTTGGGTCATTGGACATCTGTCCCAAAAAGAGGAAAACGTACTAGTTGCTATGACGCCGCAATTGCGATCGATATTTAAGTCAACGGGAGATTGGAAAGAAATAGTAACGGAGTCCGTTGACATTAAAGATAGCGATATTACCGAGATTAAGAAAATGTGGAATTACTATAGCGAGATTGCCAAGGCAAAAAATACGCGACTCACCCCGCAGAATTTTTCAGAAGCGTTTGTGGACAAAAATTTTACTTAGGTTAATCGTGAGTCGACGCCGCCCGCAATATGGCGGGCGCTTCCTCCTCCGGCCCACAGGCGATCTCGGGCCTCAGCGAAGACATTGGCAGGTTCGTCGCCTGGAAGTCGAGCCCGGGCGGATTGGTGCAAACCGCGCGCGGCCCGCGCGGCGAGCGGCTGACCCTCACCCATGACAAATGCGGCCGCGTGGTCGAGCGACGCGTGGAGCGCGACGGCTTCCGCGCAAAGGTCTGGCGCTATGAATGGGACGCCTTCGACCGCCTCATCCGCTGCGTCACGCCCGACAGGGAGGCCTGGCGCTATGGCTATGATCCGTTCGGGCGGCGGGTGTGGAAGGTCAAGGAGTTCACCGAGGCGGAGGCGCGGGGCTATGTCGGCAAGTTCCCCGATCTGATCGACGCTGCGCGGCTGCCCGATCGCGGGCAGACGCTGACGCCCCCTACCGCATATTCCCCGTATGCCCCAGCGAATAGCGGCCCGGCTGCGGCCAGACCGTCAGGCCGTGCGGCATGCCGCCGACGGGGATGGTCTTCACCGATCCGTCGGTCGTGTTGATCGCATAGACCGCGCCGTCATAGCGCGCCGACAGCCATAAGGTCTGTCCGTCGGCGCTGACATTGCCCATGTCGGGGCTACCGCCGTTGGGGATCGGCCAGTTGGCGACGACTTCGCGGCTCTTGAAATCGATCACCGATATGCTGCCGGCGCCCTGCCTGACGCCGGCGAGATTATGCGTGCCGCGATTGGTCACATAGAGGCGCTTGCCGTCGCGGCTGGGATAAAGGCCATGGGTGCCGACGCCCGTCGGGATGAAGCCGACTTCCTTGAAAGTCGCCGCGCTGACGACGACGACGCCGTCGCCGAGCATGTCGGCGACGAAGAACGACGATCCATCCGGCGCAATCCTGATGTCCTGCGGCATATGGCCGGGGGCAAGTTGCAGGGTGCCGATGAGCTCGTGCTTGTTCAGGTCGATCTTGACCAGCGCATTGTTGAATTCGCAGGTGAAGATCGCGTAGGAGCCGTCGATCGCGAAATCGGCGTGATTGATGCCGGCGCATTGCGGCGCGTTGATGTAGCCCTGCATCTCCATCGTGTGGGGATCGCGAAATTCGAGTCGGCGCATCGCCTCGGCGACGACGATCGCCGAGCGGCCATCCGGCGTGAAATACATATTATAGGCGTCGTCAACCTTCACCGGCGTGCCTGGCTTTGCGGTTTTCGGGTCGATCGGCACCAGCGATCCATGCGCGCCCGGCCCGCTAACGTCGCCGGTCACCCACAGCGTCTGCAAATCCCAGGAGGGAACGATATGCTCCGGGCTGGCGCCGGCGTTGAAATGATCGACGACGGTGAAAGTGGTGGGATCGATAACGTCGACTTTTCCGGTGATCAGATTGGGCGAATAGATGCGCGGCAGGGCCTCGGCGACCGCCGGGCTGAATTTATTGGCGCCGACTTCGGAATAGACATTGGTTGGATCGACGACCGGCGGCGTCGAAGCCTCCGTCTGTGGCAGTTTGAAGGTCTCCGGCGGTCCGAGCTCATAGGCGGCGCGCTGAATGAAGTCTTCCGGGCCCTTGTCGCCTTCGACGAAGCGGCGGCAGAGCGCCGCACATTGATCGGCGCTCACGCAATAGGTCGAGACAGGCAGCGATTCCGCGCTGCCCACCAGGCAATCCGACCCCGCGGCCGCGCAAAGAGCCAGGACCAGCCAACCTATGAACCGAGACGACATCCCTACAGCCATTCAAACCTGTGCCGAAAACCGGCTTATTATTGATTCGAGTGAATAATGGCTTGGCGTCGATGACTGGCGAATGAACAATTGAGGCCAATTTGCCACAAAATAACGGCTGACTGATGTGTTTGGCTTTGACGCGGGCGCTAATCCAGCGTTTCGCGGTAAAATCTTACCGCAATCGTCACCACGATCAGGGCGAAAATCGCGATCGGCCAAAGCTCGGGCGCGATCTCATGCCAGCCATTGCCCTTCAGCAGCATGCCGCGCACGATCCGCATGGCATGGGTCGTCGGGAAAATCTCGCCGGCCCATTGCGCCCATTGCGGCATGCCGCGGAACGGGAACATGAAACCCGACAGCAGGAAAGACGGCAATAAAGTGAATTGCGCCAATTGCGTCGCCTGCATCTGATTGGCCGATATGGTCGAGAACAGGACGCCGAGCGCGAGATTGGCGCCGATGAACAGGCCGAGCGCGAACAACAACAGCGGAATCGAGCCGCGGATCGGCAAATGGAAGAACAGAGCCGAAGCGATCAGGATCAGCGCGACCTGGACATAGCCGATCACGATATAGGGCGAGATTTTGGCGAGCATCACCTCGAGCGGGCGCACCGGCATCGCCAGCAGGTTTTCCATCGTGCCGCGCTCGCGCTCTCTGGTGATCGACAGCGTGGTGACGAACAGGGTGGAAAAAGTCAGAACGATGCAGATCAGGCCCGGCACGATATTGAGCACCGTCAATTGCTCGGGATTGTAGCGGGCGTGAACGACGAACTGGAACGGTGGGACCTGCGGCTGGCTCTGGCGGATCGGCGGCAGATCGCGCTGCAGGTCGGCGCCGAGCGAGCCGAGCGCCGCCGTCGCATTGCCGATCGCGCTCGGATCAGTGGCGTCGGCGTCGACGAGAATCGAGGGCGATTCGCCGCGGTCGACGGCGCGGTCGAAGCCGGACGGAATGTCGATCACGAATAGCAGATCGCCGCCGGCGAGGCCCGCTTCCGCCTCGGCCTCGCTGGCGAGCGGAACGATATTGTAATAACCGGAATTTTTCAGCGCGGCGACGATCGTGCGCTCATATTTGGAATGATCGCTGGTCAATAAGCCGGTGGGGAGGTTTTTCGGGTCCGAATTGATCGCATAGCCAAACAGGAACAATTGCATGATCGGGATCGCGATGATGATGCGCAGCGTCATCGCATCGCGCCCGACCTGGATCCATTCCTTGCGCAAAAGTGCAAAGAACCGGCGCAGCGAATATCCTTTCATGGCGCGCCGCCTTTCGCGCTCAACATGTGGATAAAGACGTCCTCCAGCCGCGGCGGGACCTCCTCCCATTTGAGTTCGCCGTCGATCGAATGAATGGCGCTGGTCAGCGCCGCGCGGTCGGTTCCCGCCACATGCAGCGAGCGGCCGAACACCGCCGCCGCCTCGACGCCGGGCAAATGGCGCAAAGCGCGCGCCGCATCGTCGATGTCGGCGCCGCTCGCCTCGAAAGTGATGAGGCCGGACTGGCGGGAAACTTCGTCGGCCCCGCCCTGCACGACGATACGGCCATTGGCGAGATAGACGATGCGCTTGCAGCGCTCCGCCTCGTCCATGTAATGGGTCGACACCAGCACGGTCAGACCCTCGCCCGCCATATCGTGGATAAGGTCCCAGAATTCGCGACGCGCCAGCGCGTCGACGCCCGCCGTCGGTTCGTCCAGCAGCAGCAATTTGGGCTGATGCAGCACGCAGGCGGCGAGCGCCAGTCTTTGCTTCCAGCCGCCCGAAAGCTGCGCGGCCAATTGATCGCGCCGGTCGGCGAGGCCCATGCGATTCATGATCGCCTGCACCGCTTTGGGCCGGTCTTTCATCTCATAGACGCGGGCGACGAAATCCAGATTTTCGAAGACGGTGAGGTCTTCGTAGAAGCTGAATTTCTGTGTCATATAGCCGACATGCTGGCGGATCAGCGGCGCCTGCCGGATGATGTCGAGGCCGATGCATTCGCCGGCGCCGCCGTCGGGAATGAGCAGCCCGCACAACATGCGGATCGTCGTCGTCTTGCCGCTGCCATTGGCGCCGAGAAAGCCGCAGATCTCGCCTTTGGCGACCTGCAGCGTCAGGCCCTCGACGACTTTTCGCGCGCCGAAGCTTTTGCGCAGATCGCGAACGTCGATGACATAATCGCTCATCGCGGCGGCGCCTGGTTTTTGGGGCGCACCGTCACTGGCTGTCCCGGATTCAGCAGCGGCGCTTCACTCGGCTTTGGCCGCGCCTCGGCCTGGAACACCAACTTGCCGCGCGTCGATTCGCTGTAGATGACAGGCGGCGTGAATTCGGCCTGCGGCGCGATGAACGAGACGGTCGCCATCATGCCGGGCGGACAATTGTCGCACAGTATTGCAACCTGATCGCCCTGATGGATGTTCGACAGCGACGGCTCCGGCACGAAGAAGCGCACGAAGATATTCTCCGGCGGCAGGATCGAAACCACCGGCGCGCCGGCGGCGAGCGTTTCGCCCGGTTGCGCCAATACGTCAGCTATGACGCCGCTGACCGGCGCGACGACATGGCGCTGATCGAGGCGCCAGCGCGCCATGGCGAGCGCCGCGCGCGCCGCCTCGACGGCGGACGTCTGCGCCTTGATCTCGCCCTCGCGGCCCATCGGCGCGCGCAACTGGGCGAGCGCGGCCTCCAGCGAACGCACTTTGGCGTTGCCTGAACGAAGATCGGCGGTCTCCTGATCGACGAGCTGCGCGGCGGCGGCGCCCGTCTTCAGCAGGGATGAATTGCGGGCAAGATCGGTCTGCGTCTTGTCGCGCGCCGCCTCGGCGTCGGCGAGATTGGCCTCGGCCTGCTCGATCTCGGTGGGCTTGCCGCCGGTCTTGAGATTGGCAAGCTGGTCCTCGGCCTGCGCCAATTGGCGGGCGATCTGCTCGGTAGCGGCGCGATCGTCCGCATCGTCCTGATCGAACAGCGGCGCGCCCCTGGCGATTTTGTCGCCGCGCGCGGCATGCACCTCAGTGATCAGGCCCTGTTGCGTCGGGCCCGCCTTGACGAAGTCCGCCTCAGCGTAACCTTGCCATTCCAGTATGGTCGGAGCATGGGAGCGCAGCAGGAACCACCAGCCGGCGAAGGCGGCGGCGCCGAGGGCGAGAACAAGGAGAATGACGCGCCGGTCCAACAGTTTGACATTTTGCAACGCAACGGTATAGTTTCATTATCACCGATCGTGGAGGATGACAAGGCGCGAATGACAGAAGAAGAAATTCCGCTCGAAAGCGGCCAGTTCCGTCGCGGCCCCGGCGGGCGGCCGACGCGCCTGGAGGCCGAGCGCCGCCATCGCGAGCTTCTCGACACGACCAAGCGCCTGTTGCTGGAGCGCGGCTGGGAGGCGACGTCGATCGACGAAATCTCCCGCCAGTCGGGCGTCGCGAAGCGTTTTCTCTATGCGCGCTATCCCGACAAGTCGGCTTTGTTCTTCGCCGCGGTCGCGCAATTTCGCGACGAACAGATCGGCGCGCTTGGAACGCTCGTCGAGCCTCCCGACGACGTTGAGGAAGGCCTGCACGCGCTCGCGACGCAATTGTTCGACCTGGCGATGCGCGAGGAGACCCTCGCCATCATCCGCCTGTTCCTGGCAGAGGCGCCGCGCATGCGCGACTTCGCCAAGCTGTTCGCCGAAAGCTTTCCCCGCCGCGGCCTCACCGGCATCGGGCGCTTTCTATCGATCTACGCCGAACGCGGAATATTGCGCTTTCCGGATCCCCAATTCGCCGCCGAGCATTTCGCGATGCTGGTCATCGGCGTGCCGCAGCGCCTGGCGCTGCTCGGCTATCGCGACGCGCCCGACCAGGAAGCGCGAAGGACGCACGCGGCGGTGAGGCTGTTTCTCGATGGGTGCAGATCAAGGGGCGACGCGAGAGCAGGCGATTCTTCAGAAAAGCGGTGACGGTTCGACGGCGCCGGGATCGCGGGCGTCTCGCGCGATCCCAGGCCTCAATGCGCCTCGTCCCAATTATGCGCCGCCCGCGCGTCGACCTGCAGCGGCACGCTCAATTGCAGCGCCGGCATCGGCGCGTCAACCATCACTTTGGCGACGAGCTTGATCGTCGGCTCGATCTGCTCCTTCGGCGCCTCGAACACCAGTTCGTCATGCACCTGCAGCAGCATCTGCGCATCGAGCCTGGCGGCGCCGAGGGCATCATCCATGCGGATCATCGCGCGGCGGATGATGTCGGCGGCCGAGCCCTGCAGCGGTGCGTTGATCGCGGCGCGTTCATTGAACGCGCGCTCGGATGGGTTCGAGGCGTTGATGCGGGGAAAATGGCATTTGCGCCCGAAGATGGTGCGCACGTAACCCTGCGCGCGCGCGGTTTTCTTGGTCGATTCGATGTAATCGCGAATGCCGGGAAAGCGCTCGAAATATTTGCGGATATAGGCGCCCGCCTCCTCGCGCGGAATGCCGAGCTGGTTGGCGAGGCCGAAGGCCGAAATGCCGTAGATGATGCCGAAATTGATCGCCTTGGCGCGCCGGCGCACTTCGCTTGGCATATCCTTGACCGGCACGCCGAACATTTCGGAGGCGGTCATCGCGTGGATGTCGAGCCCATCGGCGAAGGCCTTTTTCAACTGGGCGATATCGGCGACATGGGCGAGCAGGCGCAATTCGATCTGACTGTAATCGGCGGAGATCAACGCATGGCCGGGCGTCGCGACGAAGGCGCGGCGAATCCTGCGTCCTTCCTCATTGCGCACCGGAATGTTCTGCAGATTGGGGTCGGACGACGACAGCCGCCCGGTCGTCGTCGCCGCCAGCGCGTAGGACGTGTGAACGCGCTTGGTCGAGGGATTGACGAAGCCCGGCAGCGCATCGGTATAAGTCGACTTCAGCTTGGAGAGCTGGCGCCATTCGAGAATGCGCGCCGGCAGCAGATGGCCTTCGGCGGCGAGATCGTCGAGGACATTGGCCGAGGTCGACCAGGCCCCCGTCGCCGTCTTCTTGGCGCCGGGCAGGCCCATCTGGCCGAACAGGATGTCGCCAAGCTGCTTGGGCGAGCCGAGGTTGAACGGCGCGCCGACGAGGCCGTGGATCTCCGCCTCCAGCCGCGCCATGCCCTGCGCAAATTCGCCTGACAGGCGCGACAGGATTTCGCGATCGATGGCGATCCCGCGCCGCTCCATCCGCGCCAGCGGCGCGACCAGCGGACGCTCCAGCGTCTCATAGACATTGGTCATGCTTTCGGCCGGCAGGCGCGGCTTCAGCGCGCGCCACAGGCGCAGGGTCACATCGACATCCTCGGCGGCATATTCGGTCGCCTTGTCGATGGGAACGCGCGCGAAGCCGATAAAATTCTTGCCCGAACCAGCGACCTCGGCGAAATGAATGGTCTTATGGGCGAGCCAGCGCTCGGCCAGCGCGTCCATGCCATGGCCTTCGCTGGTCGCGCCGGCGTCCAGCGCATAAGACAGCAGCATCGTATCGTCGATCGGCGCGGTTTCGACGCCGCGCTGCTTGAAGACATGCCAATCGAATTTGGCGTTGTGGGCGATCTTGAGGACGCCGGGCGATTCCAGCAGCGGCTTCAGCAGAGCGAGCGCCTCGCCCTCGGCCATCTGCCCCGGCAGCAACTCCGCGCCGCCGAACAAATCGCCGGTTCCTGCGCTGAGATGGCTGAGCGGGACATAACAGGCGTGGCCGGGCGCGACGCAGAGCGAGAAGCCGACAAGATCGGCCTGCAATGGATCGAGCGAACTCGTCTCGGTGTCGAAGGCGACAAGGCCGGCCTCATATGCTCCGTCGATCCAACGCTGTAATTCCTGGGCGTTGGTCACCGTGACATAGGCGGCGCGGTCGATCTTCTCTTCGCGCGCCGCGGCAAGCCTGGCGGCGGCGAATGTCTTGGGAGTCATCAACCCGTCGGGCGCCGCGGCCGGCGTCTCGACCTTCTGGCTGGCCGGCGCCGGCGCAGGCGGCGGTTCGACCGCAACGCCATTGCGTCCGCGCCAGCCGCCGGCGCCGACGAATTCGGCATCCGCCTCGATCTCGCCCGCGTCGACGCCGTAGATTTCGGCGACGCGCCGGGTGATCGTGGTGAATTCCAACGCTTTCAGGAATGCGACGAGGCGTTTGGGATCGGGCGCGGCGAGCGCCAGATCGTCAAGCGGGATTTCCAGCGCGACATCCTGAATAAGGGTCACCAGCGTCTTCGACACGCGGATCAGCGCGACCGATTCGGCATTGGTCAGGACTTCGCGGCGCTTGGGCTGTTTGATCTCGCCGGCGCGCGCCAGCAGGGTTTCGAGATCGCCATATTCGGCGATGAGCTGCGCCGCCGTCTTGATGCCGATGCCGGGCGCGCCGGGCACATCGTCGGTGGAATCGCCGGCCAGCGCCTGGATGTCGATCACCTTGTCGGGGCCGCCGCCGAAATAGGCGAAGACTTCCTCCGGACCGAAGCGCCGTTCCTCGCGATCGCCCGAGGCCGGATCGTACATCGCGACGCCCGGCTGGATGAGCTGCATCAGGTCCTTGTCGGCGGAGACGATCAGCACATCGGCGCCGCGCTCGCGCGCCTGGCGCGCGTATGTGGCGATGAGATCGTCCGCCTCGTAGCGATCCTGCTCGATCGGCGCGAGGCCGAAAGCGCGCACCGCCGCCCGCATCAGCGGGAATTGCGGCGTCAGATCTTCGGGCGGGTCTGGCCGGTGGCTCTTGTAGGCGGGATAGATTTCCTTGCGGAACGATTGTTCCGACTTGTCGAAAATGATCGCCAGCCGCGTCGGTTTGATCCCAGCGGCGCCGTCGCGGATGAATTGCAAAAGCTTGGTCGCGAACAGACGAACGGCGCCGACCGGCAGGCGGTCAGAGCGGTAATTATATTTCTGATCCTGGCGGATCGACTGGAAATAGGCGCGGAAGACGAAGGACGAGCCGTCAACCAGGAAAACATGGTCGCCGGGACCGACAGGGCTGGGAATTTGAGTCATGGCGCCAGTTTAAACAAAGCTGGCGGCCGGGGCTATCGATTCGCAGGATTATCCCGCGACGCGAGCCGATCGACCTCAATGTCCCATGCGCAGCAGCGCAAGGCCGGCGATGACGACAAGACTCATCGCCAATGCGACATTGACGATGCGCGAACGCACGGGATCACGAAGCATTTGCGATAGCGCCGCGCCCGCTAACAGCCAGAAGAGATGGATGACCACGATCATGATGCTGAGCACGGCGGTTTTGGAGACGGCGTCGCGCGCATGGTCGGGAAACAGCGTCGCGCCGGCGAAGACCGCGGCCATCGCCAGATAGGCTTTGGGATTGGCGACGCCGAGCAGGAAGCCGCCGCCGAATGCGGGCGCCGGCCTGTCCGGGCTTTGGCCGGCCACGGGCGGCGCCGTGCCGATCCTGCACGCGAGATAGAGGATATAGACGGCGGAGATGATGGTCAGCGCGGAGGCGGCCCTTGGCGCCGAAAGCAGAATGGCGACGACGCCGATCGCCACGACGCTCAGCACTGCAATGGCGCCGAGGATGAGACCCCAGACATAGCGCAGCGACCGGCGGAAACCATAGGCGGCGCCGACAGCGGTCGCACTGATCGTCGAGGGGCCGGGACTGCCCATGATGATGACGGACGACAGGATCAGCGTTAAGAGGGGACGCGCTATTCCGTCCAAAGGAACCGCCTGGTCGATCATCGAGATTCCCGTAAGTCCGCCGCTGTGAAGGCCATGCTATCGATCGATAACGGACGCCGTCTTGAAGGCTTGTGCGAGCGCGGCCGCCGTGCTGCCGCGGGCGGCGGCGATCGAATCAGAATCGGTTCGGGCGGCGAGGGAATCGAGCGTCTGGAGGCGCATTTTCGCGGGCAGGCGTTTTCCCCGCATCGCCACGATTCCTACGCAATCGGCCTGACACTGTCGGGCGTGCAAATGTTCCGCTATCGCGGCGCGCAGCGCCACAGCCTGCCGGGCCAGTGCCAGATCCTGCATCCCGACGAAGTGCACGACGGCGGCGCGGGAGGCAGCGAAAACTTTGGCTACAGGATCGTCTACGTCGATCCTGCACTGGTCCGCGACGCGCTCGGCGGCGGCCCGCTTCCTTTCGTGAAAGATCCGGTCGTCGACGCGGCGCGCCTGCCGAAAGGATTGGCTTCCGAAATATGGAACATCGATCAGGAAATCGACGATGTCGCACGGATCGATTTTGCCGTCGCTTTGGCCGATATGCTTCGCGCGGCGTCGGACGCCGCCGGGAAGTCTGGCTCGCTCGACCTTAAGTCGCTCTCGCGCACGCGCGACGCCATCGCCTCCGATCCGGCGCGGCGCCATGCGATGGCGACGCTCGAACGCTTGTCCGGCCTCGACCGCTGGACCTTGGCGCGGCAATTCCGGGCGGCGTTCGGCACGAGTCCAAGCCGCTTTCGCACGATGCGGCAACTGGACCAGGTTCGCCTTTTGCTGAAAGGCGGCGCATCGATCGCGGCGGCCGCGGTCGACGCGGGATTCGCCGACCAGAGCCACATGTCGAGGCAATTCAAGCGCGCCTACGGCCTGACGCCGGCGCGCTGGCTGTCCGCGACCGCCTGAGATCGGGGCGCGGCTGCTATTTCGGCCTTAGTTCGACGCCGACGCCCTTGTTCACGAATTGCAGCGTATAGGCCTTCTTGTAGTCGAGACCTTGCGGCAGAACGCCGGCTTTCGCCATCTGCTCGTAGAAGCTCGTCATGCGCGCATCCGACATGGCGCCAATGCCGTTCTTCAACGACTCGCCCGAATCGACCATGCCATATTCCTTCAGCTTGGCGATCGAGAAGGCGATCTGCTCATCGGTCATCTCGGGATTGTCTTTTTTGATCAGCGCGTTCGCCGCTTTGTTGTCGCCGTAGATATAGTGATACCAGCCGATCGCCGAGGCGTCGACGAAGCGCTGCACCACATCGGAATTCTTCTCGACAAAGTCGCGGCGGCACTCGATCGTCGTCGAAGCGGTGTCGAAGCCGTTGTCGGCGAGCAGGAAGACATTGGGCTTGAAACCGCCGGCCTTTTCGATCGCGAAGGGCTCCGACGTCGCATAGCCCTGCTGCACCGATTTTTTGTCGGCGATGAACGGACCGGGATTGAAATTATAGGGCCCGACATTGGCTTCCGAGAAGCCCCAGCGCGTCTCGAGCCAGCGATAGAAAGAGCTGACCGCCGACCGAGCGACAAAAATCACATGCGCGTCTTTCAGGCTCTCGAATGTGTCGAAGCCCTCGCCGGGATGGCTGATCAGCACCTGCGGGTCCTTCTGGAACATGCCGGCGACCGCGACCGTCGGCACCCCCTGCGCGACCGCGTCCATCGCCGCGATCATGTCCGAATCCATGTAACAATCCATCTTGCCGGATGACATCATCAGCCGGCTGTTGAGGTTCGGGCCGCCCTGCACGATTGTCACGTCGAGCCCGTATTTGGCGTAAGTGCCGTCGGCCACGGCCTGGTAGAAACCGCCGTGCTCCGCCTCGGCGAGCCAATTGGTGCCATAGCTCAGCTTGGTGAGTTGTTGCGCCTGCGCTTGCAGATTAGGCGCCGCGAAGGCCAGAAGCGCGGCGCCCATTGATAGCGTCGCCAAGGCGAGACGCCGACCCGCTCCGAGGCGGGAATGTTTCACTGGCGTTGGATTGCTCATAAGTTTCTCCGGCTTGGGTCGCGGGACCTCTGGGTCCAGCCTCGGCGGGCTCGCCGCCGCGCGACTCGATCGGAGATTTCGGTGCAAAAGCCGTGCCCTCGCAGACAGCGTGGGTCAGGCTGTCGGCGGCGCAAAGCGCAACCGCCACGACTGCCTCCCGCTCGGCCGGCGTTGGCGGTCAGTCGGCTCCCGTTGGGAGAGGTAGGCCGAAGAAGCCTGGCCTATTCGCCACTGAAAGACTCAGCGCGCGGCGGTCGCGCGCAAACCGGCGGCGACCTCTACGGCATGCCGAAATGCGCCTTCCAGGGTTACCGCGAAATTATAATGCTGCGCGGAGAACGGCATGGTGCTGTCCGGCGCGACCGAGCGGTAACCAACGAAGACCGCGAGGAGACGGCCGCCGCCCGAATTGAGCACGGCGCCGCCTGAGGCGCCGACGCCGGCGTCGCAATCGAACGAGAACTCGCGCGTGCCTTCCGACCCCGACGACAGCGCATCATGCAGCCGGCAGTTTTCCATCGACATGATGCGGCCGGAACCCCAATCGCTGTGACCGCGCGCAACAAACCTTATATCCTCGGCGGCCTGCGCCGGAGCGCCCAATCCGTAAGGCGTGGCGCCCTTGACGGGATGAAGGAGCCGGGCGACCGCCCAATCATGCACCGCGGGTTTCGAATAGGGATCCGAATTGCCGGACACGATGGAGGCCATATCGATCGCGGTGGTGATTTCCTGGTCGGCGACCGTCGCGGTGAAGAAGCAATGCGCACTGTCGCCGCGCGGCTGGCCATGTTCGTCAAACAGGACGTGAGCGGCCGTGGTGATGACGCTGTCGGTCAGCGTCAATTGACCGGCGCCGCGCGCATTGCCGCAATGAATGACCCCGGATGCGGCGTGTTTTCGCTTGACCTCGCCAAGATCGAGATGATTCTCGCTGGCGAATTGTTCGGCGGTCAGGCGGGGATGGGCGCCGAAGACGACGACCGGCGCGACGGGAAGCACTTGCAGGGCGGCTGGATCGAGTGGGTGCGCCGGACCAGCTTGGGATTGGGCGCACGCGAAGAAACAAAGGCCTGACGCAACCGCCATACGGATGATATGGAGCATTGAGGGCGAATCTCCCAACAGGTGACCAAACCAGTGCAAAAGTCAGGCCATTCGGCCCCCAGCGCGCCGCCCTGTCGGAAAGCACACGTTTTTGTGATTGGATCGTATGATTATTATCGCAACAAAAATGTCAAGTTTACGTTGTCTGAGGTTTGGTCAAATTTATTTTCAATCTGAGACAGACGGCCAGCGGGCGCGATGAATGTTTCGGTCGGGCAGCGCTATGGCGAGCTTGCCGCGTCGGGCCGGCTCGAGGCCGATTCGGCGCAAATCGCGCTGGTCGAAAGGCTCGACGCTTTGCTGGCGCGCACAGCCGGTTACAACCCATCCAAGCCGCCCAACGCTCTCGAACGCCTGATCGGCGTCAAGCCCGTGGAGGCGCCGCGCGGCCTTTACATCCATGGCCCGGTCGGGCGCGGAAAGACCTTGCTGATGGATTTGTTTTTTGAAGCGGCGCCAGTCAGGGCCAAGCGTCGCGTTCATTTTCACGCCTTCATGGCCGACGTCCATGCACGCATTCATCAATGGCGGACCCGCCGCAAGGCCGGCGAGGTCGCCGGCGAAGACCCGATCGCGCCGGTGGCGGCCGAAATGGCCGCGCAGGCGTGGTTGCTCTGCTTCGACGAATTCAGCGTCCGCGACATCGCCGACGCGATGATCCTCGGGCGCCTGTTCGCCCAGCTTTTCGCCGCCGGCGCGGTCATCGTCGCCACCTCGAATGTGGCGCCGGACGATCTCTACAAGGATGGCCTTAACCGCGCGCTGTTCCTGCCCTTCATCGCCTTGCTGCACGAACGTCTGGAAATCCGCGTGTTAGAGGCGCGCACCGATTTCCGGCTGGAGAAGCTGGCGCGCGCGCCCGTCTATTATTGTCCGCCGGATGCGACGGCGAAGGCTGCGCTCGACACAGCGTTCAAACATCTGACCGGCCACGAGCATGGCGAGCCTGGCGAGATTGCGCTTCTCGGCCGCATGCTGACGATCCCCGAGGCCTCCGATGGCGTCGCGCGATTCTCCTTCGACGATCTCTGCCGCCGCCCGCTCGGCTCGTCAGATTTTCTCGCCATCGCCCAGCGTTTCCATACGGTGCTGATCGACCATATCCGGGTGATGAGCCGCGACCAGCGCAACGAAGCCAAGCGGTTCATCAACCTGATCGACACGCTTTACGATCAGCGCGTCAAGCTGATCGCCTCCGCGGAAGCGGAGCCCGATCAACTTTTCCTCGGCGAGGAGGGCTACGAGGCCTTCGAATTCGACCGCACCGCTTCGCGCCTGATCGAAATGCGCTCCAGCGATTATCTCGCGCTCGCCCATGGCCATTCCGGCTCGAGCGCATCGGGCGACATGGGCGGGTTGGTCGAGACCTAATCGCCTGCCGCCTCCGGCGCTTCGCTGAAATAGAAACGGGGCGGCGCGCCGAGCATGCGTTTGAACATGGTCGTGAAAGCGGCGACGCTGTCATAGCCAAGATCGAAGGCGACCGTTGTCACCGGCTCGCCATGGGCAAGCCGCGGCAGCGCCGCGAACAGGCAGCATTGCTGGCGCCAGGTCGACAGGCTGACGCCGGTCTCCTGGCGAAAAGCGCGCGTGAAGGTGCGCCGGCTCATCGCCAGCGCATCGGCCCAATCGTCAATCCGGGCGCGCGCCGACGGCGCGGCGACAAAACGGCGGCAGAGCTCGGCAAAGCGCGGGTCATTGGGAAACGGCAGGCCCAGCGGCTTGATCGGCAGGCGAGGAATCTCCTGCAGGATCAGCGCCATCACCAGCGCGGCGCGGCTTTCCGGCGTGTAGTCGAACGGCAGCGTCGCGCCCTCGACGATCAGGCTGCGCATCAGCCCGGTCACGCCGACGACGCGGCATCGCTCGGGCAGGCCGGCAATGGCGTCGGCAATGACATAGAGCGAGCGCATCTTCACGTCGCCGAGCATTTCGACCGAATGCGGCACGCGCGCCGGGATCCACAGCGCATGTTCGGGCGGCACCATCCAGCGCCCTTCGCTTGTCGCGACCGTGACGACGCCCGAAAGCGGATACAGCAGTTGCGATCGGCCGTGTTGATGGGCGGGAACGAGATAGCCGCTCGGATAGTCGCTCGCCATTGCGATGACCTGACCGGGCGTCCGCTCCAGCCATTCAATCCTCAGCCGATGCAGCGCCCCCACATCGGTACCGGGCGGCGGATGGCGCAGGAGCTCGGCTGCGTCTCTGTCGGTGTCGAGCGCTCCAATTGACGCTTTTTGCATCATTCTGGCCCAGTCGCGAAAGAATTAGACCAAATCACGAAAGCAGGTCATGGCGCAAGGCGTATGGTGCGCTCGTCCGCCGGCGCCCTCACGTCATGCGCGCGAGCCGGACCGATGGAGCTTCCTGTGACGAATACTGTCGCGACGGCCGACCGCACGGCCGCGAACAATACCGCCTTTGCCATTATTGCAGCGCTGAGCTTCTGTCATCTCCTCAACGACATGATGCAGTCGCTGATTTCGGCGATCTATCCGATGCTGAAGACTAATTACGGCCTCGATTTCGGACAGATCGGCCTGCTCACCTTCACTTTCCAGTTCACCGCTTCGCTTCTGCAACCGTTAATCGGCGTCTATACGGACAAGCGGCCGCTGCCCTATTCGCTGTCGCTCGGTATGGGCTTCACGCTGGTCGGCCTCATTCTGCTCGGCGCCGCGCAACATTACTGGCTGCTGATCATCGCCTCGGCGATGGTCGGCATGGGCTCATCCGTGTTCCATCCCGAATCCTCGCGCGTCGCGCGCATGGCGTCTGGCGGCCGGCTTGGCCTTGCGCAGTCGCTGTTCCAGGTCGGCGGCAATTGCGGCTCGGCGCTCGGGCCGTTGCTCGCCGCCTTCATCGTCCTGCCGAGGGGTCAGTCGAGCGTCGCGTGGTTCTCGCTCGCCGCGCTGGTGGCGATGATCATCCTCTGGCAGGTCGGCAATTGGTATCGCGCCCATGGCGCGACGCGCGCCAGGCAGCGAAACAACGCCGCTGCGGCGGTCGCCTTGCCGCGCGGCAAAATCCTGCTCGCGCTGGCGGTTCTCGGCATCCTGGTCTTTTCGAAATATGTCTACATGGCGAGCCTGTCGAGCTATTACACATTCTATCTCATCCATAAGTTCGACCTGTCGGTGCGCGATTCGCAGCTCCTGCTGTTCGTCTTCCTTGGCGCCGTCGCCGCCGGCACGATCATTGGCGGCCCGATCGGCGACCGGTTCGGGCGCAAATATGTGATCTGGGGCTCGATCCTTGGCGTGCTGCCGTTCACCCTCGCCATGCCCTACGCCAATCTCCAATGGACGATCGCGCTCACCGCGATTATCGGCCTGATCCTCGCTTCGGCCTTTTCAGCGATCATCGTGTTCGCGCAGGAGCTGGTGCCCGGCAAGGTCGGCCTGATTGCGGGCCTGTTCTTTGGCTTCGCCTTCGGCATCGGCGGCATCGGCGCGGCGGTGCTCGGCGAGGTCGCCGACATCAAGGGCATTGATTTTGTCTACAACCTTTGCTCCTACCTGCCGGCGCTCGGCCTCCTCACCGTGTTCCTGCCGAATATTGAAGGACCGAAGAGAAAGGCGCTGAAGCCCGCGACGGCGTGAAGACTCCACACTCTGCCGCCAGTCGCGGCGGAAGGCGTCCGGTGGGTGGCGCGCGCTGGCTTTCCATGCCAGCATTCGCGCTTCGCCCGCACGGGCGCGGGAATGATTCCGCTTGCCTCGCTCCGCCGCCGCCGAACCCGTCGAGGCCCGCATCCTCGAAACCGCCCGCGCCCATGTGCGCAAATTCGGCGCGGCGCGCACGACGATCGTCGGCATCGCCGAAGAAACGGGCATGACGCACGCCAATGTCTATCGCTATTTCCCTTCGAAGGAAGCGCTGCTCGAGGAGGTCACCGCATCATGGCTGCGCCCGCTCGAAGCGCGCCTGCGCGAGGCCGCCGACGGCGCCGATCCCGCCTATGACAAGCTGGAGCGGATGCTGCTCGCCATCCATCGCGTCTACCGCCAGAAGCTGGAGACCGATCCGGCCCTGTTCGACCTGCTGATCGCCGCGCTCGACAAGGCGAAGGTCAGCGTGCGCAAACATCGCGCGCGCGTGCAATCGGAAATCCAGCGCGTCGTCGAGGAAGGCATCGCCTCTGGCGCTTTCGCTATGGCCGACCGGCGCCGCGCTCTGTCGCTGATCTTTGACGCCGCGCATCGCTTCATTCACCCGCTCGCGCTGCGTCTCGACGCGGAAGCGGCGGGCCCGGCGATCGAGGATCGCTTCGAGCGGGTCATTGCGCTGGTGCTGCGCGCGCTGCGTTCGGGGCGGGTGTAGGGCCTTCTGCGTTTGAGTGAAGGCGCCGCAGCGTCGCGTTCGGCGACGCGCCGCCATTGATCTCTTGGCGGCCATTTTGCGCGGAAGGAGAACGAACTCAAGGATCGCCTTTCAAGCGACCGCCCATAGCGGTCAGCTTGCTGACTGCGTAAACTTGTCAGCAATGGCGGCGAGCCTTCGGCTCGTCCTTGACTTCGCTCTCCTTCCGCGCCTCGCTCCGCCCAAGAACTCAGTGGAGGAATCTGATCTCAATTCTCGTCGAAATCCCCGGCCTCAGCGCGAACGCCGACCGCTCGCCCCTACACCCGCAGCGGCATCAGCACGAATAGCGCGGCCGCGCCGTCGCGGTCCTGGATGATGGTCGGCGAGCCCGGGTCGGAAAGTTTCAGCAATGCGGTGTCGCTCGAAAGCTGGCCGGCGATGTCGAGGAGATAGCGCGCGTTGAAGCCGATCTCGATCGGCGTCGAATCATAATCGACCTCGATCTCTTCGCTCGCCGAGCCCGAATCAGGATTATTGACCGAGAGGACCATCCGCCCGTCGCCGATCGACAATTTGATCGCGCGGCCGCGCTCGGACGAAATGGTGGAGACGCGATCGACCGCCTTGGCGAACGGCTCCTTGTCGACGACGAGGCGCTTGTCGTTGTTGGCGGGGATGACCCGCCCGTAATCGGGGAAAGTGCCGTCGATCAGCTTGGTCGTCAGCACAGTGTCGCCGAATTGAAAGCGCGCCTTGGCGGTCGACAATTCGACGACGATCTCCTGCGCGAGATCCTCGATCAGCTTCTGGATTTCGCTGACCGCCTTGCGCGGCACGATTACCCCGGGCATGCCGACCGCGCCCTTCGGCGCGGGCAATTCGACGCGGGCGAGGCGATGGCCGTCGGTGGCGACCGCGCGCAGCACCGCGGCGCCGTCGACCTCGGTCACATGCAGGAAAATGCCGTTGAGATAATAGCGGGTCTCCTCGGTGGAGATCGCAAATTGCGTGTTGTCGATCAGCTTTTTCAGATCGCCGGAGGACAAAGCGAAGCGATGGGTGAGGTCGCCGGTGGTCAGATCGGGGAAGTCGGAGGCCGGCAGGCATTGCAGATGAAAGCGCGCGCGGCCCGAGCGCAGCAGAAGCTGGCTGATCTCGCCGCTCATTTCGAGCGAAACCTGCGCGCCTTCCGGCAGTTTGCGAACGATCTCGTAGAGGACATGGGCGGGCACGGTGGTCGACCCTTCCTGCGCGACGTCGGCAGGCGCCGATTCCGTCGCCTCGAGGTCAAGGTCGGTCGCTTTCAGCGTCAACTGGCGCTCGTGCGCTTCGATCAGCACGTTCGACAGGATCGGGATCGTATTGCGTCGCTCGACGATGCGATGCACATGCCCCAGAGCTTTGAGCAGGGCCGTCCGCTCCAACGTTACCTTCATCGCAATATCCCAACCTTGCCAATCGACCCGAACCGCCCCCGGACAGCTTTTTTCAAGCCCACGCCAAACAGAGTCTGGCCTCGAACCCTTGTCGCGTGGGGGCGCAACTTTGACAAGGCGGCGGCGGTTCCGCAAGGGCGGCGCATGGCGCGGATGGGGTTTTCTGCATTATTCGCAGTCCCTCCCGGGCGGCCTTGCAACCTTAACTGGCCCTTAAATCGCCGCCTTTAGTTTCGATGTCAGCGGGCGGCGAGCGCGAAGAAAGGTTTTCGAGCGCCGCCGGAGCAGCGGGATTTTGCATGTTCGGCCTAGGGGGCAGGCGAAACGGGGAGCGAATCGAACCGCGCCTCGACGATTCGGGGCGAGGCCGCGCCGGACGCTTTGACCTGCGCGCCGATCCGGACGACCGCCCGACAGCCAAAGCCAAGCGTTCGCAGAGCAAGGCGCCCGGACGCGGCAGGAGCAAACGCGGCGGCCGTCCCAGGTTCGGCCGGTTGCTCTACTGGAGTTTCGTGCTGGGCGTCTGGGGCGCCATCGGAATCGCCGGCCTGCTGATCTATTACGCCAGCCAATTGCCCCCCATCGATCAACTCGCCGTGCCGAAGCGGCCGCCCAACATCGCCATCCTCGCCGACGACGGCGCGCTGATCGCCAATCGGGGCGACACGGGCGGCGCGGCCGTCCATTTGAGCGACCTGCCGCCCTATCTGCCCAAAGCGTTCGTCGCGATCGAGGACCGGCGTTTCTATTCGCATTTCGGCATCGATCCGATCGGCATCGGCCGCGCCATCTTTCGCGACGTGACCGGGCGCGGCGGCATGGAGGGCGGCTCGACGCTGACCCAGCAGCTCGCCAAGAACCTGTTCCTCACCCAGGAGCGCACCCTCTCGCGCAAAATCCAGGAAGCGATCCTCGCGCTCTGGCTCGAGCGCAAATATTCCAAGGATCAGATCCTTGAACTCTATCTCAACCGGGTCTATTTCGGCTCGGGCGCCTATGGCGTCGAAGCGGCGGCGCAGAAATATTTCGGCAAGAGCGCGAAGCTGGTCAATCTATCGGAAGCCGCGGTTCTCGCCGGACTGATGAAATCGCCGACGCGGCTCGCCCCCAATCACAATCTCGAAGCCGCCAATGCGCGCGCCGCCCAGGTCATCACCGCTATGGCCGAACAAGGCCATATTACCGAGGCCATGGCCAAGCTGGCGCTCGCCAAGCCGGCTGGCGTCGTCCACGAGAAAGGTTCGGGATCGCTCAATTACGCCGCCGATTACGTGATGGACATGCTTGACGACACTGTCGGCGCGATCGACCAGGATATCGTCGTCACCACCACGCTCGACGAAAAGATGCAGGGCCTAGCCGAACATGCCCTGACCGATGAACTCAACGCCAAAGGCGAGAAATATGGCGTCGGCCAGGGCGCGCTTGTCGCCCTCGACCCGAACGGCGCCGTCAAGGCCTTGGTTGGCGGGCGCAATTACGCCGACAGCCAGTTCGACCGCGCCGTCGCCGCCAAGCGCCAGCCGGGCTCCGCCTTCAAACCTTTCGTCTATCTAAGCGCGCTGGAGAAAGGGCTGACGCCCGACACGGTGCGCGAGGATGGGCCGATCACCGTCAAGGGCTGGAACCCGGAGAATTATTCCAGGGAATATTTCGGCCCGGTGACGCTGACCAAGGCGCTGTCGCTGTCGCTGAACACAGTCGCGGTGCGGCTCGGCCTTGAAGTCGGCCCCAAGACGGTGGTGAAAACCGCCCATCGGCTGGGCATATCAAGCGACCTCGAGCCGAACGCCTCGATCGCGCTCGGCACCTCCGAGGTGACACCGCTCGAACTGGTCGCAGCCTACGCCGCTTTCGCCAATGGAGGCATCGGCGTTCAGCCGCATGTGATCTCGCGCGTGCGCACCGCCAGTGGCAAGCAGCTTTATGCCCGCAAGAATGCGAGTTTCGGCCGGGTGATCGATCCGCAATATGTCGCGATGATGAATACGATGATGGAGGAGACGCTGCTGACCGGCACCGCCCATAAGGCCGAACTGCCGGGCTGGCAGGCGGCGGGCAAGACCGGCACCAGCCAGGAATGGCGCGACGCCTGGTTCGTCGGCTACACCTCCTATCTCGTCGCCGGCGTCTGGCTCGGCAACGATGATGGGACGCCGACGAAGAAAGTGTCTGGCGGCAATCTGCCCGTCGAAATCTGGAGCCGCTTCATGAAGGGCGCGCATGAAGGCGTGCCGGTCGCAGCTCTGCCCTCCGGCGTCTGGCGCAACGCCGATACGCCGGCGCCGGAGACCGCGCCGCCGCTCGCCCCGCCTGATCCGCAACCGGAGGCGGTTCCCATGGCTGGGCCGCCGATGACGATCAATCGGGGCGGGGTCGCCCTGCAGGGCGCTCCAGTGGCCGCGCCGCCGGCGGGGCGACGCGACATCGCGCCGGTGAGCGCGCCATCCGGCAATTGGGACGCGCCGGTGCCGCCGGCTTCGATCCCCAATGCGGGCGGCGCCAATGCCGGCCAGCCGGCGCGCCAGAAAAGCCTGTTGAGTAAGCTGTTCGGCGGCGCCTGACGGCGCTTCACCTTCCCCGCCGACACCGGCTAAGCTGCGCGCGAAGCCACACTGGCAATGCTGCGGAGGAAATCGTCATGCCCGTCAACCGACAATTCGTTCTCGATTCCCGGCCGACCGGCAATGTCAGCCCGAGCAATTTCCGGCTCGTCGAGACGCCGGCTCCGGCGCCCGGCGCGGGGCAAGCCTTGGTGCGCCACCTCTACCTCTCCCTCGATCCCTACATGCGCGGGCGGCTCAACGATTCCAAATCCTACGCCAAGCCGCAGGAAGTCGGCGCCGTAATGGGCGGCGGCACAGTCGGCGAGATCGTCGCCTCCAACAATCCGCGCTTCAAGCCGGGCGACAAGGTCGTCGGCATGGGCGGCTGGCAGGACTATGCCTTGAGCGATGGACGCGACCTCCATGTCATCGATGTCACGCGCATTCCGATCCAGGCCTATCTCGGACCAGTCGGCATGCCCGGCGTCACCGCCTGGTATGGCCTCAACAAGATTATCGCGCCGAAGGCGGGCGAAACCATCGTCGTTTCGGCGGCGACCGGCGCGGTTGGCTCCGTCGTCGGCCAATTGGCCAAGATCGCTGGCGCCAAGACGGTCGGCATCGCCGGCGGCGCGGAGAAATGCGCCTATGCGCGCGCCGAACTCGGCTACGATTCCTGCGTCGATCACAAGTCGCCAGATTTCGTCGCCGAACTGAAAGCCGCGTTGCCCGAAGGCGTCGACGGGTTGTTCGAGAATGTCGGCGGAATTCCGTTCGCGACCTGCATGAGCCGCCTCAACAATTTCGCGCGCGTCGCCGTCTGCGGATTGATCGCTTCCTATGAAGGCGCGCCGACGGCGCTCGACAATGTCGGGACGCTGCTGATCACGCGCAGCAAAATCGAAGGTTTCATCGTCGGCGATCACCTGGCCCTTTGGCCGCGGGCGCTGAACGAGCTCGCCGGCCATATCGCCAAGAAACGCATCCGCTATCGCGAGACCATCGCCGAAGGATTGGAGAAGACCCCGGAGGCCTTCATCGACATGCTGAAGGGGCGCAATTTCGGCAAGCAACTCGTCAAAGTGGTTTAGGGGTGGCTTTGGTAGGAATTGAGAATTTCCTGGTTTGACGGCGCCGGGGCGCTGACGGAGTTTCAAATGCTTGCAAATGATCGGCCTCTGGTGACCAGGAAAGGCGACGAGCATCGCAGCGCCGGCCAATCCGGCGGCGCTTTGTTCGTGACGGGGGTGGGATCGCAGAATACGCCGGCGACGCGGATCTGGCTTGGCAAGGCGAGCAACGAGCCTGGCTTTCGCTCGCTGCCGCATCATCACGGCGAGGCCGAAACGGGCGCCTATGTGCTGTCGGGCCGCGCCCGGATCTATTACGGCGAGAACTATCAGGAGTATGTCGAATTGTCGGCCGGCGATTTCATGTTCGTGCCGCCGTTCCTGCCGCATCTCGAAGCCAATATGAGCACGACGGAGGAGCTCTGGTGGATGACCTGCCGGAGCCCCGAGAACATCGTGGTGAACCTCCCCGACGTCGAGGATTCCTCGCTCGCCGGCTACCGGCGGGCCTGACAGCCCCGCCTAAACCGGCTTCGGATTGCGCTCCTGGAACCCACGCTGGTGCCAATAGGGATAGGCGAGCGGAACCTCGCTCGCCTTGTCGAGCAGCGCGATCTGCTCGTTGGTCAGCTCCCAGCCGATCGCGCCGAGATTCTGGCGCAACTGCTCTTCATCGCGGGCGCCGACGATCACTGTCGCCACTGTGGGGCGCCGCAGCAGCCAGTTCAGCGCGATCTGCGGCACGGATTTGCCGGTCTGGCCCGCGACCTCGTCGAGCGCGTCGACGACGCGGTAGAGATAGTCGTCCGCCATCTGCGGCCCCATATCGGCGGTCTTGTGCAGGCGGCTGGCTTCCGGCAGCGGCGCGCCGCGGCGGATTTTGCCCGTCAGGCGCCCCCAGCCGAGCGGGCTCCAGATGACGGCGCCGATGCCCTGATCGAGGCCGAGCGGCATCAGCTCCCATTCGTAGTCGCGCCCGATCAGCGAATAATAGGTCTGGTTGGCGATATAGCGGGGATAGCCGTAGCGGTCGGCCGCGCTGAGCGATTTCATCAGATGCCAGCCGGAGAAATTCGAGACGCCGACGTAACGGATCTTGCCGGCGCGCACGAGATCGTCGAGTGTCGACAACACCTCCTCAACCGGCGTCATCGCATCGAAGCCGTGCAACTGAAAGAGGTCGATATAATCGGTCCCGAGCCGTTTCAGCGCAGCCTCGCAGGCCCGGATCAGGTGAAAGCGCGAGGAGCCGACGTCATTGGCCGCCTCGCCAGAGCGGAACGTCGCCTTGGTCGAAATGATCGCCTTGTCGCGCCGGCCTTGAAGCGCCGTCCCCAGGATGCGCTCGGATTCGCCCGCCGAATAGATGTCAGCCGTGTCGAACATCGTCACGCCGGCGTCGAGACAGATGTCAACGATCCGGCGCGCGCCGCTGTCGTCGGTCGTCCCCCACGCCTTGAAGAACTCGCCCTTGCCGCCAAACGTGCCGCAACCGAAGCTCAACACCGGCGCCGAGAAGCCCGATGCGCCCAAACGTCGATATTCCATGTCGATCCTCTAAAGGTTGGGCGTCTAAGCGACAATATTCTCGCTCGAACACAAAAGAGAGAACCGCCGCGCACGGCGACGGCGCGTCATTGATTGCATGGAGGCGATTATGCGCGAGAGGAATTTGAACTCAAGGACGACCGCAAGTCGGTCGCCGCCGGAGGCGGCGGGCCTTCGGCCCGTCCTTGACTTCAAATTCCTCTCGCGCACACGCTCCGCCAAGCAAACAATGACAAAATCTGCCTCTATTCACTCGTCTCACACATCGCGCCGTCGCCCACCCAATAGCCTTCCCCGCGCCCAGGCGATAGAAGGGCGCGTCCCGTAAGCCGCCCCGATTCGCGCGCCGCTTTTCGGGCGAGGGGGAGTTCCATGCCGACGTTAGCCGGTTTCAGCGTATTCGCCATCATCCTCGTTCTGTTCGTCATCATCACCTTGATGATGGGAATTCGCCAGGTGCCGCAGGGCTATAATTATACGGTCGAGCGTTTCGGCCGCTACAACAAAACCCTGACGCCCGGACTCGGCGTGATTATTCCCTATTTCGACCGGATCGGCCGTAAAATGAACGTGATGGAGCAGGTGGTCGACGTTCCGAGCCAGGAAATCATCACCAAGGACAATGCGACCGTCAAAGTCGACGGCGTCTCCTTCTATCAGGTTCTCGACGTCAGGCGCGCGTCTTATGAGGTCTCCAACCTCGAACAGGCGCTGCTGAATCTGCTGATGACCAATATCCGCACCGTGATGGGTTCGATGGACCTCGACCAATTGCTGTCGCATCGCGACGAGATCAATGTGCGTCTTCTCACTGTCATCGACGCGGCTGCCCTGCCCTGGGGCATCAAGGTCACGCGCATCGAGATCAAGGACATCGAACCGCCCAAGAACCTCATCGACGCGATGGGCCGGCAGATGAAGGCCGAGCGCGAGAAGCGCGCGGTGATCCTTGAGGCCGAAGGCATGCGTCAAGCCGACATCACCCGCGCTGAAGGCAAGAAACAGGCGGTCGTGCTGGAAGCGGAAGGGCGCAAGGAAGCCGCCTTCCGCGACGCCGAGGCGCGCGAGCGCTCCGCCCAGGCCGAGGCGACCGCGACGGGCATGGTCAGCAGGGCGCTCGCCGAGGGCGATCTCGCCGCGCTCAATTATTTCATCGCCGAAAAATACGTGAAGGCGGTGACCGCGCTCGCCGAAGCGCCGAACCAGAAAGTGTTCATCATGCCGCTCGATCTCGCCACGCTGGCGGGCACGCTCGGCGGCATCGCCGAGATTGCGTCGAGCGCGCTTGGCGAAGCCCGCGCCGCCGACGGCGCGCGCCCGGCGCGGCCGATCCGCAATGTCGTGCCGCAAAGCCCGCCCGCCGCCGCGCCATCGGGACCGACCAATCAAACCTGACGGGGCTGAGCGATCATGTCCGACCTCGGCCTGTTCTCGCACGGCGATTATATTTTCTGGCTCATCGCCGGCTTCCTGCTCTGCGCCGCCGAGACGGTCGCGCCGGGCGCCTTTCTGATCTGGATCGGCGCGGCGGCGCTGATCCTCGGCATCGTCGAATTCATCTGGCCGCTCGAATTCACCGCGCAGCTCTTCCTGTTCGCCGGCCTGGCGATCGCGCTCGTGATCATCGGGCGGCGCGTCTATGGCTCGCTCGACCATCGCTCCGCGCCGCAGCCGCTCAGCCGCGCGCATGGCCTGGTCGGCAAGGAATTCTTCCTCGACAAGCCGATCGAACGCGGCTTCGGCAATATCCGCGTCGACGACAGTATCTGGCGCGTGACCGGCGAGGACATGAGCGCGGGCGCGAAAGTGCGCGTGACCGGCGTTGAGGATGGGTCGCTGCTGCGGGTGGCGAAGGTATAGGCGGCGACGCGACCGTCATTGCGACGGAGCGCAGCGAGGAAGCAATCCAGACGAGGCTGCGCGCACGCCCATTGCCGCCTTCGCCCGTTGGAGCCTGCGCCGCTATCTTGGAACGCGGGCCTGACGGGGCGCGTGAGGCCCAATCCAGCCTCGACGTGCAGGCGACGCTAACCTCGGTCGCCACGGCGTGTCCGCCGACTCCAACGGCGCGAGCAAGCGCGGCCCGGAGCACGAAACCCCGGCCCTGACATCGCGGTTGTTCGCACCTTCGACTCGGGCTTTGGCGGCGTCCTGTACTCAGACTGAAATACCCCCTGCTTAGCGAGAATAAAATGCTGCTAAAGCACAATATTACCTTAAGATAACTATTAGTTAGAAGTATAAATACACCGTTACCCTAATTAAATTTATTGACGCGGCCTGTTTTATTGCAATTATACTGCGAATCACTAGCAGACCGATGGCGCTCCTGACTACCAACCGCACAGGAGAGTTTGGGACGCGGCACGCCGATCGCCTTTAATCGCATTCGAAGAGCGGCGGGCCTCGGCTCGTCGCTCATTTCACAAAATGGGACGAAAACGCCATGGCCGAACTGGCGAAGCTCATAGCTATCACGACGTCGTTCGATGGCGTGTGCGCGCTGCGCGGCGTCGACTTCGAGGTGAGGAGCGGCGAGGTCCACGCGCTGATCGGCGAGAACGGCTCGGGTAAGTCCGCACTGATGCGGGTGCTCTGCGGCCAGATGGCGCCAAGCAGCGGCGAAGTCCGGATCGACGGCACGCGCGTCGAGTTCCGCGACCCCCGCGCCATGAGCATCGCCATCGTCAACCAGGAAATCGCGCTGGCGCCCGATCTTTCAGTCGCTGAGAACATCTTTCTTGGCGAACTCTCACATGTCATTGCCTGGGGCGCGCTGCGCCGGCGCGCGCGTGACCTCATCCACGCGCTCGGCTTCGATATCGATCCGAGACGTCAGGTCGGCTCGCTGACTGTCGCCGATCAGCAGATCGTGAAGATCGCCAAGGCGCTGTCACGCAAATTCAAGATCGTTGTCTTCGATGAGCCAATTGCGGAGCTGTCGACCAGCGACGCCGACCGCCTGCACAAGGTCATCGGCAAGTTGCGCTCGGAAGGCGTCGGCATCGTCTATGTCTCTGACCGGCTCGAGGAAGTCCTGCGCATCAGCGACCGCGTCACCGTGTTGAAAGACGGCGAAGTCGTCGGCACGCAAGACGCCAAGGCGCTGACGATCGACGATGCGATCCGCATGATGGTCGGGCGCCCGATGTCGGCGCTATTCCCTGAAAAGGCCGCGCGGGATATCGGCGCGGAGCGGCTTGCGGTCCGCGGCCTTAGCGCGGGCCCGCGCGTGCGCGGCGTCAGTTTCTCCTTGCGCTCAGGCGAGATCGTCGGCCTCGGCGGGCTGGTCGGGGCCGGCCGCACGGAAGTGGCGCGCGCGATCATCGGCGCCGATCCCAGGGAAAGCGGGGCGATCCATGTCAATGGCCGCGAAATCAAGGTGCGTTCGCCCGCGGATTCCGTCGCCGCCGGCATTTGCCTGGCGCCGGAGTGTCGCGAACTGCATGGCCTCTTCCCCGATATGTCGATCCGGTTCAATGCGACAATGGCGAACCTCTCGGGGGTCGCGAATCCATTCGGATTGCTAAAGGTTGGCCTCGAACGGACTGTCGTCATGGATCTCGGCAGGACCTTGCGGCTGAGAGAGTCGCGCATCGATGCGTCGGTCTCCAGCCTCTCTGCTGGCGACCAACAGAAAGTCGTGCTGGCCAAATGGCTGCACGCCGGCGGCGAGATCTTCATTCTCGATGAGCCGACGCGTGGCCTCGACGTCGCCGACAAAAGCGATATCCACGCATTCATCATCAAGCTCGCAGAGGCCGGCAAAGCCGTGCTGGTGATTTCCTCCGAGCATCGGGAATTGTTCGGTCTGTGCGACCGCGTGCTGGTGATGGGCGAGGGCCAGTTGCGCGGCGAATTGCAACCGCGGGACTATAGCGAAGAAAAACTTCTGTCGCTTGCCCTTCCGCGGCAAGCATTCCAACAACAAGGCGAAACGAGATCATGACGGCGATCAGCGAACCCGGTGCGCGGGCCAAACGCTATTCCGGCTTCGCCGTGGTTCTGCAAAGATTTGGGGCGCTGGGCTTCTTCGTGGCGCTGGTGATCATCGCTGCGAGTTCGTCGCCTTATTTCCTCACTGGGCTCAACCTTCTCAACGTGCTGCGTAATCTCGCGGGCGACGGCATTATGGCGGTCGGCATCCTGTTCGTGATCCTCACAGGCCGCATCGATCTTTCCGTCGGTTCGATCGCCGCGCTCGGCAGCGTCCTTTCCGCCTATTTGATCGCCGCTTCCGGCTACAGCGCGCCCGTCGCGATCCTGCTGGCCGTGCTTAGCGGCGTCGCGTGCGGAATCGTCAACGGCGTCTTCATCGCCTATCTCAAATGGCGCTCGTTGTTTGTGTCGCTGGCGGTGATGCTGATCGTACGCCAGTTGTCGGAGATCACCCTGAGCGGCAGGCCTATATTCCTCGGAGCCGGCGGCGATTCACTCGAGACTTTCAGCCGAAGCCTCCTGTTCGGACTTCCCGAGTCTTTTGTCTTCATGTTGGGGGCGTATCTGCTCGGGGGGATCGTGCTCAATTACACCCGCTTCGGCCGTCTCATTACTGCGATCGGTTCGAACGAAGAGGCCGTTCGCCTGTCCGGCGTCGCCGTGTCGCGCTACATCGTCGCCGTCTATGTCATTTGCGGCGCGCTCGCCGCCGGGGCCGGCGTTGCGATTACAGGCCTAATAGGTGGCGCTGGTTCGGCGCATACAAGCTACACCGTCATATTTGAAGCTATCGCAGCCGTCGTCACCGGCGGCGCAGGCCTGAGGGGCGGACGCGCCGGGGTCGTCACCACGCTGCTCGGCGTGCTCGTCGTAGGCTGCATCACAAATCTCATGGCGCTTGCCGGCGTCAGCATGTACTGGCAGCCGGTCTGCATGGTAGTCATCATCGCCATCGCGCTGCTGATCCAATATGGCGCCCGCTCGCTACGCCGATGAACCTTTCTGCTGGAGCCGCGGAAGTGGGTCCCTTGGCCCAGTCGGGATCGCTTCGCTCCCTCGCGATGACGAACCTCGATTCGACGGTGAACCGTTCCCCACTACTGCCCCGACAACACCAGCTCCTCCGCCCCGCGCTGTTTCAGCTCCGCCTCCGAACCCGCCAGCGTGATCCCCTGGCCCGCGCTCCATAGCGGAACCAGATCGCCATAGTGGCGGGAGAATATATGCCCCGACTCTCCCGTCGCGATCACGAAGCGCGTGTTGTCGGGATTGCCGAGATCATAGAGGCCGCGAAAGCCCGCGGCATGGGCGCGGGCGAAGGGGTGGTCGGGTTTCGGATTGAAGCCTTCGCCGCGATCGAGCGTGTAGAAGCCGCCGCTGGAGGACAGCGAGAGATCGCTGAAATAATCGAGCAGGGGCACGTGGCTGTAGAGCTTGTGCGTCAGTTGCGAGACATGTTCGGCGCCCCAGCGCCATTTCGTCATGTCGTCGCCGTCGCGCTGCGTCAGCAGAGCCAGGGCTTCATGCAGCGCCCGTTCGATCGTCTGACGGCAATCGGGATCAGGCTTTTGTGCGACATCGCACCATTGCGGATGATCGGTCAGCAGCGGGAATAAAGTCGCGGCCGCATAGGGGCCTTTTTCGGTCAGGTGAAGGCCGGTTTTCTCGTCGATCATGATACGGCGCAGGGCGCTGAGCCATGCCTCGAAAATCAGCGGCTCCGCCCGCTCCTTGTCCATCCTGCCGTCCCAGCCCGCCAGCAAGGCCAGCGCCTGTTTGGCGCGGTCGTCGGCGGGCGCGATGCGTTTGAGCTGCGGCAGAAAGTCGGTCGCCGCCAGCGAGAGGAGATCGGCCTGCATCGCCGCGGATGTATCGAGAGAATGCTTGTCGATCGTATCAAAGAATTGCTGGATGCGACGCGCGCGATACGGCTCCTCCCAGTCGCGCCCGAACGTCGGGACATTGTCGTCGGGAACATTGGCGTTATTGGCGTTGAACAGGAAGCCGGTCGGCGGGTTATAGGCTTGCGGCAATTGGGCGAAAGGCACGAAGCCGATCCAGTCCTTGTCGCCGCTCGCCCCATCGGCCGGGGTCAGCCCGTCGCCCGATTTGCGCAGCGGCACCAGACCGGGACTGATGAAGCCGATATTGCCTGATATGTCGGCGAAGACGATGTTCTGCGTCGGCGTCTGGAACAATTTCAACGCTTCGAGGAACTGGTCCCAGTTCCCGGCGCGATTGACGCGCATCAGCGCCTCGGGGGTGGTGTCGTGGTCGCCAAGGCCGCTGAAGGCGAGCGCCATGACTTTGCCCGGGCCGACCAGCGACGCCAGTCCTTTTTCAATATCCGAGAGGACCGGCCCATGCCTGGTGGCGCGCACTTTCAGGACGATGTCGGGCGCATTCTTGACATGAATGGTCTCCTCGCGCGTGACGAAGGGCTCGGACCCATTGGGCGTCAGATATTGTGTGGCGTCTTTCGGGTCCAGCGTCTCGACGAATAGATCCTGCGTGTCCGTATCGGCCGTCGTAAAGCCCCAGGCGATACGATCGTTCTGCCCAAGCAGAACACCGGGCCCGCCTGGCACGGTGGCGCCTTTGATCGAAAGCTCGGGGGTGACGATGCGCGCGAGATACCAAAGGATCGGCGCCTCCAGCCCGAGGTGCGGATCATTGGCGAGGATCGGTTTGCCGCTCTGCGTGTGTGCGCCGGAAATCACCCATTCGTTGGAGGCGCCGTGATCGATGCCGATCAGCGCGCCAAGCTGCTCGCGCGCGGACGGCAATTCGGAATGAACGGAATGGCTGACCGGCTGCGTGGTGATTGGAGATCCGTCGGGGGCGCCGGGAAACACCAGCCGCGCCATATCAGGCGGCATTTTCTGTGCGAGGTCGGCGCGCGCCTCCTCGAGGTTGTAATTATGGCTAAGCTGCAGGCTCATCAGCTTCCCCCAGACCAGCGAATCGGCCGGCCGCCAGGGCTCGGGGTCGTCGCCGAGGATCAGGAACTCCGGCGGCAACTGGCCCTTATGGCTGACGAGAAAGGCGTTCACGCCATCGGCATAGGCCTGATAATGCGCCTGCGCTTCCGGGCTCAGCGCGGAAAAACTGCTGGTCGCCAGCCGGTAGAAGCCAAGGGTGCGGATGAACTTGTCGACGCCGACGAGATCGGCGCCGGCGATTTCGGCGAGCCTGCCCTGTCCGGCGCGACGCTGGATTTCCATCTGATAGAGCCGCTCGCTGGCGTGGATATAGCCGAGCGCTCGCGCGGCATCGTCCATGGAGGGCGCGAAAATATGGGGAACGCCATGCGCGTCGCGATAGACCCTGACCTCGCCGCTCAATCCGGGCAGACGCGCGACGCCGGCATAATCAGGCATCGCCCGGTAGAAAAGAAAGGCGACGGCGCCAACGGCCAGGACGACGAGCGCGAGGACAGCAATCAAAGCCCATTTGAGAAGACGAACCAGCATGAGGCCTCCCGACGCCGACGTTCGCGGCGCGGGGTTCCCCTTCGCCATCGCATGGCGCAGTCAACCGCGTTTGGCGGCGCTTGTCCACGAACGCGCGGGCAAACCCTGGGCCCGCCCCACTACAAAAGAATGACGCTCCGGGCCTTGTCTATTGAGCAGGGCTCGTGAAAGGTTCACTTGGATAATTGACGCCGCCGAACAGGCGCAGGAGAGGAAACGGACCATGATTCGACCCATTCTGGCGGCTTGCCTGGCGGCGGCGGCGCTCGCCGCGGCGAACGCGGCCTACGCCGACGACAATGTCGTCACGATCGGCCTGATCGTGCCGATGACCGGCCAGGCGGCCAGCACCGGCAAGCAGGCGCAGGCAGGGGCTCAGCTTTACATTCAGCAGCACGGCGCCAGTGTGGCCGGCAAGACGATCGCCCTGATCGTCAAGGACGACGGCGGCGCCGCCGACGTCACCAAGCGCCTCGCGCAGGAGCTGATCGGCAATGACAAGGCGAAAGTGCTGATGGGCTTTGGTCTGACGCCCCTGGCGCTCGCCGTGGCGCCGCTCGCCACCGAGGCCAAGATACCGGTGATCGTCACCGCCGCCGCCACCGCGATGATCACCGAGAAGTCGCCCTATATCACGCGCACCTCCTTCACCCTGCCGCAGGCCGCCGCGCCGATGGCCGAATGGTCGCTCAAGAACGATATCCACAAGGTGGTGACGCTGGTGACCGATTATGGCCCCGGCAATGACGCCGAGAAATGGTTCAGCGACACGTTCACCAAGGGCGGCGGGACAATCGTCGAGCAGATCCGTGTGCCGCTGAAGAGCCCCGATTTCGCGCCATTCCTGCAGCGCGTCAGGGATGACGCGCCCGACGCCGTCTTTGTTTTCGTGCCATCCGGCCAGGGCAGCGCTTTCATGAAACAGTTCGTCGAACGCGGCCTCGACAAATCGGGCGTCAAGCTGATCGGCACCGGCGACGTCACCGACGACGATCTTCTCGCCGATATCGGCGATCCCGCTCTCGGCGCGGTGACGACCCATCATTATTCGGCCGCCCATCCTTCGCCCGAGAACAAGACGTTCGTCGAGGCGTTTAAAAAAGCCAATGGCGGCCTGCGCCCCAATTTCATGGCCGTCGCCGCTTACGACGGCATGGCGCTCATCTATGGCGCGCTGGAGAAGACCAAGGGCGCGACCGACGGCGACGCGTTGATCGCGGCGATGAAAGGCGCAAGCTGGATCAGCCCGCGCGGCCCGGTCTCGATCGACCCGCAGACGCGCGACATCGTCCAGAACATCTATGTCCGCAAGGTCGAGAAGGTCGACGGCGAGCTATTCAACGTGGAATTCTCGACGATCGAGGCGGTCAAGGACCCGTACAAGGCGGCGAAGAACTAGTCCCAATCGGCCATGGTCGGGCTTGTCCCACGGCTGTCCGGTTGAGGAAATCTACGCAACTTGGAGGGACCAGAGGTCGCTTAGGATCGAGAGGATATGCATCGCAGGGGCATTGATTCAACGACGAATAGAACGCGGGAATTCCCTCCCCCCTTGTGGGGGAGGGCCGGGGAGGGGGTCGCGCTAACCTCACAGAATGTGGGCCTTGCGACGATTTGGAAAGGTCAGTGCG
>DATBZF010000135.1:0-24689 GCA_036513315.1 Roseiarcus sp.
GGTCCAGCTTTCATATTGAGCGGCCAGGATCAGGAAGACGAAAACAATCGCCAGTCCGAACACGACAGTGGCGATCGAACCCGCCTTGAGCTCCTGGAAGGTAATGCCCGTCCATTCAAAACCAAAGTCGTTCGGCAGCGCTGCGGCGGCCGCGCGTTGCATCGCCACTACCGCTTGCCCCGAACTGAAGCCGGGCGCCGCGGCGCCGTTGATGAGCGCCGCCCCATAATTGTTGTAATGGGGAACCGTTTCGGGTCCGACGATCGGATGCAACTGGCCGAGCGTGCTGAGCGGCACCATGCCGCCGGAAGCATTGCGCACATAGAGCCGCGAAATATCGGTCGCCAAGGCGCGCGCGTCCTTATCGGCCTGCATCGTGACCCGGAAGGTGCGGCCGAACAGATTGAAGTCGTTCACGTAGAGCGAGCCGAGATAAATCTGCAGCGTGTTGAATACGTCGGGCAGGTTGAGGCCGAGCAATTTCGCCTTGCTGCGGTCGAGGTCATAGGTGAATTGCGGCGTCGAAGTGCTGAAGGAGGTGAACAATTGCTGCGCGCTCAGCTCCGGCTGTTTGCGCGCCTCGGCGATCAAGGCCTGCGTCGCATCGTTAAGCGCGAAGGCGCCGCGGCCGGCAAGATCCTCAACCTGGAATTCGAAACCGCCCATCGTGCCGAGCCCGTTAATCGACGGCGGATCGAAGCTCAGGGCAAAGCCGTCGGGGAGGCCCAGAAGCTTGGGCCGCACCGAGGCGACGATCTCCGAGGCGCTCAGCCCCGGTCCACGCTGGTCCCATGGCTTCAGCACCGCGAATTCGATGGCTGAATTCGACTGGGCGGCGTTGGTCAGAAAGTTGAGGCCGCTGATGAAGCCGGCGATTTCGACGCCCGGCGTATTCTGCAGCATCCCGCGAACTTGTTGGGCGACGGCGTCGGTGCGCTGCAGCGAGGCGCCGTCCGGCAATTGAACGATGACCAGGAAATAACCCTGATCCTCGACAGGGAGAAAAGTCGAGGAAAGGCGCAGCGACAAGGCATAGGTCGCAGCCAAGCCAGCGACAAACAGGACGAGCATCGCCCAGCGGAAGCGGATCAGCCCGCGGACGGCGCCGGCATAGGCATGCGACAGCCAATGGAAGCCGGCGTTGAACCAACGGAACAGGATAAAATGCCCTTCTTCCGGCCGCGCGCGCAGGAAAGCGGCGCTGAGCGCCGGGCTCAGCGTCAGCGAATTGAACGCGGAAATGGCGACGGAAATCGCCACCGTCAGCGCGAATTGATTGTAGAGGCTGCCGGCGACGCCGGGGATGAACGCCACCGGCACGAACACCGCCATCAGCACGCCGGTCGTCGCGATGATCGGGCCGGTGACTTCGCTCATTGCCTTGCGCGCCGCCGCCAGAGGCGGCAGGCCCGCCTCGAGCTGGCGCTCGACATTCTCGACGACGACAATCGCATCGTCGACGACAAGGCCGATCGCCAGGACCATGCCCAGCATGCTGAGCATGTTCAGCGAGAAGCCGAGCATTTCCATGATGACCAGCGTCGCGATCAGCGACACGGGAATCGCGATGGTCGGAATGATCGTCGTGCGCCAGTTTTGCAGAAAAACGAACACCACGGCGACGACGAGGGCCAGAGCTTCGGCGAGCGTGATCAGCACGTCATGCATCGCCGCCGAGACGAAGCGCGTCGTGTCGTAATGCATGGCGTAAGCGATGCCCTTGGGAAAGCGCTTCGACAATTCCTGCATCTTGTCCTTGACGCGCTGCCGCAGATCGAGAGCGTTCGAGCCCGGCGCCTGAAAGACGGCGACGACGACGGTGGGCTTGTCGCCGAAAAAGGCGGAGGACGAATATTGCAGGGCGCCGAGTTCGATCCGCGCCACGTCGCGCAGACGCACGACGGAGCCGTCGGCGGGGTTGGCGCGCACGACGATATCGCCAAACTCCTTGGGATCGCTGAGACGGCCGGCGGCGTTGACCTGCATTTCGAACGGCGTGCCGGCCGGGGCCGGCGATTGGCCGATCTTGCCCGCCGCCACCTGGAGATTCTGTTCGGCGATCGCGTTCTGCACGTCGACAGCGGTGACGCCAAGATTGGCGAGCTTGTCGGGATCGAGCCAGACGCGCATCGAATATCGTCGTTCGCCGAATATCTTGGTGTCGCCGACGCCCTGCAGGCGCTTCAGGGGATCGACGATTTGCAGATAGGCGTAATTGCTCAGCGAGATCGGATCGACGGAGCCGTCGGGCGAGGTCAGATCGACGATCAGGACGAAATTGGGATTCTGCTTGGTGATCGTCACACCGCCCTGATTGACGATCGCCGGCAGCGACGAAGCCGCCTGGGAAACGCGATTCTGGACATCGATGGCGGCGGTATTGATGGAATAGCCGACGTCAAAAGTGATGGTGATCGTCGACGATCCGTCATTCGAACTGGCGGAGGACATGTAGGTCATGCCCTCGACGCCGTTGATCTGCTGTTCGAGCGGCGTCGTCACCGTATCGGCGACGACCTGTGCGCTGGCGCCGGGATAATTGGCGCTCACCACCACCTGAGGCGGCGTGATGTTGGGAAATTGCGCAACGGGCAGCATGAAATAGCAAATCGCCCCGGCGAGCACCATGACCATGGCGAGCGCCGAGGCGAAAATGGGACGTTGGATAAAGAAACTCACCATGAACAGTGCGACCCGCGAACAATGCCTGATATCTTCGATGCAACCGTCCCATGCACAGATCGCGCCGCGTCTGACCCGAGGTTGCGGTCGACGCAGGTCCAGGTGAGATAGTCGGGGACCGACGGGTCAGATCTGACGCCGGCGCTCGCCTTCACAGCCACGACAGGTTGGGTCGCGATTCGACCGACGGTCCGGAAACGGCCGGCGACCGAATCCAGCATATGCTCGAAGGCTGGAATATCGACATGGTCGGCTTTCATCAAGATGCGCGTCAACGGATCGGCGAGAAGCTCGCTGATCGTCGGCTCCTTGAAGCAAGCGTAATGGAAGTCGGCGCCCTTGTCGGGGGGCGATAAATGGCTGCTTGTCGCATCCATGGCTTGGCCTTTCTGTTGCGACGCCGCCCAAAGCAGCGGCGGGACCCTGTGAGCTGGCGAGAGCGAGCCAAAGCGCGATGTTGACACTCGCCACAGCGGGTGTTACCGGTAAGTAACAACGCTAGGGATACAGACCGGTCACACCCTAGTCAAGAGCGACGACGAACAAATTTCGGAAAACAGGAGAAGTCCAGTTGGTTGAGGAATGCGCCGCGACGAGGCCCCGCCCGCGCGATCGGATCGCCGGGGCCGCCAGAGGCCTTTTCCACAAGCACGGGATTCGAGGCATTGGCGTCGATGCGATCGCCGAAGCGGCCGGCACCAACAAGATGACCCTCTATCGTCACTTCGGATCGAAGGACGATCTGATCATCCAATGCCTGCGCGACGCGGCGCAGGAAGCGGAAGTCTGGTGGGCCCAGATCGCATCGGACCATCCCGGCGATCCCCTGGCGCAATTGCATGCCTGGATCTTCGGCGCCGCCGAATGCGTTTTGAGCGACGATCGCGGTTGCGAGCTCGCCAACGCCGCCGTCGAACTGGCCGAGACCGATCATCCCGCGCGGCGGGTGATCGAAGAAATCAAGACCGAGCACCGTAATCGTCTGGCGCGACTCTGCGAGAGGGCGGGCATCGTGCAAGCCGATCTTCTCGCCGACACGCTGTCGCTTTTGTTCGAGGGCGCCCGCGTCAGTCGGCAAAGCGCCGGGATTGACGGACCGTGCGGAAGATTCGTCGGCGTTTGCGAGGCGGTCATCGCATCGTTCCAGCTTCAAAAAGCGGAAGAACGATTGAGCGAGCCGGCGCTCTAAAGCGCGCCCCTTTCTATTGGAATCACTCTCCGTCATTGCTGTGCAGGTCACAAGGCGAATGCGAAGCATTCGTCCGGTCCGGTTCTCAGGAAGAAGTCGCGGGCCGCGCCAGCGCGAGATCAACACCAACTGAAACGGTCGAGTGTGATCCATCGTTTCGCATGGCGGAGCGTGTTTCACCGCTGAGACCTTTGTCAATGATGGCCTTTCAGGCCAAAGCCGAAGGCGGCGACCGCTTTCGCGGTCGTCATTGACAAAGGTCTCAGCGGTGAAAGAATTGCCTCCACGCGAACGATGGCTCAATTGCGAAGTCAGCAGGGGCGATAAACCTCGCGAAGCTGTTGTCTCGCATCCTGAACGTCCTCCCATATTGGAGATCCGATCAACGAATTAGTGAACCTGCACAATTGCGAGGCAGCGCTTCCAACAGCTATTGCGCCACTCTGGCCAGCACGTCGCGCAGCGGATTGCTCGTCCAGGCGCTATTGACGAAGCTGTTGTGATCGACGTCGCCGGCGTCGACAAAGGCCACAACCCCGGGGCCTAGTCTTTCCGGCATCCCATTCTGCACATTGACTCCCGCCTGCGCGAGACGCTGGCGCATCGCCTCGTTTTCGTCATGCGAGGATTTCGAATAGGCGCTGACGAAGAACGCGCGATTGTGCTCGCGCTCGATCCAGTCGGCGAACTTGTCTTCCTCGCCGTAGAGCGCGTCGAGCAGCACGACGCCGCGCACGCGTTCGCCGGCGCCGCCCTGCGCCAGCGCAAAGGCCGCCGGCAGATAGCCGCCGCTATAGGCGACCAGTATCACCGGCATGCGGGCGAATGTGGCGCGCGACGTTCCGGGGTAAAGCGCGGCGAGCTTGGATTCCGCCTCGCCAAGGAATTCGGCGAGCGCGCCAGGCTTCCAGAAGCGGCCAGCGCTTGAATCCATGGCGTCGACCGCCATTTGCGGCGCGATCAGCACGCCGTTGAGGCCGGAATCAACAAGCTGGCGCGGCGCCTGCTGGCGATCGACCACATCGCGCGAGAGGGTCGCCTCGTTGCCGTGGAAGAAAATCACGAGATCGCCGGGGCTGCGGCTGTCGAAATTCTGTGAAGCGGCAAGCAGGACGTGGCGATCGCTGTAGGTGGCGTCCTCCCAATAGACGCCGCCGCGCGGGGATTCATGGCCGAGCCGACCATTCTCGTCGACATTCATGAAGGGGCGCTCATGGCCCTCGGCGCTTGCCGGGATCGGGCCGTGATAGGGAAAGGCGGAATTCTGGAACTCCGGCATCGCGACCATCACGCCGCCGGCATTGGCGAATTGCGGCCCTATCGAGCCATTCGGCGCTTCCCCTTGCCTGGTCACCGCGGGTCCTCCGGCGCAACTGGCGAGCAGCAGAGCCAAAGCCAAGCCCACCGCCGCTTTCGCCAGGGATGGTCCGCGCCGACAGTCGCCCATGCGTTGACGCTCCGAGTCGATCAACCCCACACCCGCCCAGCCGTTCAACTCTTTGCCTAGCGCGTAATCCTTACCCAAAGGTCAGCAACCTCTAACGGATCATGAGAATCGACGCGAAGGACCGCCCGATATTACGCCGAAGAACGCCGGCAACGCCAGAAGGTATGCGCAGCCGGCGATCTCGATCACTGCGCCCAGCCCGAAATTGGTGGCGATCACCGGCGCGGCGGCGGCGCCGATCACTGAGAAACATCCGTTCACGCCCCAGGCCCAGATGAACATGTGCTCCTTGCCGAGGCGGCCGAGCGTCGTCATCGCGGTCGGCATCGGAAAGCCCATCAGGAAAGCCGGCGGCGCGATGATGGCGAACGACAGCATCAACCGGACGCCATAGGGAAAGGCGCCGATCGCATCGAGCGCATTGTTGATGAAGAAGGCGTAGCCGATCAGCAGCGCGCCGATCGCAACGAACAGGATCGGCATGATCGTGCGCATGCGCGGCAGCACGCGTTCCGAAAGAAGCGCGCCGAGCCCCGAGAACACCAGCATGCCGGTGATCAGCACCGAGGCGGAAACGGTCGGATTGCCCAGAGCCATCACGAAATGCGCGATCAGCCCGACCTCGACCATGATATAGCCGGCGCCGAGACAGGCGAAATAGACGATGGTGAGGAATTTGCCGCGCGATTTCGAGAAAATCGTACGCCAGCCCCACAGGACGGGAATCGCCAGCAGAACCGTCGCCGTGGCGCAGGCGACCCCCAGCGTCGCCCAGATCAAAAGATAGCCCCACTCGTCCTGCAGCAATTCGAGCCGGTCGGTGATGCGTGGAAGATCGGCGGTCTTCACATAGGCGGCGAAATAGGGCGCGTCATTGGTCAACAGGCGGGTGTCGAAAACATAGCGTTTGGCGATCGCGGGCCATTCGCCGTTGATCAAGGAATGCCAGGCGAGCCGGCCCATGACGGTGGCGGGCAGGATGCCATTGTCGGCGTTGCCGCTGGGCTCTTCGCTTGGCCCGGTCGGATCGGCCGGACCCGTGGGATCGGCGGCGGGCGCGGTCGGATCGGCCGCGCCCTGGGCGTCGGTGGCGGGGATCGCCGCCGCCGGGCCACCTGCGGCGCCTGAGAAAATCTGCGCGACATAGCCGTCCAGGGTACGATCGGTCTGGGTGCCGTCGTAGAAGAGACCGGGGGAATAGATCTCGTCGAACGACATGTCATGCGTATGCTTGCGCAGCTTGTCGATTTCGTCGGCGGTGAAGCCGCCGCGCTTGAACAGCACGGTCGCTGTCGAGAGATAGGAGGATGCGACGAAAAACGAATCGGCGATATGAGCGGGGTCGACGTCTTTGGCCGCCGCCGCCATCGTCGTATAAAGCTTCAGCACGGATTTGGGCGGCTCTTCCTTGTTCCACAGCGTCACCGACAGCACGCCGCCGTCGCTGAGCGCGCGCATATAGGTTTCCATCGCCTCGCGCGTATAGGAAAACTTCTCGACGATGGCGAAGCCGCCCGGATTGGAAAGGCCGACCGAATCGGCAAGGCTCAAATCGACAATGTCGAAACGCTCGTCGGTATGGGCGAGGAAGTGCCGGCCCTCGTAATCGATGACGCGGACTTTGGAGAGAATGTCGCCCGTGAAATCCTTGATCACGGGATCGTGGAAGGCGGCGAGCACCGCGCGATTGCCCTCGGCGACCGTCACGCTGCTGGAGCCGGAGCGCAACGCCAGCGCGCTCGATATGCCGCCGCCGAATTGCGTGACGAAGGTCTTCGGATTCTTCTTGATGACGTAGGGGTAGTACATCGGCAGGAAGCGGAAATAGGCGGTGTCCTTATCCGGCAGATTGCGAATGATGCCGATCGGCCCGTCGCTGTCGATATACATGGCGAGATAGGCGTTGGCGGGAATAGCCGGCAGATTGAACGCCGCATTGTCCGACAGGCCCGGCGCGAAATGCAGGTAGGAGCTGGAATAGGCCTCGATATAACCGAATGGCGAGACGCTTTCGTAGACCCGCTCGGCGTCGGGGAATTTGCGGGCATAGGCGACGCCCTTGTAATCATTGACGGCGAGGCGGCTCCAGCCGAGCGCCGGCGCGGCGATGAAATGGCCGCCAAAAGCGAGGGCGGCCAGGACGACAAGCGGAAGAAGCGTGCGCAGGCCGCCGGGGCCGATCGACCAGGCGATGCCGGCGGCCAGCCATAAAGCGAGCGGCGCGGCGATCAGGTTTTCGGGTTTCAGCAGATACATCGCCCCGAGAAACACCAGTCCGCACAGGCCCGATCCCGCCAGATCGGCGAAATAGACGCGCCCGAACGTGCGGTTGCTTTTCAAAAAGACGCAGCCGAGGAACACCGCGCCGGCGAGAAAAGGCGTGAGGTCGGCGAGAAATATCTCGAGCAACTTCCACTTTTGCGCAGGGTCCGAGACCAGGAAGATCGCATTGAAGCCGAGCTGCTGGACAAAGAGATTGGCGCCGACCGCGAGTGGACCGAACAGCGCGAGCGCGACGCTGGCGGCGATCAGCCAGTTGCGCTGGAACCAATCCTTGGCGACGCACATCACCGCGCTGGTGAGGCCAAAGCCAAGCATCGCGAGGCTGACCACCAGCGAGCCGAAATGCGCCCAGGAGCCGACGGCGAAGACGCGCATAATGTCGATTTGCAGCGCGATCACCGCGCCGGCGGCAAGGCCAACCGCGAGATAGAGCGCGAGGCGCCCCCGCCCGTCGAGGACGACGTCTTCATTATGGATGGGCGTCAGCGCGATTGTGTCGGGCGCGACGAAGCTTTCATTCATGAAGCAGTCCTCAGCGGCGCGGCGCGATGATGGTTCCCCCTCGAGAACAGGGCTGTTCGGGGAACAGCATTCGGCTGCATTACTCCGCCTTTTCCGCGCCTAGCACGTCATGCCCGGCCTTGTGCCGGGCATCCACGCGTAGAAGCCACCACGAACTTCAAGCATTGAGCGCCGCTGCGTCGCGTGGCTGGCCGGGACAAGCCCGGCCATGACGTCGAAGGGTGCCGGACGCGCGCTTCAATTGTTATGCGTCCCCTTGATCGCATCGCCTTCGAGCTTGGTGAAGGGTACGAAGGGAACGATCTTGCCGCCGTAAATATCCGAGCGCGCAACGGTGATGGAGCCGTCAGTCCCCTGCGTCTTCACGACTTTGAGCACGCGCTGGGCGCCGGGCGGACCAACGGGAATGACCATTACGCCGTCCGGCTTCAGCTGTTGCAGCAGGGGCGGCGGAATATGGTCGATGCCGCAGGTGACGATGATCTTGTCGAACGGCGCCGCCTCTTCCCAGCCATAATAGCCGTCGGCGTTTTTCGACGTGATCGCTTTGAACTCGCTGTAGCCGGCGGCGATCAGCTCGTCATAAGTGGCGCGGGTGCGCTCGGCCAAAGGCTTGATGATCTCGATCGTCCAGACCTTGTCGGTCAGATGCGCCAGATAGGCCGACTGGTAGCCCGAACCGGTGCCGATTTCGAGCACCTTCTCGCCCTGTTTCGGATCGATCGTATTGGTCATGCGCCCGACGATATGGGGGCCCGAAATGGTGACGCCGAAACCGATGTCGAGAAAGGCGTGCTCGTAAGCGCGCGAGAGATTGGCCGGACGTACGAATTTCTCGCGCGGCGTCAGCAGGAAGGCGTGCTTGTTGCGATCGTCCCAGATGTCTTCGTTGCGCACCAGCGCGCCGAAACGGTCGAACCGCTCGCCGAGATATTTAGCGTCCTCCTCGCGCTGCGCGACGCCCCAGGCGACGAATTTCTCGCGGCTGTCCATCGGCGGCGCCAGATCGAAGGTGAACGGCGTCGGCAGCACTTTGGCAGGCGGCCCTGAAGGGGCGGTGGGCGCGGCGGGCGCCGCCGGAGCCGCGGCCGGCGCTGGAGCCGCCGGAGCCGCGGCGGGGGCGGGCGCGGCGGCGTCGTCGGCCATCGCCAGCCTGGACGCCAGAGCGCCAGCCAACAGCCCGGCCGTCCCGGCCAGGAAATTACGTCTTTGCACCGAAGGCCTCCTCGATAGGGATCAGATCAAGCGCGGTCGCCCGGCCTGATAGCCCATTATGCGCCAAAACGCGACAGGTGATTCGCCAGGCGACATTGGAGGAAGACAATGCGGTAAGTCAAAGGCGGGCGTCCTCAACGGCGCCGCCCGGACCAGACGCCTCTCAGTGATTCCCTAAGGGATCGTGCACCCATTCCTTCAACGAACGCACACGATGATGCGGCGCGTAAGCCATCAGCGCGGCGCTGTGATGGACATGGCGCATCGCGGTCTTCGTCCCTCCGCCCGGAATGGCGCCGACGATCGAGATCACGGCGCCTTGCGATTGGACCATCGCGTAAAGCGTCGCCGCATTGGCGGGCGACAAGCGAACGCAGCCATGCGACGCCGGGCGGCCGAGCGCGCCGACCGCATTGGTCGCGTGGATCGCATATTGGCTGAGGAAAAAGATCGAATGCGGCATCGGCGCATTGTCATACTTCAGCGAATGAACCATCGGGTAAAGCGCGATCGGCCGGAAGCGGCCTTGCGGCGTCAGATGGCCGCGACGGCCTGAGGAAATCGGCCAATCGTAGCTCTCGCCGTCGCCTGAGGCGACATGCATGGTCTGGGTGGAGAGGTCGATATCGATGCGGACGGCCGCATGGGCGAGGCTCGACATCACGAAAAACGCAACAAGAACGAGAAGAATTCTCTGAAACGAACGCATGACGCAACTCTCGGACCGGCGTGGCGCAGGCATGCGCCTTTCCGGCGCATCAGCGTCGGCAAGCGCAAATGACGCCAAACCCTGAGCAGGTCTGGCGCCACTATTATGCCACGATTGCCGCGCCCGGGGCGTCGCAACCTGTCGATGGGGCTAAGAAAGCCTTACGGCGGGACGTTTCAGCCCGAGCTGGCGGTGGCGCAGCTTGCGTCAAGCAGGTCCTCGCCGTGGCCGCCGGCGCCAGGCTCCGCGCGATCGGCAAGCAGGATGAAGCCGGCGCTGGCGGGCGGGAAGGTCGCGCCAATGGCGACCAGCGTTTCCGCCGCCATATCGCCTTTCGCGCCTGCGACCCCGTCGGCCAGCAGCCGGAAGGGCGCTACATCCGACAGATCGGCGGAATCGAGTCGGCGCGCCCAATAGCGGCGCCCCTTGAGCGCGAAAGGCAGGACATGCCAATCGACGCTGAGCTTGTCGCCATAGGCGGCGAGCGCGTCGCGCACGTCGGGGGCGACGCAATCGATGTGAATGTGCAACTGGTCCTGGCTGCGTCGGGAAGCCGCGTTGATCGCGAGGCCGATCGCGCCGCGCGGCAATTCATGGGAGAGGCGCGCGTTGACAGAGGAGCGCGCAGCCCAGGCGGCGCGCCAGTAATTGGGCAGGGCTGGGTCGAGAATATCGGGCGCTTCGATGCCGGCGATGCGCCGGGTCGGGATCGCCAGATGCTGGGCGATTCCGTTGATGTCCTTCAAAATGGCGACGCCGCCGTCTTCGCCCGTCGAAAGATCGACCAGGACGCAAGGCGCCGGATTTTGATTGGCCTGCTGGTCCGGCACGCATTTTTCGTGAACGATGCGCCATAGGACCATGCGATCGGCCCCGCGCACGGCCAATGTGGCGGCTACGACGAGAAGGCCGACGAGCCCGGCGCCCGCCCAGGAAGCGGGCCGCCTGAAAACAGCCGGCCGGGGGCGTACCCTCATCAGAGCCTCCCCGATCAGATGTGGATCGACCTCTTGGCCACCCCCATCGCGGCCTCTTTGATCGCCTCCGACATGGTGGGATGGGCGTGGGTGCAGCGCGCGAGATCCTCCGCCGAACCGCCAAACTCCATGAGCACCACCGCCTCATGAATCATCTCGCCGGCGCCGAAACCGAGGATATGGACGCCGAGGACGCGGTCGGTCACAGCGTCGGCGAGTATTTTGACGAAGCCTTCGGTGTGGCGCATGGCGCGGGCGCGGCCGTTGGCGGTGAAGGGAAATTTGCCTATCCTGTAGGCAATCCCCGCCGCCTTGAGCTCCTCCTCGTTCTTGCCGACGACGGCGACTTCCGGCGAGGTATAGACGACTGACGGGATCGCCTCATAATTCACATGGCCGGCCTGGCCGGCAAGAATTTCGGCGACCGCGACGCCCTCGTCTTCGCCCTTATGGGCGAGCATCGGGCCGCGCACGACATCGCCGATCGCGTAGATGCCCGGGACATTGGTCTGGAAATGACTGTCGATCACGACCTGGCCGCGTTCCATCGCGACGCCGACGCCTTCGAGGCCGAGCCCCTCGGTGAAGGGGCGCCGGCCGATCGCCACCAGCACGATATCGGCCTCCAGACTCTGCGCCTCGCCGCCCTTGGCGGGCTCGATAGTGGCTTTCGCGCCCAATGCCGTCTTGGCGACGCTGGCGACCTTATGGCCGAGGTGAAACTTGAAGCCCTGCTTTTCCAGGATGCGCTGGAATTGCTTGGCGACCTCGCCGTCCACGCCAGGCAGGATGCGATCGAGATATTCGACGACCGTCACGTCGGCGCCAAGGCGCGCCCAGACCGATCCGAGTTCGAGGCCGATGACGCCGGCCCCGACGACGAGCAGTTTGGCCGGCGTCTTCGAAAGGCTCAATGCGCCGGTCGACGAGATGATGACCTTCTCGTCGATCTCGACGCCGGGCAGGCGCGCGACATCCGAACCGGTCGCGATGACGATCGCCTTGGTCTCCAGCATCGTCGTCTTGCCATCTGCGCTTTTGACCTCGACCTGGCCTGGCGCGGCGATGCGGCCGGCGCCGATGAACGGCTCGATTTTGTTCTTCTTGAACAGGAAGGCGACGCCGTTGACATTGGCCGTCACCGTATCGTCCTTGTGCTTCATCATCCCAGGCAGGTCGAGCTTCGGCGGATCGACGACGATTCCCAGCGCCGCCATGCCATGCCCCGCCTCCGCGAACATTTCCGAGGCGTAGAGCAGCGCCTTTGATGGAATGCAGCCGATATTGAGGCAGGTCCCGCCAAACGTCTTCTCCTTCTCGACGACGGCGACCTTCATCCCAAGTTGCGCCGCGCGGATGGCGCAGACGTAACCGGCGGGGCCGGAGCCGATGACGACAAGATCGTAAGTCATTCTATTTCGCCTTTGGAGTTTCTTGTTGTTCGGGAATATTCAGGAAATCTCGGATGACGCCCCACGCTCGCCGGAAAGGCGCAAACTTGTCCTTGCTCCAGCGAATCTTTTGCCAAACCGACTCTTGATCGATCAATAGGTCTTTGGCTTCATCGACCTTCAGCACATAGTACTCGGGCTCCTCCGCGGGCAACGTCCTGCCGATTCAAGTTTCGTGTCCTGACGCGGCATCCGTTCATCCATCGTCGCGAGGCCACGCCGCCGAGCCGCCGTCAACCGACTTCGTCGGTCCTCCGCTTCGCTTCGGTCCCTTCGGGATGACTGCGTCTCGACAGCGCGGCTGATTGCTGACCGTATCCTTTTGGTGAGCGGCACGGCCCAATCGGCCGTGTCGTTCACCAAAAGGACACGGTAGCCAGGAGCCATCGGCGCGCGCAGCGGTCAAGTCTCGCGCGCCCTTGCGCGCGACCCGCGCAAGCGGGCTTGGACTTGACGGCGAGCACGACGATGGCGGCGCCGACGGTTGCTGAATAAGCGGCGGACCGAAGGGCAATTGCCGAAGGCGCTCCCGCGAAAGCACGATCATCGCGTTTGAATTCCTCGTGCGCAGAATCGTCTCCCAGCAATTGATCGGCCGGCGCGCCCCGCTCGCCCGCCGCCCTTATGAAAACGCGAGCCGCCCCAGCATCATCAGGAGGCCGACGATCGAAATCGTCCAGCACACAGTGCGCACCACCGGAATGCCGAGAAGATAGAGCGGGAGATAAACAATGCGTGCGGCGATCCAGACGACCGCGCCCCAGCCGCCGGTATGTCCGGTGGCGATAAGAGCCAAATCCACCGCGATGAAGGCGCCGTAATTCTCGACAAAATTGGCGAGCGCGCGGGTCGCCCGGCCGATTGCGACGCCGGTAGGCTCCGGCGGGTTGTCGCGCGGGCTGAACAGAAACGGCTGGCCGAATTCGCCCTGGGCGAGAACCGCCTGGCAAACGACATGGGCGACGAAAAGCAGGACGCTGAGTTCAAGACAGACAAGTTCGATCGACGACATGACGCTCCCCCCTCGCTATGGCCGGCCGTACCGCCGGCCGTCACAAGTCTAGCACGAGCCGGGCAGGGTCTTCGAGCGCTTCCTTGACGCGTACCAGGAAGGTCACCGCTTCCTTGCCGTCGACGACGCGGTGATCGTAGGAAAGCGCCAGATACATCATCGGCCGCGCCTCGATCTTGCCGTTGACGACCATCGGCCGCTCTTGAATCTTGTGCATGCCGAGAATGCCGGACTGCGGCGCATTGAGGATCGGCGTCGACATCAGCGAGCCATAGATGCCGCCATTGGTGATTGTGAAAGTGCCGCCCTGCAATTCCTCGATTTTGAGCTGACCCTCGCGGGCGCGCTTGCCAAAGTCAGCAATCGCCTTCTCGATGCCGGCGATGCCGAGACGGTCGGCGTCGCGAACGACCGGCACGACGAGCCCCTTATCGGTGCCGACCGCGATGCCGAGATGGTAATAGTTCTTGAAGACGAGATCGGCGCCGTCGATCTCCGCATTGACTGCGGGCACGTCCTTGAGCGCCTGAACGCAGGCTTTCACGAAAAAGCCCATGAAGCCAAGCTTCACGCCATGTTTCTTCTCGAAGACATCTTTGTATTTACCGCGCAGCGCCATCACCTCGCTCATGTCGACCTCGTTGAAGGTCGTCAGCATGGCGGCGTTGTTCTGCGCCTCCTTCAGGCGGCGGGCGATGGTCTGGCGCAGTTTGGTCAGGCGCACGCGTTCTTCGCGCGCCGCGTCGTCGGGAATTGAGGCGCGCGCCGCGGCTGGCAAGGGCGGCGCCGGCGCCGCGGCAGGGGCGGTCGGCGCCGGGCTGGCGAGCGCGGCGAGCACGTCGCCCTTGAGAACCTGGCCGCGCTTGCCGCTGCCGGCGACCGCGCCGAGATCGACGCCCTGTTCGGCGGCGATTTTGGCGGCAGACGGCGCCGGCGGCATCGTCGTCGCGGCGGGCGCGGGCGCCTTGGGCGCGACGCCGTTGACATCCTTGGGGGCGACGCCGTTGACATCCTTGGGCGCAACCGCGGCGCTCGCAGCGGCCGGCGCGCCGGCGGGCTTTGACGCCGAAGCGGCGCTCGACGCAGCCACCATGCCGAGCAGAGCGCCGACCGCGACCGTCTCGCCGGTCGGCACGGCGATTTCGGACAATACGCCGGACGCTGGCGCATTGACCTCGAGCGTCACCTTGTCAGTCTCGAGTTCGACCAGGGGCTCGTCGGCCTTGATCGCATCGCCGGCTTTCTTGAACCATTTGCCGACAGTCGCCTCGGTGATCGATTCGCCGAGGGTGGGAACGCGGATTTCAGTCGCCATTTCGTCACTTCAGCCGCAGCGCGGCTCCTGTTGAGAGAGTGAGATCGCCTCGAAGATTGCGAGTTCCCAGGAAATCCTATTCGACGAAACATTCGTCGAGGAACGCCTTCAACTGCGCCAGATGCTTGGACATCAGGCCGGTCGCAGTGGCGGCGGAAGCCGGGCGCCCGGCGTAACGCGCGCGTTTTGATTTGCCGCCGACCTGCGCCAGCACCCATTCGAGATAGGGTTCGACGAAGCTCCAGGAGCCCATGTTCTTGGGCTCTTCCTGGCACCAGACGATCTCGGCTTTCTTGAAGCGCGACAATTCCTTGACCAGAGCTTTCAGCGGGAACGGATAGATCTGCTCGACGCGCAGGAGATAGACGTCGTCGACGCCGCGCTTCTCTCGATCCTCATAGAGATCGTAGTAGACCTTGCCTGAGCACAGCACGACGCGGCGGATTTTCTCATCCCTGGCGAGCTTGACCTTCTCGCCCTTGTGCGATTCCGCGCTGTCCCACAGCAGGCGATGGAACGAAGTGCCGGCGCCGATCTCGCTGATCATCGACACCGCGCGCTTGTGGCGCAGCAGCGATTTCGGCGTCATGACGATCAGCGGCTTACGGATTTCGCGCTTCAATTGCCGGCGCAGCACATGGAAATAATTGGCCGGCGTCGTGCAATTGACGACCTGCATATTGTCCTCGGCGCACATTTGCAGATAGCGCTCGAGCCTTGCCGAAGAATGTTCCGGCCCCTGCCCTTCATAACCATGCGGCAGCAGGCAGACGAGGCCGGACATGCGCAGCCACTTGCGCTCGCCCGACGAAATGAACTGGTCGAACACGACCTGCGCGCCATTGGCGAAATCGCCGAACTGCGCCTCCCATAGAGTCAGCGCCTTCGGCTCGGCGAGCGAATAGCCATATTCGAAACCGAGCACCGCCTCTTCCGAGAGCATCGAATTGATGACTTCGAAACGGCCCTGGCCGTCGCGGATATGGTTGAGCGGGATATAGCGCGCCTCCGTCTGCTGATCGATCAGCACGGAATGGCGCTGCGAGAACGTGCCACGCTCGCAATCCTGCCCTGACAGACGCACCGGATAGCCTTCGTCGAGCAGGGAACCGAACGCCAGCGCCTCACCGGTCGCCCAATCGAGGCCCTCGCCCGTGTCGACCGCCTGGCGGCGATTGTCGAGAAAACGCTGGATGGTCTTGTGGACGCTGAAGCCGCTCGGCGTCGCGGTGATGCGCGCGGCGATCTGCTTGATCTTGTCGAGATCGACGCCGGTGAGGCCGCGCCGATCGTCGTCGATCATATCCTGCGCCGCCTTGAGGCCAGCCCAGCGCCCGTCGAGCCAATCGGCCTTGTTGGCCTTATAGCCCTGGCCCGCCTCGAATTCGGCTTCCAGGCGATGGCGCCAGTCGCCGCGCAATTTGTCGACTTCGCCCTCGGTGAGGAGGCCCTCGCCGACCAGCCTTTTGGCATAGATTTCGAGCGTGGTCGGATGCGAGCGGATGATCCGATACATCAGCGGCTGAGTGAAGCCAGGCTCGTCGCCCTCGTTATGGCCGAAGCGTCGGTAGCAGAACATGTCGATGACGACGGGCTTGTGGAATTTCTGCCGATATTCGATCGCCACCTTGGCGCAATGGACGACCGCTTCCGGATCGTCGCCATTGACATGGAAGATCGGCGCCTCAACGAGCTTGGCGACGTCGGACGGATAGGGCGAGGAGCGGGAATAACGGGGATAGGTGGTGAAGCCGATCTGGTTGTTGACGATGAAATGGACCGATCCGCCGGTGCGATGGCCGCGCAGGCCCGACAGGCCGAAACATTCGGCGACGACGCCCTGGCCGGCGAACGCCGCGTCGCCATGGATCAGCAGCGGCAGCACTTTGACGCGCTCGATATAATCGTTGAGCTGGTCCTGCTTGGCGCGCACTTTGCCGAGCACGACCGGATCGACGATTTCGAGATGCGAAGGATTGGCGGTCAGCGACAGATGGACCGCGTTGCCGTCGAACTCGCGATCGGACGAGGCGCCGAGGTGATATTTGACGTCGCCCGATCCGTCGACTTCGTCTGGCGAAGCCGAGCCGCCCTTGAATTCATGGAAAATCACGCGATGCGGCTTGCCCATCACCTGGCTGAGCACGTTGAGGCGGCCGCGATGGGCCATGCCGACGGCGATGTCCTTGATGCCAAGGGCGCCGCCGCGCTTGATGATCTGCTCGAGGGCCGGGATCATGGCTTCGGCGCCGTCGAGGCCGAAGCGCCTCGCGCCGGCATATTTCACTTCGAAGAATTTCTCGAAGCCCTCGGCCTCCACGAGTTTGTTGAGGATCGCGCGCTTGCCTTCGCGGGTGAAGACGATCTCCTTGTCCGGCCCCTCGATGCGCTCCTGCATCCAGGCCTTCTCGGCTGGATCGGAAATATGCATGAACTCATAGCCGATCGTGCCGCAATAGGTGCGCCGCAGGATGGCGAGCATTTCGGGGATGGTCGCATATTCCAGCCCGAGGACATTGTCGATGAAAATGCGACGACCGTAGTCGGCTTCCGAGAAGCCGTAGTTCGAGGGATGCAGCTCCTCGTGATCCTTCTGCGCTTCGAGGCCGAGCGGATCGAGATTGGCGTGCAGATGCCCGCGCATGCGGAAGGCGCGGATCATCATCAGGGCGCGCACGCTTTCGCGCGTCGCCCGCTGCAGATCGGCCTCGGACAGACCTTCTTCGGCCGCCGCTGGCGGCGCCTTGGCGCGCAGCTTCTCGCCGACGATTCGTTCGGCCGCCGGCCAATCGCCATCGAGCGCGGAAATCAGATCGCCCTTGGGCGCGACAGGCCAATTGGCCTTCTGCCAGGAAGCGCCTTGCGCGGTCTTTTCGACGCTGGCCGGATCGTCGCCAAGCGCGGCGAAGAACTCGCGCCAGCCGGCTTCGACGGAAGCCGGATCCTTTTCATATTGCGCCTGGAGCTCCTCGATATAGGCTGCGTTGGCGCCATAGAGGAACGAGGTTTGCAACAACGCCTGATTGAAATCTTGCCTTGTCATCGCAGAATGATCCGATCCTTCGTCGCGGCGCTCTGAAGCGGCGCGCTCACTTGCCGTTCAACAAATCGACCAACGTTTTGCCCAGGCGCGCCGGCGACGGGGAAACGCGAATGCCGGCGCTTTCCATCGCCGCGATCTTGTCTTCGGCGCCGCCTTTGCCGCCGGAAATGATGGCGCCGGCATGGCCCATGCGCCGTCCCGGCGGCGCCGTGCGGCCGGCGATGAAACCGACGATCGGTTTGGCGCGGCCGCGCTTGGCCTCGTCCTTGAGGAATTGCGCGGCGTCTTCCTCGGCCTGGCCGCCGATCTCGCCGATCATCACGATCGATTTGGTTTCCGGGTCGGCGAGGAACAGCGAAAGCGCGTCGATGAATTCCATGCCCTTGACGGGATCGCCGCCGATGCCGACCGCCGTCGTCTGGCCGAGGCCTTCCTGCGTCGTCTGAAAGACGGCTTCATAGGTCAGCGTGCCCGAGCGCGAGACGATGCCGACATGGCCGCGCTTGAAAATATTGCCGGGCATGATGCCGATCTTGCATTCGCCCGCCGTCATCACGCCGGGACAATTGGGGCCGACCAGGATCGATTTCGACCCCTGCAAGGCGCGCTTGACCTTGACCATGTCGAGCACCGGAATACCCTCGGTGATGCAGACGATCAGCGGGATTTCGGCCGCTATCGCCTCGCAGATCGCGTCCGCCGCGCCCGGCGGCGGCACATAGATGACGGAGGCGTCGGCGCCTGTCTCCTCGCGCGCCTGCGCAACGGTGTCGAAGACAGGCAGTCCGAGATGGACCGAGCCGCCCTTGCCGGGCGAAGTGCCGCCGACGACTTTCGTCCCGTAGGCCAGCGCCTGCTCGGAATGGAACGTGCCATTCTTGCCGGTAAAGCCTTGCGTGATGACGCGCGTGTTCTTGTCGATCAAGACGGACATCAGGCCGCTCCCTTGCCGGCGGCCTGAACCGCTTTCACAACCTTCTGCGCAGCGTCGTCGAGATCATCGGCCGAAATGACGTTCAATCCGGATTCGCGGATGATCTTCTTGCCGAGTTCGACATTGGTGCCCTCGAGCCGCACCACCAGCGGAACCTGCAGGCCGACTTCCTTGACCGCCGCGATCACACCTTCGGCGATGACGTCGCAGCGCATGATGCCGCCGAAAATATTGATCAGAATGCCCTTCACATGGGGATCGGCGGTGATGATCTTGAACGCCGCCGTCACGCGATCCTTGGAGGCGCCGCCGCCGACATCAAGGAAGTTCGCCGGGCTTTCGCCATAGAGCTTGATGATGTCCATCGTCGCCATGGCGAGGCCGGCGCCATTGACCATGCAGCCGATCGAACCATCGAGCGTGATGTAATTGAGCTCGTGCTTGGAGGCCTCGATCTCCTTGGCGTCCTCTTCGCTTTCATCGCGCAAAGCGACAATGTCGGGATGCCGGTAGAGCGAATTGTCGTCAAACGACACTTTGGCGTCGAGCACTTTGAGCTGGCCGGCGGCGGTGACGATCAGCGGATTGATCTCCAGCATCGCCATATCCTTGGCGATGAAGGCGCTATAGAGCCCGGCGATCAGCTTCTCCGCCTGTTTGGCGAGATCGCCGGTCAGGCCGAGAGCGCGCGCGGCGCTGCGGCCGTGATGGGGCATGGCGCCGGTGGCGGGATCGATCGAGAAGGAATGGATCTTCTCCGGCGTGTGATGGGCGACATCCTCGATATTGACGCCGCCCTCGGTCGACAGCACGAAAGCGACGCGCGCGCTGACGCGATCGACCAAGGCAGAGAGATAGAATTCCTTGTCGATCGCCGCGCCTTCTTCGATGTAAAGGCGATTGACCTGTTTGCCGGCCGGGCCGGTCTGCACGGTGACCAGCGTCGCGCCTAACATTTCGTGAGCGAAAGTCCTGACCTCGTCGAGCGAGCGGGCGAGGCGCACGCCGCCCTTTTCACCGGCCGAGGCTTCCTTGAAACGACCCTTGCCGCGCCCGCCGGCATGGATCTGGCTTTTCACCACCCACAGCGAACCGCCAAGCTCGCTCGCGGCGGCGACGGCTTCGTCCGGCGTGAAAGCGGGCCTGCCCTTCGACAGCGGCGCGCCGAACTCGCGCAAAACCGCTTTGGCCTGATATTCATGGATGTTCATGATGGGCGCTCGGGTGGAAAGGATTTGAGCCGCACGCTGGGCGGGCGGCTGCCGGCGTTCAGCCGGCGAAGGCGGGGTTGATCGTCTTGCAGGCCTCGATCAGGGTCTGCACCGAGGCGACCGATTTGGCGAACATCGCCTTTTCCGCATCGTCCAGCGTGATTTCGACGATGCGCTCGACGCCGCCCGCCCCGATCACTACGGGCACGCCGACATAAGTGTCCTTGACGCCGTATTGGCCGGTCAATTGCGCGGCGCAGGGGAGCACCCGGCGCTGATCCTTCAAATAGGACTCGGCCATGGCGATGGCGGATGCGGCGGGCGCATAAAAGGCCGAGCCGGTCTTCAGCAGATTGACGATTTCGCCGCCGCCCTTGCGCGTGCGCTCGACCATCGCGTCGAGCCGCTCCTGCGTCGTCCAGCCCATTTTGACGAGGTCGGGCAGCGGAATGCCGGCGACGGTGGAATAGCGCACCGACGGCACCATGTCGTCGCCATGGCCGCCAAGCACGAAAGCGCTGACGTCCTCGACCGAGACTTTGAATTCCTCGGCGAGGAAATGACGAAAGCGCGAGGAATCGAGAATGCCGGCCATGCCGACGACTTTCTTCGGCGGCAGGCCGGAGGCCTTCTGCAACGCCCAGACCATCGCATCGAGCGGGTTGGTGATGCAGATGACGAAAGCGTCGGGCGCATGCGCCTTGAGGCCGGCGCCGACCGAATCCATGACTTTGAGGTTGATGCCGAGCAGATCGTCGCGGCTCATGCCGGGCTTGCGCGGCACGCCGGCGGTGACGATGACGACATCGGCGCCGGCGATGTCGGCATAGGAACTCGTCCCCGTAATCTTCGCGTTGAAGCCGTCGACCGGCGCGGATTCGGCAAGATCGAGCGCTTTGCCCTGGGGGATGCCGTCGACGATGTCGAAGAGAACGATGTCGCCCAGTTCCTTCAGCGCCGCCAGATGGGCCAATGTGCCGCCGATCTGTCCTGCCCCGATCAAAGCAATCTTCTTACGCGCCATGAGCCTCAAAATCCTTATTCTGGGACGGCGATCCCGCCCGTGAAATTTGCCAGATTCCGCCCGAGCATTCACCGCAACAATGCGACAAGTTCAAGTCGAACTTTCGATTGGGTTACCGCCGCTGTCCTTTTGAACGCCACTTTCCTGATCGCGAGTTCAATATAATATCAGTCGGTTAGATCATCAACGGACAAGGCTCGCCGCCTGCTTCGGCACGGAAAATTGATGTTTATAGTAACAAATTTTGTAATTTGTAACGAACGTTTCAGCCCGCCGCATCGCGCCGGTTCATGCCGCGGACGCGGCGCCGTGCCCCGGCGTCACCCGCCGTAGCGTCAGATTGATTCGGCCGCCCGGGCTCAGAAGCGTCGATGTCGCCGTGATGATGCGGTCGACGCCATGAAAGGCGAGACGCGACGGACCGCCCAGAACCAGCGCATCGCCCGAATTCAGGCGGAAGGAGCGCGTGGGCGCGCCGCGTTCCGTCCCGCCGATGCGAAAGAGGCAGGTATCGCCGAGGGACAGCGACAGGACCGGAGCGGAGAAATCCTGTTCGTCGCGGTCCTGGTGCAGGCCCATGCGCGCCGTCGCATCGTAGAAATTGACGAGACAGGCTTGCGGCGGCGGCGCGCCCGTCGCCAGTTCCGCCCACGCCCTCAGCGCAATCCGCGGCATATCGGGCCAGGGCGCGCCAGTTTCGGGATGCTGGGGCTGATAGCGGTAGCCGTCGATATCGGAGACCCAGCCGAGCGGGCCGCAATTGGTCATCCGCACCGAGAAGGCTTTGCCGGTGCGCGGCATGCGCGGCTGAAACAAAGGCGCGGCGCGCACGATCTCCCGCAAATCGTCGCGCAGCGCCTCCTGCGCGACGCGATCGAGATAGGCGGGATAGTGGACGGCGCCCGGCGCGATTTCGATCGAAGCGGACATCCGCGCCTCAGGCGCCGAGCACTGCCTTCGATTCGACGGTCGAATCGGCTTTCAGCCGATAGACCAGCGGCACGCCGGTCTCGAGCTCCATCGACGGAATCGTCTGGGGCGTCAGCCGGTCGAGCACCATCACCAAAGCGCGCAGGCTGTTGCCATGGGCGGCGACGAGAACGCGCTTGCCATCCAAAACCTGCGGCAGGATGTGCTGGCAATAGTAGGGCAGCACGCGCGCCACCGTATCCTTGAGGCTTTCGCCGGCGGGCGGCGCGACATCATAGCTGCGCCGCCAGATATGGACCTGCTCCTCGCCCCAGCGCTTGCGCGCATCGTCCTTGTTGAGGCCGGAAAGATCGCCGTAGTCGCGCTCGTTGAGGGCCTGGTCGGCGGTCGTCGGCAGGTTCGGCTGGCCAAGTTCGGCGAGCACGAGCTTCAGCGTATTTTGCGCGCGGATGAGCGCCGAGGTGAAGGCGACATCGAAGCTGAGCCCCTGCGCCTTCAGCCGCCGTCCCGCCGCGCTCGCCTCTTCGACGCCCTTGGGCGACAAATCGACATCCTTCCAGCCGGTGAACAGGTTCTTGAGATTCCAGTCGCTCTGGCCATGGCGCACGAGGACGAGAAGGCGGTCTGCATTCGGCATGAATTCATCCGGTTGGGTTTCGTGAGAGCGAGAGACTAAAAAGCACGAACGATTGGCGGCGCCAAGCGGCGCGCGCGGGCCGTGCAGGGCGGGCGTATGGAGCGCGTAAGCGTTGCGTGGAACCATCAGCGACCCGAATGGTAGAACGCTCAAGGAAGCCGAGATCGGATTCCTCCATTGATCTCTTGGGCGGAGCGAGGCGCGGAAGGAAATCGAAGTCAAGGATCGCCTTTCAGGCGACCGCCGGAGGCGGCGAGCCTTCGGCTCGTCCTTGAGTTCGATATCCTTCCGCGCAAAATAGCCGCCAAGAGATCAATGTAGGTTTGTCGCCAGGCAGGCGCCGCGCTTGCGCGCCGACGCTCGTAGGCGGCCTAATCCTCCGGCTTCTTGTCGCCGAAGCCCGCCGCTTCGACCGCCAGATGCACCTTGTTCTGAAAGCTGGCGTCCTGTCCCTCTGCTAGCAGCGCGGCAGAGCGCGCCACCGCGTCGCAGACCGCGCCGACCCAGGCCATCTCCGATTTGGCGAAATCGCTCAGCACAAAATGATGGACCAGCGCCTTGTCGCCGGGATGGCCGATGCCGAGGCGAACGCGCTTGTAATCGTTGCCGATATGGGCGCTGATCGAGCGCAGGCCATTATGGCCGGCATTGCCGCCGCCGACCTTGACGCGCACCTTGGCCGGCGCGAGGTCGAGTTCGTCGTGTACGACGACGATGGCGTCGAGGTCGAGCTTGTAAAAGCGCATCGCCTCGCCGACGCTGCGGCCGGAATCGTTCATGAACGTCTGCGGCGCGAGCAGCGCGACGCGCTCCGACCCGATCGAACCTTCGGCGAGCGCGCCCTGGAAACGCGCGCGAAATGGCCCGATGCGATGCTCGCCGGCGATCGCCTCGAGCGCCATGAAGCCGATATTGTGGCGGTTTTTCGCGTGCCGCGCGCCGGGATTGCCGAGGCCTGCGATAAGCAGCATGGACGCCTCTTTGAGATAAAAGGCCCGCCCGCTTGAGGGCGGACGGGCCTTGAAAGGAAGGGCGGCGTTGAGCCGGCCTTATTTCTTCGCGGCGGGCGCCTTGGCTGGGGCGGCGGCGGCCCCCTTGGCGGGAGCAGCGGCGGCGGCGCCCTTGGCGGGCGCAGCGCCGGGGGCAGGCGCAGCGGCCGCGCCGGCGGCGGGGGCGCCCGACGTGGCGACAGCGGCCGGAGCCGGCGTATCTTCCGTCAGCACGGTCGGCGGCACGATGGTGACGATGGTCAGATCGGTCTTGGTGTTGATCGGCTTGCAGCCTTCGGGGAGCGTGATCGTCGACAGATGCACCGAATCGTGGAAGTCGAGACCGGCCAGATCGATGGTGATCGATTCAGGGATCGCATCCGCGGGCGCCCAGAGCTCGATCGAATGCAGCACCAGATTGATTGCGCCGCCCTTCTTGATGCCAGGCGACAATTCCTGGTTCTTGACGTGGACGGGCGTCTGGATGCGCACGCGCGAGCCGGCCTTGAGACGCAGGAAATCCACATGCAGCGGCCGGTCGTTGACCACATCGAGCTGATAGTCGCGCGGCAGGACCCGCTCTTTGCGGCCCGCCAGGTCGAGTTCGAAAATCGTCGTCAGAAAATGGCCGGCATAGACCAGTTTGTTGAGGTCCTTGTAGTCGACCGAGATCGCCTCGGGCGCCTCGCCGCCGCCATAGATTACACCAGGTACGCGGCCTTCGCGGCGAACAGAACGGGCGGCCCCCTTGCCGATCCCGTTGCGCGCCACGGCCGCGAGTTGCTTCGTCGCTGCCATGTCGAACATTCCTTTGAGGTTGAACGCGCCCTGCCTCCAGGGGTGTCGGAAATGGGCGCGAAGCGGGCGCTTATAGAGGGCGGGAGGCAGGGACGCAAGTTTTTGCGCGCGGCCGGCAGCAATCCTCATTTTAACCCACATCCGTCATGGCCGGGCTTGTCCCGTTCATCCACGGCGTGACGCTGCCGCCGAACTTAGAAGTTTTCGGCAGCGGAGCCGCGTGGATGGCCGGGACAAGCCCACGGCTGTCGGTTGCGCTAAAAAGTCCCGTCACCCGAGAGAATCTAAGTGAAACAAAACCTCTCGGCGTCTTGGCCGGGC
>DATBZF010000136.1:0-5586 GCA_036513315.1 Roseiarcus sp.
CGTCACGCAAGATGTCGGCGGCGGGTTCGGCACCAAGGCCGTCGTCTATCGGGAATATCCGCTTGTTCTCGAGGCCGCGAAGCGTCTCGGTCGGAGCGTCGGCTGGCTCGCCGATCGCAGCGAGCATTTCGTCGGCGACGCGCAAGGGCGCGACAATCTGACGACGGCCGAAATGGCGCTCGACGCCAATGGTCGTTTTCTGGCGCTCAGGGTCGACATCCTCGGCAATCTCGGCGCGTATCTGTCGCTGTTTGCGCCCTACATACCCTGGCTCGGCGCGTCGATGGCGACGGGGTGCTACCACATCGATGCGCTCCACGCGCGCGTGCGCGGAATCTACACCCACACCGTGCCCGTCGACGCCTATCGCGGGGCTGGACGTCCAGAGGCGGCCTATGTGCTTGAGCGACTGGTCGACGCTTGCGCGCGCAAGCTTGGCCTGACGCCCGAGGACATTCGTTCGCGCAATTTCGTCAAGCCCGAGCAGATGCCCTACCACACCCACACCGATCGCGATTACGACGTCGGTGATTTCGAAGGCGCGTTGCGGACCTGCCTGGAAAAGGCGGATCGCGAGGGGTTCGGACGGCGCGTGGACGATGCTCGCGCACGCGGCAAGATCCGCGGATTTGGCATTGCGAGCTACATCGAATGCACGGCCTGGAGCGATTCCGAAACCGGTTCTTTGATGCTTGAAAAGAACGGCGATTTCACGCTCACCATCGGCACCCAATCGAACGGGCAGGGGCATGAGACCGCCTATGCCCAGGCCGTCTCGCAATTTCTCGACGTGCCGCTTGAGCGCATCAAGGTCGTGCAGGGCGACACGGATCGGGTCGCCACTGGCTTCGGCACAGGCGGATCGCGATCCATTCCCATCGGCGCGGTGATGGTGACCCGCGCCTCGGAAACCTTGGCCGGATCGCTGAAGGAACTCGCCGCCGACAAGCTGGAGGCGGCGGTCGCCGACTTGGAAATCGCCGACGGCAAGGTGCGCATCGCCGGAACCGACCGCGCCATCTCCTATTCGGAGATCGCCGCGCTTCCGGGCGTCACCGCCGCGAATTTGACGGCGACCGAATCGTTTGCGCCGTCGAACGCAACCTATCCGAACGGCACCCACGCCTGCGAAGTCGAGATCGATCCCGACACGGGGGAAACCACAATCGTCCGCTACTCGGTTGTCGACGACTTTGGATTCACGTTGAACCCTTTGCTTCTGGCGGGACAGGTCCATGGCGGCATCGCGCAGGGCGTGGGCCAGGCGCTGATGGAGTGCGCCTTGTTCGATGACGACGGCCAGCTTCTGACCGCGAGCTTCCTCGACTATTGCATGCCGCGCGCGGACAATCTGCCTGCGTTCGATTTCGAGACGCGCAACGTGCCATCGACGACCAATCCGATGGGTCTCAAGGGCGCGGGCGAAGCGGGCTCGATCGGGTCGACGCCGGCGGTGATGAACGCAGTCGCCGACGCGCTCTGGCGCGCCTACAAGATCGAACACATCGACATGCCGGCGACCCCGTTTGCCGTGTACGACGCGATCAGGCGTTCGCATGCTCACAAATGAAAGTAGGGAGCGCGTTTGGCGCGGGTGAACGTGTCAATCGCGCTCCTCGATACCGACCGTCGATTGCGCCCAACTGGCCGGGTCATCAATATCGCGTGATCCGATCTGGCCGAATAGCGCCAGGCCCGGTTGCAGCCCGTGCGTAACGTGTTGTTACCCCGCGCTATAGTGAGCCTGAGGTCACTCTCGGCTCTTCGAACAGGCCCCGCCCGGCGGAAGACGACGGCTGCTCCTGTCCCTCCTTGCGCCGATTGAGGCCGGTGCTAGACTGGTCCAATCTGGGGACCAGGACGGAGGTACTCATGCGCTCCAAGCTTTTGAAGGTGGTGTTGGGATGCGGCTTTGCGGCGGCGCTCGTCGCGCCCGCGCTAGCCTGCGATTTCCATAAGACGTCAGCTGAGAACGACCAGCCGACGGCCCAGTCGCAACAGACGACGCCCGACGCGCCTCAGACAGCGCAGTCGCAACCGGCGCCGGACACCGGCTCGAACTGAACGTGGGTTCCTATAGGCGTTGAGAACAGCCCGCCGCGGCTGACCCGCGGTGGGTTTTTTTTACGGATTTGAACCTAAGTCCGCTCGCCGGATTTCACGACGCGCGATAAGTGGCTCGTCACGCCCCCGACGGCTTGCCGCGAAAATTCGCCGGCCTTTTGTCCAGAAAGGCGCGCACGCCTTCCAAATAGTCGTCGCTTCTTCCGGCCTCGCGCTGCAAATCGCGTTCGAGGTCGAGCTGGGCGTCCAAAGTGTTGGTGGGCGACGCCGCCAGCGCGCGCTTCATGAGGCCGAGCGCATGCGTAGAGCCGGCGGCCAGGCGTTCGGCGACGGTGTGCGCCTCGCCCATGAGATCTTGATCATCAACGGCGCGATAGATCATGCCGATGGCCTCCGCGCGCTCCGCGCCGATCGGCTCCGCCAGCATCATCAGCGCCCGGGCGCGGGCGTCGCCGATAAGTCGCGGCAGAACAAAAGTGCCGCCTGCGTCTGGAATGAGCCCGATGCGGGCGAACGCCTGTAGGAACTGAGCCGATTTCGCCGCGAGCACGATGTCGCAGCTAATCGCGATATTGGCGCCTGCCCCTGCCGCCGGGCCGTTAACCGCGCACACGACTGGCTTCGGCAGATTGCGGATCCCGCGAATGATCGGATTGATCCCTTTTTCCAGCGCCGCGCCGAGGTCGGGCCGGGCGTCGCCGGGAGCAAAGGCGCGATTGGCGAGATCTGCGCCGGCGCAGAAGCCCCTGCCCGCGCCTGTAATCAGAACGGCGCGGCATTCGGGGTCCGTCCCAGCGCGCTTAATTCCGGCCGACAGCTCTTCTATGAGCGCGGCGTTGAGCGCATTGAGCCGCTCGGGCCGGTTGAGGGTTAGCGTCAGCACGCCGCCCTCGAGCCTGTCCAAGAGGACCGGTTGCGACGAAATTTGGGCCTCTGCCGTCACGGGCGCTCTCCCTCAATTCACTTGTCGCCGCCGCCCGGCGCAAGCGCCTATATTAGACACCGGTCAATGGAGGCGACAATGGCGGAATGGGATCAGAGGCCGGGTTGGGGAGCGGTGCGCCCATGACCGAAGAAGCCTTCATCTGCGACTATGTGCGCACGCCGATCGGCCGCTTTGGCGGCGCGCTGGCAAGCCTCCGAGCTGACGATCTGGCGGCGCTCCCTATCCGCGAGCTCATGCGCCGCCATCCCGAACTCGGGGACAAGGTCGATGAAGTCTTCCTTGGCTGCGCCAATCAGGCCGGAGAGGACAACCGAAACCTCGCGCGCATGGCGCTCTTGCTGGCTGGCCTGCCGGAGTCCATTCCCGGCGCGACCGTCAACCGCCTCTGCGCCTCGGGGATGGAAGCCGTCGCCGCTGCGGCGCGGGCGATCAAGGCGGGCGAGATCGAGCTCGCCATCGCCGGCGGCGCGGAATCCATGACCCGCGCCCCCTTCGTCATGGGCAAGGCTCAGGCGGCGTTTCAGCGATCGGCGGAGGTTTTTGACACCACCATCGGCTGGCGTTTCGTCAATCCGGCGATGAAAAAGCTTTATGGCGTCGATTCGATGCCCGAGACGGCCGAGAATGTCGCGGACGAGCATCAAGTCTCGCGCGCCGACCAGGATGGGTTCGCGTTGCGCTCGCAGAAGCGCGCTGCGGCGGCTCAAACGAAGGGGACGTTCGACGAGGAAATTGTCGCGGTCGAGATCAAAGATCGCAAAGGAAACGTGACTCGGGTCGCGAGCGACGAGCATCCGCGCTCCGACACGACGCTCGAGGCGCTGGCCAAGCTCGGAGGCATCGTGCGCGCGGACGGCAGCGTGACCGCCGGCAACGCCTCTGGCGTCAACGACGGCGCGGCGGCGCTCATCGTCGCCTCGGCCAAAGCGGCGGAAGCGCATGGGCTTAAGCCGATCGCCCGCATCCTCGGCTACGCCACCGCCGGCGTCGCGCCGCGGGTGATGGGCGTGGGCCCGATCCCGGCGGTCGGCAAACTGACAGAGCGGCTGAAGCTCAAGCCATCGAGCTTCGACGTTGTCGAGCTGAACGAAGCGTTCGCTTCGCAGGCGCTTGCCTGCCTGCGCGGGCTCGGGCTTGCGGACGATTCCGACCACGTCAATCCGAATGGCGGGGCGATTGCGCTCGGCCATCCGCTCGGCATGTCGGGCGCGCGCTTGGCTGGCGCCGTCGCGCTCGAGCTTAAGCGCCGTGGCGGCCGCTACGGACTCGCCACAATGTGCGTTGGCGTGGGCCAAGGCGCGGCGCTGGCGCTCGAACGCGTCTGACCCGGCATAGGCGTCGGAGGGCTCAACGGCTCGCAGAAGAGCCGGGAGAAAAGGGAGGATGGTCAATGGCCGCGCCCACTCAAGCCGCGTTGCGAAAGGTGACGCTGAACGCCGCGCGCTCGAAGGAATTCCCGGAGGGCTCGATCCGGCACGGCTATGATTTCGTCGCGCCTTTGACCCCCGATGGTCACATCGATCTCGAAGCCTGGAAGCAGCATCGAGGCGAATGTTTCGCCCATCGCTTCTGGGGCAATGAGCCCTCGCTGCGCGGCCTCCTCGTCAATCACGCCGGCGGCCGTGGCGGCTCGACCTGGGCCTTCGAGTGGAAGGGGGGACGCAAGGACGAAGCGGAGGAGGAAGGCTTCCGCTTCGGCGACCATGCCTTCAAGGTTGGCGAGTATGTGTCGGTGCGCGAAGAGGAGGGCGAGCTTCTGACCTTCCGGGTGGTCAACGTCGGCAACCCGTAAGAATACCTGGTATGCCCGCGAAAGCGGGCGTCCAGCAAGGCGCTGATGCTCTGGCGACTGTATTGGGGGGTCAAGCGAAGTTTGCTTGATCGAAAGTGATATCGTGGCGGATGAGGGCGTTTGCGATGCCGACCATTCGGCGGGCGACGGCGACGAGGGCGACTTTTGTGGGTTTTCCTGCGGCGCGCAGGTCGAGATAGATCTGCTTGAACCTGGGATGGCTTCGCACCGCGACGAGGGCGGCCATGTAGAAGGCGGCGCGCAAGCAGGGACGGCCCCCGGAGATGGCGTTGCGCCCGAGGGAAAGTCCCGATTGCGACGGATGGGGCGCGAGGCCTGCGAGGCTCGCGGCTTGCTTTCGTCCGATTTCGCCCAGCTCCGGCATTTCGATGACGACCAGGGTGGAGATGCGCGCAGCAATGCCGGGCATAGAGGACAGAATGGCGCGCCGGCGCGCCATTCTGTCTTCGGCTTCGATGCGGCGGTCGAGTTCGGCCTCGATCGTCCGGCGTCTGTCCTCGAGCAAGGCGATCATCTCCCGGCAGGAGTCGAGAATCAGCGGATCGAAGGCTTGTTTGAGGCGGGTCTTCTCGATCGCGATCGATTCGGCCAGCTGCCGCCTTCGCGTCGACAACGCCTTGAGAACCGCCTGTTCGGCGTCCGGAAGGGTGCGCAGCTCGTGAGCCATTGCATGAGCAAAGCGCGCAATCAGGCCTGCGTCAGCTTGTCCGTTTTCGCGATCAGGCCCTCGGCGTCGCGAAACGCCTTGATGCGCCTGGGATTG
>DATBZF010000137.1:0-64913 GCA_036513315.1 Roseiarcus sp.
TTCTGCGAAATCGGGCCGATAGGGAGCGCGCAGCAAGGTTGGAATACCGGCATAAGGCGGGGGGCGTTTGTCGGAACCCTTGAAAACCGAGTTGGCGACCTCCTGAAAACGCGGATCGAAAATCTCATTGCCTGCGATCGCCTGATATTTGGCGCGCAGGTTTTCAAGCTTCTGATTGTCGAACGTCGCGTAGCCTAAAATCGTGATCGCCCCCGCCGTTCCGCGGATTGCCTTTTCGCGGACAAATGCATTTGCCAAGCGCACTCAGAAACCGATCGCGCACCCATCCTTCCGCGGATCTGAACCCCCGAGCAGAGCGCCACGCTCCCAGTCGATCCAGATTGCCTGGGCGCCGCCGATCGCCCATCTTGGCGGTTGGACTTTAAAGCCGCGCGCCTCAAGCGCGGGCCCGTGGCGCTCACGCAAACGTTCTTCCATTTCCACGATGTTGGCGCCCGGGAGCGGGAACAACCTCGGCAGGTCGATCGCACTTTGCAGATCAAGGTTGTGATCAAACAGCTTGGCGAGAAGGTGAGCGTGTCCCATCGCTTGATAATGTCCGCCCATGACGCCGAACGGCATGCAGACGCGGCCCTTTTCGGCCACCATACCGGGGATTATCGTGTGCATAGGGCGTTTGCCCGGCGCGATTTGGTTCGGATGGCCCTTGGTCAGAACGAAGCTTTGGCCACGGTTATGGAAGAGGACGCCGGCTCTCGGACTGACGAGGCCGCTCCCGTATGGATGGAAAATGGAATTGATGAAGCTGACGGCGTTCCTGTCTTTGTCGACGACCGCGATATAGACCGTGTCCTTGTGCTCAACCGTTTCAAATGAGGGCAGCATTGCGATCGCTCGGGAAAGATCGATCTTCGCCGCCAATTCGTCGGCAAGCCGATCGGACAGGAGATAGTCTGTGGGAACGTCGGCCATGGCCGTGTCGGCGACGAAAGCGTCGCGCGCGGCGTAAGCAAGGCGGGTCGCCTCGATCTCGATGTGAAGGTTATCGATATCGAGCGGGTCTGGCTTGACCTCGAAGCGCGCGAGGATTTTCAGGATCATCAGAGCGATGATCCCTTGGCCGTTCGGCGGACATTCGTAGACGGTCCGCCCGCGAAACTCCGTCTTGATCGGCGTGACGTATTCGCCTTTGGCCGCGGAGAAGTCGTCTAGACTGTGCACCCCGCCGAGGCTCCGCAGGTACGAGACCATGTCCTCGGCGACCGGACCCCGATAAAACGCATCCGGTCCTTCGCGACTGATCGCCTCCAGGGTCTGTGCGAGTTCGGGTTGCTTCTGAATAGATCCGACCTTAGGCACTTCGTTGCCGTCGAGAAAGGTTCGTCCGGCGGTCGGATCGCGTCTTAGCAGATCACGCTGATTGGCGATGTCATGGGCGACCCGCGGCGCGATCGCATAGCCCTCGCGCGCCAAACTGATCGCCGGCGCCAGAATTTCGGCCAGCGACATGCGGCCATGGTCCTTGATCAGGCGCGCCCAGGCTTCGACGGCGCCCGGAATGGTGACCGCGTGTGGCGAATGGCGATCGATCGTCTTGACGCCCTGCTGTTCGTACCACGTTGCCGCGGCGGCCGCGGGCGCGCGGCCAGAACCGTTGTAAGCAATGACGTCTTCCGATCCGCCCCGGGACAACAGCGCGAAACAATCGCCGCCGATGCCGGTCGAACCGGATTCCAACACGCCCTGCACGGCGCAGGCGGCGACCGCGGCGTCCATTGCGTTTCCGCCGCTTCGCAGAACGTCGACGGCCGCCAGCGTCGCCGTGGTCTGGGATGTCGCGGCCATACCATTTTTGCCGACCGCCATGGATCGACCGGGATGCTCGAAGTTCCGCACCTTTTCCGCCTCTCGATGTCGATCAAATGAAGGCGCGGCGTCGGCCGTCCTCTCGCTTGACATTACGATATTTGCCGTATCACATTGGATCAGTGGATACACAAATCCAATCATCTTTCGGCGCCCATGACACGGCTTCCCTTAGACTAAGCAGGAACGCCGAATATTGGCGATGATGTCGCTTAAGTCGGCTCGCCGACGTATGGCGCAAGTCGCGCCTTGAGGCGTGGCGTGAGCCAGTTGAGAAAAACGCGGAGCTTGAGAGGCATCGGCTTTCTCTCTGTGTAAACAATGTGCACTGGCAGAGGCTCTTTTTCGAAGTCATCTAAGACGATAACCAAGTCGCCCGTTCGCCTCGCGGGCTCCATTTTGTAGGACATGACGCGAGCAATTCCGGCGCCTGATATTGCAGCGGCGACAGCGGCTTCTGAGGTGTTCACTGTCAGCCTTGTTCGAATTGGCGTCGCGATTTCAGCGCCATCCTTCGCAAATTTCCAACTGCGCGGCACACCCGTCTCGTCGACCGTAATGCAGTCATGATTGCAAAGGTCTCCTGGCGTCTCTGGGCTCCCATGGACGGCGAGGTATTTGGGGCTCGCGCAGGCCACCACACGAATGGATCCGATGCGTGTCGCAATCATGCTGCTGTCCGCGAGCGGTCCGATCCGAATGGAGACATCGATCCTATTTTCGACTGGGTTTAGGACGCGATCACTGAGCAGCAGGCGCAAGGCGATATCGGGATAGACACTCAGAAATTCACAAGACAGCGGCAACAGGTGAAGGTGTCCAAGGCCCCACGGAGATGTCACTGTTAAGTCGCCGGTGGGAGCGCGGTACTCGCCTGAGGCCTCCTTCTCGGCGTCGTCGACCTGCTCGATGATGCGTTTGCATGCCTCGATGTATGATCGCCCCGCGTCAGTAAGCGATACTTGCCGCGATGATCTTTGAAACAACTGAGTTTTCAGGCGGCCTTCGAGCTCAGACAGTTTACGGCTAACCGTTGGGACCGGCATGCGGAGCTGTCGCGATGCCGCCGACAGACTGCCAGCCTCCGCAATGGCGACGATCACCGACATCGACTCGATGCGATCCATGCGCGCCTTCTTTCCAAATTGTGAAAAGGTATTTTTCGACAATACGGGCTGCATGCTCACGCTGCAATAAGCTAGTGAAACAAGGAGAAAGTAGACAGCAGCATTCGCGGCCGCGGAGCCAATATAAGGAAGCCGTCCTTATTTTGGTCGAGGCGTGCATGTCTACCGGCGCTCAGGCGCGCCTAGATTGCATGGTGTGGTGAAATCACTGTTACAGGATGTTCTCATGCTTCCCAAGGACAACGGCCCCGGTCACGCCAGCCTTGTATCGCGCCGCGACATTATGATCGGCGGGGCGCTGACCGGCCTGGTGTTTGCGAATTGGCCGAATACATCGGCAGCTGCAGAGGCGAACGTGGCCGGCGCCCTGGCCGCGAAGTCCCTCGAAGGAGGTCGTAAGATGAGCATGATCACGACGAAGGACGGAACAGAGATCTACTATAAGGACTGGGGATCGGGCCAGCCGATCGTTTTCAGCCATGGTTGGCCCTTGAATGCGGATGCGTTCGAGGATCAGATGTTTTTTCTCGCAAGCAACGGATATCGCTGCATAGCGCACGATCGCCGTGGACACGGCCGCTCCAGCCAGCCATGGAACGGCAATGACATGGACACCTACGCGGACGACCTTGCGACGCTGATTGAGTCGCTCAATGTGAAGGATGCAATTCATGTTGGTCATTCGACGGGGGGTGGTGAAGTAGCCCGATATATCGGGCGCCACGGCTCCAAGCGTGTTGCTAAGGCGGTCTTGATCGACGCGATCCCGCCGGTGATGCTCAAGAGCGAAATCAATCCTGGCGGCAGCCCCATGGCAACGTTCGACCAGATTCGCTCGGCGGTCCTCACCGATCGCTCGCAATTTTGGAAGGATCTTAGCCTGCCGTTCTATGGCTACAACAGGCCCGGCGCCAAAATCTCGGAGGGCGTGCGGGAAGCGTTCTGGTTGCAGAGCATGATGGCGGGGTTTCCGGCCTGCTACTTCTGCGTCAAGGCGTTCTCGGAAACAGACTTCTCCGAAGACTTGAAGAAATTCGACGTGCCGACATTGATCCTTCACGGGGGTGACGACCAACTCGTGCCTATCGCCGACTCTGCTTTGCTGTCGTCCAAGATCGTCAAGGGCGCCAAGCTTGTCGTCGTCGAGGAAGCTCCGCACGGCATGCCCACCACCCATAAGGACCGGATCAACGCCGAACTGCTTGCATTCGCAAAAGCATGAATGCCCTTGGGGTTCAACTCTGTTGAAGGATTCACATGATGAGCGCGATTACGACCAAGGACGGCGTGGAGATCTTCTACAAGGACTGGGGCGTGGGTCAGCCGATCGTGTTCAGCCATGGTTGGCCGCTGTCGGCGGACGACTGGGACGCGCAGATGATGTTTTTCCTGAACCACGGTTATCGCGTGATCGCGCATGACCGCCGCGGTCACGGCCGTTCGACGCAGACCTCCGGCGGCCACGATATGGATCATTACGCCGATGACCTGGCGGCTCTGACGACGCATCTCGACCTCAAGAACGCCATTCATGTCGGCCATTCCACCGGCGGCGGCGAGGTCGCGCATTATCTTGGGCGCCATGGCGAGAGCCGGGTTTCCAAAGCCGCGCTGATCAGCGCGGTGCCGCCGCTGATGGTGAAGACGGCGGCCAATCCGGGCGGGCTCCCCAAGGAAGTGTTCGACGGGCTGCAGGCGAAACTGGCGGCCAATCGCTCGCAATTCTATCGCGACTTGCCGGAAGGTCCGTTCTACGGCTTCAACCGGCCGGGCGTGAAAGCCTCCGAGGCGGTCATTCAGAATTGGTGGCGCCAGGGCATGATGGGGGGCGCCAAGGCGCATTATGATGGCATCGTCGCCTTCTCACAGACCGATTTCACCGAAGACCTCAAGAAAATCAGCGTGCCGGTGCTGGTGATGCATAGCGAGGACGACCAGATCGTCCCCTATGCCGATGCTGGTCCCCTGTCGGCGAAGCTTTTGAAGAACGGCACGCTCAAGACCTATAAGGACTTCCCGCACGGCATGCCGACGACCCAGGCGGAGACGATCAATGCCGACCTGCTTGCGTTCCTGAAAGCCTGAGAATCTAGAGCCGCGCTTCGTCCATAGACCTTCATCGACAATGAAGGACCGCCCCGGCTTGAACGGGTCGGAACGGGATCGCTCGACTCATTTGCTGACCAAGGGAGATCGACATGCCATCTTCGCCACACCGCAGTGCAGCCTTCGCGCTGGTCACAGCGCTCCTGCTTTCCTGCGCGCCGCGAGACGTCGCCATTGCGGACTCTGCCCGCGGATCGGCGCAGACGTGGGTACCGGTTGTTCACTACCACACCCTAAAGGTCGACGGAGTCGATATCTTTTACCGCGAAGCCGGCCCGGCCGGCGCGCCAACCGTACTCCTCTTGCACGGGTTTCCGACCTCATCTCACATGTTCCGCAACCTGATCCCGGTGCTCGCGGATCGTTATCACGTCATCGCTCCGGACTATCCGGGTTTCGGCGAGAGCTCCGCGCCCAATCACGAGGCGTTCTCTTACACGTTCGGCCACTATGCCAACATCGTCGACGGCCTTCTCAGCCAGCTAGATGCGCGCAAATATGCGATGTATCTCATGGACTACGGCGCGCCCGTCGGTTATCGCCTCGCCCTCAAGCACCCTGATCGCGTCACCGCGCTTATCGTTCAGAATGGCAACGCCTACGAGGAGGGTCTCAAGGAATTCTGGGATCCAATCAAGGCCTACTGGGCCGACGGTACGAACGCACACCGTGAGGCGCTGAGCTTTCTTGTTGCGCCCGCGACCACCAAGTTCCAATACACCGACGGCGTATCCGACGTCTCCCGTATCGATCCGGATAATTGGGTGCATGACCAAGCGTTGCTGGATCGTCCCGGCAACAAGGACATCCAACTCGACCTCTTCCATGACTATGGGAGCAACGTTCCGCTTTACCCTCAGTTTCAGGCGTTCTTTCGCGAACGGAAACCGCCGACGCTGATTGTCTGGGGCAAGAACGACAAGATCTTCCCCTCCGATGGCGCCGGGCCCTACCTCCGGGATCTGCCCGAAGCTGAGCTTCATTTGCTAAATACAGGGCATTTCGCACTCGAAGATAAGTTGGATGAGATGGCGCCGCTTATCCGGGAGTTCCTGGACCGCAAAGTCGCTACCAACTGAGCAGTCGTCGCCCGCGATCGGAGCGCTGTGCGGCCTCGCCGCCGCCTGCGGATGAGCTGCGGAGACATCCAGCGTCTCATGACGCCCAGCAGAGGATAAAAACGATGACGTCCGCCCGCCAACACTTGCTCTCACGCCGCGGCTTTTGCCTCTGCTGCGTAGCTGCCTCCACCACCGCCATTACTTCCGGATGGCTGACGCCTCCGAAAGCCTATGCCGAGGCGCGGGGCATCGTCAGTCTGATCAAGGACAGCGCCGCCTCATCGCCGATCGTGACGCACAAACTGCGTGGCAACGTCAGTGTTCTGGAAGGCTCCGGCGGAAACGTTGCGGTGTTGACGGGCCCAGACGGCAAGGTGCTGGTCGACGCCGGTATCGGAGTATCGCGACCACAAATGACCAACGCTCTGACCGATCTTGGGGCGGAGCCCATCACGCATCTAATCAACACGCACTGGCATTTTGACCATGCCGATGGCAACGCGTGGCTAAATTCGGTGGGCGCTAAGATCATCGCTCATGAAAATACCCGAAAATATCTTTCGCAGGTTCAGCGCGTCGAAGAGTGGGATTATAACTTTCTTCCCCCACCGCCGGGCGGCTTGCCGAGCGAAGTCTTCGCGGACACTCGCAATCTAAAGCTCAACGGCGCGTCCATTGCACTGAAACATTACGGCCCGGCGCATACAGACAGCGACATCTCCGTCACATTTATCGAAGCGGACATTGTCCACGTCGCAGACACCTTCTGGAACGGCATTTATCCTTTCATCGATTATTCGACAGGAGGTAGCATCGATGGCACGATCGCGGCGTGCGACGCAAACCTCGCGGCGACGACGGACAGGACAATCATCATTCCGGGTCACGGCGATCCAGTCAGCAACAGGGCGGAACTTCAGGACTTTCGGGATATGTTGGTCGCGATCCGGGAAAACGTTGCGAAGCTGAAGCGGCAGGGGCGAACGCGCGATGAGACGGTCGCAGCAAAGCCCACCGCGGCGTTCGATGCCAAGTGGGGCAACTTTGTTATCGATCCCGGCTTTTTCACTCGGCTGGTCTATGAGGGCGTCTAGCATCCGAACATTGGTTCGATGATCGGCCCGGGCGGAGGAAGAACAAATCATGAGGCGTTTTCCGAATGGTTCGGAAAGCGAGCAGCCCATTCGGAATCGAGCACGACCTAAGCTGTTGAAAACATTGGAGCGGGTGAAGGGAATCGAACCCTCGTATTCAGCTTGGAAGGCTGCTGCTCTACCATTGAGCTACACCCGCGATTTCAACGCGTTAGGCGGATTCAAAAAGCGCGGTGCGCCCTCTTTTCCCCAATTGCCGATCGGTCGACAGGCGCACATCTAGCCCAATCCTCAGAAAAGGTCACGCCGCTTTTCCGGGCGAACAGCCGGCGCCCTGCGCCCCGCCGATATGCTCGCTTTCACGGCCCCGCCATGCTAACGCCAGTCGCTTACCGGCCGGCATATCTTGATTTTGGCCTTGATGAGCGAGCAATGAGCGATATTTTCCGCGAAGTCGATGAAGACGTCCGCCGCGACAAGGCGGCGGAATTCTGGAAGAAGAATCAAAATTACATCATTGCCGCCGTCGCGATCATCGTGTTGGCGACCGCCGGCTGGCGTTTTTACGACTATCGCCGCCTGCAGGCGGCGCAAGCGGCCGGCGCGCAATTCGAGCAGGTTCTGGAGCTCGACCGGAACGGCAAGGCGAGCGAGGCCGCCGCCGCTTTGGCGAAAATCGCCGCGGACGCGCCTGCCGGCTATCGCCTGATGGCGCGCCTTTCGGCGGCCGCGCTTCAGGCCAAGACCGATCCTGCGGCCGCGATTGCGGCCTATGATTCCCTGGCGCAGGATGCCTCGATCGGCCCGTTGTTCCAGGAGACGGCGCGTCTTCGCGCCGCCCTGCTGCGGCTCGACGCCGGTCAAACCGACCAGGCCAGGACCGCGCTTGAAGCGCTCGCCACGCCGACGGGCGCCTATCGTCACACGGCGCGCGAAATGCTTGGCGTCGTCGCGCTCCAGGCGCAGGATTATGAAGGCGCCGGCAAATGGCTCGACATGGTCGTCGCCGACCCCGAGGCGCCCAACGGCGTCAGACAAAACGCGGAATTGCTTCTCGGTCTGGTGGCTTCCGGCAAGCCGGCGCCCAAATGAGAAATCCGGAGCTTCGGTTCGCAAGTGGGCGCTAAAGTCGCAATCATCGGACGGCCCAATGTTGGCAAATCCACTTTGTTCAATCGGCTGGTCGGCCGTAAGCTGGCGTTGGTCGACGACACGCCGGGCGTGACGCGCGACCGGCGCGAGGGCGATGCGCGATTGGGCGATCTCGCCTTCACCATCGTCGACACCGCCGGGCTGGAAGAGGGCGACGCCGATTCGCTGGCGGGAAGAATGCGCGCGCAGACCGAAACGGCGGTGCTCGATTGCGATGCGATTCTGTTCATGATCGACGCCCGTACCGGGCTGACGCCAACCGATCGGCATTTCGCCCAGCTCGTGCGCCGCGCCGCCAAGCCGATCATCCTGCTCGCCAACAAGGCCGAAGGACATGCCGGCCGCGACGGCGCTTATGAGGCGTTCGGCCTGGGGCTTGGCGATCCGATCCTGTTTTCCGCCGAGCATGGCGAGGGCCTGAGCGACCTCTATGAAGCGCTGGTCGCCTCGTTGCCTGTCTTCGCCCGGGTCGATGAGGACGAAGGGGAGCAGGAGCCTCTCGTCCTTGGCGACGAGGAAGACGGCAGCGAAGTCGATCCTGCCAAGCCCTTACGCATCGCAGTGCTCGGGCGCCCCAACGCAGGCAAATCGACTTTGCTCAATCGCATCCTTGGCGAGGATCGGCTGCTGACGGGTCCGGAGCCGGGGTTGACGCGCGACAGCATCAGCATTGAAACGACGTGGCGCGACCGTCGCCTCAAACTCTTCGACACGGCTGGCCTGCGCCGACGCGCACGCGTTGTCGAAAAGCTGGAAAAGCTCGCCGTCGCTGATGCATTGCGCGCCGTGCGCTTCGCTGAAGTGGTGGTGCTGTTGCTCGATGCGACAATCCCGTTCGAAAAGCAGGATCTGACGCTTGCCGACCTCGTCGAGCGCGAGGGCAGGGCGCTGGTTATCGGGCTCAACAAATGGGATCTGATCGACAATAAAAGCGTCAAGGCGCAGGAATTGCGCGCGGAGGCCGATCGCCTGCTGCCGCAATTGCGCGGCACGCGCGTCATGCCCGTTTCCGGCTTGACCGGCGCGCATGTCGACAAATTGCTGGAAGCGGTGATCGCCACGCATGAAGTGTGGAACAAGCGCATTTCGACCGGGCGCCTCAATCGCTGGCTGACGCCGGTGATCGACGCCACGCCGCCGCCCGCCGTGTCCGGCCGCCGCGTCAAAATCCGCTATATGACGCAGCCTAAGGCCCGACCGCCGTTTTTCGTCATGTTCGGCAACCAGCTCGACGACGTGCCGGAAAGCTACAAGCGCTTCATCGTCAACGGCCTGCGCGAAACCTTCGATTTGTACGGCGTGCCTATCCGGCTGTCGATGCGAAGCACAAAAAACCCGTTCGCCGGACGCGCCAAGAGCCAATAGGGCGGCGCCCTTCGCTGCGGCCGCCCGTCTCGATCTCAGACCGCCACGTGCGGCGCAAGGTTCAAGGGCCTGCCGAGTCGATTGGCGTATGCCGAAAAAAGGCGCGAGGCGGCCGCCGCCGCGGCGGCGATGACGAAAACGGTGATAATTGGAATGATCAAGGCGAATACGATGACGTGAAGCACCGATATCCAGCTGAACAGCGCCACCAGAACAGGCTCGAGCACCACGGCCGGCAGGACGGTGCAAAGAAGAACGAAGAAAATCCGCCAGGAATGGCGTTTGGAATCCGCCATCGCATTGCTCCAGTCGGCCCCCGCCGAATCGACGGCGATCGATGGGAACAACATGACATTCCTCACCGCGACGATCGCCGCCAGAATCCCCAGAACCAGAACGACGAGCGAGTACAAAAACGGCGCTATGAATAGGAGCGGCAGCGCGATAATCGATGGCATCGCGCCAAGGATTTCCAAGGCGATCGTGAAGATGAAAAACTTCTGGAAACGTGGGTCGCCCGGGGCGAAATCATAGGAATCGCGCGCCTCCCCGAGCAAAACGAAACGATGAACCGAGATCGCGAGGGGGGTCAGCGCCAGGGCCTGGGCGATCGAAAAGACCATCGCGCCGACGACGAGCAAATAACCGCCGATCAATTGATGCAATATGCCCAGCGCGATGAGAATGCCGATCGCGATCCAGAACAGATTGGGCATTTTCTCGCGCGCGGACGCGGCGTCGCGCCAACTCTGAATCGCAGTGTCAATGATCGAAACGTCGGTGTTCATCGCCATTCCCCCCTCGATCTGGCGCCGCCGCTCTATCGCGTCGTTTTTACTCGCGCGGGACTTCGCCGATTCCCACGCATTTTCTTGAGGGGAGCGCGACTGGGTCCTGTTGTCAAGAACGGCCTTATTTCGCCGCCGCTTACATCAGGATCATCCGCGGCGCGCTAATTTCCCGGCTCGTCTTCGCGAACGAGGCGCACGAGTTCGGCGAGCCGCGCGCGGGAGACGCGGCCGACGAGCGCAAAGCTGTGGCCCGTCCCGCTCCATGATGCGCACAGAATCGCGCCGATCTGGCTGATTTCGGCATTCGTCTCGGGCGGCGCGTCGCTCGCCTCGATCTCCAGGGCGATGCGTTCATGCTGCGGATTTTCATAGAGAAGATATTGCGCGGGCGAAAATGCGCCAGGCACGATTCGTCCGCCAAGCAGGATCAGTCCGGCGCCGGAGAGGTCGGGAATCGCCAGCGCACGGAGGATTTGCGGCGCGAACCATCTGTTCAAGAATTCGCGGTCGCTGGTCGCGATTTCAACTGGGCGCGTCGTATTGTCGGCAAAAGTGCGATAGGCCGCCGTCGCCGCTTTGGCGAATTCCACCGAATGGTCGCTGAAGAAGAAGACGCCGGCGACCCAGAACACTACGACGCCAATCAAAATTGAGAGCATTCGTCGCAAGGCAATCAGTGCGTTCCATCTTGGAATGGCTTGTCTCGCGGGCGCGAGTGGAATTGCCTCGGGCCGCGGTGGCGGTCCGACGCTCGCGCGGGGAAGCACGTTCGGTCGCCAGTCCAATTCCTCGCCGCCCCGTATGGCTCGCGAGCCCGGCGACGCAAGTTCGGGAGCGAAGCTTCGACCGGCCGATTCGCCCTCAGCGGCTGAGACGCGGCTGCGGGAAGGGACAGGGAAGGCGGCGCGGATGGCTTCATTCTGAAAAAGCCAGATGTCGATCTGGTTATTGATTTCAGGATTTTCGATCATTCGATCTTTGAATGCGGCGCGCTCTCCTGGCGACAGGCAGTCGTCGACATAGGCCAGCATCTCGTCGGTCGAGACGCGACCGATCTCGCGGTTCACTTGACGAGCCTGAGATGCGGCGCGCCGCGGCGCCAGGCATGGCCATCGGGAGGATTTCGCAAAGGCGCTGGCCGTCGCTGCGAGAGTCCGGCGGCGAGCATGGTGCGCGCGCGCGCCAGTCTTTCAATCAATGTGGCGAGCGAAATGTCGAGCGCCTCGGCCGCCTCGCTATGGGAAAACCGCTCGAGGACGACCAGCAGCAACGATTCGCGTAATTCCAGGGGCAGGTTTCTGATTGCGCGCTCAAGACTCGAGGCGCGGTCACGCGAATCCGTCTCGCCGGGAGCGACGTGTAGGGGCAAGAAGCCGTCTTCCATCGCCGCCATCCGCACATGGCGGCGATGGAAGCGTATGAACAGGGAGAACAGGCGCAGGCGCGAATCAGACCGGCTCGAACCTTCGCCATTGCGCGCCGCCAGCGCCGCCCGCCTTGAGAGATTTTCGACAAGCACGGCTGCGGATCGGTCGTCGCAGATCAGGCGGTTGTCGCGCGCCACGGCCAAACCGTAGCGCCGCAGCAGACCTCCCGCATCGTCAGCCGTTTGATATCTCGGGGTCAAAACCAAGCGTCCCGGCCCTGCGTTAATGTTAATCATTCTAGACCGAGGGTTTCCGCGTGCAAGGGTCCATTATTAGAGTTCCCACACATTTTGTGAGAAAAGAGGCCCATCGCGAGCCTTCCCATCGGCGTCATCCCTCGCTAATGGTGACCGTTTCGGCGCCCAATTTACAGGCGAGCGCCGGCTGGGGTTTGACAGGATCGGCGAGGCATTCGATGGCGCAGGACGAAATTGGCGGTGGATCTTTTGCGGGCGGCGTGCTGCGCGGCGCCCGCGGGCTCGTAATGGGCGTCGCCAATAATCGCTCGATCGCTTATGGCATCGCCAAGGCGGCGCGCGCTGCGGGCGCCGAAATTGCCATGACCTTTCAGGGCGAGGCGCTGGAAAAGCGTGTGCGTCCTCTCGCTCAGGAACTAGGCGCGCATGTCGTCGGCCATTGCGACGTGACGGACAACGCCAGCATCGACGCCGTCTTCGCTGAAACCGAAAAGCTGTGGGGCGGTCTCGATTTCGTCGTCCATTGCATCGCCTTCTCGGACAAGGACCAATTGACCGGGCGCTATATCGAAACGACCCAGGACAATTTCTGCAAGTCGCTGCTGATTTCCTGTTATTCTTTCACCGCAATCGCGCAGCGCGCCGAAAAGCTGATGAAGAACGGCGGCTCGATGCTGACCCTCACCTATTACGGCGCCGAGAAATGGATGCCGCATTACAATGTGATGGGCGTCGCCAAGGCGGCGCTGGAGGCGAGCGTTCGCTATCTCGCCGCCGATCTAGGTGAGAAGGGCATTCGGGTCAATGCGATTTCGGCCGGGCCGATCAAGACCCTGGCGGCCTCCGGCATCGGCGACTTCCGCTACATCCTGCGCTGGAACGAGTTCAACGCGCCGCTGCGCCGCACCGTGACCACCGAGGAGGTCGGCGAAAGCGCCGTCTATCTGCTTTCGCCGATGTCGCGCGGCGTCACGGGCGAAATCCTTCATGTCGACGCCGGGTACCATGTCGTCGGCATGAAGAATCCCAACGCGCCCGATATCAGCATCGTCAAGGAATAGGCCTAAGGCGCGCCCGGTTGCGGCCTCACCGCCGGCGTGGCGGCGGGCGAGGCGCGCCGGATCAGGACGCGCCATAGTGTGAAGGCGGCGAGTCCGAGATGGACCAGCGCGTTCTGGGCGAACAGCGACGAGGGGCCGAACAGCCGCATCATCGCCGCCGCCAGGGCCGGCGCGAGGATCGCGCCGATGCAATAAAGAAACAACATGCTGGAAGAGATCAGCATCAGTTCGTCGGCGCTGGCGCGATCGTTGGCATGGCTGATGGCGAGCGTATAGAGCGCGAAGGTCGTGACGCCGACTGCAAAGCCAAGACCGACGAGCATGTTGCCGCCGCCCTGATGGCGCCATAGCGCCGCTTCCAGCAGCGCGCCGATTCCCGCCACGACGACGATGACGATGCGGCGATCGAAATGATCGGAAAGGCGTCCGGCCGGATAGACGCCGATCGCGGAGCCGAGGATGATCGCGGTGGTGAACCAGGGCACCGCTTCCGGACTGAGGCCGAGGCCGAGGGCGTAGACGGGGCCGAGCGCCCAGACCGCGCCATTGGCCGCCCCGACCGCGACCGCCGCCACTGCCGCGACGGGCGACAGATGCGCCAGCCAGGCCAGGCGGATGCGCACGGTCTTGGGCTCCAGCGGCGGCTCCACGGTCGTCATCGCCAGCGGCACGACGGCCAGGGCGAGCAGGATGCCGGAGATCGAGAATAATTCGTAGGAGGTCGGCGCGGCGAGGGTCAGCAGCAACTGGCCGCAGGCCGAGGCGGCATAGGTGACGATCTGGTAGATCGCATAGAGCCCGCCGCGATTGGCGTTCGAGGCTTTGGAATTGATCCAGGATTCAGTGACGCCATAGACGCCGGCGAAGGCGAAGCCGAGCCCGCCGCGCAGCACCAGCCAGGCCGCCGGCGACATCAGCAGGGGATAGAGGATGACGATCGCGGCGGAGCCGGCGACAAAGGCCGAAAAGGCGCGGATATGGCCGGCCCGGCGCACGATCGCCGGCGCGGCGAGCGTTCCTCCCAGCATGCCGGCGAAATAAGCGGAGCCGAGGAAGCCGATCGACAGTTCGGGAAAGCCGGCGATATTGGCGCGCAGCGGCACGATCAGGCCCGCCAACGCATTGCCGGCGACCAGGAAGAAAACCGAGAAAAGCAGAGCGACGACGGCGGAATAGAGCTTCACGGCGACTCGGAAACGGCGGGCAGGGCGCAATTCATACACGGGCCGAGCCGTCGGGCGATGCTTTTTCCCGTTCCGGCATGGGCGCCCTGCGCAAGGCGCATATCGCCATCGCGGCGGCGTTTGTATATAAGCCGGTCCGGATCGGCCCAGGCGCTGTTGCGAGGGGCCCCGAGACCGTAAAGCAGAGATAAAGGCGTTGGATATGGCCGAGAGCCGCTGGAGCCCCGAGAGCTGGAGATTAAAGCCCGTCGCGCAGGCGCCGGCTTTTCCCGACGGCGCGGCCCTCGCCGAGGTCGAACGCCAGCTCTCCGGCTATCCCCCGCTCGTTTTCGCAGGCGAGGCGCGCAAGCTCAAACGGGCGTTGGGCAAGGCGGCGGCCGGCGAGGCGTTCCTGCTGCAGGGCGGCGACTGCGCCGAATCCTTCGGCGAACATTCGGCCGACAATATCCGCGATTTCTTCCGCGTCTTCCTGCAGATGGCGGTGGTGATGACCTATGCGGCGGCTTCGCCGGTGATCAAGGTTGGCCGCGTCGCCGGCCAATTCGCCAAGCCGCGTTCGTCCGACGACGAGACGATCGGCGGCGTCACTTTGCCAAGCTATCGCGGCGACATCGTCAACGACATCGCCTTCACGCCGGAAGCGCGCATTCCCGATCCGCGCCGCCAGCTCGAAGCCTATCGCCAGTCGGCGGCGACGCTCAATCTCCTGCGCGCCTTTGCGACGGGCGGATACGCCAATCTGGAAAACGTACATCGCTGGATGCTCGGCTTCGTCAACGACAGCCCGCAGTCTGGGCGGTATCAGGCGGTCGCTGACCGGATCACCGAGACGCTCGGCTTCATGCGCGCGATCGGGCTTGACCCGGAGGCGCATCCGGAATTGCGCGCCACCGATTTCTATACGTCGCACGAGGCGCTGCTGCTCGGTTACGAGCAGGCGATGACCCGCGTCGATTCCACCAGCGGCGAATATTACGCGACCTCCGGCCACATGATCTGGGTCGGCGACCGCACGCGCCAACTGGATGGCGCCCATATCGAATATGCGCGCGGCGTGCGCAATCCGATCGGCCTCAAATGCGGCCCGTCGCTCAAGCCCGACGAACTGATCCGTCTGATCGACGCGCTCGATCCGACGCAGGAGCCCGGACGCCTGACGCTGATCTGCCGCTTCGGCGCCGACAAGATCGAGGCGAGCCTGCCGCCGCTGATCCGCGCGGTGGAACGCGAGGGCCGCAAGGTTCTGTGGTCATGCGATCCCATGCACGGCAATACGATCAAGGCGGCCAATGGCTATAAGACGCGGCCGTTCGAGCGGGTGGTCGGCGAGATCAAGAGTTTCTTCGCTGTCCACAAGGGCGAGGGCACGCATGCGGGCGGCGTGCATCTGGAAATGACCGGCAAGAACGTGACGGAATGCACGGGCGGCGCGCGCGCCATTTCCGAGGCCGACCTGCACGATCGCTATCACACTTATTGCGATCCCCGTCTCAATGCGGAACAAGCGATCGAAGTGGCTTTCCTGGTCGCCGAGCTGCTGAAAGCCGAACGGCTGTCCCAGCCAACTCGGCACGTGGACGCGGCGGAATAAGGCGGGACGCGGGTGAGATCGCGGGCGTCCTCGCCCGCGCCTTGGTTGGCATTTCGGCGGTTCGCGACCGGATCGACCGCGAGTCAAATTTCGCGAAGCCGCAACCCATTCCGTCAGATCTGCTCGACGCCCTGCACTTCGGGGAGGAAATGCTTGAACAGGTTCTCGATGCCGTGTTTCAGCGTGGCGGTCGAGGAGGGGCAGCCGGAGCAGGCGCCTTTCATCGCGAGATAGACGATGCCGTCGCGAAAGCCCCTGAACGTGATGTCGCCGCCATCGCCGGCGACGGCTGGGCGGACACGCGTTTCGATCAGCTCCTTGATCGTCTCGACGATTTCGGCGTCGGCGGGCGCGAAAAACTCGCCAGTCCCTTCGGCTACGACAGGCGCGCCCTCAATGAGCGGCGCGCCGGACAGGTAGAATTCCGTGACGACGCCGAGAATGGCCGGGCGCAAATGCTGCCATTCGCCATTGTCCTTGGTGACCGAAATAAAATCGGGCGCGAAAAACACCCCGCTGACCCCCGGCAATTGCATCAAAGCCTTGGCGAGCGGCGAATGTTCCGCCTCGCCGAGATCGCGCGCCTCGAACGTTCCCCCCTCCATCACCGGCCGACCGGGCAGGAATTTCAACGTGGCGGGATTGGGGGTCGCTTCGGTTTGAATGAACAAAGGCCGGCTCCAAAAGTAAGGTCTCGCGTCTTGAGTAAGTATGGCTGGCGGCCGCCATTTGCAAGCTAGCGGCTGTCTCGCCGCAATTCTCATTTTGACCCACTTCCGTCTTGGCCGGGCTTGTCCCGGCCATCCACGCCGCGAGGTTGCGGCTAAACCGAGAGGCCTTCCCAAGCGGCGCCGCGTGCGGACGAATGCTCCGCATTCGCCTTGGGATAGCCGGGACAAGCCCGGCCAAGACGCCGAGAAGTTCTACTCCCTTTAGATTCTCTCGCGTATCGGGACTTTTTTGTTCAACCGGACAGCCGTGGGACAAGCCCGGCCATGACGAGTCGAAGGGTGGATACGACGCTAAAATGAGAAGTGCTGGCCGCTTCGCCAGGTCATTTGACGGCCCTTTCGCGCGATCATCTTATTTTGACGCGCGGCGGGCCCGAAAACCGGTTTCCCCTTTTCCTCAACTGCCCTTAAGTTGCCCGCACGGGCAGGCCGGAAGGGCGGAAGCATGAGATTGGCTGAGGCGGATGATTGCGCGATTGCAGGCGCGCTTGCGGCCGGTGCAGCCTCATGATGGGCGACAATCGCGCGCCCGACGGCGGCCGCATCGATCGCGGCAAGCCGATCGGCTTCACCTTCGACGGTCGGAAATTCACCGGATTTGTCGGCGATACGCTTGCCTCGGCGTTGCTCGCCAATGGCGTGCATCTGGTCGGACGCTCGTTCAAATATCATCGCCCGCGCGGCTTTCTCAGCATGGGTTCCGACGAACCCAATGCGCTGGTGGGCGTCGGCGCACGGGAGAGCCGTTTCACGCCTAATCTGCGCGCAACCCAGGTCGAACTTTACGAGGGGCTGAATGCGGTCAGCCAGAACAATTGGCCGTCGCTCAATTTCGACCTGCGGGCGGTCAACGGCCTGTTCTCGTCCTTCATTCCCGCCGGCTTTTACTACAAGACCTTCATGCAACCGGTCGGCGCCTGGGAAAGCCTTTATGAGCCGTTGATCCGCCGCGCCGCCGGCCTTGGCCGCGCGCCGACCGAACGCGACGCCGATCATTATGCCAATCTCTACGCTCATTGCGACGTCGCCATCGTCGGCGCCGGACCGGCCGGCCTCGCCGCCGCGCTCGCCGCCTCGCGCGGCGGCGCGCGGGTGATGCTGTTCGACGAACAAGCCGAAATGGGGGGCTCGCTGCTTGCCGAAAAAGCGGCGCGCATCGATGGCAAGCCTGCCGCCGAATGGCTTGGCGCCGCGCTCGCCGAACTCGGCGCGGCGGCCAATGTCACGCTGCTGCCGCGCACGCAGATCTTCGGCTATTACGCGCAGAATTTTCTCGCCGGGCTCGAGCGCGTCAGCGACCATCTCACGGCGCCCGATCTGAAGCTGCCGCGTGAACGGCTGTGGCAGGTGCGCGCCAGGCGCGTCGTGCTGGCGGCCGGAGCGCATGAGCGCCCGCTGGTCTTTCCCGACAATGACCGGCCGGGAATCATGCTCGCCGACGCTGCGCGCGGGTTGCTCGCCCGTTATGGCGTCAAGCCCGGCGCCCGCACGGTAATCGCGACCGCGCATGATTCAGCCTATCGCGCGGCGCTGGAGCTGGCCGAGGCAGGCGTCGAGATCGCGCTGATCGCCGACCTGCGTCCGCAAGCCGAGGGCGACTTGCCGGAAGCGGCGCGCAAGGCCGGCCTGCGCATCGAGATGGGCGCGGCCATCGTCGGCACGCGCGGCCATTTGCGCGTCTCGCAAGCCTTGGTCGCCAAGCGCTGGTCGAACGGATCGGCCGGTCCCGGCGAGGCGATCGCCTGCGATCTCATCGCGATGAGCGGCGGCTGGACGCCAAGCGTCCATCTCTACTCGCAATCGCGAGGCAAGCTCGCATTCGACGAGGCGTTGCAGGCTTTCATTCCCGATGTATCAGCGCAGGCCGAACGCTCGGCGGGCGCGTGCCGGGGTGTCTTCGCGCTGGCCGAAGCGCTCGCCGACGGCGCCGCCGCGGGCGCGTCGGCGATCGGCGCGCCGGCGCCCCAGGCCCTCGCCGTCGAAGCCGCGCCCAAAGCTCATGGCGGCTATCTCGGCCTGGCGCCCGCGCATGGCGACCCTTCGAAGGCGAAGGCCTTCGTCGACTTCCAGAACGACGTGACGGCGCGCGACGTGATGCTCGCGGCGCGCGAGGGCATGCATTCGATCGAACATATCAAGCGCTATACGACGACCGGCATGGCGACCGACCAGGGCAAGACGTCGAATATGAACGCGCTCGCCATCGCCGCTGAAGCGCTTGGCAAGACGATCCCTGAAGTCGGCCTGACCACCTTCCGCCTTCCCTATACGCCGGTGACTTTCGCCGCGATCGCCGGCATGTCGCGGCGCGAATTGTTCGATCCGGTGCGCCAGACGCCGATCCATTCCTGGTTCGTCGAGCAGGGCGCGACATTCGAGGAAGCGGGCCTGTGGAAGCGCGCCTCCTATCTCAAGCAGCCCGGCGAGGACGTGAAGGCGGCGGTGGCGCGCGAGTGTCTGGGCACGCGCGAGCGCGCTGGCATGATGGACGCCTCCACGCTCGGCAAGATTGAAGTCGTCGGCCCGGACGCAGGCGAATTTCTCAACCGGCTTTACATTAATTCCTTCGCCAAGCTCGGCATCGGGCGTTGCCGCTATGGCTTGATGCTCAACGAGGCGGGCTTCGTGATGGACGATGGCGTCATCGGGCGCCTCGCTGAGGATCGCTTTCACGTCACCACCACCACCGTCGGCGCCGCCCATGTGATCGCGCAGATGGAGGATTTCCGGCAGACCGAATGGCCGGACCTGAATGTCTGGTTCACTTCGACGACCGAGCAATGGGCGACGATCGCGATCAACGGGCCGCGTGCGCGAGAGATGTTGGAGCCCTTGGTCGAGGACATCGACATTTCCGCCGCCGCGCTGCCGCATCTGAGCATGCGTGAGGGGCATATCTGCGGCGTGCCGACGCGGCTTGCGCGCGTCAGCTTCACCGGCGAACTCGGCTTCGAGGTCAATGTGCCGACCGATTACGGCCGCGCGATCTGGGAAGCGATCTGGGCCGAAGGGCGCAAGTTCGATTGCGTCGCCTATGGTCTCGACGTGCTGCTGATCCTGCGCGCTGAAAAAGGCTTCATCGTCGTCGGCCAGGAGACAGACGGCACGGTGACGCCGGACGATCTTGGCCTCGGCAAAATGATCGCGCAGAGCAAGCCCGATTTTGTCGGCAAACGCTCCCTCGCGCTCGCCGACCTCAAGCGCGAGGGCCGCAAGCAATTGGTCGGGCTGCTCCCGGACGATCCCCAGTTCAAGCTCGATGAGGGCGCGCAGGTGGTCGACCAGGCGGCGCCGCGCATCGGCTCGCCGGCGCTCGGCCATGTCACCTCGTCCTATTTCAGCCCGACGCTCGGGCGCACTTTCGCCATGGCGCTGGTGGCCGGCGGCCGGGCGAAGATCGGCGGGACCGCTTATGTGACGACGATGGACGGGACGGCTCTGGCGCGCGTCGTCGAGCCGGTTTTCTACGACAAGGAAGGCAAGCGCCTCGATGGCTGAAGTTGTTCGCCGATCCCCGCTTGATGGCCTCGCTATGCCGCGCAATCGCGCGGCGACGACCGCCGCCTGTCCGCCTGCGCTACGCTTCATTCTGCGCGGGCCGCCCGACGCCGCGGCAAGCGCCGGGCCGGCCTTCGGCGCAAGCCTGCCTCTGCAACCGCTGCGCAGCGAGACCGCCGGTTCGCGCTCGGCTCTGTGGCTCGGCCCGGACGAATGGCTGCTGGTCGCCGAGGATTTCGAGCCGACGCTCGGCGCGACGCTCGAGACCGCGCTGGCCAATGTTCCTCACGGGCTGATCGACGTTTCGCATCGCCAGGGCGCGCTTGAGGTCAGCGGGAAGGGCGCGGCGCGACTGCTCAATTCAGGCGTCCTGCTCGATCTCGATATCTCCGCTTTTCCGGTCGGCATGGTTGCGCGCACCTTGCTGACCAAGGCTGACATCGTGCTGTGGCGGCGCGCGCCCGAGCTGTTCCGCGTCGAGTTTTCGCGCTCCTTCGGCCCCTATGTCACAGCGATACTTGCGCAAGCGGCGGGCGATCAGGATTTGTGCTGAGGCGACCTTAAGGAGACGATGGATGATCAGCGTCTTCGAATTGTTCAAGATCGGCATCGGCCCCTCGTCCTCTCATACGGTCGGGCCGATGAAAGCGGCGGCGGCTTTCGCCCATGGCCTCGGGACAAGCGGCGCGATCGGCCGCGCGGCCTCGGTCAAAGTTACGCTCTATGGCTCGCTCGCCTTCACCGGCAAGGGCCATGCGGTCGACAAGGCGGTCATTCTCGGCCTCTCCGGCGAGGCGCCCGCGACGATCGATCCCGCCGATGTCGAGGCGATCGTCGCCGCGGTGAAGACGCGCAAGATTCTGGCGCTGGCCGGCTCAAGGGGAATCGCCTTCGATCCGGACGCCGACATCATTTTCGATTTCGTCAGTACGCCGAAGCGCCATCCCAATACTTTGCGTTTTTGCGCGCGTGACGGACAGGGCGATGTCCTGGCTGATGAGACCTGGTGCTCGGTTGGCGGCGGCTTCATCATTCGCGAAGAGCAAGCGGAGCCGACTGGCGAGGGCGACGTCGCGTGGCCCTATCCGTTTCGTTCCTCCGCCGATCTTCTGGCGCGCGGTCGCGACAGCGGCCTGTCGATCGCTTCCATGATGCGCGCCAATGAAGCGGCTTTGCATCCGCCGGCCGAAGTCGCCGCGCATATCGACAATGTCATCGCGGCGATGCTCGCCTGCGTCGATCGCGGCCTTGCCGTCGACGGCCAATTGCCCGGCGGGCTCAAGGTCAAGCGCCGCGCCAAAGCGATCTACGAAAGACTGCGCGCCAATGCGACGCAGAACGCGCGCGCCGCCCATGAAATCATGGATTTCGTTTCGGTCTATGCGATGGCGGTCAACGAGGAAAACGCCGCCGGCGGTCGCGTGGTGACGGCGCCGACCAATGGCGCGGCGGGGGTCATCCCATCCGTGCTGCGCTATTATCGCGATCATTGCCTGGAGGCGACGCGCGAGGGCATGAATATTTTCATCCTGACCGCCACTGCGATCGGCGCTCTGTTCAAGATGAACGCTTCGATTTCCGGCGCCGAAGTCGGTTGCCAGGGCGAGGTCGGCGTCGCCTGTTCGATGGCCGCCGCCGGCCTTTGCGCGGCGCTCGGCGGCGCCAACGCGCAGATTGAAAACGCCGCCGAAATTGGCATGGAGCATCATCTCGGCATGACCTGCGATCCGGTTGGCGGCCTCGTGCAGATCCCCTGCATCGAGCGCAACGCCTTCGGCGCCGTGAAGGCGATCACGGCGGCCTCGCTCGCCCTGCACGGCGACGGCAGTCACAAAGTCTCGCTCGATCAGGTGATCGCCACCATGCGCCAGACCGGCGCCGACATGCAGTCGAAATATAAGGAGACGTCGCTCGGCGGGCTGGCGGTGAATTTCATCGAGTGCTGAAAGGCCGCGAGGCGCGAACGAATGGAGCGCCGCAAGAGCGCGTTGGCGTTTAGTGGAATCAATTGGCGGCCGGACGGAGGACGCTCAAGAGGGTTGATCTCGGATTCCTCCTTTGATTTCTTGGGCGGAGCGAGGCGCGGAAGGAGATCAATGAAGGCTTATCGCCGAACGAAGCGGCGTGCTCCCGCGTCAGCCAAATTGCAAAAACGCCATCGGAGCGACAGCTCAGGCCTCCTTATAGCCGAGGGCCTGGTTGTTGCCGGTCGCGCCATAATACTTGTACGGCAGGAACTTGCCCGACATCGTCATCTTGACGCGATCGCCCTTCGGATCGGGCAGGCGCTCCATCTCGAAATCGAAATCAATCGCCGACATGATGCCGTCGCCGAACTCCTCCTCGATCAGCGCCTTCCATGCCGGGCCGTTGATCATCACCAGCTCGTAGAGGCGGTAGATCAGCGGATCGGTCGGCGGCATCGGCATGCCGCGCATCGGGATTTCGTTGAGCAGCCGCTTTTCGCTCTCGCCGAGGCCGAACAAAGCCGCCGCTTTCTCGCATTGCGGCTTGGTGAGCTTCATCTGGCCGAGCAAGGCGCCGACGATCAACACCGGCGACATGCCGCCAATCTCGTCGACGATATTCTTCCAGCTCCACCCCTTCTCGCGTTTGATATCGAGTATCTTTTCTGTCAGGTCGCTGCGCTTCATGGCCGGCCCTTTCCTCGATGTTCGCCGCCGCGAACTCGTCCAGGAAGAGTAGACGATCGAGGCGATGCGGGCCGGATGATTCTTTCGGCAGATCGTGAGGCTTTATTAGGCGCCGCGGCGCTCCGGCGGCGGCATAGAGTGAGGCGATGATAAGGCGTCGGGCGCTTGCATTCCTGGTCGCGCTGTCCTGCGCTTTGGCTGCGCCGGCGGCGCTTTATGCGGCGGAGGATCTCGTGGACGCAAAGAGCGAATTGATCGAACGCAAGACAGTCGCCGAACTTGAGGCCGAGAACACTCGGCGCCCCGATCAAATTCACGAGTCTGACCGCACGGGCCCGCGCGCGGAAATGATGCGCAAACCGTTTGCCGGCCTGAACGCCGAATGGGAGGCGCTCAAGGCGCGCATGCAGCCGGGCGATGAACTCTGGACTTTCGCCAGCTCCCCGGAATCATGGCGCAATCTGGCTGGCCGGGCGGGAATAGCCTTGGTGCGCAACGGTCAGATCGTCGAGCGGCTGGTGACGATGATGAACTGACGGCGCGCCAGCAACCCGCACTTGGCTGCGCCTCGGATTTGCCGCCAGAAAATATTGCCTTTATCCGCCCGGTCGGATCGGGTATTATTTGCATATCAGGTCAATAAATGGATTTTGGTCATGCCGTCGCAATCGGTCAAGATCATCAATGGCGGCAAGCTCGTCATCCCCGCCCAGTTCCGGCGGGAAATGGGCATAGCCGCCGGCGATACGGTCGTCGTCGAACTCGCCCGAGGCGAGCTGCGCGTCCGTTCGCTCTCCTCCGCCATCAAGAAAGCCCAGGCGATCGTCAAGAAATTTGTGCCGGATGACGTCCGTCTCGCCGATGAGCTCATCGCCGAGCGCAGGGCGGCCGCGAAACGTGAATGAATCCTTCGTTCTTGATGCATCGGCGTTGCTTTGCCTGCTTCACGACGAAAAAGGCGCCGCTCGGGTAGCTGAAGCGCTACCCCGGTCGATCGTCAGCGCGGTCAATCTTTCCGAAGCTATCGCCAAGCTCGGCGACGCTGGTCTTCCCGTCGATCATATTTCGGCCGCGATCGAATCGCTGCAGCTCTCAATCGTTTCTTTCGAAGAGGATCAGGCGGAATTCGCCGGCCTGCTTCGACCCAAAACGAGACATGTGGGACTGTCGTTCGGCGATCGCGCCTGCCTGGCTCTGGGGTTGATGCGCAAAGCCATCGTCCTCACTTGCGACAGGGCTTGGTTGAAGCTTGATTTGGGCGTCGCAGTGGAACAGATTCGTTAGCGAAAGCCGATGATTCCGGCGAACGTTCGCGAATCTTCATGGCAGGAAATAAGAGAGCGCCTTCATGCGTCTATGGATCAAGGACCCGATCGCCATTCTCGCCGAAGGCGCCGAACGCGGCATCGTGGTGGAGGGTTCGCGCATCGTTGAGCTGGTGCCGCGCGGCGCGACGCCAGCCGCACCGGTCGGCGCGACGTTCAACGCCTCGCGCCATGTCGTGCTGCCCGGCCTCGTCAACACGCATCACCATTTCTACCAGACGCTGACCCGCGCCCATCCCGCCGCCATCAATCGCGACCTGTTTCCCTGGCTCGTCGCGCTCTATCCGATCTGGGCGCGCCTGAAGCCCAACCAATTGCGCGTCGCGGTGCGGCTCGCGCTGACCGAACTGCTGCTGTCGGGCTGCACGACGGCGGCGGATCATCATTATCTCTTCCCGCCAGGGCTGGAGAATGCGGTCGACATCGAAGTCGAGGAGGCGCGCAAGCTCGGCCTGCGCATGACGGTGACGCGCGGTTCGATGAACCTGTCGAAGAAGGACGGCGGCCTGCCGCCCGACGAAGTCGTGCAGGATGAGGAGACGATCCTCGCCGACAGCGAACGCGTGCTGAAACTGTTCCATGATCCCAAACCCGGCGCCGATATCCGTATTGCGCTGGCGCCCTGTTCGCCCTTTTCGGTGACGCGGCGGTTGATGGCCGATACCGCCGCTCTCGCCGAATTATACGATTGCCAGCTTCATACTCATCTCTGCGAAACCAAGGACGAAGAGCGCTTCTGCCTCGACGTCTATGCCGTGCGGCCGGTCGATTTTCTCGAGGAAACCGGCTGGATGAGCGCGCGCACCTGGCTCGCCCATGGCATTCATTTCAGCGCCGAGGAGATCGGACGCCTCGGCCGCGCCGGCGTTGGCGTGTGTCATTGCGCGGCGTCCAATATGGTGCTCGCCTCCGGCATCTGCCCGACCAAGGAACTCGACGCGGCGGGCGCGCCGGTCGGCATCGGCGTCGACGGCTCGGCGTCGAATGATTCCTCCAACATGATGGAGGCGGTTCGCCACGCCTTGATGATCGGCCGGTTGCGCTACGGCGCCTCGGCGGTGTCTCATCTCGACGTGTTGCGCTGGGCGAGCGAGGGCTCGGCGCGCTGCCTCGGGCGCGACGACATTGGCCGCATTGCCGTCGGTCTCGAGGCGGATCTGGCGCTGTTCACGCTCGACGAGCCGCGCTTCAGCGGCGCCCATGACCCGCTCGCCGCGCTCGTCCTCTGCGGCGCGCATCGCGCTGACCGCGTGATGGTGGCCGGCCAATGGCGCGTGATCGGCGGCGCCCCCGTCGGGCTCGATCTCGCCGCGCTGATGGCGGAGCACAAAGAGGCGGCGCGGGCGTTTGCGTGAGAGAGGTTTGCGCCGCCCCGCATCCGTCATGCTCCGCATGACACCTTCTCCCGCTTCGCGAGAGAAGGGAGGCGCGCGACTTCAGAAGGTGGCCTTCGCGTTAGCGAAGGTCGGATGAGGGGCGGCGCGACAATCGCTATCCTGCCTCACCCCAGCAGCGGCTCGATATCCCTGGCGAGATTCCCAGGCTTTTCGGTCGGCGCATAGCGGCGCACCACACGGCCCGCTTTGTCGATCAGGAATTTGGTGAAATTCCACTTGATCGCCTGCGTGCCGAGCAGCCCTCTCGCCTCGCTTTTCAGAATGCGATAGAGCGGATGCGTTCCCTCGCCATTCACCTCCGTCTTGGCGAAGAGCGGGAAGGTCACGTCATATTCGCTGGTGCAGAAACTCTGGATCTGCGCTTCGCTGCCCGGCTCCTGATGGCCGAACTGGTCGCAGGGAAAGCCGAGCACGACCAGGCCGCGCTCGCGAAAGCGCCGGTAGAGCGCCTCGAGCCCCTCATATTGCGGCGTGAAGCCGCATCGGCTGGCGACATTGACGACCAGCATCGCCTTGCCGGCGAAGGCGCCGAGCTTCTCCGCCCGGCCGTCGATCGTCTGGAGGTCGATGTCGTAGATGGGGTTCATGAGAGGCGGCGCCGTGGCGACGCGATTTCGCCGTCCAACAACCGGCCGATCACAGTTTGACTTCGCGAACTGGCATGATCCAACGCTTGGGTTCGATTTCCACATCCCGGTACGGCGAGGCCTGGAGAGCGTCGATGAGCGCGCGGCCAGTCAGATCGCTCTGGAGGCGACGCTCGCTGGTATCGTTTTTCCGGCTGTTGGCCATGTTGACCAGAGATAGACGCTCTCTGGGCGTTTTGCAAAACGCGACATGGTCCCGAGACGCGAAGAAGCCTCAAGAGTTAAGCGTTTTGAGAGAGAGCAAAGCGGCGGCATGAGCTCCGCACTCACTCCGACCGACCTTTGTTGTCCGCTGCGCGAACATCGCCTATGCTCCCCCAGGGCCGATGCTGCCTGCCGCTCGCACCCCGAAAGGGACGGTGAAAGCATCAAGCGATCCTGACATCGCGACCCTTTCTGGGCGGCGAATGCGTCGGCAATGCGAGCCCTGACGGATCATTCGCCGAACCCAAGGAAGGCTCCATGCGATCTATTCCCGACCCGAAGACCATGGCGAGAAATCTGCGCGCGGCGTTGCAGCAGCGCCAGATCGACATTCCCCACAGCGCGGCGCTGGAGATCGTCGCCGCCCAGCATGGCCTGGACAATTGGAATATCCTCGCCGCGATAATGGCGGACGCTCCTCCGCAGAACGAGGTGCGGTTCGGCCAGACCTGCCCGATTATGCGCATTTTCGACGAGGCCAAGGCCAGGGAGTTCTATGTCGAATTTCTGGGCTTCAACCTCGACTGGGAGCATCGCTTCGGCGAAAACTTCCCGCTCTATGCCCAGGTCTCTCGCGCGGGGCTGTCGCTTCATCTGAGCGGACATCACGGCGACGCCAGTCCCGGCTCGACCGCCTTCGTCCGGATGGAAGGCGTCCATGCCTATCAGAAGGAGCTTGCGCGCAAAGACTACGCCTTTGGCAAGCCCGGCGTCGAGGATATGCCGTGGGGCCTGGTGATGACGGTGACGGATCCTTTCAGCAATCGTATCCGCTTCTGTCAGGCCAAAGCTGAGGCCTAACCACCTCAAGGCGTCCGCTCCGCATCTACCTTAATGCGAAGCGCGCGGGCCGTCGACGTTTGACTCGACCCGCGCATCGCCCAATGATGCCGCAACAGCGCGGCCGGCGACGAAGCGCGCCCCGCCAATGGGAAACGCCGCCATGGTGCTCACCTTCTTCAAACACGGCAGCAACGCCTTGCTGGCTCTCGCGATTTTCGCGATCCTGCTCTGGCCCTTGTTCGGCGGCCCACATCTGTCGCCGCTGTGGATCGTGGTCGGCGCGCTGCTGTTCTACCTCAGCGAATATTCGTGGCATCGCTTCGCCTTCCACGCGCCGCCGGCGCCCTGGGGATGGATGCGGCGGCTGCAGCATCGCTTGCACTACGATCATCATTCCGAGCCGAACCGGCTCGATCTGTTATTTCTGCCGTTCTGGTTTCTCGGCCCCAATCTCGTCGTCACGGCCGCGCTTGTGTATCTGATCCTCGGCGCCGCCGCTGTGGCGCCGGTGATGCTCGGCGTGATGCTGGCGATCTTTCACTATGAATGGGTCCACTATGTCGCGCACATCCCTTACCAGCCGCGCACGCGTTTTGGCCGCTGGATGAAGCAATATCACCTGCGCCATCATTTCGTCAGCGAGAAGCTATGGTTCGGCGTCAGCAATCCTTCGCTCGACATCGTTTATCGCACCTGGCGCGAGCCGAAACAGGTCGAGAAGAGCGCGACGGTGCGCAAGCTCTATTCGTGAGGCGGTGTTAGTCGAGCGCGACCGCGAGACTTTCCTCGAGCATCATCCGCGCCCTCGCGCGCAGTTTCTCGGTCTCGCTCTTGAGCTGGCCGCAGGCGGCCAGAATGTCGCGGCCGCGCGGCGTGCGCACCGGGCTTGCATAACCGGCGTTGAAGACGATGTCGGAGAAGCGTTCGATCGTCTCCCAGTCCGAACATTCGTAAGAAGTTCCGGGCCAGGGATTAAATGGAATGAGGTTGATCTTGGCGGGCAGGCCGTTGAGCAGGCGCACCAGGGCGCGCGCTTCGGCGGGCGTGTCGTTGACGCCTTTCAGCATCACATATTCGAAAGTGATGCGCCGCGCATTGGAGGCGCCGGGATAGGCGCGGCAGGCGGCGAGCAAATCCTTGATCGGATATTTCTTGTTGAGCGGCACCAGCCTGTCGCGAAGTGCGTCATTGGTTGCATGCAGCGAAATGGCGAGCATCGTGCCGCATTCGCGGCCGAGCGCCTCGAGTTCAGGAACGACGCCGGAGGTCGAGACGGTGATGCGGCGCTTCGACAGCGAAAGCCCTTCGCCGTCGGTGAGCACGGCGATCGCGTTGCGCACGTGGTCGAAATTATAGAGCGGCTCGCCCATGCCCATGAAGACGATATTGGACACTGCGCGGACGCCCTCGCCGGAGGGGACGATGCCGTCGGTCGGCGCGATCCCGCCGGGAAAATCGCCGAGCCGGTCGCGCGCGACCATCACCTGCGCGACAATCTCCGCCGCCGTCAGATTGCGCACCAGCTTCTGGGTGCCGGTATGGCAGAACGTGCAATTCAGCGTGCAGCCGACCTGTGAGGAGACGCAAAGCGTGCCGCGCTCGGCTTCCGGGATATAGACGCATTCGATCTCGGCGCCTTTGTCGAACGGCCCGGTCGAAGCCATCTTGATCAGCCATTTGCGGGTGCCGTCGCTGGACACCTGTTCAGTAACGATCTCAGGGCGCGCCAGCGTGAAACGCTCCGCCAACATCGCCCGCATCGGCTTGGCGACATTGAGCATTTCGGCAAAATCGCGCACGCCGCGAAAGTAGATCCAGTGCCAGAGCTGGCCGGCGCGCATCTTGATTTCGCGCTCGGGCAGGCCCAGGGACCGCAGAGCCTCGCCAAGCTCGGCGCGGGTGGCGCCGGCAAGCGACGGCTTCGTCTCGATCGACGCCGGGGCGGCGGCAAGGGGCGGGGCGGCGTTCATAGGCGCTTCTAGCACGAGGACTGCGGCAGGAAAAAGGGCATGGGAGCGCGAGCGTCCCGCACACTCTCGGTCCATCGCCGTCATGGCCGGGCTTGTCCCACGGCTGTCCGGTTCGGCAAAAAAATCCCGTAACGCGAGAGAATCTAAGTAAAACAGAACCTCTCGGCGTCTTGGCCGGGCTTGTCCCGGCTATCCCAAGGCGAATGCGGAGCATTCGTCCGCACGCCGCGCCGTTGCAAAAGACCTTTGAGGTTGGCCGCTTCCGCTCGGCGTGGGTGGCCGGGACAAGCCCGGCCATGACGGTGGTGTGTTAAGCCAGCCCTCTGCGCCGCCCGCGCTCCCAGGCGCTCACATCGCCGGCGCGGCGCCGATATTGGCCGGCTTGCTCGCCTCAAGCCGGAATTTCAGATAATCGGCCGCGGAAATCGGCGGATATTTCGGGCTTTCCCCCGCCGGCACGCAGCTCGGGATCGCCGCCACCCGTGCGTCGGGATTGGGGTCGAGGAAGAAGGCGATCGAATAGCGCTCGCGGCCCGAGCGGTTGACGACGCGATGCGGCGTCGAGACATAGATGTCATTGGTCCAGCGCATCAGGCAATCGCCGATATTGACGACATAGGCGCCCGGCATGACCGGCGCGGCGATCCATTGGCCGCCGCGCGTCTTGACTTCGAGGCCGCCGACTTCGTCGGTAGCGAGCAAGGTGATGTTGCCGTAATCGGTATGTTCGCCCGCGCCCATCTGGCCGGCTGGCGCGTCGGCGGGCAGGGCCGGATAATGCAACATGCGCAAGGTCGCCATCGAGCGGTCGAGCTTGTCCTCGAAGAAGCCGGCATGCAGGCCGAGATCGAGGGCGAAGGCGCGGTGAATGCGCTGGCCGAGCTGGATGCAATCGTCGAAATAGCCGAGCAGCACGCGTTTGAAGTTGGGCAGGTCGGGCCAGGCGTTGAGGCTGCGGAACGGCACGCCGGCCAGCAATTCGGGGTCGTCGGGCGCAAGGTCGAGGCCGATGTTGAAAGCCTCTTTCATATCGGCGCCTTTGGTTGGATCGAGCGCTTCATGCAACAGCCCGGAATAGCCGCGGTTGCCGCCGACAGTCTCGATCGCCAGCGCCCGCTTCCTGGCGAGCGGCTCGGCGAAAAATTTCGTCGATTGCGTGAAGGCGGCGGGGATCGTCGCGACGCCATGGTTGACGACATAGAAAAAGCCGATCGTCCGGCACGCCTTGCCAATCTCGCGCGCGATCCGATGCAGCGCGATATGGTCGCTGCTCTCCAATCCGCTGAGATCGATGACCGGAAGTTGTTCTGTCATACCTTTCGACTCCTGTTGCACAATTGGCCAACCCTCCTCAGCAACAGCCGGCCAAGCCGCGATAGAATTGGGTCGCGCTGACCTCCAGCGAGGCCCAGGCGCTTAGGAACGGCGCTCGCGAAGGCATGGCGGCGCGATAGTTTTCGCGTAAGGCCGCGTGCGCAGCATCGAGGTCGACGCCCAGGACGCGCCCGTCGCGCACGATCTCGCGGCCGCCGACGATCAGGCTTGCGACATGCGCCATCGTCGCGCGGGCGAAGACGAGATCGACGGGGGCGACCGGCATGATCGCGTCGCGGTCGAGACGATCGAAATCGAGGACGAGAATGTCGGCGGGCTCGCCAACTTTCAGCGCGCCTGAGCCCGGCGCGCCATTGGCGAAGCGGCCATTGGCGACGATCGCCTCCAGCCATGGCCCGCGTTCAATGAGGCTTTCGAAGCCCCAGCCGCCGTGCAGGAAATGGCCGAGCCGCATTTCGCGTAAAGTATCGTCGTCCTCGTCGAGCGCCGAGGAATCGACACCGAGCGCGACGCGGCAGCCTCGCCTGATCGCCTCGCCGATCGGCGCGACGCCCGAGCGCAGATGCAGGTTCGAGCTGGGATTTGTGGCGATGATGGCGCCCGCCTGCGCAATAAGATCGAGCTCGTCGAGCCGCGCGTGGACGCAATGAGCAAGCGTCAGGCGCTTGCTCAGCAGGCCGATGTCGCGAAGATGCGTCGCGATTCCGTTGGGATAGGCGCGGTCGGCGAAGGCGCGTTGATAGATCGTCTCCAACAGATGCATATGGACGCGCCGGCCGGTGCGCGCTGAGGCTTGCGCGATCGCGCCAAGCAGCGCGTCCGAGCACCATTGTGGGCCGCTCGGGCCGAACTGGACGGTGAAAGTCGGGCTCTCGACCGCAGCGGCGATCGCCTCGACGCGGGCGACCTGTTCGACGACGCCGGGCATGGGATAGAGAAATTGCGCCTCGACAATGCGGCGCGCCTCGATCGGCATCGCCGCCAACACCGGCTCGGGCGGCCCATAGACCAGCGGATTGCGGTCGCGCATGAACATCGCGAAGGTGACGCGGATGCCGACGTCTCTGGCGGCGCGCGCGACTTCGCTGACTTCGTCGATCGGCGACATCGGGCCATGCAGGCGGGTGTAATGGGCCATGACGGAGGCCGCGCCGCCGCGCGCCGCGCGTCCAAAAGCGGCGAGCGCGCCAAGGTAAGGGTCAATCGCCGGCAACGCGGCAAGCCGCAGCAGCCAGGTCTCCAACGGCTTGCCGGCGCCGCCGAAAGAGGTCGGCGACAGCGGCCGCGCGTGGTCATGCGCATTGGCGAGCGCGGGCATGGCGAGGCGGCGCGGCGACCGCGCGGCGGTGGAGGGGGTGATCGCGGCGATGAGGCCATTGTCGATGGCGATGTCGACAAGCGGGGCGCCAGCGTGGTCGCCGAAAAGAGAAACGCCAACGAGGCTCATGAGGCGCCCCTTTCCACCTTGCGGGAGAAGGTGGCCCGACGAAGTCGGGTCGCGGACGAATGCTTCGCATTCGCCTTGGGATGAGGGGAGTCGCGCGAAGCGAGACGGCTTCCTCGATGACAGTTGCCAAGTCGTCTCGCTTCGCTCGACCACCCCTCATCCGTCATGCTTCGCATGACACCTTCTCCCGCAAGGGGAGAAGGGGTGCTAACCCCGCTCACGACTTCCCCTTCATTTCGGGATCGTCGATCACGCTGACATGCGCGGCGACGATGCGCCAGCCCTCGGGGAAGCGCACCCAGGTCTGCATCTGGCGGCCGATCTTGCCGGGCGCATTGTCGCGGCGGTACAGAGTGGCGGCGATGGCGAGATCATGGCCATAGGCGACGATGCTGGTCTGCTCCAGCTTGCGCGCGAGGCCGGCCGAGGGGCGGCCGGCGCGAAACGCCTTGATCGCGGCATAGCCATAGAGGTTTTCGCCCGCTCCATAGCGGATCGCGCTTTCGCTATCGAGGAAGAAGCGGTCGAGCGCCTCGACGTCGTTGTTGACGAGCGCCTGCTCATAGGCGGCGAACTCGGCCTCGACCTCGGCCTGGATCAGGAGATCATTGACAATCATCTTGCGCCTTTGCGCGCTTCGATCGCCGCGCGCACATCTCTGAGAAAGGGAATGTCGGCGAACTGGTCGGGGCGGATCTTGTCCCAGGCGACGCCGGCAGGTTGCGGATAAGGCGTGTCTGTCTCGATAAGTTCCAACTCAGTGGCGATAAAATTCAGGGCGCTGTCATGGCCCTCCATCACCACGCGATCCTCAGCGACGACCTGCGAAGAATGAACTGAGGTGGCGATCGGCGTCTTGTCGGTGACCTTGCCGAGTTCGCGAAAAATGCCCTGTTCGAGATCGGCGAAACCGGCGCCCTTGCCGGTGCGCCCGCCGCGCCGGGTCACCGCGACGCAGCCGACCACGCAGAAATCGAGCGCCGGCATGTCCTCGAAAGCGATCGGCTCGCCATGCAGCACGAAGCCTTGCGCGGTCGCCGCCGTTTCGAAATCGACGCCTTTGGCCGCCAGCCGGTCCGGATCGATCTTGAGATAAGGAAAGCCCTTGGTGAGATACGGGACCGGCGCGAACAGCAGCTTACCGTCGTAGAGCGCGCGCAGGCGCAGCGGAATCTGCGGCGGGTCCGGATTGCATTTGACGACGCGCGCATTCTTCCAGGCGTCGAGCTCGCTCAGTCGCTTGGCGGCCATATCGGCGCCGACGAAATTAGGAATGTGGTCGAAGGTCGGGCCGATGTTGACGTCAGCTTCAATCAAAGCGCGCCAGACGTCGGCGCGCACGACATCCTTGGCGCTATTGCGCCCGACCCACCGCGACTGACCGCCGGCCTTCCCGGTCATCGCTCATGCCGCCTTTGCGATTGGTGCGCTGACGATCCCTCGGGCTTCAAGCGCACGCGCGACGCGCAACGCGAGATCCTCGCGCCATGGCGCCGCGATGATCTGTACGCCGATCGGCAATCTTTCGCCACCCGTCCAGACCGGAACGCTGGCGACCGGCAGGCCGATGAACGAAATCGGCTGGGTGAACAGCCCGAGGTTGGGCCGCACCAGCATTTCGCGCTCTCCCAGCACCATGGTCTTCTGGCCGAGCCGCGGCGCGCGGCAGGGCGTCGCCGGCGCGAGAAGCACATCGACGTCTTTGAACAACGCGGCCGCCTGGGCGCGGAACCAGCTTCGAAACTTCTGCGCCTTGACAATCCACGCTCCGGGCAGCATCGCCCCGGCGATCAGCCGATCACGAACGTCCGGATCGAAATCGGTGGCGCGTGCGCGCAGGCGGTCGAGATGAAGCGCGGCGCCTTCGGCCATGGTGATGAGATAGGCCGCGGCGCGGGCGCGCTCGGCCTCCGGCAGTTCCACCGTGCGTTCGACGCCGAGCGCCTTGGCGATTCGCGCGACCGCTTCGAAAGCCGCGGGCTCGCCGGTCTCGGCGAAATAGCCGCCAAGCGTAGCGATGCGCAGACGGCCGATCCCCTCGTCGAGGCTCGGCGTGACGGGATGGGGCGCGACATCGGCCTGCGCCGGATCGTCTGCGTCGGCGCCGAGCATCGCGTCATAGGCGAGCGCCAGATCGGCGACCGAACGCGCCATCGGGCCGAGATGATCGAGGCTGGCGACGAATGGAAAACTGCGCGCGCGCGACAGGCGTCCATAGGTCGGCTTCAGCCCGAAAATCCCGCAGAGCGAGGAGGGCACCCGGATCGAGCCATTGGTGTCCGAGCCGAGCGCCAGCGGGACCAAGCCGCCGGCGACCGCCGTCCCCGATCCGCCGGAGGATCCGCCCGACATGTAGCGGGTGTCGTGCGGATTGCGCGAGGGACCGTCATGGATGTTTTCGCCGGTGAAATCATAGGCATATTCGCCCATATTGAGCGCGCCGACAAGAATGGCGCCTGCCGCCTGCAGGCGCTGCGTGAGCGTCGCATCGGCGGCGGCGGGCGGCAGGTCGCGATTGATTTTCGAACCCGCGCGCGTTGGCAGTCCGGCGATGTCGAATAGGTTCTTGACGGCGAAGGGCGCGCCAGCGAGCGGACCAAGCGCCTCACCCTTGGCGCCCGCGGCGTCGATCGCATCGGCCTTGGCGAGCGCCCGCGTCGCCGTCACATCGGTGAAGGCGCCGAGGGCGCCGTTGTGCGCTTCGATGCGCGACAGCGCTGCTTGCACCACTTCGCGCGCGCTCGTCTTGCCGCCCTTCACCGCGGCTGCGATTTCGGCGGCGGACAGATCTTCGGTCGCCAGCGTCACGGCGTGAACACCGGCGCCGGCTCTTCATGATCGGCGATTGCGGCCCCCTCCAGCAGCGCCGCATAGCGCGCCGCGATGTCGAGATGAGTTTTCACCGCCGCCTGCGAACCATCGCCGACGACAAGGCCGAGCAGCGGCGCCGTCGCTTCAATGAATGCGTCGGCATTGAAGATGGGTTCGGTCATACGTTCCTGCTCATGTCAATCAAGCGTCGCGCCGCCCTCCATCCGTCATGCTCCGCATGACACCTTCTCCCCGCTGCGCGGGGCGAAGGGGTGCGCCTTTCCTTCGCCCCGCGCAGCGGGGAGAAGGTGGCGCGAAGCGCCGGATGAGGGGCGGCGCAAACTTCTGACAAGCTCCTTCACCCCAAAGCCTTGCTAAGCGCGTACAGCGGCGTCGTCCAGCCGACGATGGCGCCCTGGGCGCGGATCATGTCAAGGGCGGCCGCCTTGAATCGTGGAAAATAGCTGGCGGTCGCGTCCTCGATCAACAGGCACTCATAGCCGCGGTCATTGGCCTCGCGCATCGACGTCTGCACGCAGACCTCCGTGGTGACGCCGGCGAAGACGAGATGGGTGACGCCACGCGCGCTCAAGAGTTCGCCCGCTTCCGTCGCGTAGAACATACCCTTGCCCGGCTTGTCGATGACGATCTCGCCGGCTAAGGGCGCGCAGGCGGCGACGATCGCGTTGCCCGGCTCCCCACGCACCAGAATGCGGCCCATCGGACCGACATCGCCGATGCGCAAAGCCGGATTGCCGCGCAGCCTTTTGGCCGGCGGGCAATCGGAAAGGTCGGGCTTGTGGCTCTCGCGCGTATGCAGGATCGGCCATTGCTTTTGCCGGAACAAGGCGATCAGCGCGGCGACGGTCGGCACGATCGCGGCGACCGGGGAAAGGTCATTGCCCAGCGTCTCGCCAAAGCCGCCGGGTTCGACAAAATCGCGCTGCATGTCGATGACGACCAGCGCGGTATGGGCGGGGTCGAGCGGGTAGGGGAAAGGGCTGGCGGGCACCTCGATCTTTTCGAGCGTTTCGCTCATCTCAATGGCCCGCCATATAGCGCCCGATCGTCGTGCGATCGGCGCCCGCGGCCGGCGTCAGATAGGCGACCTTGCCTTCCGAGATCACGGCGATGCGGTCAGAGAGTTCGAGAATTTCGTCGAGGTCCTCGGAGACCAGCAGCACCGCCGCGCCGCGATTGCGTTGATCCATGATCTGCGCGCGGATGTCGGCGACCGAGACGAAATCGAGGCCGAAGCACGGATTGGCGACGATCAGCACGTCGACATCGACCGAGAGTTCGCGCGCGAGAACGGCGCGCTGCACATTGCCGCCGGAGAGATCGCGGATCGGCGTATCCGGCGTCGGCGTCTTGACGTTGTAGCGCGCGATCAGGTCGCGCGCCTTGGCGCGCATCGGCTCGGGCGACAGCCAGAATTTCATGCTGGCGATCGGCGGCTTGTCGAAGCTGCGGAACGCCATATTCTCGGCAACCGACATGGTGGGGACGGTGGCGTTCTTCAGCGGCTCCTCGGGCAGGCCGAACACTTTGAAACGATCGAAATGGTCGCGCGTCGGTTCGAAATCCTTGTCGTCGATCAGCACCTGGCCCATTTTGATCGGCCGCTGTCCGGAGAGCGCCTCGACGAGCTCGCTCTGGCCATTGCCCGAGACGCCGGCGATGCCGACGATCTCGCCCGACTTGACCTTGAGATCGAAGCCGGCGACCGCGTCGCGGCCCTCATCGTTTTCGACGAACAGGCCGGCGATTTCGAGCGAGGCGCCTTGCCTGGAGGCGTTGATGCGCGCCGCCGATTGGCGGATCACCGCGTCGCCGATCATCATTGCCGCCATTTCCCGCGTCGTCAGCACGCCGACCTTGCCGCCGCCGATCTTGGCGCCGCGCCGCAAGACGCTGACGTCGTCGCAGAAGGCCTCGACCTCGCGGAACTTATGGCTGATCATCGCCACCGTGATTTCGCCGCGATGGGCCATGTCCCTGAGCAGGCCGAGAATCTCATCGGCTTCTCCGGGCGTCAGCACCGAAGTCGGCTCGTCGAGAATGAGGAAGCGCTGGTTGAGATAAAGCAGTTTGAGGATTTCAAGCTTCTGTTTCTCGCCCGCCGCCAGCGAGGACACCGGCCGGTCCAGCGGCACGCGAAACGGCATCCGTTCGAGGAACGTCTCAAGCTCGCGCCGCTCCTTTCGCCAATTGATGATCGCCGGCGCATCGGCCCGGCTGGCGACGAGGTTCTCGGCGGCGGTGAGCGACGGCACGAGGGTGAAGTGCTGGTAGACCATGCCGATGCCGAGCGCCTGCGCGTCGCGCGGATTGCGGACGGCGACCTCCTGCCCGTCGAGCTTCAACGCGCCCTTGTCGGGGATGTAGAAGCCCATGATGCATTTGACGAGCGTCGATTTGCCCGCGCCGTTCTCGCCGAGCAGGGCATGAAAGCTGCCGGCGGGCACTTTGATCGACACATCGTTCAGCGCGACCAGCGACCCGAATGTCTTGGTCATGCCGATCGTCTCGAGCGACGGTCCTTTGGTGGTGACGGCGGGGGGCAGAACTTCGGCGGCGCTCATGCGACGATCCTTGCCTCTGTGGCGATTATGGCGACCGGGCCGCCGCCGTCCGGGCCCTGATGTTCCGCGCCGCCCGAGACATAGAGCTCGGCATGGCCGACGAGGCCGGCCAGCGCCCCGGCGACGAAGCCGCGCGCGTGGCGAGTGGCGGAAATGTCGGAATCGTCGAGCATCGTGTGGCGATGGCCGCGCAGGCGCCCGGTCGAGCCCGCTTCCGCCTTGGCGAGCAAGGCGACGAGGCGCGCGCGATCAGGCGCTGGCAATTGGCCCGGCGAGGTCAGGCCGAGCGAGGCCAACGCGGCGCGGACCGGTTCGACATCGATGGAATCGCCCATCACGCCATGGGCGATGCGCAACGGGCCGCGCCAGCCCGGCGCCGCGCCAAGCACGACGATCTCATGGTCGGTCAGTTCGACGCCCGCCGAGGCTGAGGCGCGCGAGGAGAACAGCGCGAAATTGCGGCCGATCGCCTCGTCGGTCAGGCCCGCGCGCTCGATTTCGCCAAGAGCGACGCCGATGCCGAGCGCGGAAGCGGCGCGCGAGAGACTCATCGATTTCAAGGGATCGCGTGTCGCCGTCGTCGCCCCGAGCGCCTCGGCTTCGGCGATGCGGTCGAGCGTCAGCAGCGGGCACTTGATCTGGACGAAATGAACGTCGCTGGCGTCGACGATGCCGGCGTCCATCATCGCCGTCCTGACTGCGCCGGCGACGAGATCGACCTGTTCGAGCCGCCCGAGATGTTCGAAGGGCAGGGCGGCGGTGCGCGCGCGGCCGAGCGCCAGCGCGCCTTGTTCAGCCGGTCCTTCGGCATCGCGCCATTCGAACACGACGATATGGGGCGCAAGCGCCCCTTCCGTGCCGCCGGACATGACGATGCAGACCGCCTCCGCTTCGGCGGGCGACAGATGACGCTTCAGCAGGTCTTTCAGCGCACGGCTGGCGAAGCCGCGAGTGAAGTCGTTGACGCAGCCATTGCCTTCGGTCTTGCCAAGGATCGCTACGATTCCGGGCGCTTTGATCTCGCCGCCAACGATCATCGCCTCGAGCGGCGCGACATCGTCGGGCGCGCGCGTCGCAAGGCGATGGACGAAGGCCTGGCGCGTCATGGCAGGCCTGCGATGAATGTCGCGCTGTCTATGACGGCGCCGAACACGCCGCCCTGCATTTTGATCATCTTGATCGCGGCGAGATGGTTGCCGTGGTCGGTCGCCGCGCAGCAATCCTCCAACAGCAGGCATTCGAAGCCGCGATCATTGGCTTCGCGCATCGTGGTGTGGACGCAGACGTCGGTGGTGATGCCGGTCAGCACGAGATTGTCGATGCCGCGCGTGCGCATGATCAATTCGAGATCGGTCGCGCAGAACGAACCCTTGCCGGGCTTGTCGATGATCGGCTCACCGGCCTCTGGCGCGAGTTCATCGATGATGTTCCAGCCCGGTTCGCCGCGCACCAGAATGCGCCCACAGGGGCCGGCGTCGCCGATGCCGGCGCCGATGCGCTGCGAGCGCCAGCGCTTGTTGGGCGGCAGGTCCGCCAGATCGGGGCGATGACCCTCGCGGGTGTGAAAGATGTGATAGCCCTTGGCGCGCATCGCCGCGAGCAGGCCGGCGATCGGTTTGATCGGCGCCCGGGTCAGCGCGAGGTCATAGCCCATGCTGTCGACATAGCCGCCCTTGCCGCAAAAGTCGGTCTGCATGTCGATGACGATGACGGCGGTGTTGTTGGGACGCCAGTCGCCATTATAGGGCCAGGGATAAGGATCGGCGTCAATTGTCGGCATGGTTCAAAAGCTCGCATTGGCAAGGTTGAGAAGAACGGCGCTTCCCGCGCGCTCAATTTCGCTTCGCCGCGCCATCAGCGCGCCATCGACAATTCGCCCGGCATGTCGCGCGCCGAGCGCTTGGCGCTCGATGTCGCCACCATGATGATGAGCGTCAGGATGTAGGGCGCGGCGTTGAAGAAATAGTAGCCTTGCGTGACGCCCACCGATTGCAGCGCTGGGCCGATCGCGCCGGCGCCGCCGAACAGCAGCGCGGCGATGACGCAGCGCGTCGGATTCCAGCGCGCGAAAATCACCAGCGCGACCGCCATCAGCCCCTGTCCCGACGACAGGCCCTGATTCCACGAGCCGGGATAGGACAGCGAGAGGAAGGCGCCGCCGATTCCGGCGAGGAAGCCGCCGACCGTCGTCGTCAGGAAGCGCACGAGATCGACGGAAATGCCCATCGCGCGCGCCGCCGCGGCGCTGTCGCCAACGGTGCGCACCACCAGGCCCCAGCGCGTATTGCGCAGCGCCCAGGCCATCAGGATGGCGATAGCGATGCCGACGAAGAACAGGGGATTGACGTCGAGCGCGCTTTTCAGGCTGGAGCTGTCGCTCCAGCCGCCGAGCGGCAGCGAGGGGAGGCGCGGCGCGGTCGGCTGGATGTAAGGCTTGCCGAAGAAAAACGCGACGCCGGTGCCGAACAGCATCATTGCAATGCCGACGGCGACATCGTTGACTTTAGGCAATTTGCAGATCGAGCCATGCATCGCGCCAAGCACGGAGCCGGCTACGCCCGCCGCCAGAACCCCGACCCAGGGCGAGCCGGTATGATAGGAGGCGGCATAGGCGACCATGGCGCCGAGCACCAGCGTGCCTTCCAGCCCGAGATTGACCCGGCCCGATTTCTCGGTGAGACATTCGCCAAGCGCCACGAACATGAACGGCGTCGACACGCGGATCGCGCCGCCAAGCATGGCGATGAGGACGGTCGCGAGCCCTTCGTTCATGTCCGGTCCCGCCCTTTGATGGGTTTGAAGAAGGCAAAGCGGCCATAGAGCGTTTCCGAGGTCAGGAGGACCACGAAGATCAGCCCCTGCAGCACCAGGACGGTCGCGTCGGGCAGATCCATGCGCCGCTGGATCAGGCCGCCCGATGCGACAAGGCCGCCGAAAAGAATGGCGACGGGCACGATGACCAGCGGATTATGGCGCGCCAGGAAGGAGACCAGGATGCCGGTGAAGCCATAGCCGGCGGCGAGCGAAGCATTGGCGCGGCCCTGGATCGCCGCCACTTCAAAGAAGCCGGCGAGCCCGGCGCAGCCGCCCGCGATCATCGCGCAACTCACGATCAGCTTGCCGACCGGCAGGCCCTGCGCCAGCGCAGCGCGAAAATTGCCGCCCGTCACGCGCGCTGCGAAGCCGAAGGTCGTGCGCGTCATCAGGACATAGAGCGCGATGGCGAGGATGACGCCCACGGCGAAGCCCCAGTGCACGTCGGTGCCGGGGATTTTACCGACCATATAGGCGTCGCCGAGCGGCTTGGTCGAGGGCTTGTTCGGGTTGCTCGCGTCGCGCAACACGCCTTCGACGAAGAAGTTCATGATGGCGATGCCGATATAGGTCAGCAGGAGCGACGAAATGGTCTCGTTGACGCCGCGCGCGTAGCGCAGATAGCCGGCGATTCCGACCCATAGCGCGCCGACGGCGATGCCGGCGACGACCATGATGAGAAGCGTCAGGAACGGCGGCGCGAAGCCGATCAGCGGCACCGCGATCGCCGCGGCGGCGAAGCCGCCGAGCACGAGGGCGCCCTCGGCGCCGATCATGATGAGGCCGATGCGGGCCGGGATAGCCACCGCGAGCGCGGTGAGGATCAGCGGTGAAGAGCGCTGCAGCGTGTTCTGGAACGAAAACGCCGTGCCGAAGCCGCCGCGCCAGACATAGGCGACGAAGTCCAGCGGCGATTTGCCGATCGCCAGGAGGAACAAAGCGAACAGCAGCGCCGCCATCAGCAGCGCGAAAGCGGGGATCGCGACATATTCGCTATTGGCGCGCAGCCGCAACGCCCAGTCCGAACCCGCGGCCGGCTTGATCGCCGCCGCGGGAATATCGCTCGCTGTCGGCGCGCCCGAACTCATTCCCGCGCTCAGGTGATCGAGCCGACGACGCCTTCGAGCAGATAATTCATCTGGTCGAGATAGGGGTCGAGATTGTCGTAGGCCTTGTCGATGACGATCTTGCCGGTCTTGTTGTCCTTCAGCGGGCCGACATAGATCGGCTTCTTCGCCTTCAGATCGGCGATCGCGGCGATCGCGGCCGTTTTGCCCGCGTCGCTGGCGCCCGCGCCAAACGGCGTATTCTGCACCATATCGGCTTCGATGCCGCCGGCGGTGAAGTTCGACAAGGTCTTGCCGGCGGCGAGATCGGCCGCATAGCCCTTGTAGATCGTCTCCCACTTGTATTCGGCGCCGGTAATGAAGCCCTTGGGCGCGAGCGGCGCCTGGCTGGCGTTATGGCCGCAGCTTTTCACGCCGCGCTTTTCGGCTGTTTCGATCACCACTTTGGGAGAATCGACGTGGCAGGTAATGACGTCGCAGCCGGCGTCGACCAGCGCGCTCGCTGCTTCCGCTTCGCGCACCGGCATCGACCAGTCGCCGGTGAAGATCACCTGCACGGTCGCGTTCGGATTGACCTTGCGCGCGCCGAGCATGAACGAATTGATGTTGCTGAGCACGCTGGCGATGGGCTTGGCGGCGACAAAGCCGAGCTTGTTCGATTTGGTCGAAAGGCCGGCGGCGACGCCGTCGACATAATGGCCCTGGTTGAGATAGCCGAAATAGCTGCCGGCGTTCTTGGGGTCCTTGTCCTTGTTCCATAGCGGCGCGGCATGGCGGAATTCAACCTTCGGATATTTCTTGGCCATATCGACGACGAAGGGCGTGTAATAGCCGAAGGACGTCGCCAGGATCAGCCCGGCGCCGTCGAGGTTGATCATCGATTCCATCGTCTTGGCGCAGGCGTCGGTCTCGGGAACATTCTCCTCCTCGACCACTTTGACTCCCGGCACCGCCTTGAGCGCCTGGGCCGCGACCGCATGCGCCTGGTTCCAGCCGAAGTCGTCACGCGCGCCGACATAGACGATGCCGACAGTGAGGTCGGCCGCAAAAGCGCGCGTCGCGCCCGCCAGGCTCAACGCAAGGCCGGCCGTTCCGGCGGCTGTGGTCTGCAAAAATGCGCGACGGGAAAAATCCGCTGATGACATAGGTCGTCCTCACTCGATAGAAAGCGCGCGCTGATGCGCGCGCCCGCCGGAAGGACGAGCAAAGAGCGTGCCGGGATTCCCTAGGGGTAGCGCCGATGGCGTCTTAACACTTGCTTAAGATTGCGGCACGGCGCCAGAAAACTGTGCGCACTTCCGCCGCTCCAGCGAAAAGCGTCGCGCGGCGCCGGATTGCCTGGGACTTGCATAATGGCCGGGAAGCGTGGTTTTCACTGGCCAACGACCTGCAGGAGCCCCTCGGCATGGGATTGACGATCCAATCGATTCTCGCGGCCCATGCCGGGGGGAAGAAGCTGACCGATACGATCGAGGAAACTTATGCGCGCATCGTCGCTCATGACGATCCCGCGCTGTTCATCACACTGCGCCCGAAAGCCGAGGCGCTGGCGCTCGCCGCCGCCATGCAGGCGGCCGGCGCAGACGCCAGGCCGCTGTTCGGAATCCCCTTTGTCGTCAAGGACAATATCGACGTCGCAGGCCTGCCGACCACGGCCGCCTGCGCGGCCTTCACGCGCCACCCCGAGCGCTCGGCTTTTGTCGTCGAACGGCTGGAGCAGGCGGGCGCGATCGTCATCGGCAAGACCAATCTCGATCAATTCGCCACCGGTTTGGTTGGCGTGCGCTCGCCCTATGGCGTCCCGCGCAATGCGCTGCGGGCCGACCTTATTCCGGGCGGCTCCAGTTCGGGCTCGGCGACGGCGGTAGGCGCCGGGCTCATCCCGTTTTCGCTCGGCACCGACACCGCGGGCTCGGGCCGGGTACCCGCCGCGCTCAACGGCATTGTCGGCCTGAAGCCGACGCTCGGCGCGTTGTCGATGACGGGCGTCGCGCCCGCCTGCCGCACGCTCGATACGGTTTCGATCTTCGCGCTCGATGTCGCCGACGCCTTTTACGCCTATCGGATCGCGGCGGGCTATGACGCCTCTGATCCCTGGTCGCGCGCGCTTGCCGCGCCGGCGCTATCGGCGGCGCCCAGGCGATTTCGAGTCGGCGTGCCTCCGCCCCGGCAGCGCAAGTTCTTCGGCGACGCGGAAGCGCAGGCGGCCTTTGAGCGTGACGTCGACGGGCTCGCCGCGCTTGGCGGGCAGATCGTCGAATTCGACATCGAGCCGTTCTACGCCGTCGCGCGTCTCCTCTATGAAGGCCCCTGGGTCGCCGAACGCTATGTCGCGACCCTGCCGCTGATCGAAGCCGATCCCGGCGCGCTTCATCCGGTCACGCGCGCGATCATCGAGGGCGCCCGCAGCCACGACGCCGTCGCCGCTTTCCAGGCGACCTACAAGCTTGCCGCCCTGCGCCGCCAGACGGCGCCCGCCTGGGCGGCCTTCGATCTGATGGCCGTGCCGACGCTGCCGCGCCCCTATACGATCGCCGAGATCGAGGCCGATCCGATCGCGCTCAATTCCAATCTCGGGACCTATACCAATTTCGTCAATCTGCTCGATCTCTCGGCGATCGCCGCGCCCTCAGGTCTGCGCGGCGACGGATTGCCTTCCAGTCTCACCTTGATCGGCACAGCGGGCGCGGATGGCTTTCTCGCCGGCATCGCCGCGCAGGTTCAGGCCCGTTCCGGCGCGACGATGGGGGCAACGGGGCTGCCCGTCGCGGCGCCCGCAGCGGGACCGCTGCTGGCGCCGCCGGGGCGAATCGAGATCGCGGCGGTCGGCGCGCATCTTTCGGGCCTGCCGCTCAACAATGAGCTGGTCGCGCTGGGCGGCGTGCTGCTGCGCGAAGTCGAGACCGTCCCGACTTATCGCCTCTATGCCTTGCCGGGCGCGGTTCCCCCCAAGCCCGGCCTGCTGCGGGTCGCGCCGGGCGAGGGCGCCGCGATCAAGGCCGAGATCTGGGGGCTCGACGCCGCGGGATTTGGAACTTTCGTCGCCAATATTCCAAGTCCGCTCGGCGTTGGCACAGTGAGCTTCACTGACGGAACCAGCGCCAAGGGTTTCCTGGTCGAGGCTGAAGCGGTCAAGGGCGCCAAGGACGTCACGCGTTTCGGCGGCTGGCGCGCCTATATCGGCTCGCTGTGACGCGGCCGCCGGCGCGCCACGAGCGCTACGATTATTCGCCGATCCGCGGGCGACCGCGCTATTCCTGGCCGAACGGCGCCGGACTCGCCGTCTATATCGCTGTCAATCTCGAATGTTTCGCTTTCGGCGAAGGGCTCGGCGCCGAACTCGCGCCGGGCGGTCCGCCGCCCGACGTGCTGAACTATTCCTGGCGCGACTATGGCAATCGCGTCGGCGCATGGCGGATGATCGATTTGCTTGATGAACTGCAAGCGCCGGCCTCGGTGCTGATCAATTCGGATATTTACGCCGACGCGCCCGGCCTCGCTGAGGGATTTCGCGCGCGCGGCGACGAATTCGTCGGCCATGGCCGCACCAATAGCGAAAGGCAGGGGACGTTAAACGAGGCTGAGGAAGCCGCGCTGATCGCCGAGGCGACAGCGACAATCGCGCACGAAGAAGGGGCGCCGCCGAAAGGCTGGCTCGGCCCATGGATCTCGCAAAGCCGCGCGACGCCGGATCTGCTTACCGAGGCGGGCTACCAATATTGTCTCGACTGGTGCATGGACGACCAGCCGATTTTCATGCGCACGAGACATGGCCCGCTGCTCGCCATGCCCTATCCGCAGGAGATCAACGACATCCCGATGATCGTCGCGCGCAAAATCGAAGGCGCCGCTTTTGCGCAGATGGTCATCGACCATTTTGACGAAATGCTGAAACAAAGTGCGCATGAGCCGCTCGTCATGGGCGTCGCGCTGCATCCTTACATCGTCGGCCAGCCCCATCGCCTGCGGCATCTCCGGCGCGCGCTCACCCATATCGCCGCGCATCGCGGGCGCATCTGGCTGACGACGGCGGGGGCGATCGCGGCGCATGTGCGGACGCTGCCCGAGGGAGTCGTTCCGGGCGGATAATCGCATACCAGGGTTGAATTTTTTTGTCGTTCTGGCTATATTCTGGCCAGAATGCCGCATGCGATCGTCTTGGCCCCCGAGGCCGTCGAAGATTTCAAGGCTCTAAGGGCGAACATCCGCGCCGAGGTGAAAACCGCGCTGGAAACGCATTTGAGACACGAACCGGCGAAGGCGAGCCGAAGCCGCATCAAAAAACTTCGCGGCCTCCGGCGGCCGCAATACAGACTTCGCGTTGGCGACATTCGCGTATTTTATGACATATCGGGTGCGACCGTCGAGATTTTGGCGATCGTGGCCAAATCGGAGGCCGAGAAATGGCTCGCACAATTCGCAAGCCCGGCGTGAAGAACGTCGCGCTGTCGGAAATGAAAGATGATCTATCGCGCTATCTTCGCGAGGCCGAGACGCAGGAGATCGTCATCACCCGTCACGGCAAGCCGGCTGGCGTGTTGATCGGTTTCCAGTCGGAAGAAGACTGGTTCGATTATCGCCTGGAGAATGACCCGCGTTTTCTCGAGCGCATCGAGCAGGCTCGCAAGAGTCTGCATGCCGGTCGCGGCATCCGACTGGAGGACATCGAACAGGATTGAGGCGCCCAGGACGATTGCGCGGCGCGCCATTGCCGTGAACGCGTACGCCTCCTTGCGGCTAACCCCGAGACGGCGCATCATCGGCGCGACGATCAATAGGCGGCGCGAATGTTGAACCGGCGCAGTTTCATCAGTGGATCGGGCTGCGCCCTCGCCTCGGGCCTTTGCATCAATTCCGCCCGCGCCAACGTCCTCGCGCCGCTCGGCCCCGACGTCTCGCCGCCGACGACCAACCGAGAGGCTTTCGTCGCGTGGATGCAGAAGAATCGCGGCGAGGATGCGGGCTATCTCGGCCAACGCTACGATCGCTTCCTTCAGCTCATCGCCCATCAGGACGTCTGGGACGAGGCGGACAAGCGCGCCTATCTGCTGACGCCGCGCGAGGAATTCGTCACCGCGGAAAACCTGGCGCGCGCCTATGAATGGCATCACCTCAATATAGGCTTCGGCGTCACCATCACCGGGCCGCATACGGTGGCGCGCATGACCAATACGCTCGCCATCAAGCGCGGCGACAAAGTGCTCGAAATCGGCACCGGGTCGGGCTACCAGTCGGCATACCTTTCGAACCTCACCGACAGAATCTGGTCGATCGAAATCATCCCCGCTTTGGCCAGGCGCACGCGCGCGCTATACGATTCGCTGATCGCGCGCGGCTATAGCGAATATCGCGCGATCAATACGAAAAACGCCGACGGCTATTACGGCTGGGAGGAAGCGGCGCCCTTCGACAAGGTGATCGTCACCTGCGGCATCGACCATATCCCGCCGCCGCTGCTGCAACAGATGAGTCCGTCAGGGATCATGGTCATTCCTGTCGGACCGCCCGGCGCGCAGCATGTGATCAAGGCGGTCAAGCAAAGGGGCGCCGACGGCGCGATGAGCGTGACGCGGTCGGATATCTACGGCGGCGCCATCATTCCTTTCGTGCCGTTCACCGGCGGCCATCAGACCTGAGGCTTCACGGGCGCCGCGCGATCAGGTCGATTTCGATCAGCGCGTCATAGGCAAGGCCGGTGACGCCGACGCAGGTGCGGGCGGGCAGCCGCCCTTCGGCGAAAAAGGTCCGGTAGACCGCGTTCATCTCGGCGTAATCCTGCGTGAAGCGGGTGAGATAGACGCGCGCCATAGCGACATGTTCGAGCCCGAGGCCGACGCCGGCAAGCACATTTGCAAGATTGGCCATCACATGGCGCGTCTGCGCGGCGATTCCCTCGGGCAGTACGCCCGGCGTGGCCGGCGTGTCAGGCATCTGGCCGGTGACGAAGACAAAGCCGTCGCTTTCGACAGCATGGCTGAACGGCGCGACCGGCCTTGGGCCGCCAGAAATCATATGGAATTGCATGGCGCGTCCTCGCGTTCGATATCCAGCGTGGAGCGAAGCAGAAATACGCTGGCGCGTCACGCGCCGAGATTGCCGAACATTCCCTCGAATTTCTTTTTGATTGGCATGGCGTAAGGGCCGCGCTTCGAGGTGGCATGGCCGAGGGCGACCAGCGCTTCGGCGAGCTTCACCGCGGCCGCGACGCCGTCGATCACCGGCAGGCCGTGCTCCCGCGCCAGCGACGCCGCGAGTTCGGCCATGCCGGCGCAGCCGAGCACGATCGCCTCGGCCCCTTCCTCGGCCATCGCCCGCTCGATCTCCGCCGACAGCTTTGCGCGCGCGCCGGAGGCGGGATCGTCGAGCGCAAGCACCGGGACCTCACAGGCGCGCACCCGCGCGCAGCGCCGGTCGAGACCGTATTTCATCAGATTGCCTTCGATCGGCGCGATCGAGCGCGACAAGGTGGTGACGACGCTGAATCGATGAGCGATCAGCGAGGCCAGATGAAACGCCGCCTCGCCGATGCCGATGACCGGCCCGCTGGCGCAGCAGCGCGCGGCCTCAAGCCCGGTATCGTCGAAACAGGCGATGACCGTCGCGTCCATGCCCGCCTTCTCGCCCTTGAGGATTTCCTCCAGCATGCCCGGCACGGCGAAGGCCTCGTCGAAATAGCCCTCGATCGAGATCGGGCCGCTTGTCGGATTGACGGCTGTTATCCCGGTTTGCGCAGCAGCCACGGCGCGCGCGGCGAGGCCGATCCGCTCGGTCATGCCAGCGGTCGTGTTTGGATTGACGACGAGGAGCTTCACTTACGCCTGTCCGGCGTCGGAACCGTGGCGCGCCTGCCGCGCGCGCAAGATGGCGATCGATCCGAGCGCGACCGCGATGACCCCGAACGAGACGGCCGTGGTTGTGGTGCCGAGCGCGTAAATGTCGGGGTTTGTGACCGTTGTCGTCAGCGCCTGCAATTCCATCGGCAGCGTGTTGTGCTCGCCCATGGTCTGGCTGGAACGCGCGATTTCATCCCACGACAGCGTAAAGCCGAACAGTCCGACGCCGACCACCGAAGGCGCCACGATCGGCAACACGACATAGCGCAAGGTCTGCCAGGGCGTCGCGCCCTGATCGCGCGCCGCTTCCTCGTAGCGGCCGTCGAAACGGTTAAAGATCGCGAACATCACGAGCAGGCCGAAGGGCAGAGTCCAGGTCAGATGCGCGCCAAGCCCGGAGGTGAACTGGCCCATGGTCGTCTGAAGATTATCGGAGATCCAGGACGGCCCGTAGTTCTTCAGGACATCGTCGAGCACATGGAATTCGATCGCTATGCCCAGCGACGTGACGATCGAGGGCACGATCAAGCTCGCCACCGTGACGAAGAACAAGATATTTGAAAAGAAGAAACGCTTGCGAAAGGCGAGACCGGCGGTGAGCGAGAACACAACCGTCAGCACCATCACGACGAGGCCGAGCGCGAGGGAACGCCTGAAGGCGCCCGCGATGTCGACGATGCCGCCGCCTTCCCAAAGCCGTTGAAACCAATGCAGGGACACGCCATTCATCGGGAAGGTCAGGCCGCCGGTCGGGCCCTGGAACGACAAGACGAAAATGACGATCATCGGTCCGTAAAGGAACAGAACGAAAAGGCCAAAGAAGGCTGCGAGCGCGTAAAAGGCCGGAGAGCGTCCCTCGTTCATGGCTCAAAGCTCCCGGCGAATGTCGACGATGCGGTTCAGCACGGTGATGATCACCATGGTCGCCACCAGCAGGATCACCGCGCTCGCCGCCGCCGGCGGAAACTGCAACGCGCTGAGGCGCGTGGCGATGACCTTGCCGGCCGAGGCGATCTGGCCGCCGCCCATTTCGCTGAATGTGATGAAATCGCCCATCACGATCGTCACGACGAAGATCGAGCCGATGGCGATGCCGGGCTTGCTGAGCGGGATGATGATGTTGGTCAGCATTTGCCAGGTGCTGGCGCCCGAATCATAGGCCGCTTCAATCAAGCGGCGGTCGATGCGCATCATCGAATTGAAAATCGGCGCCACCATGAAGAAGGTGAACAGATGCACGAAGGCGAGCGCGACCGAGAATTGCGAATAGAGCAGCCATTCCACCGGCGCGTTGACGATATGCAGACTCATCAGGAGCTGATTGACGAGGCCGTTGCGCCCGAGCAACGGAATCCATGAGATCATGCGGATGACGTTCGAGGTCCAGAACGGGATCGTGCAGACCAGAAACAGGACCATCTGCGTGGTCGCGCTGCGCACGTAGAAGGCGAGGAAATAGGCGACGGTGAAACCGATGAAAAGCGTGAGCGCCCAGACGATGGCGCAGAATTTCGCCGTCGAAACATAGGTCTTTAGCATCGTGCAAAGGTCGGGAAGCTGCGTCAGGCAGCCCTCGAAACTCTCGACATAGCTGCGCGACGTGAACGCCGGGATCATCTCATAGTCGTTGTAGTCCCAGAAACTGACCGTGATGACGAAGCAAAGCGGAAGTACGAAAAACAGCAGGAACACTGCCGCGAAAGGCGTTGCTTGAAGCCAGCCGGGAAGACCGGGGCTTTCCAAGGGTGCGCGCGTCTCAGCCATGGAGAATGCCTTGCGTGGAATGTGTCCCTTCTCCCGCCGTGGCGGGAGAAGGATCGTTCACCTCAGGCCGCGATGAACTCGTTCCATTTGCGGACCATATAGTCGTTCTCGTCCATGACCGCGTTCCAGCAGGCGACGTTGCCCATGCGGTCGTCGTAGGACCCGCCGTCGCGCGAGGCGCCGGCCTTTTCGAGCAGGGAGCCGTCCGGCGCCTTGATGTCCTTCTCGGCCGGTTTGCCTTCCATCCAGTAAGCCCATTCGTAGGGCTCCATATTGGCCTTGGCGGTGGATAGAACCGCGGAATAATAGCCCTGGCGGTTGAGATAGGCGCCGGCCCAACCGGAGAGGTACCAGTTGACAAACTCGTAGGCCCATTCCTGCTGCTTGGGCGTCGTGCCCTTCGAGAAGCAGAAACCGGAGGCCCAGGAGCGATAGCCTTCTTTCAGCGGCTGAAAGACGCAGGCGATGCCCTTGGTGCGAACCGCCGTCACGGCGGGCGACCACATCGACTGGATCACCGTCTCGCCCGACGCCATCAGGTTGACGCTTTCGTTGAAGTCCTTCCAGAACGCGCGGAACTGGCCGGCCTTCTTGGCTTCGGTGAGAACCGCCATCGTCATGTCGATTTCGGTCTTGGTCATATTTCCCTTGTCGGGATATTTGTACTTGCCGGTGGCTTCGACGACCATCGCGGCGTCCATGATGCCGATCGAGGGAATGTCGAGAATCGCCGCCTTGCCCTTGAACTCGGGGTTGAGCAGTTCGGCCCAGGAGTTGATCGGGCGCTTGATCAGGTCGGGGCGGATGCCGAGCGTGTCGGCGTTGTAGACGGTGGGGATCAGCGTGACCCATTCGGTCGGGGTCTTCGAGAACTTCGTGGAATGCTGGCCTTCGAGGAACATGACCTTCTTGGGCGCGGTGCCCTGATCGCCGATGACCTTGCCGTTGGGCAACTGGCCCTTGGTGAAGATCGGCGTGATATTGTCGAATTCCTTGATCTTCTTGGCGTCCATCGGGAGGATGTTGCCCGAGGGAACGAGTTTCTTAAGCGAGAAATATTCGGTGTCGAGAATGTCGAACGAGTTGGGCTGCGTCGCGACGCGCTTGGTCACGTCGTCGGTCGTGGCGACGATGTTCTGGATGGTGATGCCGGTCTCGGCCTTCACTTTCTTGGTGATGTCGTCGGATTGATTGACCGCGGTGCCGAGATAGCGCAGCACCTTCTCTTCGGCCGCCCAAACCGCCGGGAAGCCGGTGACCGATGTGACGCCCGCCGCCGCGCCTGCGAGACCGGCTGCGCCTTTCAGCAGGCTGCGGCGCGAAACGCCCGCGCCTTTGTCCGTGTATTTCTTCGACATTGTCCTCTCCTCTTGAAACCCGTGCGGATTAAGGCGCCGGGGAAAGCGCGTGGATGTCTTCGTCGGCCCATTGAACCGAGACGTTGTCGCCGATCGACAATGGGGTCGCGGCGAAGGCGGCGTCGCTGACCGTCGCCGTCAGATCGGTGTTGGCCGGATTTTCGAGTGCAACGGAATAATGCGTGCCTTGATATTCGATGCCGCGAATCGTCGCGTTCATTCTCGTCGCATTGTCGCCCGCGCCGTTCGTCTTGAGCGCGACGCGATCGGCGCGCACAGCGATCGCGCCCGCCGGCGTGGCGATGACATTATGGCCGCCAAGGAAGCGGGCGACGAATTCGGTGGCGGGCTTTTCGAAGACTTCCTTGGGCGAGGCCGCCTGTTCGATCTTGCCCTTATTCATCACCACGACGAGATCGGCGAGGGCGAGCGCTTCGTCCTGGCCGTGCGTGACATGGACGAAGGGAATGCCGAGCCGCTTCTGCATCTGGCGCAATTCGGCGCGCATGCGCACCCTCAGGAAAGGATCGAGCGCGGAGAGCGGCTCGTCCAGCAGGAGAATTTGCGGATCGGTGACGAGCGCGCGCGCCAAGGCGACGCGCTGCTGCTGGCCGCCTGACAATTGCGCGGGCACGCGCGCCGCGTAAGGCTCCATGGCGACGAGATTGAGATAGTCCATCGCCTTGGCGTGTCGCGTCGCTTTGTCGACGCCTTTCATCTTCAGCGAAAAGGCGACATTGTCGAGACAGGAAAGATGAGGGAACAGCGCATAGCTCTGGAACATCATCGCCGTGCCGCGCTTGGCCGGCGGCAAGTCGGTGACGTTCGTCGCCCCGATCAGGATATCGCCTTCGCTGGCGCTCTCGTGGCCGGCGATCATGCGCAGCGTCGAGGTCTTGCCGCAACCGGAGGGGCCGAGCAGACAGCAATATTCGCCGGCGGCGACGCGCAGATTGATGGCGTCGACCGCCGTGGTCGAACCATAGCGCTTCGTCACCTGGACAAGTTCGAGATTGGCGGGTTGTGGCATGGCCTCACATGGGGCGAGAGATCCCGTTAACGGTTTAGCAAAGCCCATGCCAAGCTCCGCCGCCGTGTCCGCCGAGAAAAAATTATATGGTATTACATCGGGATAAAGGCGCGGCCGCTGTATCGGGCGCGCGGCGCCGGCGACGTCAGCCGAAATAATGGGCGCCATTGTTCACAATTTCAGCGCGATTGTATACAAATTGGGTTGGCGCCCGTCGAGGATGCGTGACAGACTTCGACAACAATAAAGAGGCGCGCGTTTCGCATGTCTGCGACTGCGATTTCCCCCGGGGGAAGAAAAGAACCGCCGCCGCCGCGCGGCGCCATTGCGGGCGGCTCCAGGGCCGCGGGCGTCTATCGCAGCGTGCACCAGGCCGTTGTCGAACATCGACTGCCGCCGGGCGCCAAACTCACCGAAGAGCAGCTCGCGGCGGTGTTCGGCGTCAGCCGCACCATCGTGCGCAGCGCCCTGCAGGCGCTCGCCCATGATCATATCGTGACGATCTCGCGCCATCGCGGCGCCTTTGTCTCGGCGCCGACGGTCGCCGACGCGCATGACGTGTTCAAGGGCCGCAAGCTGGTCGAAGCGGCGATCGCCCGTGAGGTCGCTCGCCAGATCGGACCTGGCGACATCGCCGCATTGCGCGCCATTCTCGATGAAGAGGAGGAGGCGATGCGGCGCGGCGATCGGCCGACCGTCATCCGCCTCTCCGGCGCATTCCATGTCGCGGTCGCCGCCGTTTGCGGGGAGGGCGTGCTGACCACTTTTCTGCGCGGCCTGATCTCGCGCTCCTCGCTGGTCATCGCGCTCTATGGCCGCGGGGCCGCTTCCGCCTGCGGTCACGACGACCATGTGCAGTTCATGCAGGCTTTGGAGGCGCGCGACGGCGAGCTGGCGGCCGCTTTGATGAGCGAACATCTCGATCACATCCTCGGCGATCTCGACCTGACGCGCGGCGCCAGCGGCCCGGTCGATGTCGCCGCCGTTCTGCGCGAGGGGCTGGCGCTGGCGTGAAGCAAGCCGTCGCCGCGTCGCGGGCTTGACACGTCATTCGTCGTTAAAGAACATAGCCGCCGTCGTCTCAAGAGTTTGAATCAGGGATCGCAGGCGCGCGTCTCTGGCCCGCAAAGCAGCGATTTGGGTTGTCGGGAAGCGCCGAGGATTCGCGGGCGCGATGGCCGGTCCAGTCTTCATCAGTCATTCCTCGCGCGACGTCAAAATCGCACGCGACATTTGCGACGCGATCGAGCGGCGCGGAATGACGTGCTGGATTTCCGGCCGAGACGTCGGGCCGGGCGATAATTTTGGCGATGCGATCGTCGAGGCGATCGAACGCGCCAAAGTGATGGTGCTGGTGTTTTCGACCAACGCCAATAATTCCGAGGAAATCAAAAAAGAGATCGCGCTGGCGAGCCAGCACCGCGTGACGGTGATCCCGGTGCGCGTCGAGGACATCACGCCGAGCGCCGCCTTTCGCTACGAACTCGCCACCCGGCAATGGATCGACATGTTCGTCGACTGGGATCAGGCGCTGAAACGGCTGATCGATCGTATCGCCTCGATACAGGCGCTTGCCGCGCCCGAGGCGATTGCGCCTCCGCCGCCCCCGATACCATTGCCGCGAACCGCGCCTACGCCTGTCACCGAACCGGCGCCGGCGCGCAATAGCTGGCTTCTGATCGCCGTCGGCGTCGCCGCGCTCGTTATCCTCGCCGGCGGCGTCTTCTTCTGGATGCGGCCGGTCCCGGACGGAGGCTTCGCTGCGGACCAGAGCAAGCCGGCGGTTCACGCCGCGAGCGATGCGCCTGCGGTCAAACCTGCGTCGGCGCCTTCGCCGGCCGCGACGATTGTTCCGGCCGCGCCAGCGCCAGTGGTTCAATCTTCTGCACCCGCGCCCATCGTCGCGACGCCGGCGGCGGCCGCGCCTCCAGTCCAACAGGCCAGTCTTGCCGTGGGCGTTGCGCCCGCGGCCAGGCCCGCGTCTTCGCCTGCCGCTTTGCCGGACTCGCAGCCGACTGCGGTTCAATCTTCCGTGATTGCGCCCGTCGTCGCGACGCCGGCGCCGGCCGCGCCGGCAAGCCAGCCGGCCAGTGCTGTCGTAAGCGAGGCGCCCGCAGCCAAGCCCGCGCCAACGCTGCCGAGCGCCGTCGCGGCGCCGAAGCCGGAGCCGGCTCCAGTGACGCCGTCGCCGGCAGTTCAGCCGTCTGCCCCGGCGCCAGCTATCGTCGCGACGCCGACTGAGCCGCCGAAGGCCGAGCCGGTCGCCGATGCGGCCGCTCCGATTGTCGTGACGCCGCCGCCGGCTGCTCCCGCCGTCGCGCCCTCGCAGTCTGTCGCGGTCGTGGCGCCGGCCAATCCCGCCGGCGGCAATTCTCAACCGCCAGACAAACCGGCGCCGACGCCGCCTGTCGCGGAAGCGGCGCCGGCTCCGGTCGCCGCGTCAAAGGCCATCGTCACCGCATCGCTCGCGCCCAGCTCGCCGTCCACCGCCAATACGCCTCGCGCCGAAAAAAAGACCTTCGACGCCAGGAGCTTCAAGGATTGCGAGGCCTGTCCGGAAATGGTGGTGGCGCCGCGCGGCGCCGCCTTGATCGGCTCGCCGTCGCAGGAGACGGCGCGCCTGCCGCAGGAACCGGCGCCGAGCGAGGCGGTCATTCCGGCGCCATTCGCAGTGGGTCGCTATGACGTGACGTTCGACGAATGGGACGCCTGCGTCGCCGAAGGGGGCTGCAATTCCTGGCGCCCAGGCGATTTTAATTGGGGACGCGGCCGCCAACCGGTCATCTTCGTGTCGTGGAAGGACGCCAAGGCCTATGTCGACTGGCTCGCCAGGAAGACCGGCAAGCCCTACCGGCTGCTCAGCGAGACCGAATGGGAATATGCTGCACGCGGCTGCACGACGACCGCCTGTCCCAATCAACCGTTCTGGTTTGGCGCGATCACGCCCGAACTCGCCAATTATGATGCACGCTACGCCTATGCGGGAAGTCCGAAGGGTCTGGCGCGCCGGCGCGCAATTGCCGCCGACGAAGGCGCGCCCAATCCATTCGGCCTGGTCAATATGCTCGGCAATGTGCGCCAATGGGTTGAAGATTGCTGGAGCGCCAATCCCGGTCCGCCGCCCGCCGGCGGCGCGGCGCGGCTCGACGGCGATTGCGGCGAGCGGGTCACGCGCGGCGGCTCCTATGACGACAAGCCTCAGGATTTGCGGGCGGCGGCCCGCGCCTGGGAGACGGTCGACACGCGCTCGCAAAAGATCGGCTTTCGCGTCGCGCGCGCTATGGACCCGTGACCGATCGGCGCCATAGATTAGGGAGACGGTCAGGAGAAGGCCAAGGAGCGTTCCAATGTTCAAGCGCGAATATTGGTTGAAACTGGCGAGGCGGGTCGCGCTTGCGGGTCTTGCTTTGACTATGGCGGGCCTTGCGCATGCGGCCAACAATGCCGCGCCTGCCAAGTCGCCCGCCGTGGCGGCGGCGGCCGCGCCGACCGGCCCGACGCGACGCGCTTTTATTCTCGGCGTCGAGCGCTATAGCGATCCACAGATCCAGCGGCTCGCCCGCTCCGATTCGGACGCCACCGACATTGCCGCCGATCTCGAGCAGCTCGGCTTCGACCGGAAGAACATCACGCTGGCGACGGACCTGCGCGCCAAGGCGGATTTCGACAAGCGCTTCGCCACTTTCCTGGCGACCGTGCAGGAAGGCGATTTCGTCTTCTTCTTCTTTTCCGGCCATGGCATCGGCCTGGAGGCGGCCGACGCCAATTACCTGTTGTTCGCCGATCTGAAGAGCCTTTTCACCTTCACGCGCGACAAGTTGCCCGATCCCGAGCGGCGCCAGCCGGAGATCATCTCGCTGCGCATGCCCTCTTTCGTCGGCGCCTACGAGGCCGAGGAGATCGTCAAGAATGGCGTGTCGGCCGCCGAAGTGATGCAATCGATCGACCGCAGGAAACCCAAGGGCGCCTTCCTCGTGCTCGACGCCTGCCGTTCGCTCGCCGTTCAGACCACCGAGGCGAACTCGACGGTCAGGAGCGCTGATTCGGGCAGCCGCCTGATACCCTCGAAGGACCTGCCGAAAGGCATGATGGTGCTTTATTCCGCCTCGTTCGGCGAACAGGCGGTGGAGAGTTTCGGACGCTTCGACACCAGGCGCAATTCGCTGTTCACTGAAGTGCTGCGCTCGGAGATGCAGCGGCCGGGCCAGACGTTGCAGGCGCTCGCCGATCGTGTCGCGCTGGTGGTGCGCCATTTCGCCGATTCGGGCGGGCGCCAGCAGGATCCCGAGAGCTACGCGAACCTCGGCTCGGCCGACGATTTCACGCTGGTCGATGGAATCGGCGCCGAGCGATTTCGCATTTCGACCGACCAATGCGAGGGTTCGCAAGCCGATTGGCAGCAAATTTCCCAGCAACCGGACCGTGAAGCGCTGGAGCGTCATCGCCGGCGCTTCGCCGATTGCGCGACCGCCGAGCTCGCGCGGCGCGCGCTCGTCAATGTCGTCAGTTCGTCGCAGGATCCGGCGCCCGCGCCGATCGCCAGCAACAATCAGCTCGACGATTGCGACCGCCTCGCCGCCGCCGACAATGATCCGGCCCGTCCGCCCGAAGCGCCCGGCGTGCCGCTTGCAAAAATCGATTTCGATGCGGCGCGCACCGCCTGCAATCTGTCGATCAAGCGCAATCCGCGCATCGTGCGCTATCTGTTCAATCTCGGCCGGGTCGAACAAGCGGCGGCCAATTCGATGCGCCTTGACGATCCGGCGCGCGCCGAGACCACGCGCCGCGCCTATCTCGCGCTCGACGACGCGGCGACGCGCGGCTATGTCGCCGCCCTCTATTATCTCGCGATCCAGCTCAATTACGGCGCTCCGACCGAGGCGGACAACGATCGCGCCAATAAATTGTTGAAACAGGCCGCCGAACAGGGCTTTCCGCTGGCCGCCTATGCGCTCGGCCTGCGCTATGCCGACGGGTCCTTCGGCCTTGAGCGCGACGTCGCGCGCGCCTACGAGTGGCTCGCGAGGGCCGCCGAAAGCGGATCGGTTCCGGCGATGGTCGAAGTCGGCCAGGCCTTGTGGAGCGCGACCGGCGTCTCGCCGCGCAATCCGCACCGCGCCGTCGAATGGCTGCAGCGCGCCGCAGAGGCCGGGTCCAACGCGGCCAAATACGATCTTGGCGTTCATTATTTCTGGGGTTACCGGATGTCGGACGAGAACGGCGATTCGCAGCCGACCTCCGTCCTCTCAGACGAGACCCAGTCGCTGTTGTGGTTCGGGCGGGGGGCGGAGGCCGGCGATCCCGCCGCGCAATATCAGCTCGCCTATCTCATGGAAAAGGGGTTTGGCCTCCCCAATCCGCAGCCGGAGATTTCGGAGCGCTATTACCGGCTCGCCGCCAAGGGCGGCAATGAAGACGCCGAAATCGACTTCGCCGATCGCCTGCGCCTCGGCAAAGTGCTGGTCAAGCCGGAGAATGGCAGCGAAGAAGCGATCGATCTTTTGCAGCGCGCGCTCAGTCAGGGTTCGGCGCGGGCGGCGCGCCGCCTCGCCCTGATCTATCGCAATGGAGAACTCGGCGAGCCCAAATCGCAGGCCAAGGCGATGGGCTACGCCTATCGCGCCATCCATCTGTCGACGCTGACCGATCCGACCATCGAAGACGGCAATCCGATGAACGAGATCCAGGCGGGCATCCTGCTCGCTGAAATGGCGGAGAATCATGAAGCCGAGGACATCAACGGCAATCCGCTGCTAACCAAAGACGAAGTCGACCGGCTCGAGCGCTTCTATGGCAAGGTCGATCCGGTGACCAAGAAGGTGCGGATTCGCCGTCTCCAAGTGCCGCTGGACTGCGGCGGCTCGACCCGGGAAAGAGCGGTCTGGGTATGGGACTGGGGCCGCAATGAATCGCCCACCGAACCGCAATTTCGCGCCATCGAGCACGAAGGCTTCTGTACGGTCGATCCCGTGCTGCGCGCCACTTTGATCGCCAGCTATCTGACGGCGAAGAAGAGCAATGTCGCCTTCGCCGATCTGATCCAGCAGCAGATCATCGCCGCGGCGGCGGCCAATAGTGCGCGAAACAATCGCCGTTAGAAATACAACGCTTCTTGCCCCGGCCTATCGTGGGAATGGGATATACAGGAAGCGTTGGTGTATGTTATGAATTGGTTAAGAATTGCCCTGAATAGCCGGTTCAAGACTTTTCACACGAGGGAATCCGGCTTTTTGCTCTTGCTCGTCGAGGTGGGGCCGTGGTCGTCAAATCTTCTCGCACATCGTTTCCCGTCAAAGGCGCGCTGCTTGGCGCGGTCGCGCTAATTCTGTTCGGCGGCGGCTTCAGCGCGCCGGCCGCGGCGCAGGATTTCATGGGCGCTTTTGGCGGCTTTCTCGGCGGGTTCCACGGAGGCGGCGGCTATTACCGTGGCGGCGGCGGCTATCGTCGCAACTATCACGCCGCCCCGGCGGCGCCCGCCAATCCGAGCGCTCCGTCCGCCGACGATTCCAGTCGCGCCCTGGCGGCGCTCGCCCCGACCAGCCAGGCCCAGCTCCAGGTGCTCAAATCCGTCTCCTACAGTCAGATCCTCGGCGAAGTCGGATCGAACGACGATGAGACCGGGGTCGGCAAGACCACCGTCAGCGGCGAAGCCGATCGCGACTACACCAGCAAGATCGAAGATCTGATCAAGCGCATCAAGGCGACGCAGAAGGCGCAAGGCTCGACCAAGGAGGGCGACATCAGCGAACATGGGATATTGGAATCGCTGACCGCCGCCTACAAGGCGGCCAATCTGCAGCGTTTCGAAACATTCCTCGGCGAAAACTGGTCCGCCGAACGCCTGCGCGGCATGATCATCGAGCGCGCCTCAAGCGAGATCGGCGGCCTGTTCGACGGCACCAATCGCGGCGCCGTATCTATGAGCGATCTCGACACGCTGATCAAGAAATCGGCGGTGAGCGTCTATACCCGCCTGTTCGAAACGTCCGAACTGCTGGCCGCCAATCGCAGCTCGTCGCTGTTCGTGCAGCGGCTTTATCAGGTGCATGGCGATCTGATGAACGGCGAAGTGCGCGAGGATGCCGAGCAGCTTCTGTTGCGCGCCTCCAGCGCCGGCGTCGCGACGTTCGATCCGCTATTGCGCCGCGACCCGAATGGTTTCGCGCTGCGCTATCGCGCCCAGCGCATCATTTTCGATTGCCTGTCGTCCAATGTCGAGGCGATCTCTTCCGCCGACAATGGCATTGCCACGCCCGCCGAGATCGAGCAGCGCATCCTCGACACCGACGACAAGCAATGTTCGAAATGGGTCGCCGCCCAATTGCAAGGCCCCGACGGCAAGGTGAAGCCGCAGGAGCCGATGCCGCTGCGCGCGATCTGGTCGGAATCCGGCCCGAAGGACGACCCGTCGATGTATACGCGGGCCGCCGATCTGTAGCTGTCGGCAGCGGATGCGCGACAGGTTTCGTGAAATCGGCGGCGGCTCGCCTGCCGATCCATAGGCGCGACGCGCCGTTCCCGCAATCTGCCCGCGCCGCAACGTCGATGCCTGACGCGATGCTGCGCAAGAGCGCCGAGAGCGTCGTCCCGCCGCGCATTCCTTCGATCGCATGCGCACGTCAATTCCGAGTCGCCAAGATCACATCTGATCAAATGCGCGCGGAAAACATCCGGCAGGATAGTTGCGCAGACGAGGATGCGCATGGAGCCCATCGAAAAAGCGCTGTGGTTCATTGAAAACCGCCTGTCGGGAGAGATTTCCCTGGCGGACATCGCCCGATCGGTCGGCGTATCCAGTCATCATCTGGCGCGCGCCTTCGGCGAGGCGACCGGATTATCGCTGATGCGCTACGCCCGCGGTCGCCGGCTCAGCGAAGCCGCCCGGTCGCTGGCGGCGGGCGCTCCCGACATTCTGGAAGTGGCGATCGGCGCCGGATATGGCTCACATGAAGCCTTCACTCGCGCGTTTCGTCAGCAATTCGGCGTCACTCCGGAAACCTTGCGCGCCGGGGGCTGTCCGAACAACACGCAACTTGTGGAGCCAATTCGAATGGATAAGACCCTTCTGACCGAACTCGATTCTCCGCGCCTTGTGCATGCCGGGGAGTTGCTGATCGCCGGCATAGGCGCACGCTATACTTTCGAAACCAACCAGGGCATTCCGGCCCAATGGCAGCGGTTCGCCCCCAATATCGGCCATGTCCCGAACCAGGCCGGCCCAGAGACCTACGGCCTCTGCGCCAACGGCGACAATGACGGCAGCTTTGAATATGTCACCGGCGTCCGGGTCTCAGACTTTTCCGAGTTGCCGCGGGATTTCAGCACGGTGCGCGTGCCGGCGCGACGCTATGCGGTGTTCGCCCATCACGGTCACGTCTCGCAACTCCGCCGGACGCATTACACAATCTGGAACAAGTGGATCCACGAAGGCGGAATCGAAATCGCCGATGCGCCAAACTTTGAGCTTTATGGGAAGGAATTCGATCCGGTGACGGGAACGGGGCCCATCGAAGTCTGGATGCCGGTCAACGTCTAGCGCGCGATCGAAACGGGCGGGCGCCCGGCGATCGTCGAGCCGGCGCATGAAGTCGAAGAGATGAGTCCCGCGGTCCATGGAATGCGAATGGCGTTCCAGTGGGCGGCGGGCAAGATATTTGAGCGGAAGGTTTTTATTGAGATGCCCGGCGGGCAGGTCTTGTTGACGCAGCGTGTGGCTCGCGATCCCACCTTGAGGGTGTTGGAGCGCGTGCCGTCTGGCGAGAGCGAGGGTGTCGCGCGGTGGTCGGCGGGCGTCGTCGCCGGGGAAGTTTGAACTTCCTACGCGGGGCAAGGGATTGGCCAATTTTGAGGTCGTCGCTGGTCCGCTGTGGGGGGATAGCCGACGATCACTCTTCCCGCAGCCCCGCCTTGCGCAAGCCCTCAGCAACCGCTGGAGTTTTCGGATAACGCTCGGCAATGTTTTTGACGGTGAGCTTGGGGTTGAGTTTCTGGGCCTCCACGACCGCGGCCTTCGCTTCGTCCATGCGATTTGTCATCGCGTAGGCCGTCGCGAGAATTGCGTACGCGGGAAAAGTCTGAAGTCCCGCGTCGATAGCGCGGTGGCATTCATCGATCGCATCGTCGAAATGTCCGAGACCTATGTCGGATGAGGCTAATGCGAATAGCCAAAGACCCAAGCCCGGATCCCGAGGACTGAGTTGAATGGCATGCAATATGTCGGATTTTGCCTGCGCGAACATCCCGGCTTGGATTTTGCCCATGCCACTTGCGTAATAGAGGAACGCGGAGCCGGGATTCAAAGCGAGGCCGGCATCGGCGGCTCGCAGCCCTTCTTCTGGACGATGCAGCACGAACGAAAGGTAAAAGCTTTTTGCAAAATAAGGAAGTGGATCGTTGGGGTCGATCGCGATCGAGCGATCGGCCTGCCCGACAATCTTGGCGTCGTAATCGATATCCGGGTTTGTCCAGTCATAAACCCTGTCGATCATGTAAGTTCTTGCGTCGCCCGCCAACGCGCCCGCCTCTTCTGGGTTGATTGCCAGCGCCTGTTCAAACAAGGCCCGAGCCGCATTGTTGTTTTCCCTTGTCGCTCGCCGAGTAGTTTCAAAACTCAACGCACGTCCGCGCATGGTGAGATCGAAGGCGTCGAGGTTGGCGATCCGCCGGTCGCCTCGCGCCTCCGCCTTCACCAACTCGTTGCCCAGACTGTTCGTAAGCCGAGCCACCACTTGATCTTGCAGCTTGAACAGGTCCACAACATCCTCCTCGAACCGATCCGCCCAAATGTGCGCACCGGACTGTGCGTCGATCAATTGAACGTTGACGCGCAGACGCCCCCGGTCGCGCTGCACCGAACCTTCGAGGACGTAATGCACGCCGAGTTCCTTGCCGATCTCCTTGGCATCGATGGCCTTGCCCTTGAAGGTGAAGGCGGTGTTGCGCGCAATGACGAAGCTGTTGCGGATGCGCGAAAGGTCGGTCGTGAGGTTCTCAGTTATGCCGTCTGCGAAGTAGTCCTGGTCGGGATCGCCGGAAAGGTTTGTGAAGGGCAGCACGACGAGGGAGAGGCGCGCGGGCTCGGGCGACGCTGGCGCGTAAGCGACGACGGGGGCGGGGCGGTTTCCGGCGAGGAAATACCATGTTCCGCCCATGATCAACAGGACCGCGACGATCCCAGCGACGAGCGGCGCGAGGATGGATCGCTTCATAGGCTCTGACGGCTTTGGCTCAATTGCGGCCTTAGCGACCGCTCGCACGCCGACCTGCAATGAATACGTGCGGATGGGCCTTGCGATGTTCTTGAGCTGCGTCGGGCCGAGATCGGTGACCTCCATATCGAGCCGGCCGCTTACCTGCCGATAGGCGTCCTCGGACAGGCAGATCGCGCCCGGCTCGGCGATGCCTTCCAATCGGGCGGCGATGTTGACGCCGTCGCCCATCAAGTCGCCGTCGCTCTCCTCGACGACGTCGCCGAGGTGAATGCCGATGCGGAACTCGATGCGCTGATCGGCCGGCGTTCCGACGTTGCGCTCGATCATCGCGTTCTGGATTGTGATGGCGCAACGCACGGCTTCGACCACGCTGCGAAACTCGACCAGAGCGCCGTCGCCGGTGCGCTTGAATACGTGGCCGTTCTGGCCGTCGATGGTGGGGTCGATGAGGTCGGCCCGCAGCGCCCTCAGCCGCGCGAGCGTGCGGTCCTCGTCCGCGCTCTCCATACGGCTGAAGCCGACGACGTCGGCGGCCAGGATCGCAGCGATCTTGCGGGTTTCGGCCATCGCGCCCCTCACACAGGAGGCACAATAACACAAAGGCCGGTCAGTCCCGATTGGCGGCTATGGGCCGGCCATGCCGTCATATCGCGCTGGCATGACCTGAGCGGGGCAACGAGCTGGAAATATCGACTCTTCATTCCTCAAACTCGGCCGGCGCCATCCGCCAGTTGATCCAGCCGGCGTTGCAGAAACCGGCGCTCGGCGTGCTGGCGCGTCAGTTCGAGTGCGCGTTGGTAGGAGGCATACGCCGCTTCGGCGAGGCCGAGCCGGCGCTGCATGTCGGCGCGGGCGGAATGGGCGAGCGCGTAATCGTCGAGTTGGCCGTCGCCCATCGCGGCCTCGATAGATGCGAGCCCCGCCTTCGGCCCGTCGCGCATGCCCAGCGCCGCCGCGCGGTTCAGCGCCACGACGGGCGAGGGCTCGATCCGCAGCAGCACATCGTAGAGCGCGACGATTTCAGCCCAATCGGTTTGTCCGGCGCTCGGCGCATCGGCGTGAACGGCGACAATCGCCGCTTGCAGGACATAAGGCCCGATGCGGCGCGAGGCGAGCGCCCGCTCGATCAGGCTCTGCGCCTCGGCGATCCCCACGCGGTTCCAGAGCGCGCGGTCCTGGTCCTCCAATAGAACGAGATCGCCCGATGCGTCGACGCGCGCCGTGCGTCGCGCCTCGTGCAACAGCATCAGGGCGAGCAGGCCGAGCGCTTCGGGCTCGTCGAGCAGCGCGACGACCAGCCGGCCGAGCCGGATCGCCTCGGCGCTAAGATCGGCGCGCGTCAGATGCGGCCCGTCGGTCGCGGCATAGCCTTCGTTGAAGATCAGATAGATCACCTGCAGGACGCTTTCGAGTCGCGCCGGCAGATCGGCGCGCGCCGGCGTCTCGTAGGGGATCGCGGCGTCGCGGATTTTCGCCTTGGCGCGGACTATCCGCTGGGCGATGGTCGGCGCCGGCGCCAGATAGGCGCGCGCGATCTCTTCGGTGGTCAACCCGCCGACTTCGCGCAAAGTGAGCGCGATGCGCGCGTCCGGCGCCAAAGCTGGATGGCAGCAGGTGAAGATCAGCCTGAGTTCGTCGTCCTCGATGTCTTCGGACATCGTCGGCTCCGGCGCGTCCTCGACCAAAGCCGCCAGTTCCGGCAGCGCGCCGGCCAATCGCGTCTGCCGGCGCCAGCGGTCGATCGTTTTGAAACGGCCGGCGGAGACCAGCCAGGCATAGGGATTGGCCGGAACGCCCTCGCGCGGCCATTGCTCCGCCGCGGCGGCGAAGGCCTCGTGCAGCGCCTCTTCGGCGGTCTCGAAACCGCCGAGCAGCCGGATCAGCGTCGCCAGCACGCGCCGCGCCTCGGTGCGGTAAGCCGCCTCCAAAGCGTTACGCGCGCCGGCCGCGCTCATAGTTTCGGACGCGGCTTGCTGTAGTCGATCGCCGGCCGCACCTCGATCGCGCCGAGCCTGGCGAAGGGCATGCCCGCGGCGACACGCACGGCTTCGTCGAGGTCGCGCGCCTCGATCACCACCAGGCCGCCGAGCATCTCCCTCGTTTCCATGAAAGGACCGTCGATCTTTGACGTCTTGCCGTCGCGCACGCGTACGGTCACCGCCTCCCTGGGAAGGTTCAGCGGCTCGCTCGTCACGAAATGGCCGCTGGCCTTGAGTTCAGCCTCATGGGGTCCGATTTCAGCGAGGACGGCGTTGGATTCGGGGCTGTCGTTGAAGACTTTCCGGGGGTCGAAAAAGATCATGCAATGATAGCGCATGCGGGCTCCTCTGTTGGCGCTGCGAATGCTGCTTGTCGCTCGGCGCCGCCGGGATTCGACATCCCTACTATTTTTTTCGGGCCGCTGTCGAAACGACGCGGCGGCGCCATGTCGGAAAACAACGCAGTCTTCGCGCCCGTCTGGCGGGG
>DATBZF010000138.1:0-26842 GCA_036513315.1 Roseiarcus sp.
ACCTTCTCCCCGCTGCGCGGGGCGAAGGGAAAGCGCACCCCCTTCGCTCCGCGCAGCGGGGAGAAGGTGTCATGCGAAGCATGACGGATGAGGGGCGGCGCGACCTCGCCGACCTACCTCACCCCAATCCCCACACCCGCCGCGCATTGCCTTCGAGCAGCTTCCCGCACTCGTCTCGACTGCAGCCTTGAAGCAGCGCTTGCGTCGCCGCGACCCAGGTCGACAGCGAAGCCGACAGCGTGCAGACCGGCCAGTCGCTGCCCCACACCACGCGATCCCAGCCGAAGCTGGCGATCGCATGTTCGGCATAGGGGCGGATGTCGTCGAGCGTCCAATGCGCCGGATCGGCATAGGCGACGATGCCGGAGATTTTCACCACGACATTGGGCCGCCGCGCGATTTCGGCGATAGAAGCGCGCCAGGGATGTTCGGCGCGATCCTTGATCGCCGGCACGCCGCAATGATCGAGCACGAATTGCACTTCGGGGCAGAGATCGGCGAGCGCGATGGCATGGCCGATCTGATGCGGCAGCACGCAGAGATCGAACGGCCGCCCGCTCCCTTTGAGGCGCGCGATATTGGCTCGGAAGGTCGCCGATTCGCTCAACGAGTCCGGCGACTGATGGAGGATGCGGCGAAAGCCTTTGACGAAAGGATCGGCGAGCTGGCGCTCGAGAAAGGCGGGAAAGTCGGCATTCTCCGGGCGACAGGCGCTGATCGCGCCGCGCAGCAGCGCGCCGGGCTCGGCCGCGAGCTGCGCGACATGGCGCGTCTCGGCTTCGATATCGGGCTCGGCGACATCGACCTCCATATGCAGTGCGGCGCCGATGCCGCAGCGCAGCGCTTCGCCGCGATAGCGCTCGATCGGAAACTCCTGCTGCAGATAGGGCGCGCTCTCCAGCCAGGGATAGTTGAGGATGCCGCGATAGATCAGATGCAAATGGGTGTCGATGATGGTCACGCAATGTCCTCCCCGTTCGCGGCGATTCTGATGCGACGCGCAAGCGTCTTGCCGCGCCCGCCGGCGCGTAGCAGCGGAAAACGCCGCGGTCAGAAAATGAAAAACGCGGCCGTCAGCGCGATATTGGTGACCTGATGCAGGAATTGATCGAAGCCCATCAGCCACCAGAACTGGCCCTCAGTCGGTTTCCAGGAGCCCCAATTGCCGAGCAACGACTTACAGCGATCGATCGTAGCGTGGACGACGACATCGACCAAAGCAAGCCACCACAGACGCGGCGCCAAAGTGAGGGCGATCGCCAGCGTCAGGACGCCATGAGCGAGGACATGAACCGCCAGCGGCGCGAACCAGCCCGTGACGCGCTCCTTGCCATGCGCGATCCAGGAGGTCTGCAGCATGAAGTCGGCGACGTAATGCTTGAACGCGAAGAGCAGAAGAAGGCCGCAAAGCGTCCAGAGAGGAACGGAGGGACCTGCCTGCGCCACAAGAACATCCAGTCGATGGAACCACCCTCATAGGACGCCAATATCGTTGATTTTCTGTCAAGTCTGAACGAACGGCCAAAAAAAATGGGCGGTTGAAAGCACACAGCGCCTTTCGCGGACCGGGATCGCTCGCTTGCCTTCGGGCCAGGGCCGGTCGGCGCGTCGCGCGTCGCACAAAGATACGCGTCGCGCTATTCCGTCGCCGGGCCGATCGCCCCTTCGCTCAGCGCGCGCCGGTGCGTTCATTGCACGCTGCAAAGACTGTCCGCGACGCTGGTCGCCTTCAGCCGCACCGCCTCGGGTCCTTGCCTGAGCGGATTAAGCGCGCAACCATGCCTCCAAAGCGAAATGGGATCGCCGTTCCGGGCGTCTGCCGTGACTTCGCGCGCGCCGCCGCCGGCGCCAGCCGATATCCAATATTCCCCCAAATTCCGGGCGAAAGCGTCGCGATCGACGCTTTTTGCGCCATGGAATATTTGCAGGCGGCCATGCGCGACCAATCGTCGACATTCTCGTCCTTTGGTACATGTGCGACGTTGGTTTCGCGCTCGTTCGCGTCATGGAAGCCCAGCCTGAAGCCGTCCGGCAGTGGGGTCAGCAGGCTCTCGCTTTTCAGCGCCGCCATCGCCGCCAAGGCGCCCGCCAACATCGTGAAAAGTACGATCGTCGGCGTCGGCGCTTTCCACAACATGATCGCCGGGGCCAGATTTTTCTCTCCGCGCGGTGACACGCGGCGGAGCGCGGACTCGTGGCGATCGCCCCTTTCCAAATCGCTTTGCGAAATGTGGCGCGCGCCACATTGCTGTCGCGGAGGCGCTGGAAAGGCAAGGCGCCGAGCTGGTCGACGACAAATCGTTGACCCGCCGGGCAGGCGATGGAAGAATGTGTTGGCGAGGCCGGCGCCGGTCGTCTGCTCTTCGCACATGCGAAGGGAGCCGATCAGGCGAACGGCGGCGCGACATCGCGGCGAGCAAGACGTTTCTGCATTACAAGCGCTTGATATCGCCCGGCCGCTATCCAGAATGGGCGCCATGAATCCAACGCGCGTTGAGACGAGGATCGACGGTGCGGTTTTCACCATCGCGATGAACCGGCCGGACAAACGCAACGCGGTCGATGGACCGATGGCGGGTGAATTGCTGCGCGCGTTCGAGCGTTTTGAGACGGATGAGAATTTGCGCGTCGCGGTGCTGTGGGGCGCCGGCGGCCATTTCTGCGGCGGCGCCGATCTCGCCGCGATCGGCGATCCCGAGCGCCGCAACGAACTTGACCCGGAGGGCGGCGGCGCCGGCCCGATGGGGCCGACGCGCCTGGCTTTGTCGAAGCCGTTGATCGCCGCGGTCAGCGGCTATGCGGTGGCCGGCGGGTTGGAATTGGCGCTGCTGGCGGATTTGCGAATTGTCGAGCGCGACGCGATTTTCGGCGTGTTCTGCCGGCGCTGGGGCGTGCCGCTGATCGATGGCGGCACGGTGCGCCTGCCGCGCCTCATCGGCATGGGCCGCGCGCTCGATCTTATCCTGACCGGCCGTCCGGTCGCAGCCGAAGAAGCCCTCGCCATGGGGCTCGCCAACCGCATCGTCGCGCCTGGCGAAGCGCTCGCCGCCGCGCAGGCGCTGGCGCTTGAGCTCGCCGCTTTCCCCCAGCAATGCATGCTCGCGGATCGCCAATCGGCCTATCGCCAATGGGATCTGCCGCTCGCCGAAGCGCTGCAGCAGGAGGGCGCGAACGGCGTCGCTATCGTCGAAAGCGAAGGCGTGGCCGGCGCGGCGCGCTTCGTCGACGGCGCGGGGCGCCATGGCGCGTTCAAGGCGTGACGCGAGGGTCACTGATTTTGCCGGCGCCAGTCGCCATCCGTCATTGCGAGGGAGCGTAGCGACGAAGCAATCCAGACTGAGCTCTGTTAGCCTCGTCTGGATTGGTTCGTCGCTACGCTCCCTCGCAATGACGGCGAGCGTGCTCCAAGACACGCCGAGGCGCGCCTTCACGCCGCCTCTATGCCGGCCAAGCTCTTGCGCGCGCGATCGATGGCGGTGGTTAGCACGTCGGCGCTTTGCGCGCCGGGGACGCCGAAACGCTGGGCGAAGATGAAGAACGGCACGCCGGTCACGCCGAGCCTCTGCGCCTCGGCGATTTCCGCGCGCACTTCCTCTTCGTCGGCGCCGTCGGCGAACAGTTTTTCGACGATCTCGCGATCCATGCCGCATTGCGCCGCCGTCTCGATCAGCAAGGTACGTTCGCCGATGTCGCGACCCTCTTCGAAATAGAGCTTGAACAGCCGGTCGACCACTTTGTCCTGCGCGCCGGTCAGGAACGCCCAGCGGATCAGCCGATGCGCGTCGAGCGTATTGGGCGCGCGCGCGATCTTGTCGAAAGCGAAGGCGATGCCTTCCTCCGCGCCGAGCGCCCTGAGCCGCTCGTGCGCGGCCTCGATGCGACCGTCATTGCCGAACTTGTTGATCATATAGGCGCGCCGCTCGAGACCTTCCTTAGGAATGCTGGGGTCGAGCTGATAGGGGCGCCAATGGACGACGATGGGCTCGCCCTTCTCTTCGGCGAGGGCGCGCTCCAGCCGTTTCTTGCCGAGATAGCACCAGGGGCAGACGACGTCGCTGACGACGTCAATGGTGAGCGGCGCGCTTTCCTGGTCCATTGATCTCTCCGGCATCCGCCTTGCAAAGGCTCAAACTTGGCGCCCGTCCAATCACGAGCTCTTGCTCCACCATGTATCCGTATTGACGCCAAAAAGCGGCGTTTTTTCGGGATGGCCGAGCCTGGCCGAATAGGCGATCCATTGCTCGGGCGCATAAAACAGCGGCACGATATAAAAGCCCGAAATCAGCACGCGGTCCAGCGCCCGCACCGCGGCGACGAAATCCTCATGACTGTTGGCGACGAGCAGAGCGGCAATCATCGCGTCGATGGCGGGGGAGGCCGCCCCCGCGATATTATAGGCGCCGTCCATATTGGCCGAGGCCGAGCCCCAGCGCGTGCGTTGTTCGCCGCCTGGCGAGGGCGTTGCGACCCATGAGCCGATCATCATGTCGAAATCGAATTTGGTGCGCCGGCGCTGATATTGCACTTCATCGTTGAGGCGCACCGTCGCGGCGACGCCGATGCGGCTAAGACTCTGCGCATAGGCGAGGCCGAGCCGCTGCTCCTGCCGGTTCTTGACGAGAATTTCAAAAGCGATGCCCTCGCCGCGCGCATTGGCGAGCGCGCCGTCCTTGAGAACATAGCCGGCCTCGCCGAGCACCCCGAGCGCGCGATGCGCCAGCGCCCTGTCGCGGCCCGAGCCGTCGGAGACCGGCGGCGCCCATTGCCCCTCCATGACGTCGGCGCGCACCGCCCCGGGGAAAGGCGCCAGCAGCGCCCGCTCGGCCGGCGAGGCGGGGCGTCCCGCCGACGACAATTCGCTGTCGTCGAAAAAACTCTTCGAACGGCGATAGGCGCCGCCATAGAGATTGGCGTTGATCCATTCGAAATCGAACATCATCGCCAGCGCTTCGCGCACGCGTGGATCGGCGAACAACGGACGCCGTGTATTGAAGGCGAATCCTTCCATGCCCTTGGGCAGGCCATTGGGAACCGATTGTTTGACGATCCGCCCGTCGCGCAACGCGGGGAAATCATAGCCGGTGCGCCAGCGGGTCGGATCGGTCTCGATGCGGAAATCGTAGAGCCCGGCCTTGAACGCCTCGAACATGGCGGTCGCGTCGCGATAATAATCGATGCGGATCTCGTCGAAATTATAGAGGCCGCGGTTGATCGGCAGGTCGCGCGCCCAATAATTGGGATCGCGTTTGAGCGTGAGCCGTTCGCCCGGCTTCACTTCCGCGACGACATAAGGCCCCGAGCTGATCGGGATCTGCAAGGTTTGTTCGTCGAAATGTTCGGCGTCGGTATGGGCGCGCGCGAGGACTGGCATCAGCCCCAGCGTCATCGGCAATTCGCGGTCATTGGCCCCGGTCAGGTCGCAGCGTACCGTCAGGGCGTCGGGGGTCTCGACGCTTTTGACGAGGCCGAGGGCGGCGCGCTGTTGCGGCCGGCCCTTTTCCTTCAACAGCTTGAAGGTGAAGGCGACGTCGGCTGATGTGATCGCCCCGCCGTCTGAGAAATGCGCCCTGGGATCGAGGTGGAATATGACGTGGTCGCGGGCGGCGTCCGTTTCGATCGATTGCGCGATCAACCCGTAGAGCGTGAAGGGTTCGTCCGCCGACCGCATCATCAATGTCTGATAGACGCTGCCGCTGAGGCCCTGGGCCGTCGACAACGCCCGCACATTATAGGGATTGAGGCTGTCGAAAGCGCCGGCATAGGCCAGCGTGAGGCGCCCACCCTTGGGCGCGTCAGGATTGGCATAGGGCAGATTCGGGAAATCGGGACCCAGCGCCGGGTCGCCATGCATGGCGATAGCGTGGGCCGGGGCGAGGGATGCGTCCGTCTGCGCGCAGACCGGCGCGCTCCCGAAAAGGGCGACGAAGGCCAGCGCCGCGAGCGCGGCGCGAATCGGCTGCGTTATCATGGAAATATCCTAGATAAGGCCAACTCCGCCGTCACGTCCTAGGGGTAGGGTGTCATGCCTGCCACAGGCTCACGAAATTCTTATTGGAATGTGACCGCCGATATGGAAAGAAGCGGCCAACAACGCTATGCAACGCCCGCGCCCCTTTGTGACCGCATTGTCGGGGCATGCAGCGGCCTGTGATTATTTGACGCTGAGGCGGACTGCCGTCGCGGCGGTGTTAGCCGCGGCGGCTTTGGTTGCATGCGGTTGGATCGAAAGGACCCTTTATGACTTTTGTTCTCAGGCGCTTGAGCGCCGCGACTTTGGCCTGCGGGCTGGGAATCGCGAGCGGCGCCGCTCTCTCCCAGACCACACCGAAGCCCGCCGCGCCCGCGCCCGCGGCGGCACAGCCCGCCGGACCGGTGAAGCTCGATCTACAGCCGATGCAATCGCCCTGGACCAAGATTTGCGGCAAGGATCAGGGCAACAACAAGGAAGTCTGCTACACCACCCGCGACTTCGGGCAGGCGGCCGACCAGCCTCCCACATTGGCCGTCGCGATCTACCAGATGCAGGGCGAAGAAAAACGCATCGCGCGCTTCCTGCTTCCCGTCGCGCTGATGCTCAAGCCGGGCTTCCGGCTGATCATCGACAAGGGCGAACCGATTGACGGCAAATTCGCGATCTGTTTTCCCAACGGCTGTTTCGCCGAGGCCGAGCTTAACGGTCCGACGCTTTCCAGCCTGAAGAAGGCGCAGGTGGCCAACATCATCGTGCGCAACCAGGCCAATAACGAGGTGACTTTCACTTTGCCGATGAAGGATTTCGGCGCCGCCTTCGATGGCCCGGCGGTTGATCCGAAGGTCCTCGAGCAACAGAATCAAGAGTTGCAGAGGCAGCTCCAGGAGAAGGCGCAAAAGGAACGCGAACAGCTTGAAAAGCAGAGCGCCCAGCCTGCTCCCCAGGCGGCGCCTGCCGCGCCGGCGGCTCCGGCCAAATAACCTCAGGCGATCTCGACTTGCCGGCCGTCGCGACAGGCTAAAAATCTGTCGGCGGCGGCGGGACCGCTCAGCTCGCCCGATGGCTCATTCGCATGCGATAGGACCCATCGTCGGCGCGCACGAACATTTCGTCGATTTGAGGATTGCTGCGCACCGGCTCGCCTGACTCGTCGGGCAGCAGGTTCTGCTCGGAAACATAGGCGACATACTGGGTTTCGGCATTTTCGGCGAACAGATGGTAGAAAGGCTGATCCTTGGCGGGACGCACCTCGGCCGGGATTTGCCGCCACCATTCTTCCGTATTGGCGAAGACGGGATCGACATCGTAGATGACGCCGCGAAACGGGTAGATGCGGTGTTTCACCACCTGGCCAATGCCGAATTTAGCAACCCGCGGTTTCATCGTTTTATTACGCCTTCTTCTACGCCGGCTGGTTACTCCCGGCGGCCGGGAAGAGTCAATTCCTTAGCCAAATCCGTCCATCCTAGAGACCATAGAGCGCGGCGAATTCCGCATCTCTGGCCGCGACCTCACGCGCAAGATCGACAATGACCTTCGCCTGTTTCCAGGTCGCGTCGTCCTGCATCTTGCCATCGATCATCACGGCGCCTGAGCCGTCAGGCATGGCGGCGAGGATCCGCCTTGCGAAGGCGACCTCGGATGGGTCGGGTGAAAATACCCGCTTGGCGATCGCGATCTGGCTTGGGTGCAGCGTCCAGGCGCCGGCGCAACCCAGCAAAAATGCGTTGCGAAATTGCGCCTCGCAGGCCTCGGGATCGGCGAAATCGCCGAACGGCCCGTAAAAAGGCTTCAGGCCATTGGCCGCGCAGGCGTCGACCATGCGGGCGATCGTATAATGCCAGGGATCCTGCTGGGCGGCGCGCCGATTCTCGCCGGGCGCGCCGGCATCGGCCAGCACGCGATAGTCCGGGTGACCGCCGCCGACGCGCGTCGTCTTCATCGCGCGCGAAGCGGCGAGGTCGGCGGGCCCCAGACTCATGCCGTGCAGGCGCGGCGAGGCGCGGGCGATCTCGGCGACATTGTTGACGCCCTCCGCCGTCTCCAGAATGGCGTGCACCAGAATCGGCCGTTTGATCGCATGGCGCGCTTCCAGCAGGCTGAGAAATTGGTCGATGAAATGAATGTCCCATGGGCCCTCGACTTTCGGCAACATGACGACGTCGAGCCGGTCGCCGATTTCGCCGACCAGCCGGGTCATATCGTCGAGGAACCATGGCGAATTGAGCGCATTGACCCGCGCCCATAGGCTGGTCGACTTCAGATCGGCCGCACGCGCCATGGCGATCAATCCATCCCGCGCCGCGGCTTTGGCCTCGATGGGGATCGCATCTTCAAGATTGCCGAGGATGACGTCGACCTCCCGCGCCAGTTCGCTAGCCTTGGCGCGCAGCTTTTCGACATGTGGCGGCACAAAATGGATCATTCGCTCCAGCCGCATCGGCAATTCGCGATAGGGCGGCGGCGCCCCGATGGCGAGCGGCTCGAAGAATTTGCGTGGGGCTTTCATCACGAACTCCGCTTTGGCGAGGACAAGCAATATAGCCGCCAGGCGCCGCTCGGGAACCCTTGCGCGCTTTTCATCCGCCGACGAAAGGCTTGATGGTCGGGGCCGACCAGGGCCCCGCAATGTCGAAGTCGAGACGGGGGCCCTTGGGCACGGGCACGCCGCCTTCGTCGGTTTGGATCGCCGTCGCGCGCGTCGCCAATTGCCGCGCGATCATGTCCAACGAACCGGCGAGTGAGGCGCTGACGCCGGGGCCGGACATCGAAGCGTTCAAGGTTCCATTTCCACCCTTTTCGATCGCAAGGTTCGCCGCCGCCTGCGTCAAAACGGTGCGTCCCATGCGCATATCGTTGAAAATGTCGATCGATCGACGTTCGCTGCGACGCAACGCCTCTTCGAAACTCAATCCATCGACGGTTCCGGGACCGAGCTGGATCGTCGCCTTGCCTTCGAGCGTTCGAATCAACTCGGCGGGACTGTCGCCGCTGGCCTGCAGCGAGAATTCGCCGCGCCCTTGCCCCGAAAAGGCGCGCCAGCCGAAGTCGCCGCATAAGGCCCCGATATCCGCGTTGGCCAGGCTGGCGGAGGCATGCGCATCAAAGCCGGACGGCGCCGGCGCGAGAGCGATTTCCGCCTTCAGGAGCCCGGAATAAGCGGTTGCTTCCGCCAGCGTCGCGGTCAGCCGGCCTCCCTCGCTCAGGAGCTCGATCGCCGCGTCGGTGAGGGGATGATCGCGCCATTTGACCTCGGCCGCCGACATGCGCAGATCGAAATCCAGCGCCGTCAACGCGGCGAAATTGAACGGCGCAGCGCTCCAATCGCCTTTCGCGTCGAACAGCGAAGGCGCGCTCGCCAATATCGGCTCCAGATTAAGCTGGTCGGCCGCCAACGTGCCCGAAATCGACAGGCGCTTTGAAGGCCTGGTGAACGCCAGCGCGCCTTCGAAACTCTGCTCCAGGAAGCTCAATTGCATCGCGCTCAGCGTCAGCATTTGCGGATTCGCCGCTATTTTGGCGGCAAGCGAAACGCGGCCGTTCGGCAGACCAGAGGCGTCCGGCAGGCCTAGAACGCGTTTGAGAGCGGAGGCCGAGACGACGTCCGCCGAGACCGATCCCTCGAAGCGGTTCTCGGCGCCGAGTATGTCGCCCTCGAGCCTGATTTGAACATTGCTGGAAGCGATCGACAAACGGCTATCCGAGCGTCCGCCTCCCAACAGGTCGGCAGGCGCGCCAAGGCTCGCTTCGATCGCGAGCCGCTCATCGCGCCAGGTTGCGCGCCAATCGACGCGAAGTGGAGAATCGAGCTTCGGCCAATCGATGGCGCCTTCGACGTCTTCGACGATCGTGTCGATATTATTGGCCGCGCTGACGATGCGCACCAGGCCGCCCTTGATCTGGAGCGCGCCGAGCGGCGCCGATTGCCTCGCGCCTCCTCCCGCGCCGATCCGCGAGGAAATCGCGCTGCCAGAGGCGAATGGATGCGAATCAAGATCAACCAGAATGGTCGGCCGCCGCAATGTGGCGCTCGCGAATTCAAAATTGCCGATCAGCAGGGGCAGCAGGGCAAGCCGAACGCTCGCCTCGGGCGCGGTCAAGACGATCGCTTTATCCTGACCGCGGACTTCGACGTCGACCATGTGAAGCGTCGGCATTGGCAGAAGATTCAAGCGAACGCGCGAGGGGTGACCCAATTCCAGTCCCAACGAATGCGACAGACGCGCGCTCGTTTCCTCGACGACGAAAGCCGAGGAAATCGGCCATCGATAGAAACCGGCAGACAATGCGAGAAGGGCGACAAACAACATCGCCGCCCATTTGAACCGAGAGGGCATCCATTCGTCCTTGGGCGAACCAGGGAGGGGCGAATTTTTCGCCATCCACGAACGCGTCTATAGCGTGTTTTTGTTGCAATGACGCCCTGATGGAATCATTGAATCGACGGATGTGTTCCGCTGTTCATGGCTTGTTCCGATTGTCCGCGCAAAATCTCAACGGATCCGCTTGATCCGAAGGTTTCGGCGCGACGGTCGGAAGGCGTCGGCGAACGTCAATTGCTTACTGAAATCGGCGCCCCGACGAAATGGATCGACTTATTGTCGGATGGCGCCTTCGACGATTCGAACGAGGGCGCAGCGAACGCAATCTCAGACTTGCGCGGCGGCGCGAGCGCGGCGCTCGCCTGATGGATATTGGGCAGCGTCGCGCGTTCGATCGCCGCCAATACCTCCCGTTTGTCGCGGGGCATCGCGGCATCGGCGAGGGTTGAAAAATCATTTTGCGCATAGGGCGTTCGTCCGGCGCCGCGAAACACCAGGATTCCGTTCGGCGTCATGATTGAATCGCCTTTGCGTAGAGTAGAATCGTTAAGCAGCGAGAGCGTTTGGTCCGGATGGCGATGGCAAGTGCAGGCGTTGTCGACAGTGGCGCGATTGCGAAAGGCGACCGGGAGCGCGGTGTAATTCGCGCCATTCATCGAGACGGCGTCTTCGATCCGGTCCGACCCGGCCGGTTCGACAAACAATTGCGTCGGCGCATCCGGACAAAGCCCCGAACAGGCCGCCTCGTGATTCGGCAGATCGCCAGCGCGCGACAGCGGGCCGATCGGGAAAAAATAGCCGTCGCAGAGGCGCACGCAGACGGTCTGGCGCTGCGAGGAGGGGCCTTGGGCGGCGATGCTGGCGCCTGCGACGTGTTTGCGCTGGTGATTGAGTTCGGGATCGACCGAACTCCAGACAATATTTGACGCTCCCGCAGGGCCGTCCAGCGCGGAGAGGCGATCGTGCACCCGGCTGGTGATGAAGGAGATCGGGCTGTCGGAATTGTTAACCAATCCCGCGGCGACGCCGGCTTCCAGGGAGCCAAACCCCAAGGCGATCAGGCCGGCGCCAGTCAAAAAGGCCGCCAGCGTCCGCCTCCGCCGGGGGGCCGCATTGGCGGCGTCGATGAAGGAAAGCTCGGCGATATCAATCGCTTTTGGTAGAGCCTGAGCAGAACGGCCAATCATCGAGCGCCCCAAAGTTTAACAAATCGCAAGCGAGACGAGTGGCCTTCGTCCGAAATTCTTAACACATTATTAAGGATGAGCGGCGCGACGCGCAACCGCGACGGGCAAACTTGGTTAGCGCCTTTTCATCGCGCTTGGGCGAAAGGATTCGTAGGTGCGGGGGGATAACCCCTGTAACCGGTGACTCAACCGACGCGAAGGCGCTTCGCCCTGCGACTGCGATCAGGCGCCGCGGCGCCTTCGCTGGCGATATTGGTCGGTGACGACGGCTGCGATAATCACCGCGCCCTTGATGATTTCCTGGTAATGCGCGTCGACGTTGAGGAAGGTGAAGCCCGACGTCAGAATGCCGAGAATCACCGTGCCGATCACCGTGCCGGTCATGCGGCCGACGCCGCCGGCGAGCGAAGTGCCGCCGATGACCGACGCCGCGATCGCATCGAGTTCAAAGCCGACGCCCATGCCCGCCTGTCCGGTGATCGCGCGCGCCGTGGTGACGACGCCGGCAAGGCCGGCGAGCAGTCCGGCGAGCGTGTAGACGACGATGATGTGGCGCTCGACATTAATGCCTGAAACGCGCGCCGCGAGCGGATTGGCGCCGATCGCATAAGTGAATTTGCCATAACGCGTGTAGCGCAAGGCGACATGGAAAATCGCCGCCACCACGAGAAAGATCACGACGGGCCACGCCCCGGCGCCGAGCGCGGCGTAGGAATCCTCGAGATTGCCGATCGGCTGGCCGTCCGTATACCAGTCCGCGACGCCGCGCGCCGACACCATCATGCCAAGCGTTGCGATGAAAGGCGGGATTTTCGTAAAGGCGATGAGGCTTCCGTTGATGAGGCCGGCGACGACGCCGACGATGAGACCAACCAGCACCGGAATGATCGGCGACAGGCCAGTGAGGCTGGGATAGATCGCGTGGGAGTAATCAGCCGATTGGGCAAGGCTGGCGGCCACCATCGCGGTCATGCCGACAACCGAGCCGGAAGACAGATCGATGCCGCCCATGATGATGACCTGCGTGACGCCGACGGCGAGGATGCCGATGACGGCTTCCTGCAGGATCATGATTTTAAGGCGCAGCGGATTGGCGATGAAGCTTTGGCCGACGAATATCCAGCCGAGCGCCTCGAACAGCAGCATCATGCCGATCATCACGCCAAGGATGCTGAGTTCCTGCGGCCAACGTCGGCGCGGTGCGCTCGGCGCATCGCCAGGCCCGGCGTTTGAAGCTTGTTGCACAGCCACTTGTCTCGCCCCTCTTGCTCCGGCGCGCTTTATTGCGACGCCAGCTCCATGATCTTGACCTGCGTCGCCTCAGCGCGATCGACGATGCCGGTCATCCGGCCTTCGTGCATGACCAGCACCCGATCGCTCATGCCAAGCACTTCGGGCAATTCCGATGAGATCATCAGAACCGCGACGCCTTGCGCGGCAAGTTCGCTGATCAATCTGTGAATTTCCGCCTTGGCGCCGACATCGATGCCGCGGGTCGGCTCGTCGAGAATGAGAATGCGCGGATTTGTCATCAGCCAGCGGGCGATCAGCACCTTTTGCTGATTGCCGCCGGAGAGATTGATGACGGGCTCGGCCAGATCCGGCGTGCGCACCCGAAGCCGCGTCTTCTGCTCCTGGCAAAGCTTCTCGACGGCGCCCTCCTGCACGAAGCCGGCCGTCACGCATTGCCGGCGCAGTAGCGCCACCTGCATGTTCGCCGTCACGTCGAGCAGCAGAAAGCAGCCGGTTTCCTTACGGTCCTCGGTGAGGAAGGCCATGCCGGCATCCATCGCCATCGCTGGATTGCGCATGAAGATCTCGCGCCCGTTGATCGCGATCGTTCCCGATGTCGCCGGCGTCACGCCGAAAATCGTCTCGGCGACATTGCTGCGGCCCGAGCCGACAAGGCCGGCGAGCCCCAGGATCTCGCCCTTGCGAAGGTCGAAGGAGATGTCGCGAAACCGGCCCTCCAGCGTCAGGTTTTTTACCGACAACACGATGTCGCCGATCGGCACGGTCAGTTTCGGAAACATCTGCGTGACGTCGCGGCCGACCATCATGCGGATGATCTCGTCGCGCGTCACTTGTGCGGCCGGGTGCTCGCCGACGAAGCGCCCGTCGCGGAACACCGAGACTTCATCGGCGATCTCGAACAGCTCGTTCATCTTGTGGGTGATGTAGACGATGCCCTTGCCCTGCGCCTTCAGGGTGCGGATGATTTTGAAGAGGTGCGCGACTTCCCTGTCAGTGAGCGCGGAGGTCGGCTCATCCATGATCAGGATGTCGGAATCGTAGGACACTGCCTTGGCGATTTCGACCATCTGCCGGTTGGCGACGCTCAAATCGCGCACTTCGACCTCCGGGTCGATCGGAATGTCGAGGCGGTCGAACAGATCCTTCGTCCGCCGGCGCATTTCATCGTGTCGGACGAGGCCGAAACCGTTCAGCGGTTCGCGCCGAATCCAGATGTTCTCCGCCACCGTCATGAAATTCATCAGGTTCAGTTCCTGATGGATCATCGCAATGCCGTATTGCAGAGCGTCGAGCGGCGATGTGAGGCGGATTTCCTGCCCTTTCAGGCGGAACGAGCCGGAGTCCGGCTGATAAATGCCGGCGATGATTTTCATCAGCGTCGATTTGCCAGCCCCGTTTTCGCCCATCAGCGCGTGCACATGGCCGCGCTTCAAACGGAACGAAACATTGTCGAGCGCGAGAACGCCGGGGAAGGCTTTGCGCACATTCTCCACTTCAAGCAGATATTCGGCGTTCGGAACCGCGCCGCTTGCCCGAACGATCTGCGCTGTTGTGGGACTGAGCATTTCGGCAGCTCTGTTGTTATGGAGCGCCCCGGCCTTCGCGCGATACGCGAGGCGGCGCCTCACCGATGGACCGTCCCGCCAAGATGCGGAAGGGTTGAAACGCGCCTCCGCCGCTTCGGGAAAACGCGCTACTTCGGCAAACCCGCTCGGCCCGCAATCGGCCGCGCCGATGCGCGGTCGACGATCCGGCGGGCCGCTGCCCGCCGGATCGCGTCCGGATCAGTTCTTCTTGGTGAAGTCGGCCATGTTGGCCGGCGTCACCAGCTGGAACGGGATATAGACTTTCTTGTCGACGCTCTGGCCGGCGGCGAGCTTGAGCGCGGCGTCGACCGCGCCCTTGCCTTGACCGGCGGCGTCCTGGAACACCGTGACCTTGAGGTCGCCCGCTTTCATCGAGGCCAAGGCGTCCTGCGTCGCGTCGACGCCGCCGACGATCGCCTTTTTCGTATCGACGCCCGCCGCCTTCAACGCCTGCAAGGCGCCGACCGCCATCTCGTCGTTATTCGAGACGATCGCGTCGTATTTCATGCCTTTGGAAAGCCAGTTGGTCATCAAGTTCTGGGCTTTGGTGCGATCCCATTCGGCGGTCTGTTCGGCAATGATCTTGATGCCTTTGCAGCCGTCGGTGGCGATCACGTCGTGAATGTCGGCGGTGCGCTGGACGGCCGCCTGATTCGACAATTGTCCTTCCATCACCAGGATGTCGCCCTTGCCGCCGAGCAGCTTGCAGATTTCCTTGGTCTCAAGCGTGCCGGAATCTTTTTCGTTCGATGCGACGAAGGCGGCCTTCGGGCCGAGTTTGTCCACGTCGGCCGGCTCGCGATTGACATAGACGAGCGGCACGCCGGCGTCGGCGGCGAGCTTGGTCATCGCCGCGGTCGCGCTGGTGTCGACCGGGTTGACGATGATCGCGTCAACCTTGTTGGCGATGAAGTTCTGCATCTGGCTGAGTTGCTTGGAGACGTCGTCCTTGGCGTCTTCGATCTGCAGCGAAACGCCATTCTGCGTCTTGGCGTAGTCGCTCATGCCATTGCGCAGAACGGTCAGGAAATTGTCGTCGAATTTTGCCATCGACACGCCGATTTTGGCGGCATAGGCCGAGCTCGAAAGAATGGTGGCTGCCGCCAGGGCGATCAGAATGCGCTTCATGGTTCATCTCCTCCAATAGAATGTCCCGACGTTTGCGCCGGTCTTTTCGACGGCCCGGCTATGAGCCGGGCGCTTGCTGGCATGGCGACGGCCATCGGACCTTCACACATCGGCCTTCGCGGCGGTCAGGCGCCGCGCTCGGCCGTCCCCAAATTGCGCCGTCGAATGTCCGCGTGGGCGGGCGCCGCGATCGGTCGCGTTTCAGGAGAACCTGCCCATCATTAACGCACCCCAATCGTGAGCACAATCGAAAATGGAATATTTATTGCAGAAATTTTCATTTTTAGAATTTTCAGTATGAAGCGGTTCCCGAAACCCCGACCACCGTCAAATATTGGTCGACACGTAAAGGTCGAAAGGGACGAGAAACTGACCAGGTGGGTCCCCTGAAGGCGCCTCGATCGCCCTGGCCATCGCCTCCAGGGTTTTCGTCGCCAGTTGCATGGTCGGCGTGGCGATCACGGCAGTGAGCACGCCTTCGATAAGGCCGGCTCTCGTTTTGGGCGTCAGTTCATTGCAGACGATCGCGACGGGATCGTGAGTCGCCTCCTCGCGGGCGGCGGCGATGACGCCTTCCATGCCGCCGCCGCAGATATAGAGGCCGACAAGATCGGGATTGGCCGCCATCATGTTTTGCGTCGCGACATGGGCGATACGCGCGTCCTCGAGATTGGTGAGCGCCTCGAGGACGTGAAAGTTCGAGGCATGTTCGCGGAAATAGGCGCGAAAAGAAATTTCCGCCGTTTCCTGGCACAAATAGCGGTGGCTGCCGACAATAATGCCGACCTTGCCGGGCCGCCTGGCGGTCTTGGCGATCATCCAGGCGGCGGTGCGCCCCTCCTTGCGATTGTCGCGCCCGATGTAGCCGGCGCGCGCTTCGGCGGTGAGATCGGAAAGCATGGCGAAGCAGGGCACGCCGCGCCCGCGCAATACCGCGATCGCCTGCGACACATAGGGGTGATCGACCGAGACGATGGCGACCGCGTCGGACTGTTCGCCAAGATGGCGCAAACGCTCGGCGATGGTCGCCGGCGACAATTCGCTGACGAATTCCACGATCGCTTTGCCGCGAAGGCTGGCCAGATTGCGCGTCGCCGCCTGCAGGTCGTCGGCAAGCAATTGATAGAAGGCGTCGCGTTTTTGCAGCAGGAATCCCAGCGTCCGTCGGGGAGCCTCGGCGCGCAAGCGTTGCTTGAGAAGCGAAGTCGCGTGATAGCCGATCGCTTCGGCGGCGCGCAGCACCCGGTCCGCCGTTCCCTCGCGAACAGGGTGGCGCTGATTGAGGACGCGATCGACGGTGGCGACGCTGACGCCGGCGGCTCTCGCGAGATCGGAGACAGTCGGCCGCTTGCTCATTCCGCCTCCGACAGACTTGCCGCCTCCCTTCGCAAGCGTGGCCACACGCCTTCATCATGATAGAAAATGAAAGATTTTGCGAGTCTTTCATTGAGATGCGAGCCGTGCGCCGGTAGCTTCCGGCGCATCCAATTGGGCTAAATCAACGCAGCGTCGATCCATCCTTGGACCCGGCGGCTGCTTTTCGCCCTCGGCGATTTCAGTAATGCAGGCGAAGGCCGGTCAGCGGCCTCACAATGACGTTGGGAGATGTGAATGCCCGTCGAAATCACGCCGAGGGATTACAGCCTCATCGGGCTCGACTCGAAGCTCGCCGTTGAGACGGGGCTTTCGGCGGCGCAATGGTACGCCTGTCCGATTCCGCGCAAGCAATTGAAGGAACTGATGAAGCGCAAGGACGGTCCGGCGATCCGCGATACGCTGATCTGGTTCGCCGCGCTGATCGCCTCGGGGGGCCTGGGCATCTACTTCTGGGGAAGCTGGGTCGCGGCGCCGTTCTTCCTGGTATACGGCGTGCTCTATGGTTCGTCCTCCGACAGCCGCTGGCACGAATGCGGTCATGGCACGGCGTTCAAGACGCGCTGGATGAACAATGTCGTCTATCACATCGCCTGTTTCATGATCCTGCGCGAGCCGACGATCTGGCGCTGGAGCCATACCCGCCACCACACCGATACGATCATCGTCGGGCGCGATCCGGAAATCGCCGTGCCGCGGCCGCCCGATATCGCCGGCATCCTGCTCAATGTATTCGCGCTCAAAAGCGGCCTCCATGCTTTTCGGCTGCTCGGACTGCATGCGTTCGGCGGCCTCACCGATGAGGAGAAGACATTCGTGCCCGATATGGAGCGGTGGAAAGTGGCGCTCGTCGCGCGCATCTACCTCGCCATCTTCGCTGGCGTCATCGTCGCGTGTTTTGCGACCCGCTCGATCCTGCCGGCGATGATCATCGGGCTGCCGAGTTTCTACGGCGGCTTCATGACCATCTTTTTCGGCCTGACGCAGCATGCCGGCCTGGCCGAGGATGTGCTCGATCATCGGCTCAATTCGCGTACGGTCTATATGAATCCGGTCTTTCGGTTCCTCTACTGGAACATGAATTACCACGTCGAGCATCACATGTTCCCGATGATCCCCTATCACGCGCTGCCGCGATTGCATGAGGCGGTCAAAGCCGATTGCCCGCCAGCCTACCCTAATACGCTGGTCGTCTATCGCGAGATTTTCGGCGCCCTGCGCAAGCAGATGCGCGATCCCGCTTACTTTGTCAGGCGCGAACTGCCTTCTCGGGCCAAGGCGGTGCCTTACAATCACGATACGCAAATCGTCGCCGCCGAATAAATCGACCGCCGCCGGCGTCGGTTTCAGAGCGACGCATCACGAGGAGGAAGTCCATGGCTGACGAATGGGTCGACGCCTGCGCGGCCGATGACATCGAGGAAGAGGATGTCATCCGCTTCGATCATGGCGCCAGGACCTTCGCGATCTACCGCACCGATGACGATCGCTATTTCGCCACCGACGGCTTGTGCACGCATGAACAGGTTCACCTCGCCGACGGCCTGGTGATGGGCGCGATCATTGAATGCCCCAAACATAACGGGCGCTTTGATTTTCGCACCGGCGCGGCCAAGGGCGCGCCGGCCTGCGTCAATCTGGCGACCTATCCGGTCAAGGTCGAAGGCGGGCGCGTGTTTTTGAATCTGGGTTGAGGCGACGCGCATGGCGGATGCGGGGATCGTCATTATCGGGGCAGGGGAGGCGGGCGCGCGCGCCGCCATCACGCTGCGCGCGGAGGGCTATGCCGGCGCGCTGACGCTGATCGGCGACGAGCGCCATGCGCCCTACGAGCGGCCGCCGCTCTCGAAGACGACGATCGTCGGCGAGGGCGCGCCCACGATCCCGACTATCGGCGACGCCGCCGCGCTTGCCGATCTGCGCATCGATCACCTGACCAGCAGCGCCGTCGCGTCAATCGACAGATCCGCGCGGCGCGTCACGCTTTCCGATCGGCGCGCGCTTGACTACGAAAAGCTGCTGCTGGCGACCGGGGCCAAGCCGCGCCGATTGTCGCTGCCCGGCGGCGACGCCGCAATCACGCTGCGCAATTTCGACGATTCGATCGCGCTGCGCGGCCATATGCAGGCGGGTCGGCGCATCGCGATCATCGGCGGCGGCTTCATCGGTCTCGAATTGGCGTCGAGCGCCTGCGCGCTTGGCTGCAAGGTTGTTTTGATCGAGGCGGCGCCGCGCATTCTGATGCGCGGCGTGCCGTCCGCCATCGCGGATATCGTCGCCGCGCGGCACCGCGCGGCGGGAATCGATCTCATCGTCGGCGCGGCGATCGCCCATATCAGCCCGGCCGGCGATGGCCATGTCGTCACGCTGGCCGACGGACGCGCTATCCCATCCGATTGCGTGATCGCCGGCATTGGCGCGGCTCCCGAAATCGCGCTTGCCGCGGCGGCGGGGCTGACCATCGACAATGGCGTCGCGGTCGATGGACATCTGCGCACGTCCGATCCTCACATCTACGCGGCCGGAGATTGCGCGAGCTTTCCTCACCCCCTTTACGATGGGCGCCGTATAAGGCTCGAGGCCTGGCGCAATGCGTTCGATCAGGGCGCCTTCGTCGCCAAAACCATGCTCGGCGCGCGCGACGATTATCAGGCGGTTCCGTGGTTCTGGTCAGATCAGCACGATCTCAATCTGCAAATCGCCGGGCTGGTCGATGAAGGCCCCGAACTTGTCGCGCGCGATCTTGGCGACGGCGCTCTCTTGCTGTTTCATCTCACGGCGGATGGCCGCCTGGCGGCGGCGAGCGGAATCGGGCCGCTTGGCAAAATCGGCAGGGAAGTCCGGCTCGCCGAAATGCTCATCGCCAAACGCGCGCGGCCCAACCGCGATGCTTTGGCTTCGCCGGGCGTCAAGCTGAAATCGCTGCTGGCCGCGTGAGGCTTAAGGCGATCCCGAGGGATTGCCTCGCCGACCTGCGCTCGATAACACTCATCGCCGGGGTTGAATGTTGGCGATGCGCGCCGCGCGATCGTCCGGTGAGGAATTGACAGCATTGCGGTCAAGCAGGCGGCGTCTAGCGCGATGAAAGGCGACAGGGGAGACCGGCCGTTTGCTGCGCATTCGATCGCCGGACCGTAAGACGCTTCAATGTGGCGGATGGGGCGTCGGGCTCGCTTGCCTCGGAGCTGATCTTTCAGGAGGCATTATGCGTTCGTCGTCTCTGCGCCTTGTCCTTCGCATCTTGCTCCTCGCCTTGCTCTGCATAGGCGTCGCCTCGCACGCCGTGGCCCAGTCTCCTGCTGGCGGTCCGCCCGGCCCAGCCGGCCATGGGTCGGGCGCGCCCGCCGCCCCGGGCCCAAGCGGAAGCGGCGGGGGCGGACATCCGACCACCGGTTTCGCCAGCGATCCGGATCCGATCAGCGGGGTACAGGCCGCTTCACAGGCCGCCGACGAAGCCATCAGCCGATGCGACACCCGCACACGCCGTTGCATCGCCGACGCCCTCGACGAATACGCCACCGCCTTGCGCGCGCTTGCGCCGCAATTGCCGCCGGCGTTGCGCGATCTGCCGGTCATCGTCGAGCAGGCCGCGACGAGGGTGCGCACGGCCCGGACGAAGAAGGAAGCGATCGCAGCGGTGACGAGCGCCATCCAGGCGGTCCACAAGAGCATCGCCTTGCTCAAGGCTGACGATCCGTTTGCACTACGGACCGAGACGCGCGCAAGCTCGTTCGTTATACAGACTCTGCAGGTCGCCAACGACAAGCTTGAAAAGGCGGTGGGCCTGTAACTCGCGGCCGAGGCTGGGAATCCGTTTCTTCCCGCAGCGCTGCGATCTTTGCCAAGAGTGAGGCTCTTGTTGCGGTTTGATTTCGGATCGCGTTTCTTGGCGCCGAAAGGGCGAGGAAATCAGCGCCCTTTCGCGTGGCTGGCTTTGGCGCTGGTCTGGCTGATTGTCGGGGCGGGAATCGCGCGTGCGGAGACGCGCGTCGCTCTGGTGATCGGCAATGGCTCATATCGCGAAGTGGCGACGCTCGCCAATCCGCCGAACGACGCCAGAGACGTCGCCGCGGAACTAAGGACCTTAGGTTTCAAGGTCACGCTCGGCGTCGATCTCGATCAAGCGAGCATGGAGCGCGCGATTGCGGAATTCACTTTGGCCGCCGCTTCCGCCGATGTGTCGCTTTTCTATTATGGCGGCCATGGCGTGCAGGTCGCCGCCCATAATTTTCTTATTCCGGTCGATGCGCAATTGCACAGCGAAGAGGACATCTACAAGCATAGCGTGAATTTCGACGAGGTCCTCAAAGCGCAGGAGGGCGACGGCGTCCATCTGGTCTTTCTGGACGCCTGCCGCACCAATCCGCTGAAAGACGCGCCGGCCTCCGCGCGCGCCGAAGGACTGGCGCGCGTCGGCAATGCGGCCGGCTTTCTGATCGCTTTCGCGACGCAGCCCGACAATGTCGCCTTCGACGGCGCCGGCCGCAACAGCCCGTTCGCGCAATCCCTGCTCGGCCATCTCGGCACGGTCGGCCAGAACATATCCAGCATGATGATCGAGGTTCGCAAAGACGTCATCGCGGCGACGGGCGGCGCGCAGATTCCCTGGGAAAACTCATCGCTCACGCGCCAGTTCTACTTTGCGCCCGGCGAGGCGCCAAGCGGATCGCCGGACACGATGCTCTGGCAACTCGCCGGCGGACAGCGCGACGTCAACCTCCTCCATATCTATCTCGACCGCTACCCCGAGGGTTCGCATGTCGCCGATGTGAAGGCGTTGCTGGCGGAAGTCCGCATGTCAGGCAAAGGCGCCGCCGAACCCGCGCCGGGCAAGGAAAACGTTGAGGAGCTGCTATGGAAATTGGCGCGAAGCGGACGACAGCGGGCGCTCGTCGACCTCTATCTGGCGCGCTATCCCGTCGGCGCCCATGTCGCGGAGGCCAATGGCCTGCTCGCCAGCCTGCAGCAGACACAGGGCGCGGATGCGGCCCCAGGCGTCGTCTGCGAGAGATTGGCGACCCATCCGCGCGATGCGACGGCGAACACGCCAGGCGTCGATCTCGTTACGCTTTCGCGCGATGCGGAGGCCGCGATCGCCGCCTGTCGCGCGGCGGTCGATCAAAGCCCGAATGTTCCCCATTATCTCGCCCTGCTGGCGCGGGCGACGGCCGCGGCCGGGCGGCGCGATCAGGCGATCGATCTCTATCGGAAGGCGGCGGACGCCGGCGACGCGCGCGCCATGGTCAGCCTCGGCCTCCTGCTGGAATCGGGCGATGGAATACCCAGGGATCTCGTCGCCGCCAACGCGCTTTATGAAAAAGCGGCGGCGCGCGGCAGCGCCGACGGCGCCATCAATCTCGCGGTCGCCCTGATGAACGCAAAAGGCGTCGAGAAGAACGTGTCGCGTGCGGCGGCGCTGCTGCGGACCGCTTCGCAGGGCGGCTCGGCGATCGCCACTTACGATCTTGGCGTTCTGGCGCAGGAAGGCGCGGCCGGCGAGCCCGCCGATGCGCTCGCCTTTTTCAGGCAATCCTCGGCCCTTGGCGATCCGCGCGGCTATCTGGCATCCGCCATTCTGTTCGACGAGGGTCGCGGCATTCCCAAAGATCCGGCCGCCGCCGCCGAGGAATTGCTGCGCGGCGTCGCCGGCGACGACGGATCGGCGTTCAATCAATTGACCGCCAAATCCTCGTCGTGGTCGCATGACACGATCAGGGCGGTGCAGGCGCGGCTGAAGAGCGCGGGCTATTATTCCGGCCTTGTCGACGGCAAGGGCGGGGCGGCGCTCGCCCCCGCGCTCAAGCAATGGCGCCTGCTGGGGCCGCCCTAGAAAAGGCGGCCGCCAAAGCGCTTCAAGCCGCTTTCAGGCGGCCGCGCGCCAGGAAGCCTTCGCGGATATGGCGCGCCAGGGCATGCGCGATCGGATTGGCGTCCGAACGCGGCAGATGGAGATTGATCGCGAAACCGGGCAGATTGGGCAGGCCCGAATCCGCGCCAAGCACATCGAGGCCATCAGGGATGGTCGAGGCAAGAGAGGCGGTCACGGCAAGATCAGTCAGTACTGTCGCCGTAATTGCCTCGACGCTTCCATTGGCGAACACTGTCCGCCAGGGCAAGCCCTGGCGGCGCAAGGCTTCGAAAACGACCGGGCGAAACGCGCAGGTGTCGCTGACGATCGAGATCGGCAGCGGACGCTTGCGATAGGCCTCGCCGCCCTTGCAGCCGACCCAGACGAGACGCTCGATCGAGAGGCATTCGCCAGCGGACCGGCCAACCGGCTCCTCGATGACGGCCAGATCGATCTCGCCGGCGGCGAGCGCCTGGCCCAGCATCGGCGAGGTCAGGCAGACCAGCGAAATATCGACCTGCGGGAAGGCCTTCGCGTAGGTTTTCAAGACCGGCGGCAGATAGGTCGTCACCAGGTCGTAGGGCAGGCCGAGCTTGACCTCGCCGGCGAAGGCCGGCGTGGTGAGCTCAGCCCAGATTTCATCATTCAGCCCGAGCATCCGCCTGGCTTTGCCGAGCAAACGCTCGCCGGAATTGGTCAGACGCAACCCGCGCCGGTCGCGCTCGAACAAAGCGCATTCGAATGCCTCCTCCAAACGCTTGATCTGCTGGCTGATCGCGCCCTGGGTGAGGTGCAGCGCATTGGCCGCCGCGGTCATGCTGGCGGTTTCGGCGACCGTGACGAAGCTGCGCAGGAGAGCGGTGTCGAGATTGCGGCTCATGACGCCTCATTAGAAATTGTAATTCTAAACATCATAAACATTCGTTTTGATAATGCAAGGGGCGATCTTATCTACAGGGTCAACCCCTATGGAGGCGGTCGTGCTTTCGCTCACGCAACGGTCGACGATGTCGACAAGATCATTAGACCCTGGACATGGATTCCTGAGCAGCCTCGTCGCGTTCTTGCTCGATTGGCAGCGCGAATGGACAGTGCGGCGGCAAATCGCCTGCGCGCAGATGCTCGATGGCGCTTCGCTGCGCGACATCGGCCTGGCGCCGGGCGGCGTCGAGAGCGCCGTCCGCCACGGCCGCAAGCGGGATTCTTGATCGCCCGCCACGCTTCGCGCTGATCGCTTGAGGAGGTCGGAATGTTCTTATCCGGGAATATCCGACCTCGGCGTCTCCTGGCGCGCGGAACCCTTGTCGTCATTGCGGGCGCGCTGATTCTAAGCGCCGCAATGGGCGTGCGCCAGACATTCGGCCTTTTCATCGGACCGTTTTCGTTCGATCGCGGTCTCCCGGTCACGCTGATCGCTTTCGCTATCGCGCTGCACAACCTCGTTTGGGGAATAGCGCAGCCTTTCGCGGGCGCGGCGGCGGACCGCTATGGCGCTGCGCCGGTTGTCGCCTTCGGCTCGGCCGTCTTCGCCCTTGGATTAGGCGTCGCCGCTTTGGCGCCCACGGGCCTCATGCTTGTTGTCGGCATGGGTTTTCTGGTCGGCGTCGGCATTTCCTGCACCAGCTTCGGCGTCGTGCTGACGGCGGTCGGCCGCTCCGCCTCGCCCGAAAAACGCAGCATGGCGATGGGGGTGGCGAGCGCCGGCGGGTCGCTCGGCCAGGTTCTGATGGTTCCGCTGGCGCAGTCGGTTTCGCAAATTTCGGGCTTGTCCGCATCGCTGCTCACGCTCGCGTTTCTCATCCTGCTGGCGGCGCCGCTCGGCATTTTTCTCGACGGGCGAAGCAATTCAGCCAATGCACGAGAAGAAGCGCCGCCGTTGCCGTTGCAGCGCGCGTTGCAACAGGCCCTCCACCATCGCGGCTATTGTCTTTTGACGCTCGGCTTCTTCACCTGTGGCTTCCAGCTTGCGTTCATCGCCACCCATCTGCCGGGCTATCTCTCGCTTTGCCATATGCCGATCGGGCTCGGCGCCACGGCCCTGGCGCTGATCGGATTGTTCAATATGGTCGGAAGCTGGTCATGCGGCTGGCTCGGCGGCCGCTTCCGGCAGCAACATGTGCTGGGATGGCTGTATCTGATCAGAGGAGTCGCAATCGGCGCCTTCTTCCTTTTGCCGAAGAGCGAAACATCCGTCGTCGTCTTCGCCGCGGCGATGGGCCTGACCTGGCTTGGCACAGTGCCGCTGACCAGCGGCTTGGTGGCCAAGGTGTTTGGAACCACGCATCTGGGAACGCTCTTTGGAATCTGCTTCCTCAGCCACCAGATCGGCTCGTTTCTCGGCGCCTGGCTCGGCGGATTCGTCCTCGATCTCACCGGCTCCTATTCGCTGGTGTGGGGCGCCACGGCGGCGGCCGGCTTCCTCGCGGCGATGCTGCATTTCCCGATCAATGATGCGCCGGCGTCAGCGCCGGCGCTTGCGGTTTCCTGATATAAGTGAGCGCAGCGAAGTCCATGGCGCCGATGGGTTGCTCTTCGCCGCATCGTCGCCGTCGCGGCCAGCGGACGAGGCCCGCCGGCCCGATCTCTCAGAAGTTGAACTCCGGCCGCACCTCGATGCTGCCATATCTGGCCATCGGAATGTCGCCGGCGATGCGCAGCGCTTCGTTCAAATCGCGCGCCTCGATGAAAATGAAACCGCCGAGCACTTCTCTGGTTTCCGCGAAGGGGCCGTCGGTCATCGAGATTTTGCCGGCTCGCTTGCGGATGGTGGTCGCGGTGCTGACCGGCTGGAGCGCGGCGGCGGCGATAAAGTGACCGCGCTTGGTCAGTTCCTCATCGTAGCTGAGCGAATCGTGGTCCAATGTCGCGCGCTCGCTGGCGGGCAAGTCCTGGAACACTTGCGGATCGAAATAGACAAGGCACAGGTATTTCATCGCAATCTCCTTGTTCAGAGGGGTCGAACGCAAGCTAGTCGATCGCCAGCGTATCGAATCGACATTCGCGCCGCCTAATTCGAATCGGCATGATCCGGTCTGCGAGGGATCGCGAGCCGGCGCACATCGACCAGAAGCGAGTCCATCCTGACGCACGAAATGGTTATGGCCGCCGCGGCTGATTTTTGTCGTTTTTCGGACGCATCCTTGGTATTGGCGCTAGCGTTCATGGGCGGGTTGCCTCGGCAATGGCGCGCTCTATCGGCATGGGGCGCGCGGGCGCCGCCCCGGGGAAGGGACAGCATGGCTGATTTTTGCAAAAAACCACAAGTTTTCATCGCCTCCATGGTTGGCGTGGCATTGATGGCGGGGGCGGTCTGCGCCGAGACGGCGGCGCCGGCGGCGATGAAGCCGAAAAAACCCGCGCCTTCGTCGACGATCGTCGTCGTGGTCACCAACTCGCGCGACGTGGCGTTGACCGAGCTCGATGCGACGCCGACCGGGACTTTCATACCCAAGGCGATCGCCCGCAATGTCGCCCCCGGCAAGAAGGCTTCGGCGAATCTCGCCACCGACAAGGATTGCGTGTTCGACCTGCACGGAATCTATGCCGATGGCTCGAAGACCGAATCGACCGGCGTCGATTTGTGCAAGGACAAGAGCGTCAATCTCGTCAACTGAAGTAGGCGGAAGGCGCGATATCGCTGATCGATCTTTCGTCGCGCTGCGAGGCGCCGTTGTCATGCGGAGCATGACGCGGACGAATGCTTCGCATTCGCTCGGGGATGAGGGGCGGCGCGAAGTTGCGCGAATGGTACGGAACGCAACGGTTAAGTTAAGACCATCCTGCTTTCTATTGAAACCGCTTCGCCGTCATCGCGAGGGAGCGCAGCGACGAAGCGATCCAGACTAAGCTCCTGAAAGCCTTCGTCTGGATTGGGTCTCAAGGCGAATGAAGCATTCGTCCGGACTACCGCTCGCAATTGTGCAGGTTCACGCATTCGTTGATTGGGTCTTCATATGGGAGGAAGTTCAGGATGCGAGACGAAGGCTTTCAGAAGCTTAGTCTGGATTGCTTCGTCGCTTCGCTCCCTCGCAATGACGGAGAGTGATTCCAATAAAAGGCAGCACGCTCTAGCGGACTGCTGGGGTTGCAAAAGGCGAAGCACTGCAACCGGAAGCGAGCGATTTCAGAAATTGCGGTATGCGCGCAGGCCCCCGACCCGCCTATTGCGCGGC
>DATBZF010000139.1:0-3972 GCA_036513315.1 Roseiarcus sp.
CCCCCCCCATCCACGCCGCGCCGTCGCAAGAAACTTTTGAAGTTGGCGGCTTCCGCACGGCGTGGATGCCCGGGACAAGCCCGGGCAAGACGCGCAAAGGTTGTGGGCGACATAGATTTTGCAACCCGTCTTGCCGAACCGGACAGCCGTGGGACAAGCCCGGCCATGACGAGCCAGGGGTCAGCGTCACCCTCAAGATGAGAAGCTTTGCGCGCAGGCTCTCCCCTTGCCTTTTTCGCCGCCGCCCCGCATAGCGCGGCCTCGACGCGGCGCAATCTTTCCAAGAGCACTCGGGCCATGGGCTTCAAATGCGGCATTGTCGGCCTTCCCAACGTGGGCAAGTCGACGCTTTTTAACGCTCTTACGCAGACGGCTGCGGCCCAGGCGGCCAATTATCCCTTCTGCACCATCGAGCCCAATGTCGGCGATGTCGCGGTGCCGGACGAGCGGCTGGCGGTGCTCGCCGGAATCGCCAGTTCGAAGGAGATCATCCCGACCCGGCTCACTTTCGTCGACATCGCCGGCCTGGTGCGAGGGGCCTCCAAGGGCGAGGGCCTCGGCAACCAGTTTCTCGCCAATATCCGCGAATGCGACGCCATCGCTCATGTCGTGCGCTGTTTCGAGGACGGCGACATCACCCATGTCGAGGGGCGCATCGATCCGCTTTCCGACATCGAGACGATCGAGACCGAATTGATGCTCGCCGATCTCGAGAGTCTCGAGCGGCGCTTCGTCGCCATCGAGAAAAAGGCCAAGGGCGCCGACAAGGAAGCCAAGGAAATGCTGGTTCTCGTCCAGCGCTGCCTTGCCGAATTGCGCGAGGGGCGCCCGGCGCGGCTGGCGGGGATCAATCCGGAAGAGCGGCGCCTGTTCCAGTCGCTCGGCCTGCTTTCATCGAAGCCCGTGCTCTATGTCTGCAATGTCGAGGAAGCCGCCGCCGACAAGGGAAACGCCTTTTCCGACAAGGTGCGCGAACAGGCCGCCAAGGAGGGCGCCGTCGCCGTGGTCGTCTCGGCCAAGATCGAGAGCGAGATCGCCGTGCTGCCGCAAGCCGACCAGAAGGATTATCTCGATGCGGTCGGCCTCACTGAGCCCGGCCTCAATCGCGTGATCCGCGCCGGCTATGCGCTGCTGCATCTCGTCACCTTCTTCACCGTCGGCCCCAAAGAGGCGCGCGCCTGGACAGTGGAGAGGGGCTCGAGGGCGCCGCAGGCGGCGGGCGTCATCCATACCGATTTCGAAAAAGGCTTCATCCGCTCGGAAACCATCGCCTATGATGATTATGTCGCAGGCCATGGCGAGGCCGGCGCGCGCGAGGCCGGCAAGTTCCGCCTCGAGGGCAAGGACTATGTCGTCGCCGATGGCGATGTGCTGCATTTCCGATTCGCCAACTGACCGGGCCTGGGGAGCCAAGCGATGGATCTGTTGTATTTCGAGGATTTTCCGCCTGGCGAAATCATCCAATTTGGCGACATGGAAGTTTCGGCTGCGCGCATCATCGCCTTCGCCGAGCAATTCGATCCGCAGCCATTCCATCTCGACGAAGCCGCCGCGCGCGAGACGATGGCCGGCGGATTGATCGCATCGGGCTGGCATACGGCGGCCATGCTGATGCGGATGAGCTGCGATCATTTCCTCAATCGCTCCGCGAGCCAGGGATCGCCTGGGATCGCCGAGGTCAATTGGCTGAAGCCGGTCCGCCCCGGCGATCGGCTTTCGGTACGGCGCACGACGACCAGCGCGCGCCCGTCCAAGTCGAAACCGGAACTCGGCATTGTCGATTTTTCGTTCGAGGTTCTCAACCAGCTCGGCGAAGTCACGATGAACCAGAAAAACATCATGCTGATCAAGCGCCGCCCGGCCGGCGAAGGAGCGACGGCATGAGTCTTTATTTCGAGGACATAAGAATCGGCGAAAGCAATGCGATCGGCGCCCATACGTTCACGCGCGAGGGCATCATCGCTTTCGCGGTGCTTTACGATCCGCAGCCCTTCCACCTCAGCGAAGAAGGCGGCAGGGCGTCGATTTATGGCTCGCTGATCGCCTCGGGCTGGCACACCGCCAGCGTCTGCATGCGGCTGATCATCGACTCGCGCGCCCGCACACGCGCGACACATGCCGCGCTCGGCGAGCCGCTGCCCAGGCTTGGCGTATCGCCGGGTTTTCGCGACATGCGCTGGCCGGCGCCGGTGCGCGCCGGCGATACGGTCGCCTATTCCTCCCGCATCGAAAGCATGCGCGAGACCAAGCGCCCGCAATGGGGCATGGTGACCGGCCGCCACACCGGGCTCAACCAGCATGGCGCGGAAGTGTTCGCCTTCACCAGCATCGTGCTGTGGGAGCGGCGGCCGGGGTAAATCAGAGCCAAAGAGATTTGGCGCCAGTTGGAATCATTGGGCCCGAGAATTGAGACCAGATTCCGCTATTGATTTGATGGGCGGAGCGAGGCGCGGAAGGAGATCAATGGAGTTTTGTCGCCGAACGCGGCGCAGCCCCTCCCCCGTCGACTCAAATGCAAATATTCTAATATCGCTCCATTGTTGAGCGTTTTTGCTCTAATATCTTCTTTGGCGATGCTTTGTCGTCGGCGATGGGGGCGTTTTGAGCAAGCTCTTTACATGTACGGGCGCGGCGATCCTCGTCTTTGTCCTGTCCGGCTGCGCTGGCCGTCCGAGCGGCAATCTCATCGCGATCTCCGCCAGCGCGCCCGGCGCCAGCGCGGTCGATATGCTGGTGGCGACGACGCGCTCCGACGATGGCGTGCCGCCGGGCGTCATGTTTGGCGGCGAGCGCGCGCATGGATTGGCTTTCGCCGACATCGCGGTCTCGATCCCGCCGGACGCGACCAGAACCATCGGCGAGGTGCAATGGCCCTCGGCGATACCCGGCGATCCCGCGCGCGATTTCGTCACGCTGCGCGCCGACCGGCTCGATCTGAAACAGGCGATCGCGGCGTTCGATCAGCGTCTGCGCGCGGCGCCCTCGCGCCATGTGCTGCTGTTCGTGCATGGCTACAACACCCGCTTCGAGGAAGCGGTCTATCGCTTCGCGCAGATCACGCATGACGCGGGCGCGCCGGTCGTGCCGGTTCTCTTTACCTGGCCGTCGCGCGGAAAGCTGTTCGACTATGTCTACGACCGCGAAAGCGCGACCTATTCGCGCGATGCGCTCGAGGCGGTGCTGCAGGCGATGGTGAACGATTCCAGCGTCGCATCGGTCTCGGTCCTCGCCCATTCGATGGGCAATTTCGTCGCCATCGAGGCGCTCCGGCAGATGGCGATCCGCAACCGCGGCCTCTCGCCCAAGATTGCCGACATCATGCTCGCCGCGCCCGACATCGATGTCGACGTGTTCCGCCGAGACGTCGCCGAGATCGAAGCCTCGGGGGGCAGCGCGCCGATCACTTTGTTCGTCTCGCAAGACGATCGCGCGCTCGACCTCTCACGCAGATTCGCCGGCAATGAGCCGCGCCTCGGGGCGATCGACCCGCATGCGGAACCCTATCGTTCGATTCTTGAAAAGGCGCACGTCAATGTCGTCGATCTCACCAGGCTCGGCTCGGACGATCCGATGAATCACGGCAAATTCACCCAAAGCGGCGTCGTCAGGGCGATCGGGCTGCGCCTCGCTTCCGGTCAGAAGCTGAACGATTACAAACAGACGCTCGGCGAGCGCTTCGGCGGCATCGTCGAAGGCGCCACCGATACGATGGGCAAGGCGGCGGCGCTGGCGGTGTCGGCGCCGGCCTCGATCATTGATGCCGACACGCGCGACACGCTCGGCGATCAGGCCGCTTCGTTCGGCGCGACGGCTGGCAGGATCGCCCCGGCGACCGCCAATGCGGCCGCGCAATGAAGGGAAGCGTCGCGCCGGTGCAATTGATCCGCCCCGTCGTCGCCGACATTCCCTTCATCATGGCGACCGAGCGCATCGCAGGCTACGAAAAATGGCTCGGGCGGTCCGACGAAGCCT
>DATBZF010000140.1:0-58599 GCA_036513315.1 Roseiarcus sp.
AAGCCGCCAAAGGCAGGCAGCCGACAACGAGGCCGAGGCCGCAGGCCGCCATCGCGCGCGGGATGGCGGAGGATGTCGGAAACGAAAATTTCAGCATCGATGACTCCCCCGTCGCCCGTCTTGCGCGGACTGTAAATGAGACCGCCCCCAAACGTTCACGCTCTTGCGGGCGCCTCCCGTTATGTGCTCCGATTCGAATGTTAGCGCATCATCGGCTTTGGCGCCAACGCTCGCCGCGTCATCCAATTTCGAGGGCGATGTGTGACAGGTTCCCGGTCTTCGCGCTTTTGCGGCGGTGCTGGCGCTTGCGCTCTGTCATGCTCGGCGTCGAGCGCTGAGGATCGCAAGGCGCGCTGGTCGGCAAGTGGCTACCGGAGGATCGCTCGGGGCGTCTCGTCCTGTTCCGGGAGGACGGAATGTTCGTCGGCCCTTCCGTCACGCCGCATGTCGGCATGCCCCGGACGTTTCGGCGCGCGCAGTGATGTTGGCGATGACGCCCGGCCTGTCCAAGATTACGGCGCGAGATAGACGAGCAGGCTGCACAGCGATATCGCGGCGGCGGCGATGCCCGCGTTCATCAACAGGTTGAACATCATATTGGCCTCGGCTGGCGCTTCAAGCGCGCGCGCCGCCGTCTGGCTTCGCCCAACATTCCTCGAGGATGCGTTTCTCATGGGATGCCCCTTGGCCTCGTGCCCAGCGACAACGGCGGGCGCGGCTGTTGGTTCCCGATTTCGGCGAATTTCGTCTTGGAGCGAATGGCGTCGGGGATCGATGCGCGTCAGGGATGTCGTCTTCCATCCTTGCGCCTGTCCATGCGTCCCCCAGCGCCGCCGCGAAAATGCAGAACGCGACGAACCTTATGTCTTCTTGGAGCGTAGCCGACGATCCCATGCGCAAGCTGCGCCTGAGTGTAGGGCTTGGATAATTTTGGAAAGTCGATGCCGCCCCCCGGCGGCAAATCGGCGTAACCGGTGGCGACAATGACCGGCAGATCCGGCCATTCCGCCTTGATGGCGTCGGCCAGTTGCAGGCCGCTCATCTGCGGCATCACCTGATCGGTGAGGACGAGATCGACCCTGTCGTCGCGCCTGAGCAGAGCGAGCGCTTCGGCGCCCGAATCGGCGGCAAGGGCGATATGGCCAAGGTCCTCGATCATCGCGACTGTGTTGGTCAGGACGAGAGAATCGTCGTCCACCACCAGGATCGTCAGCGACTCCCGATATTCGGCGGTTTTGCGCGGCGCCACTTCAATCCCTTCGGCTGGGGCCTGCCCCGTCGCCACGGGGAGCCAGAGTTCGGCCGTCGTTCCTTCGCCCTGTCGGCTTTTCAGAGTGAAGGTGCCCCCGAGTTGCTCGGCCAGGCCATGCACCATGGACAATCCGAGTCCCGTGCCCTTACCCACCCCTTTGGTGGTGAAAAACGGCTCGGTCGCCCGCCGCAGGGTTTGCTCATCCATCCCGGAGCCGTTGTCGCTCACCGCGAGGCAGATGTAAGGTCCCGGCTTCAAAACCCCGGAATCGCCTTTCGGCACCCTGGTTTCCCGCATCGAAATGATGACTCTTCCGCCGTCGGGCATGGCGTCGCGCGCATTGACGACGAGATTGAGCAGCACCATTTCCAACTGGTTGGCGTCCGCCCATACCGGCCTGCTGACAAGGGGAAAACGGGTTTCGATTTCGACCGAGGATCCCAGCGACCGCCCCAGCAAATCCGTCATTCCGCGGACCATGTCCGGAATCGCCACCGCTTCCTGCTTGAGTTCCTGACGGCGCGCGAAGGCCAACAGGCGCTTGGTCAGCGTCGCCCCGCGCTGCGTGCCCTGAACGGCGTTTTCAAGCAGCCTCAGAATTTTGGGATCATCGGGAACACGCTTGCGGATCAGTTCCAGGCTGCTCAGCACCGCCATCAGAAGATTGTTGAAGTCATGCGCGATGCCGCCGGTCAATTGGCCGATGGCGTCCATTTTCTGCGCCTGAAAAGCAATCTCGCGTACCTGATCGAGTTGTTCCCGGCTCTTTTTTCGTTCGGTGACGTCGCGCGTGATCTTGGCGAAGCCGACGAGGCCGCCTTCCTGGCTGCGAATGGCGTCGATCACGACATGCGCCCAGAAGCGTGAGCCGTCCTTGCGGACGCGCCAACCTTCCTTTTCAAACCGGCCCTCGCTCCTCGCGGCCTCGAGCGCCTTGCCCGGCTCGCCCGCTTTCAGATCCTCTTCCGTGTAGAAGCGCGAGAAGTGAGAGCCGACGATCTCGTCCGGGAGATAGCCCTTGATTCGTTGCGCGCCGATATTCCAATTGGTGACGCGGCCCTGCGGATCGAGCATAAAGATCGCGTAATCGGTGACGCCCTGCACCAGCAACCGGAACTGCTCGTCGCTTTGCCTCAGCGCTTCTTCGGCCGCCTTCCGCTGCGTCATATCGCGGGTGACCTTGGCGAAGCCGAGCAAATCGCCATCGGGATCGCGGATCGGATCGATGACGACATGGGCCCAGAAACGTGAGCCGTCCTTGCGCACGCGCCAACCCTCGGCCTCGAACTGGCCTTTGGTCCGCGCCTGCTCCAGCGCGCGCGCCGGCAGTTCGGCCGCGCGATCTTCCACGGTGTAAAACCGAGAGAAGTGCTGGCCAATGATTTCCTGCGCCGAATAGCCCTTGAAGCGCTGCGCCCCCGGATTCCAACTTGTGATGAAGCCGTCGGGATCGAGCATGTAGATCGCGTAATCGGTGATCGCCTCGATCAGCAGGCGATAGCGCTCCGGTTCGGTAAAGGATTGGGCCTGGTCGGAATTTGGCATTTGGGCGCCTGACGGTGGAGCGTGATCATTTCAATCGAAGCCGTTCGCCTGTCATGACGATGAAGCGGTTCCGACGTGAAGCAAAGCGCCCTGGCCATGTGCAACTCGCCGCGCGGGGATATGTTCCATCGGCCGCCTCGGGGCTACGCCGTCGAGTCGCTGCCGACGGCCATCGGCGTTCGAAGCTGTCAACGCCGGCGAAGTCGCCCGCGAAGCGGGTCGCCTTTACAGCTTCGCACGCCGATGGCGGCGCGACGGTTGCGTCGCTTGCGCCAGCAACGGTTTGCGCCTCGACCGCCGATCGTGTTTGTTAAGCGCTCTAAGGGAGCCAGGGCCCCGTGCATGTGCGGACGATTCACCCAATGCTATAGCTGGGCAGAGGTTCATTCGTTTTTGAACGTCCTGCTTCCGTCGGCGGCGCCGAACCTGCGGCCGCGATACAATATCGCGCCGACGACGATGATCGATGTCGTCGTCGATCGCGGCAAGGGGCGCGAACTGATCCCGATGCGATGGGGCCTCATCCCCGAATGGTGGAAGCAGGAGGCCAATAAGGTCGGCGCGACCTTCAACGCGCGCGGAGAGGAGGTTGCTTCCAAACCGATGTTCCGCGCCTCGTTCCGGAAGCGGCGTTGCATCATCCCCGCGAGCGGCTTTTATGAATGGACAGGCCCCAAGACCGATCGCCAGCCGCACTATTTCACGAGAGCCGACGGACAGATTCTGGGCTTCGCGGGCCTTTGGGATCGGTGGAAGGACCTGAAAACCGGCGAAGACATTCTGTCGTGCTCGATCGTCACCATCGGCTCCAGCAATTGGATGGGCCGCTATCACAACCGAATGCCGGCGGTGCTCGACGAGCGCGATTTTGACGGCTGGCTGTCAGGATCGGCCGGGCCGGAAGCGCTGCGACCGGCGCCCGAGGATCTGCTGCGCGAACATCCGGTTTCGCCGCGGGTCAACAAATCCAGCGTTGGGGATGATGACGCAACTCTGATCGCGCCGGTGGCGATCAGCGACGAGGCCGCATTGCCTGAGATTCCCGAGATTGCGGATGAGCCTTATGACGGCTCGCCGATATGATGGGGCGTCTGGCTGATGTGGCGGCGGTGGGTTCACCAACGACGGCGAGCCGGAGTCGGACCATGGCGACACGCCTGCCGAGCTGCGGGCTTTCGCTCCGCGCCGGCCGTCAGGGTTTTGGTCTGCGTATCAGCCCGCGACTGGGGAGCTCCTTATCGTTGCTCACGAAGAACCAGCCGCCGCCGTTTTCAACCGAAAGATGCGTAGCGCCGTCGCCCGCGAACGCCAGCTGATACGCGCCTGGTATTTCAGGCGCAGTCATGTGCACGGAATGGGTCTTGACGGGGCCGCCCTCGATTTTGATCGTCTTGGCGCCGACGGGCGCATTCGAAATATTGTAGGTCCACTTTTCCTCCGCTCCCTTGACGGCGACGACGCGTCTTATTTGCAGCGTTCCCGAAAGCGTTTCAGTGGGCGCATCGGGAATCAGCAAAATGTGCACCGACGCGCCAGGCGCATACTGGTGTTTATTGCAATGCACGGAAATTCCCGCCGCAGGCGTCTCAACGGCGGACCTAAGCATGGGCGCCGAGGTTCCGAGCCCGAAATAGCGATAGAGCTCCTGCCGGAATGCGTCCGTGCTTAGAAGCTGGAGGTGCTCGCCCGGTCCGCTCCAGGTCGGGATTGGCGGAGAGGCCTGGTTGGCCGCTTCGGAAATGCTCCAGGTAGGGACAGTGCCATCGCCGTCGTCCTGTTGTACGATGGTCGCGCCGGATGTGGTCAGGCCATTGACGTCGATGGACTCGTCAGTCTCCAGCCCGGTCCCGTACATGAAGAAATACTCTATGCCGGCAGGAATTCTCGTTGCGACGTTCAATCCGCCACGCACCAGGTTGCTGGCGGCAATATTGGGGGCGGAAAGGCCGAGCTGCGCAACAACGTCGTTGCGGTCATAGGGTATCCAGGCGCCGGTTGTCGTATCGAATAGCAGATTGCGAGCGGGCGACGGCAGCAATTCGTACGCGGCGGGAAAGGCGGGATTTCCCGAGAGCTGTTTGCATTGAGCCGGCGTCAGCGTCTCGTCGCCCGCGAGCCCGAGCGCGAGCGCCAATGCCTCGGGAGCGCCAAGATGGGGAGTACAAGCGAACACGGCGCGCTGGGTTATGGAGACCCATGCCGGCCTTTGCGCCGGCGCCATGGCGGGAATGACGCTTTCGAGCAAAAGACGCACCACCAGGCCGCCCATCGAATGAGCGAAGAATGTGATGCTGGTCAGTCCCGAGCCGGCCGCCCATTGCGTCACTTGCTGCTCAAGATAGCGCGCGGCAGTGAATAAATCGGCGCGCCAGTCATAGGGGACGGCCAGATAAGGGCCACTGTTGGAGCTGTTGATTTTATTACAAATATCTGTGAGGTCGCTCTGTATAGTGCTGTAGACTGGAAAAATCGGCAGGCCGATATAGTCGATGATATCGCCGACGCTGACCTGAGTCGGGTCGCTTAATTCGCTTATTTGTGTATAGCCTCCGAGATCGAATAGTCCTGGAGGCCAGATTTCTGACGAACCATTATTATTATTATAATTTAGTTCGCTGCCAAAAATTCCAGGAATAAAAACGATTCCCTCCATGACCGCTCCTCCCGGTTATTTGTATCAAATTATTTCTTCTCTTCGTTGCAAGAGCGATAGTTATTCATAACCGGTTAACGCTTGGTGCAAGACGTCGCCGTCGGGTCGAGGCAATGGGCGGCTATGGCTTCCTGCCTCTCACCGTATGGAGGCTGGCGGGGCTTTTGAAGCGACCAATTTGAACGGCGCTTGTTCAGAATTGAGCATGAGTACGTTCGAGCAGTCTGGAATTGCGCAATCGTAGAAGTCGAGGAAGAGCGCGGTTGCACAATTCCGCGCGTCGAGGGCCACGCCGCCGAGCCGCCGTCAAGTCAAGGCGAATGCGAAGCATTCGTCCGAAGGCTGCGCCGCTCCTCCACTTCGTTTCGGTCCCTTCGGGATGACTGCGCCTCGCCGGCGCGGCGAAGTGGGTCGCACGCACGAATGCTTCGCATTCGCCTGGACTTGACGGCGAGCACGGCGATGGCAGGGCGGGGGTGGTGGACGGACGTCGACCCGAGCAAGCTTCGCCGTCATGGCGAGGGAGCGTAGCGACGAAGCCATCCAGACTGGGCTACGTCAGCCACGTCGGGATGGTTTCGTCGCTACGCTCACCGCCGCGCCGACAACACCGTCGTGGCTGCGTTCCTCGCGTCGAGGGCCACGCCGCCGAGACGCCGTCAAGCGGCTGCGCCGCTCCTCCGCTACGCTGCGGTCCCTTCGGGATGACTGCGTCTCGTCGGCGCGGCGAAGTGGCCTTCATATCCTTTTGGTGCGCGATGCGGCCAAACGGCCGCGATCGCTCACCATAAGGATATGAAGGCAAACGGCCATCGGCGGGCGCGGCGGTCAAGGCCGGCGAAGCGGGTCGCACGGACGAATGCTTCGCATTCGCCTGGACCTGACGGCAAGCACGGCGATGGCAGCGCGGGGCGGCGGGGGCGCTGTCGTTCTGCTTCGTCTCCGGCCATGCGCGCGCGGAAGTGGGGGATTAAAGAGGTGTAAGTAAAGTGCCGCCGTAATACCACCTCGCTGGCAGAATAAAGGATGAGGAAGATCACTATTAAAGCGCCAACACCGCCGAAAGCCGAGAACGTGATGGGTGAATTCTGCGGTATTCTGGCGCAGCGGTCCGCACTCAGAGATCACCGCCGCACCGTCTGATTCCGAAAGGAGTCGGTGAGTGATCGGGGCGGCGCTAGGCGCTCTTAATCCACATTATGGTTCTGACTCACGTTGCGCGGAATCGCGCGCGGAGTCAGGATCGCGCCGATGTCCAATAAAACAGAGCCTAGCGACCCACCGCAGCCGGCATCCACGCCCGTTGTGCCACCTCTCGCTGAAATTGAAGGAAAGGAGCTGGAAGCGCCTTCGCCCGGTGCGGTCGCTCATTTACCGAGAACCAGAAGCGCCAACGCGCTTGCGGTCCTTTGCACCATTCTCGGTATCGGGGCCGGCGGTTATATGGGCACATTCCCGACCGAGATAATTAGGGTCACGGGGCTGCTAACGGTCGATCTGTCTGTGGTGGGAATTGTTATCTGGGCGCTAATAGGCAATGACACATTTTCGCGGAAAATGACGACTTACTTGATAGGCGCAGTTTCAATCGTAGGAGTCTTGGTATTTGGAGCGGTCGCGCGAGGCCTTTTTTACCCGCCAACGATCGAGGTTCAAGGTACGCCTGCCACGCTTCTGCAAGCACCAACGACGACGCAACCAGCGACCTCCACGGAAAAGGAAACTACTCATGATTACTCGATAGATAGTAACGAATCGCTCAGAAGAAGCGCTTATAAAATGGCTCAGGAAATCGATGATTTTGTCGATTCGTTTAAACAACGAGGTTACAAGATATATGATGATAAGTCGCTCAGTTCTTCAGAGAAGGCCGATCAAGAAGAAATGCTTGACAACGAAGTGAGCGAGAAGTTCAAGGCTAAGTTTTCTTATAGTTATATTCCTCTGCAGAAAGAGATTATAAATAGGGTACCGGATATCAATTATCCGTATACTTTCGACGAAACGATGATAGACTCCAGTAAGGCAGAGTTGTACGGGGTTAGCATTAAACAGTTGGCGAAGAAGTTAAAATGAAACGGGAATTACGGTGACAGGTGCATCTTTCCCCAGGACACCCTTCACGTCCCGCTTTCGCGCCCCGGATTTCGTCCGGCCTTGCGCGGCGCAATCGCGGGGCCGAGCCGATGGGCGATCGCGGCGATGAATTAGGGCGCCCAGCGGACGGTCGATCGCGTTCGCGCAGCGCTGCACGGCATAGCCCGCTTAGCGTTCACTCACAAAAAGTGAAATGAATCTAAATCCCCATTTCACGCCGTCCTCACCATCCTCGTTCGGCCAGGCGTGGACGAAGGCCTCTTTAGGGACTGAGAGTGAGACTGGTGTTTTGAAGCGGTGGCGTATGTATCAGAAATTGCTTAGCGATTTCTCAATCATTCTGTTTTATAGAAACATTTTCTGGACATCTTGAACTTCCCGCCGCATCCTCGGCGAGCGTTGGATCGCGCTGCGCCAAGACGGAGCGCGGCGTGCCGTTTCGTGGGGCTGCGGCAACCTTAGCGCTCGCGCTCAAAGGCGAAGAAAAAACAGCGTCGCGGAAGGAAAATGGGGGTTAAAGGGCTGATAATGCTGGTTTCGCGGAAATTTTCGTCGCCGCCGACGCGATCAAATCAAGGACTTAACAGGGATTCGGCTAGGTATTTTTCGTCAAACCAAATGTTTTCCTTGGAAAAAATTTGGACGTTTGCGGCCCGCTGGCGCACGGCGTGGCATTTGGCCGAGACGCGGCGCCACTGCCTGCCGGAGCGATAGGGCAGCCCGGGTAAAACGAAAAAGTTGCAGAGTCGGAGACGTAATTAGGTTGTGCACCGCCCTCCACGTCATGGCCGGGCTTGTCCCGGCCATCCACGCGGCGCCGCGGCAAACAACGCTTGAAGTTCACGATGGCTTCTGGGCGTGGATGCCCGGCACAAGGCCGGGCATGACGTGCTGGGTTTGCAAAAGGCGGAGTGCTGTGACCGAATTCCGTTCCCCGGACAGCCCCCGCCAGCGCGAGACAAATCCGCATGCCAAGCTCTTGATATCCCCCACCCGCCGCTCAAATCGCGCAGCGGCCCCCCGCCCCTCAAGCCGCCGTCAGGCTCTCGAACATCCCGCGCCCATCCGTCCCGCCGACCAGCGGGTCGATCAGGTTTTCCGGATGCGGCATCAGGCCGAGGACGTTGAAGCTTTCGTTGTAGACGCCCGCGATGTCGCGCATCGAGCCGTTGGGGTTGGCGGGGCCGCCGACGAGGCCGGTGGGGTCGCAGTAGCGGAAGGCGACGCGGCCCTCGCCTTCCAGCCGCTCGATGGTGGCGGCGTCGGCGACGTAATTGCCCTCGCCATGGGCAATGGCGACCTTGACGATCTGGCCGGGGGCGTAGGCGCTGGAGAAACGGGTTCTATTGTTCTCGACGCGCAGATGCTGCATCCGGCAGATGAAGCGCAGATCGGCGTTGCGCATCAGCACGCCGGGCAGCAGGCCGGCTTCGCAGAGGATCTGGAAACCGTTGCAGACGCCGAGCGCGAGGCCGCCGCGGCGGACATGGGCGCGCACGGCGGCCATGATGGGAGCGCGGGCGGCGATGGCGCCGCAGCGCAGATAATCGCCATAGGCGAAGCCGCCGGGCAACACGACAAGGTCGGTGCCGGCGGGCAGCGTGGTTTCATCGTGGCGCAGGATCGGCGGCCTGACGCCGCTCGCCTGATGCAGGGCGCGGGCGACATCGCCTTCGCGGTTGGAGCCGGGGAACAGGATGACGGCGGCGCGCATGGGCTTTTAAGCGATCTCCACCGAATAATTCTCGACGATCATATTGGCGAGCAGCTTCTCGCAGGCGGCGTTCAGGCCGGCGCGGGCCGCCTCGCGGTCGCCGGCCTCGATCTCGATGTCGAAGACCTTGCCCTGGCGCACGGCGGCGATGCCCTGGACGCCGAGCGACTTCAGCGCGCCTTCGATCGCCTTGCCCTGGGGATCAAGGACGCCGCCCTTCAATGTGACGATCACGCGCGCTTTCATGGGACTTCGGATACCTTGGGCTTCAGGCGGCGTGGGAGGTCGGCGTCAGCGTCAGCAGCGAGAAGATCGCGGAAGGGTCGCGCGTCGCGCGCAGCTTGGCGGGCAGGCCGGGGCTGCGCAGCACGCGCGAGATCAGCGCCAGGGCCTTCAGATGGTCGGCGCCGGCGTTCTCGGGCGCGATCAGCAGGAAAATCATATCGACCGGCAGGCCGTCGAGCGCGTCAAAATCGATCGGCCGCTCGAGCCGGCCGAACACGCCGAAAATGCGCCCGCATTTGGCAAGCTTGCCATGGGGGATGGCGATGCCGTCGCCGACCCCGGTCGAGCCGAGGCGCTCGCGCTGCAGAAGCGAATCGAAAATCTCGCGGGCGGGCAGGCCCGAGACCACAGCCGCCCGCTCGCTCATTTCCTGGAGGGCCTGTTTCTTGCCGTTGACCCGCAGCGACGCCAGCACCGCGTCCGGGGTGAGAATATCGTTCAGAGGCATAAAACTCTCTTGGTTGATCCTCGATGAGCGCCGCGATCCCCAGGGAGAGACGCCACTCTCGGGATATTCGCCACTCTGTGCATGTTTGGCGCCGCGCCGCTCACTGGGGGTCGATCCAGCCGATCGCGCCGTCGCCCCTGCGGTAGACGACATTCAGCCTGGCGCTGCCGGCGTGCTGGAAAACCACGACCGGCGCGCCGGTCAGGTCCAGCTCGGCGACCGCCGAGGCGACAGAAAGGCTTTTGAGCAAGGCAGATCCTTCCGCGACGATGACTGGGCTGAAATCCTGGACTTCTTCCGCCTCTTCGTCAGGCGCCTCGATCAGATAATTGGCGATGGTCGGGCGCGCCGCATCGCCCGGCTCGACGCCCCCGTTGAGCGGCGCGTGGCGCTCTTTAAGGCGTTTGTTGTAACGCCGCAACCGGCGCTCGATACGGTCGGCGGCCTGGTCAAAACTGGCGTAGGGCTCCTGCGCCTTGCCCTCGGCCTGCAGATTCATGCCGGAACTGAGGTGCAGCGAGCAATCGGAACGATACCACGAACCTTCCGGCGAGATCACGACATGGCCGGTGACCTGGCCGTCGAAATAGCGGCCCATCACCGCGGCGACCTTGTCGAGCACATGCTGACGCAAGGATTCGCCGATCGCGAGATTTTTGCCCGAAACGCGCAAGGTCATTCGTGATCACGCCTCTTTAGAATTGACTGGAGGTTGGAAGAATTGTCTGGAGGTTGGAGCCTGCTTCGCGCCTGGCCGGCGCGATGCGCCGGGCTGTCTCCGGATGGCTGGAGCGCCGCATTTCCATTCCGCGAACCCCGATCGAATTCGTCCGAAAATGCCCTGACGACTTATGCCGCGACGCAAAGCCGGCGGCGTCCATACGGTTAGGAGTCTGGCGCGCCGATGTCAATGAGGCGCGGCGACGGCCCTGTCTAAAACCAAGAAATATGCAGGAAAATCATAATGATAAAGAATTTTTGAATGAGCTGCCGACAACCGGCGGCGCCATTTTCGCGCGTCGCCGGTCGACTGAGGAGGGAATGCGCAGACTGTCGCGATATTTGGCCACCGTGCGGCGCGCGATGACGATGTCGGCGACCTTCAGGCGGGCGACGATCACATCGTCCGACAGCACGTCCTCAGGGTCCTCGGCGTCGATCATCTGCTTGATCTTGAAGCGCACCGATTCGGCCGAATGGGCTTCGCCGACGCCATTCGAGGCGATCGAGGTCGAGAAGAAATATTTCATCTCGAACAGGCCGCGCGGCGTGTGGATATATTTGTTGGAAGTGACGCGCGAGACCGTCGATTCGTGCATGCCGATCGCGTCGGCGACGGTCTTCAGATTGAGCGGGCGCAGGCCGACGACGCCGGCGATGAAGAAACCGTCCTGCCGGCGCACGATTTCCGCCGCCACTTTCAAAATCGTGCGCGCGCGCTGCTCCAGGCTCTTGGTCAGCCAATTGGCGTTCTGCAGATTGGTCGCCAGGAACAGACGATCGGCTTCGCTGGAGCGGCCGCGCTTGATGGTGGCGGCATAGGTCTCGTTGACGAGCACCCGCGGCAACGCCTCGCTATTGAGCTCGATGCGCCAGGAATTGTCGGGCGCCAGCGAAACGAATACGTCGGCGGTCGCCAATTGCTCCGGCGGCGCGCCGAAAGCGCGGCCTGGCTTGGGTTCGAGGCGGCGGATTTCGGCGATCATGTCGGCGAGGTCTTCGTCGTCGACGCCGCATAGCCGGCGCAGCGCGGAATGATCGCGCTTGGCGAGCAGCGGCAGGTTGGCGATCAGCGCCTGCATCGCCGGGTCGAACCGGTCGCGCTCGATCAATTGCAGCGACAGGCATTCGGCAAGATTGCGGGCGAAAACGCCGGTCGGCTCGAGCTGCTGGAGTCGCGCCAGCACCGATTCGACCCGCGCCGGCGGGGCGCCGAGGCGGTCGGCGAGCTCGTCGAGCGCGCCCGTGAGATAGCCGGCCTCGTCGAGCGCGTCGATCAGCGCGCGCCCGATCATCACGTCGGCCGGATTAGTCAGGACGATCGCCGCCTGGCGCGCCAGATGATCGCCGAGGCTGACTTCCGCCGCCGCATAGGCTTCGAGATTAGGGGCGAGTCCATCAGGCGCGCCGCCGGAAACGCCACTCCAGGATGTCGCGGAGAGGCCGTGGCCCTCGGGCGCCGCGCAAAATTCGGCCGGCGCCGGCGCGTGATCGGCTTCGAAGGCGTTATCGAGTTCAGTGCCGAGATTTTGGGCAAGGGCCGATGTGTCAGTTTCAAGCTCCTGCGAGGCCCAGTCGGCCTCGCCTTCGGGAGGAGCAGGTCCTTCGAAGAGTGCTGCCGGCTCGCTTGCCGGCTCCGAAGGACTGAAGTCGTCAGCGCGCTCCAGAAGGGGATTGCGCTCAAGCTCGTTCTCGATATAGGCGGCGAGCTCGATATTGGGCAATTGCAACAGTTTGATCGCCTGCAGGAGCTGCGGCGTCATCACCATTGCCTGGCCCTGACGCATGACGAGTTTCGCAGACAAAGCCATTATGATTACAAACTCGCATTCGACAGGACAAACTTGCGCAAGGACCGCGCGGCTCGTTTCTTGCTTGTAGCACAGTTTGCAGGCAAACCGCGATGCGGCGCAAGGACCGATTTACTGTCAAAGCCGGTAGCGGTTAATCAACCCTCGTCTCGACGCCAGGGGCTCGACCCGGCGGCGCGCGGCCGCGGGCGACAATGACCCAAATTGCGATTGCCTTCCCAACCAATCCGTGTCCCAAGTTTGGCTTTCCCCTCTCCATATAAACATTTGTTTATATCTTTATTGCCTGCTCGCGCGAGGCTTGCTATGGAGCGCGGAAGGCAAATACGGGGTTTTGGAAAATGAGTGAGAAAATGAACGATTTCGTTGTCGCGGACCTTAATTTGGCCGGCTGGGGGCGTAAGGAAATCGCCATAGCCGAGACCGAAATGCCCGGATTGATGGCGACGCGCGCCGAATATGCGCTCGCCCAGCCCCTGAAGGGCGCGCGCGTCGCGGGCTCCCTCCATATGACGATCCAGACCGCGGTGCTGATCGAGACGCTGAAAGCGCTCGGCGCCGACGTCCGCTGGGCCTCCTGCAACATCTATTCGACACAGGATCACGCCGCCGCCGCGATCGCCGCGGCGGGCACGCCGGTCTTCGCCGTCAAGGGCGAGAGCCTCGTCGACTATTGGGACTATACCCACCGCATCTTCGAATGGGCTGACGGCGGCCAGCCCAACATGATCCTTGACGACGGCGGCGACGCGACCGCGCTGATTCACCTCGGCCACCGCGCCGAACAGGGCGATGCCGCCTTCCTCGACAAGCCCGGCAACGAGGAAGAAGAGGTGTTGTTCGCCTCGATCAAGAAGCGTCTCAAGTCGCATCCGGGCTGGTATGGCCGCAACGCCGCCGCCGTCAAAGGCGTGACCGAGGAGACGACCACCGGCGTCCATCGACTTTATGTGATGGCCAAGGAAGGCAAGCTGTTGTGGCCGGCGATCAACGTCAACGACAGCGTCACCAAGTCGAAGTTCGACAATCTTTACGGCTGCCGCGAATCCCTGGTCGACGGCATCCGCCGCGGCACCGATGTGATGATGGCCGGCAAGGTGGCGATGGTCGCCGGTTTTGGCGATGTAGGCAAGGGTTCGGCGGCGTCGCTGCGCAACGCCGGTTGCCGTGTGATGGTCTCCGAGGTCGATCCGATCTGCGCGCTGCAGGCGGCGATGGAGGGCTATGAGGTCATCACCATGGACGAAGCGGCGCCGCGCGCCGACATTTTCGTCACCGCGACCGGCAATGTCGACGTCATCACGCTCGACCATATGCGCGCGATGCACGATCGCGCCATCGTCTGCAACATCGGCCATTTCGATTCGGAGATTCAGGTCGGCGCCTTGCGCAACTACAAGTGGAACAACATCAAGCCGCAGGTCGACGAAATCGAATTTCCAAATGGTAAGAAAATCCTGCTGCTGTCTGAAGGCCGGCTCGTCAATCTGGGCAACGCCACCGGGCATCCTTCCTTCGTGATGTCGGCCTCTTTCACCAACCAGACGCTCGCCCAGATCGAGCTGTGGACACGCCAGGGCCATTACGAAAAGAAGGTCTATACACTGCCCAAACACCTCGACGAAAAGGTCGCCGCGCTGCATCTCGAAAAGATCGGCGTCAAATTGACCAAGCTCACCGAACAGCAATCAGCCTATCTCGGCGTCCCCGCGGCGGGACCGTTCAAGGCGGATCATTATCGGTATTGAGGACTGGCCGGGCTCGGCGCTGTTTCCATTATTCCGTCGGGCTGGCGTCACACTGGCGCGCCCGCCCGGCGGGGGTCAAGCCGCCAGCGACCGCCATAACGGCGCGGCCCCTACGACCGCCGCGCCCTATGCGCAAGCGGGGCGTCCGGCAATTTGATCGTCTCCTGCGCCTCGTTTTCGAACCCGACCGCCCGGTCGATGACATAGAGCGGGCGCCCCTTCACCTCGGCATAGATGCGCCCGACATAGAGGCCCATGATGCCCGTCATCATCATATTGGCGCCGCATAGAAAGGCCGTGATGACGATCGACGAACTCCAGCCGCGCGCAAGATCCGCCTGTGACGCCCATATCGCGATCACCCAACAACCATAGAGCATGGCGAGCACAGAGACCGCCATGCCGACCCATAGTGCGAGACGCAGTGGCGCATCGGAAAACGACACGACGCCGTTGACCGCCAGGCGCATCATTTTGAGAAGCGGGTATTTCGTCTCCCCGGCGGCGCGGGCCGGCCGGCGGAACTGAACCGAGGCCTGCTTGAATCCAAGCCATGCGAACATGCCCCGCACAAAGCGATCGCGCTCCGGCATCGCGCGGAAGCAATCGGCGACTTTACGATCGACAAGGCGGAAGTCGCCGACGTTGCGTGGAATGTCGACTGCCGAGAGCCTCGCCAAAAGCCGATAGAACAGATCGGCCGTCCAGAGCTTGAAGCGCCCCTCGCCCTCGCGCGACAGACGCTCGGCATAGACGATCTCAAATCCCTCTTTCCATTTGGCGATCATCTCGATCACGACTTCGGGCGGATCCTGCAGATCAGCATCCATCACAATGATGGCATCGCCCTTCGCCCGGTCCATCCCGGTGGTGATGGCGATCTGGTGGCCGAAATTGCGCGACAGCCGGATATAGCGATAACGCTTGTCGGCGCGCGCCTTGGCCTCGCAGACGATGGCGCTGGAGTCGCCGGAGCCGTCATCGACGAAAATCGCCTCGGCGGGGCCGTCAAGCCGATCCAGAAGCGCATCGAGCCGGCGCAGCAGAATCGGCAGCACCGCCTCTTCGTTGTAGATCGGCACGACGAGCGAATAGCGCGGATTCATGAGACTCGCCCGTATTCAGGGAAGCGGCATTGACCTAATCGCGAAACGTTTAAGAAAGCCGTAAGCAGGCGGCCAATTGAGAAAGCGCGCGGCCGCTCAATCCGGCGACCGCCGCACAGGCCATCTGAGCAATCTCGATCTTCCGAACGTTGGAATAGTCTCGAACAGTGGCCGGAGGACGCGCCAGCGACTCATCTTAGAATCCCAACCTATTGACATCGCATCGAAATTATTCCCCGCCGGGAAGATTCAACAAACTCTATCTGGCGCAATCACCCGACGCCGACAGACAGGCGCCCAGTCGGCGGTTGGAGTGGGTGACCTCTCCGTAAAGTTTGATGGCGCCCCTTTTCGCTGCTGCAGCGCCAACTGACGCGGCGCGGAATTCAACGATCAAGATGCGACTACGGGGCTTGGTCGCTACAGTCCGCCCCAATTCCGTTGCGAAACGGGTCCGCCGCATCCCGGTGAAGGTCGCTGACGCAGCAGATGAAAGCGCGCCCGCTGATGCGCGGAATAATCCCACCGTTCACGCCCAGTCGATAGCGCGCTTCGAACCGGCTGCCGATGATGCTCTCTTGCACCCATCGCTCGCCGGGGCGTAGCTTGCCATCGGCCGCAAGGCAGGCGAGCTTCGCGCTCGTTCCCGTGCCGCAGGGCGAACGGTCATAGGCGCCGCCGGGGCAAAGCACGAAATTGCGGCTGTCGGATCCGGATGAGCCGGGCGGCGCGAACATTTCGATATGGTCGACCTCCGCGCCGTCGGCGCCGGTGATTCCCTGTTGCCCAAGCGCCCGGCGAATGGCTTGCGCCGTCCGCGACAGTTCGGGAATATTATCGACGCACAGCGCAGATGGCGCGGCGTTCGTCAGGAAGAACCAGTTGCCGCCCCAGGCGACATCGCCGGTAACGATTCCGATACCATCAACTTCAACGGAGACCGCTTTCGCAAGCCGATAGCTTTCGACATTCTCGATCATCGCCTCGTTCTTGCTTATCAGATGGACGGAAATGATCCCGACCGGCGTGTCGAAGCGATGGTCGCCAGGATCGATGCGGCCGAGATGCGCAAGCGTGATCGCTGCGCCAATCGTCGCATGTCCGCACATGCCGAGATAACCGACATTGTTGAAGAAAATCAGGCCGGCGGCGCAGCTTGGTTCCTCCGGCTCACACAGAAGCGCGCCGACAAGCGCCTCGTGACCGCGCGGCTCGGCAACGGCAAAGCGGCGAACATGGTCGAAATCCCTGGCGAAGCGCTTGCGACGGTCGGCGAGCGAGCCCCGACCCAGGGACGGCCCGCCGTCGACGATAAGGCGCGTGGGTTCGCCCTCGGTATGGGAATCGATGACGCGCATCGGCTGTTAATCCTTAGTTCCACGCCAGGCGCGATACCAATTCTTGAACAGCATCAATTGCGCTTCGGCGAAGCGCTTCTGGCTCGCGCTCAGCGCGTCGGTTTCATTGAAATGCAAAGCATATTCATGATCGCCGTTCAGCACCATGAGATGTTTGAAATAGAGAACGAGATCGGCGCCCTCGTCGAAACGCGAGAGAACGGCCAGTGCGCCCTCAAGCTCCAGCGCGCGCCGCCGCGCTTCGGCATCGCCCTTGGCGGCGCGCTCGCAAAGGGCGACGAGATGGAGCACTTCTTTTGGCAGCACATTGCCGATGCCGGTGATCGCGCCGCCCGCACCACAATTGACGAAACCGTGAAAGACTTGCGTGTCGACGCCGACCATCAGCGTGATGTCGGGCGATTGGCCGACAATATGCTCGGCCGCGTAGCTCAGCGATTCGGCGCCGCCGAACTCTTTGAAGCCGAGGAGATGGGGGTAACGGCGCCGCAATTCGAAGAATAATTCAGCGCGGGTTTCAAAGCCGTAATGGGGGCTGTTGTAGATGACGGAGGGCAGATCGCCCGCGGCGTCGAGAATGCCGGCGAAATGGGCGTGCTGCGCCGCCGCGGAGGAGCCGCGCGACAGCACGCGCGGGATGATCATCAGCCCCCTCGCCCCGATTCTTTTGGCGTGCGCCGCGAGCGCGGCGGCGCGCGTCGAATTCTGCGCGCCTGTCCCGACGATGACTGGGAGACCCGCCTCGACCAGACGTTCGACGCCTTCCATGCGCTCCTCGTCGGTCAGCAAAGGCCAATCGCCCATCGATCCGCAATAGACAACGCCCGACATGCCCGCCGCAATCAACTCGCGCCCCTTGCGCACCAGCGCGCCGAAATCGGGCGTGCGGTCGGGTTTGCAAGGGGTCATCAAAGCCGGGATCGTGCCGGCGAAAATGTTCGAGGTCATGGCGGCAGTTCCTGTTTTGTGAGGTCGGACGCTGGCGGCGACGTCCCGAAGCTTGCCAGAAACAGCCCTTGCGATCTTGCGCGAAACGCTGGCGGAGATTTGAGAATCGGCACAATATCGGTATCGATGAATCTGCAAGACGACCGAAGCCAGGACTTTCTCGCCGCGCTGGGCCGCCCGTTTCTTGGCGAGCAATTATTTGACCGCATCGCCGACACGGTGTTCTTCCTCAAAGACCGCGACGCCCGCTATGTCGCCGTCAACGACACGCTGGTTCGGCGCTGCGGTCTCACCGAAAAGGCGGATCTCATCGGAAGGACGGCGGGGGAAATATTCCCAGCGCCGCTCGGCGGGCGTTTCGTCGATCAGGACCAGCGGGTCCTCAGCGAAGGGCTCTCGATAAACGGGCGGCTGGAATTGCACCTTTACCCGGACGGGCGACAAGGCTGGTGCCTGACCTGGAAGGAGCCTCTGTCTAATCCGGTGGGAAAAATCGTCGGTCTTTCCGGCATTTCCCGCGACGTCCCGGTTTCGACAAGCCCGCGGCCGCACGTCGCCGCGCTATCGTCGGCGCTTGGCTATATCGACGACCATCTCGACGCCGCGCTGCGCATTCCCGACCTTGCGGCCCGCGCGCGCCTCTCGGTGTTCCAATTCGACCAGCGCATCCGCACGCTGTTCGGCCTTTCCGCCGGGCAATATCTGACGCGCGTTCGGATCGAGCGCGCCTGCGACCGCCTGCGCCGAAGCGATGCGCCGATCAGCGAATTGGCGCTGGAATGCGGATATGCGGATCAGGCGACTTTCACCCGTCAGTTTCATAAATCCGTGGGGCTTACCCCCAGGGCCTACCGAGGCGCGACGACCCGGGGTCCCCACCAGAAGCGCTCTGGAAAGACCTCGTCTGGATCGTGGGACTAACCGTCCGCCGCCGAATCAAGTGGCGTGGCGGAACACGGCCTCGATAATCGCCCAGGCGATGCCGATCGTGACAAGGCTGGCAATCAGAATCACGAGGCCGCGTCGGCCCTTGGGACCCTGACGAGCCGTGTCCGAAGTGATGATCTGCGGCGGCTCTCCCTCACGGTAATGCGGGGGCGGCGTGATATTGTCGGGTTCAATGATTGTGTTGGGCATCGCTCGACTCCTCTGCTACCTGGCAAACAAACGGCGACAGAAAACGTTCCTGCGCCCATTGGTCGGATTCTATGGCCCGAACGAGAGCGGCACGATGCTTCAGACGACGGTCTCGCCCAGTCGTGTGCGCAGCATCGCCAAAAGCGCGGCTTCTTCAGGCTGCAAAAGCCCGAGTTCATCGGCCTGCTGGCTTTCGATTTTCTCCTCGACCTCGAGGATCAACTTGCCAGCAAGATAGGCCTTAAGCACTTCGGGATGTATGTAGCACTTGCGGCAAATGGTCGGCGTATTGCCGAGGCGCACAGCGACTTGCGCAATCGTCGCGCGCAGATTGCGTTTGGCTTCCGCGATCGTGTTGAAAATCTCAAATTCCTTCAACGCAAGCGCCGCAAGTACGGTGCCCGCCCAGGTACGGAAATCCTTCGCGGTTACGTCTCGCCCGGTGATCTCTTTCAGATAGGCATTGACGTCGCTTGACGTCACCGCCCGCAATTTGCCGCTCTCGTCGAAATATTGCAGCAGCTCTTGCCCCGGCAATTCCTGACAGGCGCGAATGATTTTCGCCACCCGCCGATCGCGCAGCTTCAGCGACCATTGCTTGCCGCTTTTGCCAGTGAAGCGAAAGCGTATCTCCGAACCGTCGATCGCGACATGTCGGCTTTTCAGCGTCGTCAGCCCGTAGCTTTTATTGTGCTTTGCATAATCGTCGTTGCCGACCCGGATCAGGGTTGTCTCCAAGAGATGAACGACGGTCGCGAGCACTTTTTCGCGGGCGAGGCCGCGCCGCGCCATATGCTCGGCGACTCTAGTCCTGATCGTCGGCAGCGCTTGGGCGAAGGCGAAGAGATGCTCGAATTTGGCGCTCTCGCGCATTTCGCGGAACGCGGCGTGGTAGCGATATTGCTTGCGTCCTCGCGCATCGCGGCCGGTCGCCTGGACATGCCCATAGGCGGAAGGGCAAAGCCAGACGTCGGTCCAGGCCGGCGGCACTGCAAGCGACTTCAGGCGGCGCAGAACACGCGGATCAGCGAGCCGGGCGCCGCTCGGCAAGAGATAAGCGAATCCCTTGCCCGCCTTCTTTCGCCTGATGCCAGGGCTATCGTCGCGGACGTAGCGCAAGCCGTTCGATTCCGCGGTCTCCCGCGTATCGAGAACCCTTTCTATGTCACCTGCAAAGTCAAGCACCGCAGCGCCTCGGCCCCTCTTCACGAACTATAAACGGCGTGCGCGTCTCATTCGTTCCCATGTACCCGGCGAGCGGCTGCTTTCAATCGCCGAGATTTAGCGGCCGCGCGCTTTTTGCATAAGACGCCCAGGCATTCCCGATCGCCTTCTTCGCCGACAGAACGCCGGGAATATCGAAATCGCCGGGCGCAACGCCCTGCTCGACCATGGTCCAGGAGATCGGCATCGACACCGTAGCCAGGGCATTGGCGCGCGATGAATAGGGGGCGACCGCGGTGGCGCCGCGGCCGTTGCGCAAGTAGTCGATGAAAATGCGGCCCTTGCGCGCGGCTTTCGCCAAAGTCGCGGTATAGGCTTTCGCGTCTTGCTGCTCCATCGCCCTGGCGAATTCATGGGCGAAGGCTTTGACGCGCTCCCAGTCGGCCTTGGGCTGCAATGGCGCGACGATATGAAAGCCCTTGCCGCCCGAGGTTTTGGGAAAGCTTTCGAGGCCCAGTTCCTTTAGCCGGTCGCGAATGGCGAGCGCCGCCGAGCGAATTCTTTCGAGAGGCAGCCCCTCGTCGGGATCGAGGTCGAAGACGATCTGGTCTGGCGTCTCGATCGGATCGATCCTGCAACCCCAGATGTGAATCTCGACGACGCCGAGTTGCACCAGTGCGGCGAGGCCATCAAAATCGCGGATGAACAGCAGATCCTCGCCGTCGGCGGAATCCTTGACGACCGCGATCGAACGATGAAGCCCGGGCGAGGCGTGTTTCTGGAAAAAGCGTTGACCCTTCACGCCATTGGGCGCGCGCACCAGGCTCAGCGGGCGTTCGATCACATAGGGTCGCATCTTCGGCCAGACGTCCTCGTAATAAGCGAGAAGCTGGCCCTTGGTGACGCCGACTTCCGGCCACAGAATCTTGTCGGCATGCGTGAGCTTGACGGCCGATTCGCCGGCGGCGGCCGGAGCCCTTGCTGTGCGCGTGGCTGAGCGCGCGGGAGCGATCTTTGAAGGTTTTTCCGCCACGACTTCCTCCGCCGGCTTGTCTTCGCGCAGGCCCTGAAACGACGCATGCCTCAGAATGCCGTCCGCGGTCCAGGCGCGAAATTCGATCTCTGCTACGAGTTCAGGGCGAACCCAGACGACCCCCTTTTCCTTTGCAGCCGGGCCCTCGAAGGCAGACGTCTTGTTCTTGAGCGGCTTCAGCTTGCGCATGAGATCGGCGGCGGATTTCTCGTTGAATCCAGTTCCGACTCGACCCGCCGCCTTCAGTGTCTCGCCATCGTGATAACCGAGCACGAGCGAGGCGAGTTCGCGCCCCGCGGCCTTCGAAGGGACATAGCCGACGATCAGGAATTCCTGTCGCTGCGTGCATTTCGATTTGATCCAATCCTGCCCGCGTCCGCTGCGATAGAACGCGCCGGCGCGTTTGGAGACGACGCCTTCAAGACCCATCCGGCACGCCTGCCGCAACATCGTCTCACCCGGTTCGAGGAAATGTTCGCTGTAGCGCAGAGCGCCTTTGTCGCCGGCCGGACGAAGCAGGGATTCGAGGCGCTCCTTGCGCGCCAGCAAGGGTTCGCCCCGCAAATCCTCGCCGTCGACGAACAGGAGATCGAAGGCGAAATAGACCATATTGGCCGTCCGCCCTTCCGACAGCGCCGACTGCAAGGCCGAGAACGAGGAGACGCCACTATCCGCCAGAACGACAATTTCACCATCGATCAGAGCGCTCTCGCAAGGCAGGGCGAGAAGAGCTTCTGAAATGTTCTTGCCGAACCGCGCCGTCCAGTCGAGCCCGGTTCGCGTGAACAGCTTGACCTTACCGCCGACGATCCGCGCCTCGATCCGATAGCCGTCGAATTTCACCTCATGCAGCCATTCGTTGCCGTCGGGCGCTTGCTCGGCAAGCGTGGCCAGAGCGGGCGCGACGAAAGCGGGCAAGGCCGCGTTCCCGGCCTTGGTCGATCGCCTGGGCGCCGCCGCCTTGACCTGCCGCCTCGCCTTGCCTGGGTCGTCGCCGGCTCCGACCTGCTCGACCGAGAGCCCCGATTTTACCGAATTGGGCTCGGTCTCCAGAACGTCTTCGTCGGGACGCGCCGCCTCGTCATCGGCTTTCATCAGGAGCCAATTGTCGCGTTTCTCTCCGGCGCGCGGCTTCAGGCGGGCGAGATGCCAAAGCCCACGGAGCTTGTGGCCTTTCAATTCAAAGGAGAGATGGCCCTTTTTCATGCCGGCCGCGGGATCGTCCCGCGGCAGCCATCGCCCCTCGTCCCATACGATGACAGAGCCGCCGCCATATTGTCCCTTGGGAATGAGCCCTTCGAAATTGCGATAATCGTAGGGGTGATCCTCGACATGGACGGCGAGCCGCTTTTGCGAGGGATCGAGGCTCGGCCCCCGGGTCACCGCCCAACTCCACAACACGCCGTCATGCTCCAGACGCAGGTCGTAATGAAGGGTGCGCGCCGCGTGTTTCTGGATGACGAACACGCCGCCGTCCGACGCCGCCCCGCGGCGTACCTTGGCGCCGCGCGGTTCACGGGTCGCCCTGAAGTCGCGTTTTGAATGGTAGAGATCGAGTTCCGCCAAGCGCGTAATCCTCGTTCAGGCAGAAATACTCATTCAGGCCGACTTGCTCATTCAGGCCGACTTGCGCGATTTGGCCGGACGGCGCCTCGTCCGCGAAGCCGCCGCCTTGCGCGTCGCCGGCGCCGCGCGCTGCTTGCCGCCATCGGCGGCGAGGCTCTTCTTCAACGCATCGAATAGATTGACGACATTGGACGGTCTCTCGACCGAATGGGCGGTCGGCGGCTTCCTGCCCGCCTGTTTGGCGCGGATCAGTGCCAGCAGCGCGTTCTCGTAGCGATCCTCGAATTTCGACGGATCGAATTTCGCCTCGCGCTGGTCGATGATGTGCGAGGCGAGATCGATCATCTCGCCGTCGATCTTGACCTTGGCGACATCGGCGAAGAGGCCCTCAGGTTTGCGGACATTGTTGTCGTATCGCAGCGTCGTCAGCAGAAGACCTTTGCCGAATGGCTCGATCATCGCCGGCCGCTCACGGCGATAGAGCACGATCCGGGCGATCCCGGCCATCTTCTTGCGCGCCATCGCCTCGCGCAGCACCGCGAACGCCTCTTCCGAGACTTTGTCGGCGGGCGAAAGATAATAAGGCGTATCGAAATAAATCTGAGCAATCGACGCGCGGTCGACGAAGCTCTCGATGTTGAGCATATGCGACGATTCGATCTGGACGGCGTCGATTTCGGCGTCTTCGACGAGGAGATATTCGTCCTTGCCGATCTCATAGCCCTTCACCTCGTCGGAATCGGGAACCGGCTTGCCGGAGACGCCGTCGACATATTGCCGACGCACGGTATTGCCGGTCTTGCGGTTGAGCGTGCGGAACGACACTTTCTCGCTATGGTCAGTCGCGTTCGAAAGTTCGACCGCGCAGGAAACCAGCGAGAGCCTGAGATAGCCCTTCCAGACGGGGCGCGGCGCCATCACGTCGCCCCGCGGATGATGGCGTGCGGTAATGCGGAAAGCGCAAAGGCCAACTCATCCTTATCCTCGATTGTGCTCATGGAGGCGCCTCACGCAGACGAACAGCCTTGAACGCCGCTGGGCGGGAGAAGTTCCCGCACGCCCCATCCTGCAATCATAAATGCGCGAGCCAGTCCCTGGCGAGCGCCGCGTCCGCCTCAGACAATTGATGTCCGGTCGGCAGGAATTCGCGCCGCACGACAGCGCCCGCCCCGGTCAGTGTCGCCGCCAGACGTCCGGCGCTCTCGGCGGGCGCCATCGGATCGCCCTGCCCCGAAAGCAACAGCACCGACTTGCCGGCGAGATCGACTTTCGGGGCGTCGCGAAACGGCGAGATCGCGCGCATCAGCACCGCGCCAGCGAGCGCGTCGGGATGAAGCATAAGAACGGCGGCCGCGATATTGGCGCCGTTCGAATAGCCGACGGCGATCGGCGCACCGAGCCGATAGGCGGCGCGCGCCTCGGCGATGAAGGCCGCCAATTCGCCGGCGCGCTGGCGAATGTCGTCCTCATCGAAGACGCCCTCCGACATCCGACGGAAAAAACGCGCCATGCCGCGCTCGACCTCCTTGCCGCGCGGCGATAGCAGCGCGGCGCCCGGCGCGATCGCCCGGCCGAGCGACAGCAGGTCGTTCTCGTCGCCGCCCGTTCCATGCAGGAGAAGGATGAGCGGCTTTGTTGGGTCCGAACCCGCCTCGAAGCGATGCTGATAGGATAAGGGCCGGGTTTGGCTCATGACGAGTCCTTTACCTTGACGAAGCGCTGAACTGCGAACTGGCGATCAGGCGATATCAGGCAGCGCCGTCTCGATTTCTTTCCGGCGCGGCTCAAGGAACGACGGCAACTTCAACTCGCGCCCGAGGGTCGCGACCGGCTCATCCGCCGCAAAACCCGGAATGTCGGTCGCGATCTCGAACAGGACATGTCCGGGTTCGCGGAAATAGACGGAGCGAAAATAATTGCGATCCTTCTGCTCGGTCGTGCGGATGCGGTGATTTGCGGCGAGTTTGCGCACCATCGCCGCCTGCGCCGCATCGTCCGCCGCGCGGAATGCGACATGATGGACGGAGCCCACGCCTTGCCTGCCAGCCAGGAAGCCGCCCGCCGCGTGCAGGTCGACGATGCCGCCGATCGCCGTGTCGCCGGCTTTGTAGCGGATGAGCGAGCCTTCGCGCGCGATCTCGTTGAAGCCCAATACATCGGTCAGAATGGCGCCCGTCGGCGCCGAATCCTCCAGCAACAGGCTGACGCTGTGGAAGCCACGGATTGCCGCCTCGGCGGGAATCTCGCCACCGCTCCAGCCCGGCTCGCTCTCGATGCCGGGCGTCGCGACCAGCGCAAGCCGCATGCCGTCGCTGTCCTTGAACGGCAACACGGACTCGCCGAAACGCTTCTCCAGCGCCTGGTGCGCGACGCCCTTCTCGACGAAACGGTGCGCCCAATAGCCGATCGCGCTTTCCGGCACGCGCAATGCGGTCTCCTGCACCTCGCCAATGCCGACCCGGCCAGAGGCCGCCTGCGGCCAGGGAAAGAAGGTCAGCGCCGTGCCGGGCTGGCCGGTCTCGTCGCCGTAATAAAGATGATAGGTCTCGGGATCGTCGAAATTGACGGTCTTCTTGACGAGGCGGAGTCCGAGCGTGCGCGTGTAGAAATCAACATTGCGATGCGCCGGACCCGCGATCGCCGTGACATGGTGGATGCCATTATGCGGCATTGTCAGCCCTCCAGCGGGTCGATCCCGCCCGTATTGCCATAGAGATAGGCGGCATGGCGCAAGACTCCACCTTTCACACCTTGCGCGGGCGCAATAGCGAAGCCGCATCCTTGCGACTTAGATTGCCGTTTCAACATCTGTGGGAGGGAGCGTGCAATCAAAGCGCGCAGCCCGCAAAGGCGCGGGCACAGCGAGGAAGTCAAAAGCCGAACATGATCTGCCTCGACGTCAGGTTGCGTGACCTCGAGCCGGCAAACATCAAAAGAAACGGCCGCCGGAGACAATTCCAGCGGCCGTCCCAAATGCCGTTAGTCCTTGGAATCGCCGCGGCGATCCCAAGCCATCGTCAATAGTTGCAGTGCAGATGGCCCCAATAGCCGCGCCAGCAATGGGGGCCCCAGCCGCCGCCGTATCCCCAGCCGCCACCGTAGCCCCATGCATGATGCCAGCCCCAGCCGCCGCCCCAACCATGGTGCCAGCCGCCGTGCCACCAGACCTTATCGATCTGGGCGGAGGCGACGGGCTGTTCCAGCGACGGCGCGGAAAGCGTGAAAGCGGACGCCGGGCTCAAGGAGAGCGCAAGCATCGAAGCGCCGCTGATCGCGGCAATCGTATATTTCGCCAGAGTTTTCACAGACATAGCTTTCTCCTCATCAAACGCGACAGGGAGTTCGACCATGTCGCGGATTTGTTGCGTGACGGACGACAGGCCCGACGAAATGCGCTTACGGTCTAGAGGTCGATCGTTACGGGAGGCAGCGTGACCAGAGGGCCCGTCAATTGCAGATTTGTGAACAGACGGCGCGCCGCGGGGCTTGCCGGCGATCAGATCAGACCATCCGCCTTCAACGCCAGCGACAATTGCGCGCCCGCATCCAGGATCGGATCCTTCCGGCTGCGATAGGCCGCTTCCAGCAGGAGTTCGGCGGCGCGCGCCCAATGGGGATTGGTCTGCTCAAGCCTGGAAAGCGCGAGCATTATGTCACGCGCCTCCGCCAACGTCGCGATGGTGCGGCCGTCGTTGAGATAAAGAGGCTTCTGAAACCTGCGGGACCAGGGCATGAGTTTTTGACATTCTCTCAACGCTAGCGCCTTCCGGAACAACGCAAAAAGCGTGCAAAGGTTGCTCGCTGGACCGGCTTCCCTGGCCTCGCTCCGACGGGCGTTATCGCGTTAACTGGGCACCGAAAACCCTTCAAACTCAGCTACGAGGGTAGGCCCGATCGGCCAAACAACCGACGCGCCATGGGCCTGTCCGCCAACGGACGCCGATATCGTCGTGACCGAGGCAAATCTTGCAGCCGACGGTTGCCGGATCGAGTTGCAGACGACGCCAAAAAAATGGCGTTGACAGCGGAATTCGGCCGTTGCATCAAAGTGTCCTTTAGTCATTAATATCTCGATACACTATTGGCTGAGACCGCGTCATCGAGGCGTCACATTCGCGCGCCAGCTCAGATGACGATTTTCGGGAGACACACGTGCCCAGCGCAAAAACAATCGGCGGCGGAGAGCATTCGATTCTCAATGAAATGCTGGCTCACCGCCTCCAGCGGTTCGAAGAGGAAAATGGGGGCTATGAGGCGGTCGCCGCGAAGGCCGGCATCGCCAAAGGCACCCTCTATGCAATCTCGCATGGCAAGGGCAATCCCACCTTCCGGACCTTGGAGCGGATGGCGAGAAGCCTTGACATGAGCGTCTTCGAACTTCTCGGTTTTCGCAACGAAGACGCCCGACGGGCGCTCGCCAGGTTCGGTGTCGACTATGACGAACTCGAGGCGGCGGTGGCGTACAAAAACAAGGCCGACCTTCGCCTCGCCCGCAGCTCGAAAACGAGGAAATAACGCGAGCGAGACGCCGCTACGCGGCGCGAAAGCCGGCCGCGCCGCCGCGTGACTGGCTGAAACGACGATCAACAGCTCACTCCAGGCGCGTGGCGGATGCTGTCGTGGATCATCGTCTCTGTGCGTTGGCCCGCACAACATAGTGGCGCTTGCAGAACTCATCGCCGTTTCGCAAGGCGCATACATGCAGGGTGAACATCGGGAACTCGGCCGCGACGCGATGAGAACGCATTTCGGTCGCCGACCGGTCCAGGCGATGCCGCAGAATCGTATCCCTTGCTGCTGCGGCCGGAAATCCGACCACTGCGGCATCATCAAACGCTGGCCTCTATTCCAGCCAGCATCTTGAATTGCAAGACCGATTCGACCGGTCCCCTCTCTTTTTCAATCAACCCGTGAAACCATTTAAGATTTCCTCAACGGGTCTTTAGGGAGTTTCGCTTAGCGTTGCTCAGAGCGGGTGGGCCGCACGGGTCCAATCAAATTTTCATTGAGGGGCGGCATCTTGTTTGCAGCATTTCCTATGACGCGAGCCCGCTATTACATCGCAATTTTTGTTCTCGCGGCGGCGACACTGTCCTACCAGATCCTGATCACCCGCTTCTTCAGCGTCATGCTATATCATCATTTTGCGTTCTTCGCGATTTCGCTCGCAATGCTCGGGCTTACGCGCGGCGCGATGGAGGTCTACGGCAAACCCGTCCGCTACGCCGCCGAACGGGTCGGTTCGGAATTCGCGCGCCATGCCGCGTGGTTTGCGATCGGCGGTGTTGGCGCCATGGTGATGTTTCTGTGCGCGCCGCTCGTCGCCCCCGAGCAATATCTGAAGCCGGTGCTGGCGCTCGTCACGGCCAGCTTCGTCAGTCCGTTCACTGAGGCCGGCGTCTGCATTACGCTCCTGCTGACGCGCCTGCCGTTTGGCGGTGGGTGGCTCTATGCAGCTGACCTGTCGGGGGCGGCGCTCGGATGTCTCGGCGTCATCTTTGTGTTGCTGGCGGTCGATCCGGTTAGCGCGACGCTATGGATCAGCGCCTTCGCCGCCGGCGCCGGGTGGCTCGTGGCGCGCGGCGGCGGCGATGCCCCCAGCTTGCGGCTCAGCGGCGCCGTCGCGCTGATGCTGGCCGTCGCAGCGACGGCGCATACCGGGCTTTATGAGTCCGGCAAGAGCCATATTGGCGTGTTCTGGGCCCGAGGGGTTCCGCAGACAGGAACGCTCTTCGAGCGCTGGAACACCTATTCGCGTGTGCGGGTGACGGGCTATGGCGAAAGCGTTCCGTTCGGTTGGGGCCTCGCCCACACGCCGCGCACGAAGATAGACCAGGATTATCTCGACATTGACGCGGGCGCCGGCACCGTCATCACCCGCTTCGACGGCGATCTTGGCAAGCTCGCCTATCTCAAGGACGACGTGATCAACGCTGCCTATCTCGCGCAGCCGACCGCCGACGTCGCGGTCGTCGGCGTCGGCGGCGGCCGCGACATTCTTTCAGCGCTCGTTTTCGGCGCCACTCATATACGCGGAATTGAGATCAATCCTGCGATTTTCGAAGTCCTCACCGACAAATTCGCCGACTTCTCGGGCCATCTCGATCGCCAGCCCGGCGTGTCGCTGGTCAATGCCGAAGCGCGCAGCTACATCAACCATTCATCCGATCGATATGACCTCGTCCAGATTTCGCTAATCGACACCTGGGCCGCCACCGCAGCGGGCGGGCTGACGCTGACGGAAAACCGCCTCTATACCGTGGAGGCGTGGGATGATTTCTACCGCGCGCTGAAGCCCGGCGGCATGCTGTCCGTATCGCGCTGGTTCAAACCAGACCACACCGGCGAGTTCTATCGCCTCGTCGCGATCGCAGCGAGTGCGCTCGAGCGCCAGGGCGCGCCAGCGAGCGAGCTCAATCGCCATGTCGTCGCGCTCAATGTCGGCGACATAGTGACGGTGATCACGCGCCCCGATGCCTTCACCGACGCACAATGGCAGGAGGCGCGCGCGCGATTTGTTGCGCAGGGCTTCAAGATTCTGCTGGGGCCCGATGTCGCCTTCGACACCGTGACTTCGACGATCCTGTCCGGCAAGGCGGATGCGGCGTTCTTTGCTTCGTTGCCGGAAAATATCGCACCCTCGACGGACGATGATCCGTTCTTCTTCTACACAGCGCGCCTGGGCGATATTTTCACCATGTATGCGTCTGTCGACGGCAATTACAACGCAGCGATCTGGATGACCCTGTTGCTCGTCGTCGTTGGGCTCGGCGCCTGCGGCTATTATATCGTCGTTCCCTTCGTCCGGCTCGCCAAAAAAATACCGCTGTCGACATTGTCGACGCCGGTCGCCTATTTCAGCGCAATCGGTATGGGGTTCATGCTGATCGAAGTGTCGCAGGTACAGCGGCTGATGGTCTTCCTCGGCCATCCCGTCTATGCGCTTGGCGTGGTGCTGTTCACGATTCTGCTGTTCGGCGGGATCGGCGCCGCGACCGTCGGCGCCCGCCCGCCGGCGCCTGGCGCGGTCATCGCCCGCGTCGTTGGGCTGCTCGCCGCGCTCGCGGCGGCTGGGCTGCTGACTCCCCTTGTCGCGACATGGGCGCGCTCGGAAGCGACCGGGATACGCATTATCGTCTCGGTGCTGCTGCTGGCGCCGCCGGCGTTCTTTATGGGAATGATGTTCCCGCTGGGCTTGAGCGTCTGGCGCCGTCACACGGAGTTACTGCCGTTCTTTTGGTGCGCCAACGGCATCACTTCAATGTTCGCCTCGGTGCTGGGCATGATCTTATCGATCGAATTCGGCATCGCCAGGACCTACGCGCTCGGCGCTTGTTTCTATGTCGTCTGCGCGATCATGATCGTCGGAACCCGCCAGATGGGCCGGGTCGGCGCATCGGCCGCGACGCCGGCGATGGACAAAGCGGCCGCCGCGGCGACGGCGCTGTCGTCGACCCAGGCGGGCTGAGTTCGCCGCAGAGACACCAATTGCTTCGGATTGTCCGGCGCCGCATCAGCGCCTATGCTTGCCTTCGCTCCCCAATGAAGCGGGAGCCGGCGGACGGGCGCTTTGGACCGGACCTGCGCAACGGCGGGCGAGACTTCGTCTCAGGACGGCCCGATGGGATGTCGAAAGTTGAAGTTCGGAACCTCCTGGAATGGCGCGCTGATGTCCGTGGCCGCCTTGCTCGCCTTCACCGGCCTCGGCGCCGAGGCAAGAGCGATGCTGGTCTATTCCTACTATTCGAGCCAGATCATCATAACGACGGACGAACGCCGCAGCGGCCCGGTCGACCTTCCGCCCGAAGTCGGACCTTCCATCGCGGCCTGCTGGCGAGCGCCGCATCGGGGCGATCAAATCACCGTCCAGTTGAGCTTTAAGCGGGACGGTTCGATCTTCGGCAGGCCAAGGATCAACTATGTGAAGCCGGCGGATGGCTCGGACGCTCAGGCGCTCGCCGAGTCCATCTTCAAGGCGCTCGATGCGTGCCTGCCGCTCCAGTTCACGCCGCAATTGGCGGCCAACATAGCGGGACAGGTCTTCGTCATCCGCTTCGTCGCGCCTTGATCGTAAGCAGCGCTATCCCAGCCCTCACAACTGGTTCAGCGTTTTGACGATGTCGCTGCCCGTCTGAAACACCTGCGAATTGAAATTATAGTCGCTTTGCGCCTGAATCATCGACGTCAGTTCGGTTGCAATATCGACGGTCGAGTTTTCGAGGGACGAAGATTGCAGGGTTCCCGCCCCCGATGAGCCGGGCGTGTTGAGTTGTATCGCGCCCGAATTTGAATTGGCCTGGAACGCGTTGCCGTCGATGGCGGTCAGGCTGTTCGGGCCCGCGACATTGGCGAGCGGGATGACATAAGGCGTGGTCGTCGTGCCGTTGGCGTAAACGAACGAGAAGGCGCCATAAGCGCTGACGCTGATGTTTGAAAAGGCGCTCGCCGCGCCGCCATTGGAGGTTGCGCCGGTGACCGCGAAAGCGCTGGCGAGCTGCGTCGTTGCGCTCATGTCCAGGCTCATGGTCTGGCCGTTGGGAATGGCAACGCTGACCGAGGAGGCGCCCACCGCGGCGCCGGTCGTCGGATCGAAACTGAGCGTCTGCGAGGCCAGGGCCGGCGCCGAATAAGGGAAGCCGCCGCCTGAAGCGGCGTCCGCCGCATTGTAGACGTCGATCTCCCAGCTCGGCTGGCCGGACGCATTATTGGCGAGCTTCGTCGCATAGACGTTGAGCGTGACGGGATTTCCCGAACTGTCGTACGTGAGGAGAGATGTCTTGTCCGTCGTCGTCGCGCCGCCTCCCGCCGGCGCCGAGGCCGCCGGGACGATGCTCGCCGTCGAGGGTAGGTTGAACGAAAGGGTTCCGGCCGTCGTCGGTTGCGGCGCCGACGGGCCCTCGTCGACATTGACCTTTTCCAGGCCAGCGGTCGAGGCGGCGCCGCCGGGGCTGGCTTCTCCCATCAGATAATAGCCGGAGGCATTGACGAGATTGCCTGATGCGTCGGGCACGAAAGAACCGTCTCGCGTGAGGTAGATATCACCGGCGGCGTTGGAGACGACAAAGAAGCCGGCGCCATTGATCGCCAGATCCGTCGGCGTCGCCGTGCCCGTGACGCTCCCTTGCTGGGCGGCGATGGTCAGCGAAGTCGTCGAGACGCCGATGCCGGGAGAAGGGACACCGCCGCTCAACTGATCGACCAGCGCCGCAAATTCCGTCTCGGCGTCCTTGTAGCCGGTCGTATTCGCATTGGCGACGTTCTGCGAGATCGTCGCGAGCCAGTCGTTCTGGGCGAGCAAGCCCGTCGCCGCAGTGTTCATGATCGTCATGGGTCGCCCCGAAATCGTTTGGGCTCTAAAGACGCCCGCAGCCTTGCTCGAGGCTTGCGAGGCGGCGGCAGGCGCCCGCAAACGCGGCGCCAGTTTCGCGCAGGGCTGTCCGGGGAAACGAAATTGATTGTGGCGTCTCCCGTCCCGGCAACCTCCGCGCGTCCTGCCCGGCCTTGTGCCGGGCATCCACGCCGTGCGGAGGATGCCAACCTTTAATGTTTCTCGCAGCGGCGCCGCGTGGATGGCCGGGACAAGCCCGGCCAAGACGCCGATAGGCCCTGTTTCACTTAGATTCTCTCGCGTGACGGGACTGTGCAAGCGCCGCCGCCGCGTCTCGGAATGCCGCGCAGCGGGCCGGCGAAGCGCAAAAATTCCAAATTTTTCCAAGAAAAACATTTGGATTGCCAAAAAAATGCTCGCCGAATCCTCTTTAAATCCTTGGTACGGGCGCGCCGGCGGCGACGAAAATTTCCGCGAAACGAGCATTGTCAGCGCTTTAGCCTGCATTTCCTTCCGCCGCTGTTTTTCGTCGCCCGTGCGCGAGCGGCTGCTCGCAACAACCTCGCGCGTCCGAGCGGTGCTGCGCCTTGATACTGCGCCGCACGGTCGCCAAGGATGCGGCGAAAAGGCTGGAATGTCCAGAAAATGTTTCTGTAAAATAGAAAAGTGGACACTTCAACATCCAGCCCCCCTAGAGCGATGACCGGGCGGCCGGACTCGGTCTTCATCGGATGTTTGACGGCTACGCCGCCAGCTACCCCCGCAGATGCCGCTACATATACCCTCTAAGCGAGGGTGATTGGTGAGCGCAATTCTGTCTTAAAAAGGCGGTCGATATCAGACACTCTGCAATTTCGGATTGAGGCGACATTAAGCCGTCGCCGCGAACCTAAACTCAGCCCCGTCCGCTCTGCCATCGCCGTGCTCGCCGTCAAGGCGACCCGCTTCGCGGGCGGCTTCGCCGACCTTGACTGCTGCGCGCGTCGATGCCCTCAGCTTACCATATCCATTTGGTGAGCGTTGCGGCCAAAGGGCCGCATCGCTCACCAAATGGATATGGAGGCCACTTGCCGCGCCGACGAGGCGCAGTCATCCCGAAGGGACCGTAGCGTCAGCGAAGGAGCGGCGCAGCCTGCGGACGAATGCTTCGCATTCGCCTTGACTTGACGGCGTCTCGGCGGCGTGGCTCTCGACGCGTTACGGCGTCATGGTACTTCACGTCGCGACCTGCGCCGACATCGCTCGCCCGTCATTGCTGCGCAGGTTCACTAATTCGTTGATCGGGCCTCCAATATGGGAGGAGGTTCAGGATGCGAGACGACAGTTTCGACAGGTTTATCGCCCCTACCGAATTCGCTATTGAGCCATTGTTCGCATGGAGGCAATTCTTTCACCGCTGAGACCTTTGTCAATGACGACCGCGAAAGCGGTCGCCGCCTCCGGCTTTGGCCTGAAAGGCCATCATTGACAAAGGTCTCAGCGGTGAAACACGCTCCGCCATGCGAAACGATGGATCACACTCGACCGTTTCAGTTGGTGTTGGTCTCGCGCTGGCGCGGCCCACGCCTTCTTCTTGAGAACCGGCCCGGACGAATGCTGTTGAAGCTTTTGTCTCCTATCCTGCATCTCCTTCCTGTTGGAGGCCCGATCAACGAAATTGTGAACCTGCACAATTGCGAGGTCAGGCGAATGAATACATTCGCCCGACCTCGCAATGACGGCAGAGTACACCCGACCCACACACCCTACCCCGGCAGCGGCTCGAGACCGCCCGGTAGTGAGATCCAGATGACGGTTTGCGCCTCTGCGGAATGGCGTGACAGATGGCCTTTGCCGTGTGTGTCCTCCACTAACGCGAAGCTGCCCGCCTGAACGTGACGCACCTCTCCGTCGCTCGTCTCGTATTCAACCGAACCATCCAGCCTGACGGTCAGCACCGGCTCGGGGACAATATGCCAGGCAACCTCGCGCATGCCTGCCGGGATGCGGGTGATGCGGACACGGGACGCCTGATAGCCGGCCGACATCTCGAACGGCGCGGCATCGGGGTGCACCGAGCTCTTCGTCGTCGGCAATTCGACTTCGTCGAAATGCGACTCGCCATCCGGGGTCGCGTAGATACGCAGGCATTTCATTGCGGCTCGCTCCTTCCGGTGAAAGCTTACCCAATCCCCTATAATATTCACCTTCCGAAGAAGGGGAGGTCAGCCGCCATTTTGTTTCGCCGGACGGACGCCGGCGCTCCATGCGTAAGGGAGACCTTCCCCGTTCAATTCGTGCGCGCCGATCGCGCGCAGTTTGAAGATCGCAGGGTTGTGGGAGGCAATCGTGCGCGCGTTGCGCCAGTGCCTGTCGATCGCGAGCTTGTCCGAGGTCAGCGAGGCGCCGCCCACCTCGAAGAGTTCGGCCGTAGCTTCGAGAACCAGGTTGATGACGACGGCCTGCGCCTGCGCCGCCGCGAGTTCGGAAGCGTCGAGCTGCTGGGGAACGTCATGGCGGACGTCGAGCGTCCTGGCGAGCTCGTCGACGGCGGCCAGGACAGCGGCCCGCGCTCCGAACGCCGCGGCGAAGAGCTTGCCGACGACCTGCTGCACAAGCGGGTCGTTGCGCGGCAGTTCGGCGACGGCATGCGTGAAGGTGCGGGTTCGCGCTCTGATCCAGTCGGCCGCATCGGCGGCGGCTCGGCGCCCGATTCCGGCGAGAGTGGCGAGCAGGATGAGCTGAACGTGAGCGGTTCCAAAGGTCCGGCCTTCCGTTCCGTAGCCAGGACCGAGGATGCGATCTCGGGTGACCGTCACATCGTTGAACTCCGCCGTGCCGCTCGCGGTGAGCCTTTGGCCGAAGCCGTCCCAGTCATCATGAACCGTGACGCCTGGCTGATGGGTGTCGACAAGCAGCGAGATTCTTTTGCCTTCCTGATCGGCCGCGACGATCAGATGATCGGCGTAAAGCGTGCCAGTCGTGTAGTATTTTACGCCGTTGAGCTGCAGTCCGGTTGGCCCGGACGTCACTGCGGTCCGATAGCGATCGACAGCGCCGACGCCGGGTTCCGTGGCTGCCCCGCCAATAATCGCGCCTTCAGCGATGGCTTTGAGCCATTGCGCGCTGACGGCTTCATCTTTTTTCAGCCGCAGGTCCTCTACGACGTTGAAGTGCACCCGCAACGCCTGCGGTAGATTGGAGTCTGCGGCCGCCAGACTGATAAGCAGGTCGAACGTCTGGCGGAGCGTTGCGCCAAGACCGCCGAAGGCGACTGGCACACGCAGCGCGCCGAAACCTGCCTCTTTCAGAAGTCCGATCTCTTCGAACGGCAGCACACGGTTTCGCTCGCGATTCACCGCGCCAGCTGCGATCGTCGCAAAGACCGGAGCGAAGCGCTTTTCCAGTTCGTCATCGCTGACCGGCGCACTAGCAGCGTGGCGAGCGGTCGGGGTTATTTGCGCAGCGGGCCTGCCGCGCGCCGGGGTCGCCTCAACATGCAGATTACGATGGACGCTGGTCATATCTTAGCCCTCCAATCGTGCCGTCGAGCCGCTCAAACCGGCTCGGTTTCCCGAGCGCGCAACGCCTCCGCGCTCCGCAGCAAGGGAATCACCTCGCGGCCGAAAGCCGGCAACTCGTCGGTGAAGTGCAGGAAGGCGCACAGGATCATGTCGACGCCGATCGCCTCATAGGCGCGGATGCGCTCGGCGATCGCGTCCGGCGGACCGAACAGCCGCGTCTTGAACCCGTCGTTAGGCTGAACGAGATTGGCGTAATCGGAATCGGCCCACATGCCGATCTTTTCGGCGGTCGAGGCGCCGGCGTGCTTGACCTGATCGGCGAAGGATTGAACGATTTTCGGATCGGCCCCGGCGACGATCGCTGCGAGCTGATCCAGCGCCTCGCGTTCAGTCGGCCGTTGGATGACGAAGCCGTTGAGACCGAATTTTACGGTGCGGCCTGCGGCCTTGGCCAGCGCGCGAACCTCGTCGATCTGCTCCTTGGCGCCTTCGACCGAATTGCCGTTGATGAAGTACCAATCGGAATATTTGGCCGCCATGCGGCGCGCGGCCTTCGAATTGCCGCCCTGGAATATTTCGGGATGGGGCTGCGAGATCGGCCGCGGCTTCAACCAGCCTTCATTGATGCGGTAGAAATCGCCTTTGAACGTGAGGGACTCCTTCGTCCACAGACCTTTCAGCACCTGAATGAACTCTTCCGAGCGGCGATAGCGCTCGTCATGGTCGAGCCATGGCTCGCCGAAGGCGCGAAACTCGTCCTTGAACCAGCCGGTGAGAATGTTGATGGCGAAACGGCCTTTCGAATAGACGTCGATCGTCGCGCCCATTTTGGCGACCATGGCGGGATGCCAGAAGCCGGTGTGAACGGCGCTGATCAGTTTCAGGCGCTTCGTCTGCGCGGCGAGCACCGCCGTGCAGGTGACCGCTTCCTGCTGAAGCTCCCAGCCATGGCTGGCGATGAAGCGGGCCGGCGCCAGCCCATATTCGAAACCGAGATCCTCGGCTTGCCTGGCAAGGCCGACATTATAGTCGAGACTCCAGTCGGTCCTTTGCGGAATATTGCTGATGACGAAGCCGCCGCTGCCGAGCGGCATCCAATATCCAAAACGAATGGCCATGAACCTGTCCTGTCGCGAAAAGAGTTTCGGGTTTCAGTGAAGAGCTAAGCGGCGGCCGCGGTGGCCGGCCCGACGCCGAGATAGAACTCCTTGACGTCGTCGCGCGCCGCCAATTCCGCCGCCGCGCCGGAGGCGGCGACGCGCCCGTTCTCGAGGACGTAAGCATAATCGGCGAAGCGCAGGACGAGATTGGCGTTCTGCTCGGCGAGCAGGAAGCTGACGCCTTCGTGCCTGTTGAGCTGGCGAATGATGCCGAAGATTTCCTCGACGATGATCGGCGCGAGGCCCATCGAGGGTTCGTCGAGCAGAACTAGGGTCGGCCGCGTCATCAACGCGCGGCCGATCGCGACCATCTGCTGCTCGCCGCCCGAAGTGAGGCCGGCGCGCGATTTGCGCCGCTGCTTGAGGCGCGGAAACCAATTGTAGATTCGATCGAGGTCCTCCCTGAGCCGGCGTTTGCTTGGCCGGCGCAGGAAGCCGCCGGTCAGCAGATTTTCCTCGACCGTCAATTGGGGAAACACGTGACGGCCTTCCAGCACCTGGACGATGCCCTTGGCGACGAGATCGGCGGGATCGAGATGACGCGTCGCCTCGCCTCGCCAGGTGATCGAACCGCGGCTGAGGGCGCCGCGTTCGGACGCGAGGAGATTGGAAATCGCTTTCAGCGTCGTGGTCTTCCCGGCGCCATTGGCGCCGAGAAGAGCGACGATCGCGCCTTCGTCGACCTTGAGCGACACGCCGCGCAAGGCGAGGATCGCCTGGCCATAGAGCGCCTCGATGTCGGTCACTTGCAGAAAGGGCGATGCATTCATGGCGATCTCTCGAGGTTGACGTCAGTTGGTGGCGTCGCGCGGCACGATGCCTTTTTCCTTGGCGTAGGCGGCGGCGCGCTCGTAGATCAGCGGCAGCAGCAGCTCGCGATCGGACTTCACCCAACCGTTGGAGACGATGTTCCACTTGTCGCCGTCCCATTGGATGACTTTGCCGGCGCCGCCGCCCTCGTGATCCTTGATCGACAGTTTCAGCGGCTGCTCGAGGCCGGTGGCGCCGAGCTCGGCCAGGCGTTTGTCGTCGAGATTGAGATGTTCGAGGCCCCATTGCGCTTCTTCGCCATTGATCGGGCGGATGCCGAAATGCGCCTGGGCGGTACGGATCGCCTCGACCGCGATGATCGCTTCATCGACGCCCGAATTGTAATAGACCGAGCCGAAGCTCTTCGGGTCCTTCAGATCGCTGAGGCCTTTGTCGAGAATATATTTCTTGAGCTTCTGATGGATTTCGAAATCGGCGCCGGCCGGGAACGGCGTGATCGCCAGATAGCCTTTGGCGACCGCGCCGGCCGGGCGAACGTCTTCTTCCGAGCCCGACCAGATGCCGCCGATGATATGATCGACTGGAAAGCCGACCTTGGCCGCCGTCTTGATCGCGACCGGCGTCATCACGCCCCAACCGCGCAGGAACACCCAGTCAGGCTTGAGCTGGCGGATCTTCGCCCATTGCGCCGACTGGTCGTTGCCGGGATGGGGCACCGGAATCTGGATGTCCTCGAAGCCGTAGGTCTTGGCGAGCAGGGCGAGCGGAACCTGCGTCTCCTTGCCATAGGGCGAGTCGTGATAGACGGTGGCGATCTTCAGGCCTTTGAGCTTGTCCTTGCCGCCGACCTTTTCGGCGATGAAATTGACGGCCGACGACGCCTCGCTCCAGAAGCTGAACACAGTCGGGAAACTATAGGGGAAGACGCGACCGTCGATCGCTTCGGTGCGGCCATAGGCGATGGTGACGAGCGGGATTTTGTCGGCGACCGACTTCTCGGTCAGCGCCTTGGAGATCGGGTCGCCGTGCGGCAGGAATATAGGAACGGGCGAGCCGTCCTTGCCGCCCTTTACGCGCTCGTAGCACTCGACGCCTTTCTCGACTTCCCAATTCGTCTCGCATTCGTCCCAGACGAGCTTGACGCCGTTGATGCCGCCCTCGACCTCATTGATGTAGCGGAAATAATCGATCTCGCCGGCCCAGACCGGGATGCCGCTCGACGCATAGGCGCCGACGCGGAAGGTGGCGAGCGGAAAATATTGCGTCTTCGCTTCGTCTGCGAAGGCGGCGCCGACGGCGAAGGAAATGCCGACCGTCGCGAGTGTGGCGCTCTTCCATAGGGTTTGTAGACGCGCTGTGGTGCTTTGCAGGGACATGACTGACATTGCTCCAGTTGAGGTTCAGGGTTTTCGGAACTTGGGCGGTCTCAGCGCGGAAATCGCGCCAGGATCCAGTTCCCTAGTCGCGACGCGAGCGCCGCGAGGCCGTTCGGCTCCTTGATGAGGAACCAGATGATCAGCGCGCCGAAGAGCGCTTTTTGAAAATTCTCGAGCTGGCCCGCATCGATCGCGCCGGCAAACAGATGGGCGCCGACATGGTCGAGGAAGATCGGCAGGAAGATCATGAAGGCGGCGCCGAGATAATTGCCGACGATGCTGCCCATGCCGCCCAGGATGATGATGAACATCACTTCGAACGAGCGATCGAGATTGAAGCTTCGCGCGTCGACTGTGCCGAGATAGGCGAAGGCCCAGAGCGCGCCGGCCACTCCGCAGAACAGCGAGCTGACGAAGAACGCCTTGAGCTTGCCAGAGGCGACGGGAATTCCGATGACCGCGGCGGCGGTGTCCATGTCGCGGATCGCCATCCAGACGCGGCCGGTCTGGCTGCGCACCAGCCGGATCGCAACGACGGTGGCGATGGCGACGGTCGTCAGCGTCAACAGATAGCGCCCGGTCGGACCCGACAGGTCATGGCCGAGGATTTCCAGGCGCGGCGCCGAGATCGAACTCGAAGTCGAATAGTTCGAGAACCAGCCATATTGATTGAACAGCCATTCGAGGAAGAATTGCGCCGCCAAAGTGGAGGCGACGAGATAGAAGCCCTTGATGCGAAGGCTGAGCAGGCCGGCGACAAGACCGACGAGGCCGGCGACGGCGCCGCCGAGCAGCAGGCTGACGGGCAGGGGCAGCTCGGGGACGCGCAGCAGGAGATTATAGGTCGCGTAAGCGCCGACCGACATGAAGCCGCCAGTGCCCAGCGACGCCTGTCCGGCATAGCCCATCAGCAGGTTCAGCCCGAGGCCGGTGAGCGACATGATGAGAAACGGGATCAGGACGGCGTTCAGCCAATAGTCATTGGCGACCAGCGGAACGCCGGCCAGCAGGACCAGAGCCGCGAGCGCCGAGGCGGCGCCGAGACGGCCGCGCGACAACAGGCGCGACGCGCGCGCCGGCGCGAAATCGGCGACGGGATCCGAACTGGTCAACGACATGGATCAGATTCTTTCGATGGGCCGCTCGCCGAACAGGCCGGCCGGGCGGACAAGCAGGAAGACGACGGCCAGCGCATAGGCGAACCAGCTCGACACGCTGCCGCCGAGCAGAGCGCCGAGATAGATTTCGGCGAGGCTGTCGCCGGCGCCGACGATCAGTCCGCCGACGATCGCGCCGGTGATCGAGGTGAAGCCGCCGATGATCAGCACCGGCAGCGATTTGAGAACGACCAGCGTCAGCGCGAACTGGACGCCCTGGCGCGATCCCCACAGCAGGCCCGCCACCAGCGAGACGAAACCGGCGACGCCCCAGACCACCCGCCACAGGGTCTGCAGGCGGATGCCGATCGAAAGCGCGGCCTGCGGATCGTCGGCAATGGCGCGCAGCGCGACGCCGACGCGCGTCCAGTTGAAGAAAATCGAGAGAATGACGACCAGCGCGCCAGCCGCGCCGGCGGCGACGAGATCGAATTGGCTGACCTGGATGTCGCCCAGTTGGATCGGCGTATCGACGATGCCGAGATCGAGTTCATGAACGCTGGCGCCCATGACGATCTGCGATATTCCCTCGATCACGAAGGAAAGGCCAAGCGTCGCCATGAACAGAGTGATCTGCGGCTGATTGATCAAAGGGCGCAGCACGATGCGCTCGATGGCGATCGCCAGCGCGATCATGATCGCCAGAGTGACGAGCGCGGCGAGCCAGAAGTCGATGTTTTTCTCGCGCAGGGTGACGAAGATCAACGCGGCGCAGAGCACCATCGACCCCTGCGCGAAATTGAAAACCCCCGACGCCTTGAAGATCAGCACGAAGCCGATGGCGACCAGCGAATACATAACGCCGGCAAGAAGGCCGCCGACCAGCGTTTCAATAAAAAAGCTCATGGCGCCCTCAATGAACCGCGCCGAGATAGGCGGCGATGACATCCGGGTTGTTGCGCACCTCTTCGGGCGCGCCGTCGCCGACCTTGCGGCCATAGTCGAGCGCCACGACGTGATGCGACAGGCCCATCACCACGCCGATATCGTGCTCGATCAGCACGATCGTCGTTCCCAGAGAGCGATTGGCGTCGAGGATGAACCGGCTCATCTCGCGCTTCTCGTCCTGGTTCATGCCGGCCATCGGCTCGTCGAGAAGCAGCAGCGTCGGCCGGCCGACCAAGGCGCGCGCCAGATCGACGCGCTTTTGCACGCCATAAGGCAGCGTGGAGACGATCGCGTGGGCATGGCGCGTCAGGTCAAGAAAGGCGATGACATCGGCGGCGCGCCGGCCGAAGTCGCGCGTCTCCGACCTGTCACGACCGATTCCGAGGGCATGTTCGACAAGCGTCGTGCGGCTGTGGCGGGTCAGCCCGGCGAGCACATTGTCGAGAACGCTGAGGCGTTTGAACAGAGCGTTGTGCTGAAACGTGCGGCCGATGCCGAGACGCGCCGCATGCAGCGGACGGATGCGCTCGAAACGCTTGTCCTCGAAGACGATGTCGCCGGCATCGGCGCGATAGACACCGTTGATGACGTTGAGAAGGGAACTCTTGCCCGCCCCATTGGGACCGATCAGCGCACAGATTTCGCCGCTCGCCACATCGAAGCTCAACGCGCTCAGCGCCTGGACGCCTTTGAACGAGAGGGAGACGTCGCGAAGTCGCAGGATCGGCTCGGACATGTCGGCTCAAGCCTCGACGGATTCGCGTTGCGCCGCCGCAGCCTGCTGCGCCGCCGCCCGGCGCTTGACGGCCTCGATGTCGCGATAGCCGGCGGCGGGATGACTGGCCGGCAGAAGGGGCCCCTCGCCGAACAATTTCTCGCGCAAAGTGCCCGCGCGATAGGCGGACGGATAGGCGCCGCGCTTCTGCAATTCGGGAACGAGATGTTGCACGACGTCTTCGAAACTCTCCGGCGTCACCGCATAGGCGAGATTGAAGCCATCGACGTCGGTCGCCTCGACCCAGTCCTGCAGAATGTCGGCGACCGTCGAGGGCGAGCCGACGAACACCGGACCGAGGCCGCCGATGCCGCCCCATTGCGCCAATTCCTCGATCGTCCAGGATTTCGAGCCGCCGGCGAGGTTTTCGACCACCGAGACGATCGCGTTGGTCTCGACTTTTCGAACAAGATCGGTCGGCGCATATTGGCCGAAATCGATGCCGCTCCAGCCCGACATGAACACCAGCGCGCCGTCATAGGACGCATATTGCTGGTATTGCCTGAATTTCGCCTGCGCCTTGGCGTCGGTCTCGTCGACGATGATCGTGACGAGATTGTAGGTGAGGATTTTGCGCGGATCGCGCCCCGCCGCGGCGGCCTGCGCGCGCACGTCGGCGATATAGGCTTTCAGGACCGGCTTGGTCGGCGACGCGACGAACACGCATTCGGCGTGTTGCGCGGCGAAGGCCTTGCCGGGACCCGATGCGCCGGCCTGATAGAGCAAGGGCGTGCGCTGTGGCGACGGCTCGCAGAGATGATAGCCCGGCACGTCGAAGAACCGGCCCTTGTGGCCGATCTCGTGCACCTTGTCGGGATGGGTGAAGACGCCCCTCGTCGCGTCGCGGACGACCGCGTCGTTCTCCCAGCTTCCTTCGAGAAGCTTGTAGAGAACCTCGACATATTCAGCGGCGACTTCATAGCGGTTGTCGTGCCGGCGCAGACCGCCCTGCCCGATATTCTTGGCGCCGCTCTCCAGATAGGAGGTGACGATGTTCCAGCCGACGCGTCCCTTGCTGTGATGGTCGGCCGTCGAGAGGCGTCGCGCAAAGGTATAGGGATGCTCGAACGAAGTTGAGGCGGTGACGCCAATGCCAAGGTGCTCGGTGGCGAGCGCGATCGGCGCGATGAGTTGCAAGGGATCGTTGACGGGAATTTGCGCCGCCTGCTCGATCGCGTGGAAATTGCTCCCCTTGTAGACATCGTAATAGCCGATCACGTCGGCGATGAAGATGCCGTCGAAGATGCCCCGCTCGAGCGTCCGCGCGAGATCCTGCCAATAATCGAGATCCTTGTATTTGAAGGAACGGTCGCGCGGATGCTTCCACAGGCCAGGCGACTGATGGCCCACGCAATTCATGTCGAAGGCGTTGAATCGTATCTGTCGTGTCATCGCGCGCCTGTCTCCGCTGCCGGCCCGTGCAGCATAAACATATTAATTCTATTGAGTCTATAGTTTTTATAGATTTAAATTTCGAATGTGGCGCCGGCGTTCAATCATCCGCCAAGGCTGCCTGATCGCTCCGCCTCACATTATTTGGCCTGGAGTCTGAACCCGATCGTCGCTCGAAGCCGTTGAGTCCGCTGCCGGCGGCGGCGTCAAAGGCGACGCGGAATCACAGCGATCGCCGCCGACGGCGAGTTCGCCCGCTCGCGCTCATTTGGGCCGGGCGAGGAAGCGGGCGAACGCCTTCAGCGTCGCTTCCGAAGCATGGTGCTCCATGCCCTCCGCATCGGCTTCGGCGGCCTCGGCGGGGACGCCTACGGCAAGCAGCAGCTTGACCATCAGGCGATGGCGTGCGCGCACGCGGTCGGCGAGTTCGCGGCCTGCCTCGGTCAGGAAGACGCCACGATAGGGCCGCGCCGTCGCCAGGCCTTCCCGCTTGAGCCGGGCGATGCTCTTGACCGCGGTGGGGTGGGTTACGCCCAGCCGCTTGGCGACTTCAATCGCACGCGCCTCTCCATGGACCGCGAGAAGATCGGCGATGAGTTCGACATAATCCTCCAGCAACGCGGCCGATCGCGCCGTGCGGGCCTTGCCGAAGCGAAACGCCTGGGTGGGCTCTTCGGGCATTTCGATCGCCATCACTGGCCGCCCGGCGTCCGAGGTTCGTGTCACCCGGGTTTCTCCTCTTTGTTTCCTTTTATCGCGACCACAGCCGTGTCTACCCGCCGCAGGTCGGCTAGGCGTCCTGTTCCGACGATCCAGCGCCCATTGCAAAAAGACTCAAGCGCTTCCCGTAGCACAAAAACACACTAAGGCTATCATGAAGCTTGTTGTCCAAAGTGAACTCCCTATGATCAAATTTCTCCTGTTAATCAAAATTTGCCATGGGCTAAATAACCTGGAATTTGGCCGCGATAACGCCATAGCCCGCGCGCGATTATGAACCCTGGCGCCCCAAGGTAACCCTCCTCATTGTAAACTTGCCTATTGACTTAAATGTAGCCATGGCTACATTAAGAGAAAGTTGGCGATAGCAAAGCTGCGGGAAGCCGCGGCCGCAGGCCTCGGAGGCGTTGTGAGCGAGAACACACTAAACCTTGGGTCCCCAGCGCTCCCGGATAAGGCGGAGCAGTCCGCCACCTTCGAGGATGTGCTGCGCGCGCGCGACCGTCTGAAGGTCCTCAAGACCCGCGCCGCCAAAAGTTCGCTGCGGCTGCTCTGGCTGCTGGCCGGTCCGGGCGTGCTGGTCATGCTCGGAGAGAACGACGGCCCCAGCATGGTCTCCTACGCCACCACCGGCGCGACCTATGGGATTGGCTTTTTCGCGCCATTCATCCTGCTCACCTTCCTCATGTCCTATTTCGTTCAGGAAATGACGGTGCGGCTCGGCGTTGCGACGCATCGCGGCCATTCCGAACTCATCTTCCAGCGCTTCGGCCCGTTTTGGGGCTATTTCGCGATGGGCGATCTGGTGTTCGGCAACCTGCTGACGCTGGTCACCGAATTCATCGCGATTCAGGCTGGCGGCCTCTATTTCGGCCTGCCGTCATGGCTGTCGGTCGCGATCGGCGTGGCGCTGGTCCTCGGCTCGCTGGGCTTTCGGCGATACGTAACCTGGGAACGCGCGCTGATGGGGCTGGCCGCGTTCAATCTGCTGTTCGTTCCCGCGGCCCTGCTTGCGCATCCTGACGGCGCGGCTCTGGGTCATGCGCTCGCGACGTGGGGGCCGCTGCCCGGCGGCTTCACCACGGCGTTCCTGACGCTGGTCCTCGCCAATGTCGGCGCGACCGTGACCCCCTGGATGATCTTCTTCCAGCAGAGCGCGGTTGTCGACAAGGGCATGACCCGGGCTGATCTGCCGCAAGGCCGGATGGATACGGCGATCGGCGCGATCCTGGCCGCCGTCGCCGCGATTGCAACGCTGGTGGCGACCGCGCCGCTTTTCGCCGCGAAGGTCGATGTGTCGCAGTTCGCCAGCGGCGCCGATTTCGCCACCGCCCTGCAACCGCTGATCGGCACGACCGGCGCCACTTTGTTCGCGCTCGGCATCGTCGAGGCGGGCCTGGTCGCCGCCATGACAATCTCCACCAGTTCTTCCTATTCGTTGGCCGAGACGGTGTCGGCGCGGCACAGTCTGAACCTCAATTTCGCCAACGGTCGCCTTTTCTACGGCGCCGCGATCGTCTCGACTCTGTTGGCGGCGGGCATCGTATTGATCCCGGGGGCGCCCCTGCTCGCCATGACCCTGACGGTCAACGTCATCGCCACATTGCTGATGGCGCCGGCGCTGCTATTGCTGCTGCTGCTCGCCAACGACCGGGAGATCATGGGGGATCTGGCCAATGGCCGTTGGGCGAACCTGGCCGGAGGGACGATCGTCATCGCAATCGCCCTGGTTGGCGCGCTCTATGGCGTGATCACGACGTTCCCCAGCCTGTTGCCGAAGTAGGAGGCATTCCATGCGGTACGATTCCACGCTGATTGGCGCGCTTGAGCCCGATCAGCTAGCCGCCGCGAAAATGCGGCCCTACCCGCGTCGCAATCTTGGACGGGGCGTTCTAACCCTGCTGATCCTGCTGCGCGTCTATGTCGCGATCGCCATCCCGGTCGTCGCCTATGCATTCGTCCACGCGCTACTCGCGCCGCAATAGTCGCGATTGGCAGCGCGTAGGTCATCTGGTTCGCGGGCGCCGGCAGCCGCATGAAGAGCGAGGCCATGGCGGTCGAAACGACCGCCCTTCATCGCTCTGACCGACATAGGAATGTCGCCGCGCCCGGTGATAAAGATGATCGGAAGTTCCCTCTTTGCCGCAGCGGGTTCGCGCTGAAGATCAAGACGGCTCTCTCCCGGCAATCTCACGTAACCCATTGATCCGGTCGCTAGCCGCGGCGCAGGCTGCGGCCCGATTGCAGCCGCATGAACAGGGCGTCTTTCGAGAACCAACAAGCGCGCGCAATCTTCACTTGTGATCACAGCACGCTCACGCGCTTGTGTGCGTCGCAACAATTGATTTGTGCGCTGCACTGATTATTCTTAACGACGCGGATCCGGCAAGACGGATATGCCGCCGAGGCGATGGGAAAAGGAAGAGGACGACGTTGTGTTGACGGACGAGACGAGAACCGCCCGTATGACCGCTGTCCCCGCGTTTGATGGCCTTTTTCGCTGCTTGACCGCAAGGCGGCCCCTTCAAATACAAGGCAGCGCGCCTTGACCGCTATCGTTCGGCTGGCGCTCGCGCGTCCCTACACATTCGTCGTCATGGCGATTCTGATCATGATTTACGGCGTGCTTTCGGCGGTCCGAACGCCGACCGATATTTTTCCGAATATCGGCATTCCGGTCATCTCAGTCGTCTGGGGCTATACCGGCCTGCCGCCGGACGACATGTCGGGCCGCATTATCTCTGTTTACGAACGCGTGTTGTCGACGACGGTCAACGACATCGAGCATATCGAGTCGCAATCGCTGCCCGGCACCGGCGTCGTCAAGATTTATTTCCAGCCGACCGTCGACATCAGCGCCGCGCAGGCGCAGGTCGCATCGATATCCCAGACGATCCTGAAGCAGCTTCCGGCCGGCGTCACGCCGCCGCTGATTCTCGTCTACAACGCTTCGAGCGTTCCAATCATCCAACTGGCGCTGTCGAGCGACACGCTCTCGCAGACCGAACTGTTCGATCTCGCCCAGAATTTCATCAGACCGCAGCTCACCACGGTGGCGGGCGCCCAAATACCGTTCCCCTATGGCGGCGCTGTTCGCCAGGTGCAGATCGACCTCGACCAAAAGGCCTTGCACGCCCATAATCTTTCCGCCGCCGACGTCGGCAGCGCGCTTGCCAGGCAGAACCTGATCACGCCGGTCGGCACGGAGAAGATCGGCTCCTACGAATATACGATCGACCTCAATGATTCGCCCAAGGTCCTCGCCGATTTCAACAATCTGCCGATCAAGGTCGTCGACGGCGTCGTCGTGTTCATGCGCGACGTCGCTTACGTCCATGACGGTTCGCCGCCACAAACCAATGTCGTGCAGCTCGACGGCCGCAAAGGCGTGCTGATGTCGGTGCTGAAGATCGGCTCGGCGTCGACGCTCGACATCATCGCCGGCATAAAGGACCGCCTGCCCGCCATTCAGACGACTTTGCCGCCCGGGGTCACGCTCAAATTCGTCAGCGATCAATCCGGCTTCGTCAAATCATCGGTGACCGCGGTGGTCCGCGAAGGCCTGATCGCGGCCGCGCTGACCGGCTTTATGATCCTGGTGTTTCTCGGAAGCTGGCGCTCGACGCTCATCATCACCGTGTCGATCCCCCTGGCGGTGCTCAGTTCGTTGACCGCTCTGTCGCTGCTCGGCCAGACGATCAATGTGATGACGCTCGGCGGCCTCGCCCTCGCCGTCGGCATTCTGGTCGACGACGCGACGGTCACCATCGAAAACATCAATCGCCATATGGAGGAGTTCGGCGAGGACATTGTGACCGCGATCACCCGCGGCGCCCAGGAGATCATGCCGCCGGCGACGATCGCGCTGTTCTGCATCTGCATCGCCTTCGTTCCGCTGCTTTCGCTTGGCGGGGTCGCCGGCTATTTGTTCCGGCCATTGGCGATGGCGGTCGTGTTCGCGATGATCGCCTCCTACATCCTGACCTACACGCTGGTGCCGACGATGGCGCATTTCCTGCTGCGCGGCCAGCATCACGCCTCGACGCATGGCGCGTCTGATGGGCCGCCCCCGACCGGCCTGTTCTCGCGCTTTCAGCGCGGGTTTGAACATCAGTTCGAGCGGCTGCGGGGAGGCTATTTGGGTTTGTTGCAACTGGCGTTGCGCCGTCGCTACTGGTTCGCCGGCGGCTTTCTCTGCGTCGCCGTGCTTTCTCTCGGGCTTGTGCCCTATCTCGGACAGGATTTCTTCCCCTCGGTCGACGCGGGCGCGATCAAAATCCATATGCGCGCGCCGACCGGCACGAGGATCGAAGAGACGACGCTATTGACCGATCAGGTCGAACAGAAGATCCGCGCCGTCATCCCGCCTTCGCGTGTCGCCAGCATCGTCGACAACATCGGCCTGCCGGTCAGCGGCATCAATGTTTCATACGGCAATTCCGGCACCATCGGCGTTTTCGACGCCGACATATTGGTGACGTTGAACGAAGGCGAGACGGCGACCGACGCCTATGTCAAGACCTTACGCGAACAATTGCCAAAGACGTTTCCCGGCGCGACCTTCTCTTTCCTTCCCGCCGATATTGTCAGCCAGATCCTTAATTTCGGCTCGCCGGCGCCGCTGGACGTTCAGATCGTCGGCGTCGATCTCAACGCCAGCCGCGCCTTCGCCAACAAGCTGTTGGCGAAAATACGCCGCGTGCCCGGCGTCGCCGATCCGCGCATCCAGGAACAGTTCCAGGACCCCGCGCTGAAAGTGGATTTCAATCGCGAGCTTGCCGGCGTCGTCGGGTTGACGGAAAGCGATGCGGCGACAAGCATTCAGGCGACCCTCTCGGGCAGCACCCAGACGGCGCCGACCTATTGGCTGAACCCAGCCAATGGCGTGTCGTACCCCGTTTCGGTCCAGACGCCGCAATATGACATCGATTCGCTCGGCGCGCTCAACAACCTGCCGTTGACCGCCGCGCAGTCGACGCAATTGCTTGGCGGACTCGCGACGCTCTCGCCCGAGCCGCTCAACGCCGTCGTCTCGCATTACAACATCCGCAGCGCCGTCAATATCTATGCGACGACCCAGAATCGCGATCTCGGCGGCGTGGCGGCCGACATTCAGAAGATCGTCGATGATTCGCGCGCCGAGCTTCCCAGAGGCTCGACAGTTTCCATCCGCGGTCAGGCGGCCACTATGACCAGCGCCTATCAGCAATTGCTTATCGGCCTGGCCTTTTCGGTGGTCCTGATCTACTTGCTGATCGTCGTCAATTTCCAGTCCTGGCTCGATCCGTTCGTCATCATCATGGCGCTCCCCGCCGCTCTGGCCGGCATCGTCTGGATGCTGTTCGTCACTTACACCACGCTGTCCGTGCCGGCCTTGACAGGCGCCATCATGTGTATGGGCGTCGCCACCGCCAATAGCATTCTCGTCGTCAGCTTCGCACGCGAACAGCTCGCCGAAGGCAAGGACGCAATCACCGCCGCGCTTGAGGCGGGCGCCACGCGCTTCCGGCCGGTGTTGATGACCGCGCTGGCGATGATTATCGGCATGGCGCCGATGGCGATCGAGCCGGGACAGAATTCGCCGCTCGGCCGCGCCGTCATCGGCGGCCTGCTTTTTGCAACATTCGCGACGCTGCTGTTCGTGCCCACGCTATTCAGCATCGCGCATGGACGCAAACAAACCCATGCCAAGGCGGCAGAACCGCTTTCGAGCTTGCCTTCTCACGCCTGATCCGGAGCCCGCATGTCTGCTCAATCCGCTACCCGCCCGCCCAGACCGCGCCGTATCTTGCTTCTCCTCTGCGCGACCGCGATCGGAGCCATCGTTCTTGCTGTCTCGGGCGTCACAGATCGCGCCAGGAGCAGGCAGGAGGTCGCCTCCTGGACCAACCAGCAGGCGATTCCGACCGTCCGGCTGATCCAGCCCGAGCGCAGTCCGGCTGAAGCGGATCTGGTGCTGCCGGGCAATGTGAACGCTTACAACAGCGGCTCGCTTTTCGCCCGCGCCAGCGGCTATGTCACCGCCTGGCGCCAGGACATCGGCGCGCATGTGAAAAAAGGCGATGTGCTCGCGACGATCTCGGCGCCCGACCTCGACCAGCAGCTTGCGGAGGCCAAGGCGCAGCTCGTTCAATTGCAGGCCGCTGTCGAACAGGCGCAGGCCAATGCCGACCTTGGCAAGGTGACCGACCAGCGCACTTCGCGGCTCGTCGCGCAAGGGTGGTCGAGCGCGGAACAGGGCGACACCGATCGCCTGACCTCGGCCTCGCGCACCGCGGCGCTGGCGGTCGCCAAGGCGAATGTGACGGCGCAACAGGCGGCCGTGAACCGCCTCCAGGAGCTGGCCGGGTTCGAGGAGATCAAGGCGCCTTTCGACGGCGTCGTCACCGCGCGCAATGTCGATATCGGCGATCTCGTCAGCGCCGGCGGCACGTCGGGCCGGGCGCTGTTCCAGGTCGCCGACATCCATCGCATGCGCGTCTATGTGAATGTCCCGCAAGCTTTCCTTGGCCAGATCAAGCCGGGCGTCAAGGCGACATTGCGCCTGCCCGGCCAGAAGGAGACTTTCGAGGCGGAATTGTCGTCGACTTCGAATGCGCTGACGGAAAATTCCCGCACCGCGCTGATCGAGCTGCAGGCCGACAATCCGGACGGCAAAATGTGGCCCGGCGCGTTTACCGAGGTTCAGTTTCACTTCCCATCCGATCTCAACACCTTGCGCATTCCCGCTACGGCCCTGGTGTTCGGCCCGCAAGGCATGCGTGTCGCGGCGGTGGATGCGGACAACAAGGTGGCGTTGAGGCCGGTGACTCTCGGCCGCAATCTCGGCAATCGCGTCGAGATCGAGTCCGGCCTGTCGCTGTCCGATCGGCTGATCGACAATCCCGCCGAATCGACCGAAACCGGCGAGGTCGTCCGGATCGCGGGTGAGGAAGCAAAATTTCCAACATTGGCCGCATCGGAGAAGGCGGAGCCAGTCACTGCCAAAAGTGATTGAGCTATTGCCGCGCCGGCGCTTCCCGGCCGCCAGCGCGCCTGAAACAGGAGCGCTGACGCGGTTCCGAAACGCCCCGCTCACGGCGCTTGCGAATGTTGCGCCCGCTCGCCAATGCGTGGTCGCCTAAGCCGCCGCCCGGCCTCGACTCGAAGGGGTGAAGGGGCGAACTCGCGCTGCGTTTAGCAACCACGCGACCGCGGGCCGAGGTTTGTAGGCGACGCTGTTCCGGCTAATGTCCATACTCCCCAAATGACGTGCGATAGACAAATCGTACGAGCTTTTGGGGTATGCACCAGTGGCGTCATACCGGTGGGGAGCCGATGCCGACCAAGGCGAACGAACAGGAAAAACTGGCGAATACCGCCTATCGCACCGTGCTGAACAAAATTCTCTCTCACGAACTTCCTGGCGGTTCGGTCATTCAGGAACGCAAACTCGCCGAGGCGATGGGCATTTCGCGAACGCCGATGCGAGACGCCCTTGGCCGACTCGAAGGCCTGGGGCTTTTGGTCCGCCTGACCGACCGGCTTCTCGCCGTGCGGGTGATAACCCTCCAGGATTATCTTCATAGCCTTGACGTACGCGCAATGATTGAGCCACAGGCGGCGGCGCAGGCGGCGCCGTTCATATCCGCCGCCGAGATAAAGGCGCTGTCGCTCGAAATGGAATCGCTTGTCGATCACCAGGGCGACGGACTCGACGAGCATCATTGGCGTTTCGACGACCTGCTGCACGACACAATCGCAGAAAGAAGCGGCAATCCGATTCTCAGCGAAATGATTGGCGCGATGCGCCGCTACACCAAGATCTTTGAGCGGCAGACCGTTCCTCTGCGCGGCAAACCCGGCATTGAAGATCACGGCCGCATCCTAGACGCGCTCGCTTCGGGGCGGCCGGAAAAAGCGCGTGAAGCCATGAGCAATCATATCCGGAATGTGCGCAAGCGCGCCCTCGATGGGCTCTGATCATCGGTCGCGCGCGGCGCCGCCAACCGAGCGCGCATTCAAATCCGCAGCTACGGTTCGGATCACCGGTCCGGATTGCCTCTTGCGCCCGACCGGAACGTGTGCCTTAATTGGTATACCGATGGAATGCTGAACATCGATCATCGCCTTTTGGGCCCAATGTCAGCGCCACAGAAGAAGCGTTCGGGAGGCCCCAGGGAAAACTGGAGGAGCGCCTATGTCTGTGCATCGAATTGGATTGCGCCTATGCCTGGCCTTGAGCTGGATCGCACTCGGCGCGACAGCGGCGATCGCTGAGGATTGCAAATCAAAAATTCCGGACGGCGACCTGATCAAAGCGGGATCGCTTACAATGTCGACCAATCCGACGCTGCCGCCGTTGCAATTCGTCGACAGCGCTGGAACGCTCAAGGGCATGCGGATCGAACTTGGCGCGGAAATCGCCAAACGCCTGTGTTTGAAGGCGGACTATATCAAGATCGAATTTGACGCGATGATTCCGGGTCTGCAAGGCGGACGTTGGGACATGATCGACACCGGCATCTTCTTCACGCCCGCGCGCGTCAAGCTCATGTATATGATCCCGTACGAAAATCAGGCGATCTCGATCTCCCTCGCCAATAAGGACAAGGACAAGATCACCAAGGTCGAAGATCTCGCCGGCAAGACGATCGGCGTGGAAATTGGCGGATTCGAGGAGGCCAAGACGAAGGCGCTTGACGGCGAGCTCAAGGCCAAGGGCCTCGCCGGCCTGACCATTCGCACGTTCGATACATTCGCCGTCGCTTACCAGGCGCTCAAGGCAGGCCAGGTCGATGCGGTGACTTCCATCGATGGCGTGGCGAAGGAATATCAGGATCGCGGCGACTTCACGCGGGCGATCAGCGGCCTCTATCCCGCGCCGGTGGCGCTCGCGTTCAAGAACAAGGAACTCGCGGAGGCGGTCAAAAGCGTTCTCGACGACATGAAGAAAGATGGCAGCTTCGATAAGCTGTTCGCTTCCTATGGCGTCCCCGCCTACACCGAGCCGTTCGCGGTGCACGGACCCGACATGTGATCCGCAGCGAACGCGGCCCCAAGCGGACGCCTCCGCTTAGGACCGCAACACGCGGGAGAGCGAAGTGCAAGGCTGGAGCGGGTCGGGATTTCTCGAATATCTCGGCAATCCATATCTTCTCGGAGGGGCCCTCGCCACGCTTTGGCTGACGGCGGCGTCCATTTCGATCGGGCTTGCGCTCGGCCTTGTCATCGCTCTCGCGCAGCGGTCGAAAAGCAAGGTCATATCGATAATCGCCTCGGGATATGTCTGGCTGTTCCGCGGCACGCCCCTGCTGGTCCAGCTCATCGTCATCTACACAGGTCTTCCGCAATTCGGCGTCAGATTGTCAGTGATCGAATCGGCTCTGCTGGGGCTCTCGCTCAACGAAGCGGCCTATCTGGCGGAAATCATCCGCTCCGGGCTGTTGGCGGTGCCGGTTGGGCAAGTCAACGCCGCCAAGGCGCTGGGAATGCGCGATCGTCAGATCATGCGTTTCGTCGTGGTCCCGCAGGCGCTGCGAATCATCGTGCCGCCGCTCGGCAATTCGGTGAACGGGCTCCTGAAGACGACGTCCATCACCTCGGTCATCTCCATGGAGGAGCTGCTTCGGCGCACACAGGAGCTCATTCAGGAGCGATTCCTGGTGATGGAGCTGTTTGCCGTCGCGGGTCTCTATTATCTCGCGATGACGACAGCCTGGGACTTTGTTCAACGCGCGATAGAGAGGCGTTTCGGCCGCGCCTATGAGCGCGCGCCTACGGCTCCCGACCAACGCTGACCGCCGGCGTCGAAGCCGCCTACGCCTCTAAACTCGTCAATCGCCTATTGTGGAACTCAAGATGCCCAAGACCTTTCGCGGCACCTACACGGTCATGATCACGCCATTCGACGGCAGCGACGCCGTCGATGCGCACGCGCTCGCCGCCTTTACGGATTGGCAGATTCGCGAGGGCGTCCACGGATTGATTCCGCTCGGCTCAACCGGAGAGTTTCTGTCCCTCTCAATCGACGAGAAAACGCTGGTCGCAGAGACCGTGATCGGCGCCGCAAAGGGAAGGGTTCCGGTGCTGATCGGAACAGGCGCAGAAGACACAAGAGAGGTGGTGAGAGCGAGCCGCGAGGCGGAGCGACTTGGCGCCGACGGCGTTATGATCATCCCGCCGTTTTATTCGACGCCGAGCGACGATGAGCTTTTTCATCATTACAAGACCGTCGCGGATTCGATCTCGATCCCGATCATGATCTACAACAATCCGGCGACCGCCAATGTCGATCTCAAGCCGCCGCTGGTTGCCCGACTGTCGGAAATCGAAAACTGCCGCTACATCAAGGAATCGACGCTGGAAGTCACGCGTGTGCGCGACATCATGCGGCTTTGCGGCGACCGCATGACGGTTTTTGGCGGCATTTTGGGCTTCGAATCCTTCGCCGAAGGCGCACAAGGCTGGGTCGCCGTCCCCTCCAATATCGCGCCCGCCCCGCTTGCCAGGCTCTTCACGCTCGTTGTTGATGAGGAAAAGCTCAACGAGGGCCGCGCCCTCTACCTTCACTGGCTGCCGATCATCGAAGCCGTGTTCGGGCAGGCCTATGTCGGCGGCACCAAGTCTCTGCTCAATCACATGGGCTTTCCCGCCGGCGCGCCGCGACCGCCGCGCTTACCCCTTCCGCCTGCCGAGGACGCGCGAATGAAAGCGCTCGTCGATCGCTTTGATCTGCGCTTCCCATCTGAGCGGTGACAATGACGGAGCGATCGCGAACGAGCTTCTCCAGAGTCAATTCGTGCGCGCTGCGCTACCCCCAACTTTGGCCGCGCGATGGTTGAGACGCCTTCCCGCGACGCACGCGCGCTGCTCCAAATACATTTCGAAGATCAACCTCTTGCTGCAGCGCCCGGAGAAACCGTCGCGGCGACTCTTGTCGCGCACGGACATTTAGCCCTGTCGACCGATAAGCTTGGCGATCGACGCGGCGTCTATTGCGGCATGGGCGTGTGTCATGACTGTCTCGTCACGATAGACGATCGCCCCGGCCAGCGCGCCTGTCTGGTTAAGGCGGCGGCAGGAATGAGGGTCAAGCGACAAGCCGCCGGCGTTGTGCATTTATCGCCGGGACTGGCGGACCTTGCGATTCCGCCGCAGAACGATCTGCCTGAACGATCCGTCGATGTCGTCGTCATTGGCGCTGGACCCGGCGGCCTCGCAGCCGCGCTCGCCGCGCGCCGCGCCGGCGCCGAGGTCCTGATCCTCGACGAGCGACCGGCGCCGGGCGGACAGTTTTACAAACAGCCGGCCTATCTCGACGAGCATCGAGACCGCCTTGATAGACAGGCGCGCGATGGCCGGGCGCTGATCGAAAAAGTTAGAGCCGCCGGCGCGATCATCGAAGAAGAGACGCTCGTCTGGGGCGCAGAGCGCAACGCCACAGCAAACATCGAGATCATGACCCTGGCGCGCGGCCAGAGCGGCTTGATCAAACCGAAGATCGTCATCATCGCCACCGGCGCCTACGAACGACCGATTGTCGTCCCAGGCTGGACGTTGCCCGGCGTTATGACGACGGGCGCCGCCCAGACGCTCAAGCGCAGCTACAATGTACGGCCGGGAAAACGACTTCTCATCGCAGGCAACGGCCCGCTCAACTTCCAGGTCGCCGCCGAATTACTGGCGCCGGGCGTCGAGATTGTCGTCGTCGAAGCCGCCGATGCGCCCTGGAGCCAGCCAGCCAACGGCGCGGCTCTCTTTGCCGCCGATCCACAACTGGCGTTGCAAGGCATGGCGACGATCGCGCGCCTCAAGCGCGCGCGCGCTGCGATCCATTGGCGCTGCCGTCTGATCGCCATTGAAGGGGATGGCCGCGCGGAACGCGCGATCGTCGCGCCGCTCGCCGCGGACGGACGCATTCAGCCCGAGCGATCGTTCGACATCGCAGTCGATGCTGTGCTGACCGGCGACGGATTCTGGCCCGCCAGCGAATTGCCCCGGCTGCTCGGCTGCCGTCAACGCGTCGTCGGTGCGGATGATCCGCATCTCGAAGCCGAGCGGCGCCCTGACGGCGCGACATCGCTGGAGGATGTCTTTATCGTCGGCGAAGCCGGCGCTTTCGGGGGCGCCCATGTCGCGCTTGCGCAAGGCGAGCTCGCGGGCGTCGAGGCTGCCCATCGCCTCGGATTCGCGGGCCCTGACATATCGTCCGCGCGCCGCCGCCTTGCGCATCATCACCGCTTTCAAACGGCGCTGTGGCGGTTGTTCGCGACGCCGCCGGTGGGGCTCGCATTGGCGCTGGACGATACGCTGATTTGCCGATGCGAGAGCGTTGCGCTCGCCGCGCTTCGAAAGTCCATCGCCAAACATCGCGTAAAGGACGTCGCCACTCTGAAGCGACTGACGCGCGCCGGAATGGGGCGATGCCAAGGCCGCTATTGCGCGCCGCATCTTGCGGAGCTTGTCGGCAAAGGATCCGGGTCCAGCGAAGTTGGTTGGCTCGCGCCGCAGATGCCGCTTCGTCCCATTCCGCTTGCCGCGCTGGCGATCGAAAGACCCGAATGGGGAGGCCATAAGCGCGTGCTTCCGCCGCCGCTTTCGCCATCCCGCGCGGATCGATTGGATGTATCCGAGGCGGAGACGCTCGTCATCGGCGCCGGCATTGTCGGCTTGTCGACGGCATTGTTTCTTGCACGAGCGGGACAATCCGTCGTCGTACTGGACCACGCGCGCGCCAATAGCGGCGCCTCCGGCGCCAATGCCGGCTCGCTGCACGCGCAGCTCCTATCGTTCGACTATGGAGCCAAAGCACGGGGATATGTCGACCTCGCCGCGAAAGCGCTGCCGCTTCAGGCTGAGTCGATACGTCTTTGGCGGCAGCTCGCGCATGAACTCGACGCGAACTTTGAGATCAAGATCACCGGCGGATTGATGCTCGCCGAGACGGAACGCGACCTTGCCTTTCTCAAGGAGAAAACGCGAGTCGAGCGCGCGCAAGGCGTCGAATGTGAGATCATCGGCGCGGCGGACCTGCGCAGGTTGGAGCCGGCTTTGAACGAGATTTTCCTTGGCGCGGCCTATTGTGCGCAGGAAGGCAAGATCAACCCGCTGATCGCCACGCAGGGGCTCCTCGACGCGGCGATCGCGGCCGGCGCGAGAATCCACTCTGAAGCAACCGTCACCGGCATCCAAATTGCCCCGCCAGGCTTCGCAATCGAAACCTCCCGTGGGCCGATGAAGGCGCGGCAGGTGGTGAATGCCGCCGGCGCCTTCGCATCGCAAATCGGCGCCATGCTGGGCGTCGCCATTCCCGTATCTGGCGCGCCGCTCCAGATGATCGTCACGGAAGCCGCCGAGCCGACCATCGCCAGCCTGATTGCTCACGCCGATCGCCATCTCACCCTCAAGCAGGCGGCGAACGGCAATTTCATCATTGGCGGCGGCTGGACCGCCGGTCTCGATCCTGTCCATCACCGACCTCGTCCGCTGCGGGCGAGCCTTGAGGGCAATCTCTGGATCGCGCAACATGTCGTTCCTTCACTGCGCAAATTGCACGTCATCCGAAGTTGGGCGGCGATGAACATCGACATCGACGGCGCTCCCATCGTCGGCGAGCACCCTGCTATTCCCGGATTTTTCAACGCCGTCACATCGAACGGTTACACGCTTGGGCCGATCATGGGACTGACGACCGCCGAACTTGTCGTCTCCGGCCGCGCCGAACGCGATATATCCTCGTTCGGAATCGAGCGCTTTGGCGGGAACTCAAAAAGCGGTGCGCCATGATCGAAATTCGCAATGTCAGCAAATGGTACGGCTCCACGCAGGTGCTGAAAAGCTGCTCGACCCAAGTCGCCAAGGGCGAAGTCGTGGTCGTCTGCGGCCCCTCCGGCTCCGGCAAGTCGACGCTTATCAAATGCGTCAACGCGCTCGAAGACTTTCAGAAGGGTGAGATTATTGTCGACGGAATATCGGTCGGCGCCAAGGGCGTCGATCTCCCTCGGCTGCGGGCGCGGGTCGGCATGGTGTTTCAATCTTTCGAGCTTTTTCCTCATCTCTCGATTCTGGGCAATTTGAATCTGGCGCAGGAAAGAGTGCTCGGCCGCTCGCGCGACGAGTCCGATTCTCGCAGCCGCGCATTGCTCGACCGGGTTGGCCTCAAGGCCCATGGCGACAAATTTCCCGGACAACTCTCCGGCGGTCAGCAGCAACGGGTCGCAATTTCGCGCGCCCTGGCGATGGACCCCATCGCGATGCTGTTCGACGAGCCGACATCCGCGCTCGATCCGGAGATGATCAATGAAGTGCTCGATGTGATGACGGATCTTGCACAAGAGGGAATGACGATGATGTGCGTCACCCACGAGATGGGCTTTGCCCGACGCGTCGCGCATCGCATCGTCTTCATCGATGGCGGCGAAATCATCGAGGATCGGCCGACGGCGAGCTTTTTCGAAGAGCCGGTGAGCGAGCGCGCCGCCAGTTTTCTCAGCAAGATTCTGCGCCACTAGAGCGTGCCGCTTTCTATTGAAACCGCTTCGCCGTCATTGCGAGGTCAGGCGAATGACTCATTCGCCCTGGCGAAGCGACGACGCAATCCAGCCTAGCGCATCCCGCCGCTGTCATTGCGAGGGAGCGAAGCGACGAAGCAATCCAGACTAAGCTTCTGAAAGCCTTCGTCTGGTTTGGTTCTCAAGGCGAATGCGAAGCATTCGTCCGGACTGAAGCTCGCAATTGTGCAGGCGCACGAATTCGTTAATCGGGTCTCCATATGGGAGGAGGTTGAGGATGCGAGACAACAACTTCGACAGGTTTATCGCCCCTACTGACTTCGCTATTGAGCCATTGTTCGCATGGAGGCAATTCTTTCACCGCTGAGACCTTTGTCAATGATGGCCTTTCAGGCCACCGCCGAAGGCGGCGACCGCTTTCGCGGTCGTCATTGACAAAGGTCTCAGCGGTG